>JBOFGH010000033.1:0-24236 GCA_051649025.1 Eubacteriaceae bacterium
AGCCATAAATTTTCTCCTCCATAGGTTGTAAAATGTATTGTTGGTACCTATATTATACCACTTGTGGAGAGAAAATTTATATAAAATGAGTAACAAAGCCCAGTAAAATCAAGGGCTTACGGCATTTATCAAATGCCTAAATTTTTAATATATTGAAGGAGAAAAAAAATGGAAACTGTCAATGTAGGTATACTATCAATTTTACCGCCACTTATTGCTATTGTGTTAGCATTACTGACAAAGGAAGTCATCTCCTCACTACTCATTGGTATTTTAAGCGGATCACTTATTTATGCCATTGCTAGTGGAGGCGGAATTATTGAGATGGGCGCAGTAGCTTTTGAACAAATGGCAAATACTGTCGGATCCCCTGGGAAATTTAATATTATTCTATTTTTAGCACTATTGGGAGCTCTCGTTTATGTTGTTACACTCGCAGGTGGGTCCAGTGCTTATGGTAACTGGGCATGTACCAAATTGAAATCCAAAAAAAGTGCTCTGTTAGCTACAAGTTTCTTAGGGGCTATTATTTTTGTGGATGACTATTTTAATTGCTTAACGGTTGGTACTGTAATGAAGCCTGTTACTGACAAATACAACGTTTCACGTGCTAAATTAGCCTATATTATTGATTCAACGGCAGCACCGATCTGTATCATAGCACCTATTTCAAGCTGGGCCGCAGCTGTAGGGTCTACCCTTTATGAAACAGGTGCCTTTACCAATGAGCTTGGGGCTTTCGTCGCAACGATCCCATACAACTTATATGCAATTCTATGTATTTTAATGGTTATTATACTCTCGGTAACCAATTTAGACTTTGGACCCATGGCAAAATTTGAAAAAATTGCTGAAGAAACTGGAGACTTAGGGGCCATTGATACTGACCTTCCTGAAGAAATCCTTGAAAATAATCGAGGAACTGTTTGGGATCTTATTATTCCTATTGGAGCTCTTATTGTATTTTCTATTTTATCCATGCTTTACAACGGTGGATTTTGGGCTGGTGAGGGATTATCCCTAGCTGAAGCTTTTGGGAACTGCGATGCATCTGCTGCCTTAGTTCTTGGAGGGTTTTGGGCTTTGGTAGTTACATTCTTATTATTTGTTCCTCGCAAACTCATCGGGTTTAAATCTTTTATGAACGGCATTGGTATGGGAATTAAAACAATGGTTCCAGCCTATATCATTTTAACACTTGCATGGACGATTGGTACACTATGTCAAGACCTTTTAGGGACAGGATACTACATTGGTGAATTGGTTAAAGCAAGTAATATTCCAATAAGCATGATTCCAGCCATTGTTTTTTTAGTTGCTGCATTGCTCTCTTTTTCAATCGGAACTGCTTGGGGTACCTTTGGAATTTTTATCCCCATTGTTGTATTCATCTGTCAATACGCCGCTCCAGAAATCATGGTCATTACGTTATCAGCAACCCTTGCTGGTTCGGTTTTTGGAGATCACTGCTCTCCTATATCAGATACCACCATTCTTTCTTCAACAGGTGCAGGGTGCGATCATCTCCAGCATGTATCTACTCAAATGATGTATTCAATTGTTGTGGCTGGCTGCAGCTTCATCGGTTATATAGTCGCTGGACTAACTGGTGGCAATTTGTTTTTTACCCTAGGCACTTCAATTATTTTATTAATTGTTTCTCTTATTCTATTGCATAAATTATCATTAAAAAGACAACTGAAAATAAATTAAGAATTATTGCAAAATTATTAAAAGCTTGAATTTTACATGGGTCTGAAATGTAAGATTCAAGCTTTTTTATTATCGATTAATAAAGAAGAGTCCAAGAAGACAAAAGGAGATACCAATCAAATGGTTTAATGTTAAAACTTCTTTATAAAAAAGAACTCCTATAGGTACTAATGCAATCCCTAAACAGATATTTGCCATCACTGAAGCAATACTAATATTCCATCCAAATCGATAAGCCAAAATATAACCAACTTCTAAACCAACAATACAGATTCCCAAAACATAGCTTGTCCAGTTGATCTCTTGAATTGCTGCTACAAAGTCTTTCTCTCCTCCTGTAAATAGGTACAGGAGAAAAGCAACAACGCCTGCAACTAAATATGTAAATACCAACAACAAAAATGGATTTGAGTTTTGAGGCATGGACTTTGTGCAAATATTATAAAAAATATTCGAAATAACTATGAGCCCTAAAGGGAGAAAATGACTAATTTCTTTCAAATCTTTCTACGCTTATACCTTTCCTATTTTAACGCATACATAATTTTAAAAATACATTTTTAAATTCTTCCATACTTGAATAGGGATTCTTTATGAGCAACAATTTGTCAAAGCACTCTTTTTCTTCCCGATTGATTTTTAAATTCTGTAGTGATAATTTTTCCTGTTTCCCACACAACTCATAGGAATTAGCTGCAAGTTCAAGAAAAGTTTGGCCTAAGCCCATAAAATCAGTTTCAATTTTTTCTGAATTTAAATGTGCAGATCCAAAGTCAATTAACGAAAGATCTTCTGGTAATTTAGGATTAAATATCACATTTGAGGATTTGACATCCCGATGGACCACCTTTTTTTTATGAAGTTCTGTTAAAATTGTACTAAGAGAATAAATAATATTAAAAACCTCTTTTTTTGAAAAATCAACCTCAAAACACTCAAAAATATTTTCAAGTGTAACACCTTCTTTTTTTTCCATAACATAACCAAAAATCCCATCAACCTTGATTGTTTCAATATATTTAGGTGTGCTTTGTAGTGTTATTTTCTTTAAAATTTTTATTTCTTTATTGATTTTTTCTTGTCGAGCTTTAACATATTTCGCATCAAAAATTTTTGCTACCTGTATTCCTCTCTCTTTTTCAACGATATAGCAAGTTCCAAATCTTCCCTTTCCTATGGGCTTAATTACTTTGTATCCCAATAACCCTAACGCCCCTAAAAGATTTCTCTTACCATTCAATTTTTTCGACGTCCTTTGGTCTTTCGTTTGTATAACACTCTTCAACACACCCATTTTTCATTTTAATCACTCTGTCCGCCATCGGTGTAATTGCCTGGTTATGGGTTATCAATATTACCGTCATCTTTTCTTTAGCACAGGTTTCTCGCAGAAGTTTTAAAATGTTTTTTCCAGTATTATAGTCAAGGGCCCCTGTCGGTTCATCACATAGTAAAAGTTTTGGTCTTTTTGCCAAAGCTCTCGCAATGGCAACACGTTGTTGTTCTCCCCCTGATAATTGGGATGGAAAATTATTCATTTGTTTTTCTAATCCAACACTTGCTAGCACTTCTTTGGCATCTAAGGGGTTTTTGCAAATTTGTGTTGCTAATTCAACATTTTCAATGGCTGTTAAATTTTGAATCAAATTATAGAACTGAAAAACAAACCCTGTATCAAAACGACGGTATGCAGCTAATTCTTTTCGATTCAACCCAACAATTTCTTTCTCATCAACATACACTTCCCCCTCATCACAGGTATCCATTCCACCTAAGATATTTAAGACAGTCGTCTTCCCTGCACCACTAGGACCTACAACAATTACAAATTCGCCTTTTTGTATTTTAAAGGAAATACCATTGGCAGCATTGATTGTAACTTCCCCCATATGATACCGTTTATAAACTTCTTTAAATTCTATGAATTCTTTCATTTTTCTTGTGACCTCATTTCAAAGTTATAAAAAAAGAAAGGTTTCCCTTTCTTTAGAAATTGTACGTTTATTTTTGTGCTGGTTCCCATTTGCATCTTACTGGTGAAACAATTGCTTCCTCTTTTTTTAAAAGCTTGAAGGCTTTATCTATTTCTTTGCGATCAACCCCCAATGCTTTTTCAACTTCTCCAGCACTCATAGGTTTTTCATTTTCCAACATACATTTTAATATTTGATCTTTTATTTCCATCATGTACCTCCATTTCTTTTCATTATAACAAATTTTTCTTAAATTTCAACTCCTTTATGCCTCTTCTAAAGCTTTAATTGGTTTTTCTTTTGTGAAAAATAATGCAATTAAACCAATAATAATGGTGACAAAATGAAAAATAAAAGCTGTTTGAAAACCATTAATTGCATAATCACTCGGAATCCACATCCCCCATAGTTGAGCAACAACACTCGCACCAATCCCCCAGATGAAAAAGTTAGTCGTTCCTATTGCTGTTCCAACAAATCTTGCTGTTGCAATGGTTCTTAATAAGGAAAATCCTGATGCAATGGTATAAAATTCAGCTAGTCCCATGAGAATAAAAATGAAATAAATCAGTTCCAGTGATAAGCTTTGGGTAAAAAAGCCAAGAACTGCAGTTCCAACCATTAAAACAGTTCCCCCAATAAATGAGGCAAAACGAGCCGATGTTTTCTTGATAACAAACCCAGAAAGCAATGCCCCACAAACAGATGCACAAGCAGCTACAAGTAAAATATTCCCAGAGATATCATTTGAATAGCCTAGTCCCTTTGTTAAGAAAACCCCTCCCCAGTTTGCAAAAACATTCACGATGGTTGCGTTAATCGCCATCATGAAAAAAACGACAAACCAAAATTGGTATTGTTTGATCAATTTCCCAAGCCCTTCAAAAGAATTATTCTTTTTCTTTTCGATTTTCGGTTTTCCATGATCACATTTTTCTTTGATGAGAATAAAAGCCCCGACACCGATCATAAGAGAAATTAGAGCAATAAGAAAATATGTATTTCTCCAGCCAATCGCAGCAATTAAAATAACTAAAGGCGTTGACGCAATGACTCCCCCCGCTCGACCAAATGCCATTAAATAACCATTCATCACCGAAAAACGTTCTGGTGTTTCCCATTCAGCGATTACTTTACAAGCAGCAACAAAAACAGGTGCGATGCCCATTGCAATCAGTCCTCTTCCTATAATTATTGGTATAAAGCTTGTACTCATCGCCAGTAATAATGTTCCCAATGCGGCGCCAATATAAAGAAAGCCGATGAGTTTACGACTTCCAAATTTATCAATTAGTATCCCTGCAGGCAAGTTTGCAAATGCGTAACAGTAAGTAAAAATGGCACCAAACCACCCAATTTGTTGTGGGGTAAACGAAAGTTCTTGAATAAGAATTGGTGCTGAAATTCCTCCGGCATAACGGTGGAAATTAACAAAAAAGTAAGCAATAAAAATAAGTGCATACATTCCAACGGTTGATCTACTATTTTGTTCTTTTTCTAATTTCATATGTCCTCCAAAGTTTTTTTTCATTGTAACAGTTTAAGTATAAATATACAATAAATATTCACTCATCAAATAAAAGAAATTTGAAATATCCTCGACAGAGGATTATAAAAGTATTACAATAAAAAATAACTTTGATATTTAAGGAGATATTATGGATTTTAGTTTTTTTATAGGACCACTCATTGGTGGGATTATCGGTCTTATTACAAATGGCATTGCTATACGAATGTTATTTAGACCCTTGAACCCAGTTTTTTTTATGGGGATAAAACTTCCTTTTACCCCGGGACTTATTCCAAAAGAAAAAAGCCGCATCGCCAAATCTTTAGGGAATGTTGTTGGCAATACCCTCGTTAATGAATCCGTTATAAAAAGAGGGCTACTTTCCCCAGAAATGGATAAGAAAATTCACGACGGGTTAACTGCCTTTATTGACGAGCATCGAGACTCCGAAATTACGGTGCATGAATTAATTTTAGCTTTTATCGGTCAACAAGAAAACGATGCGATAATAAATGTGAGCAAGGAAAAAATTACTTCCATTTCATATAAAAAAATAAAAAGCTTAGATTTGGGAACGCAACTTTCAGAGATTGCCATTGAAGAAATTATTGTTAACTTGGAAGGTTCTATGTTTTCAATGTTCATAAATGACAGTCTGATCGAAATGGTTAAAACGAAAATAGCTGAAATAATTAATCAAATGATTTACACTAAAGGAGAAGCTCTTATTCGGTCGATTGTTGAAGATGAAGTTGACAACCTTTTAGAGATTAAAATGAAAGATTTAATTGAAGAATATGATTATCTATTACCAAAAATAAAGATCGAAATTGTAAAACTTATACACCATTTAGTTAATGCAAATTTAGGAAAAATAATGTCAGCGATCGATATCGAATCTCTGGTAGAAGAGAAAATCAACGAATTTGATGTTCTCGAATTGGAAAAAATTATTTTAGAAATTATGTCAAAAGAACTTAAAGCCATTATTTGGCTTGGCGGTTTGCTTGGTGCACTCATGGGATTAATCATGTCATTTATCTAATTAGGAGGATAAAAATGAAAATAGATTGGAATAATCTTGGATTTAATTACATTAAAACTAATGCTAGATATGTTGCTCGTTGGAAAGACGGTCACTGGCTTCCAGGGGAATTAACTAAAGACAATGTATTGCAAATTGAGGAAGCATCTCCTTGTTTACATTATGGTCAACAATGTTTTGAGGGACTAAAAGCCTATCGAACAGTCAGTGGTAATATACAACTATTTCGAGTGGAAGAAAATGCAAAACGTTTTAAAAACTCGGCTCAGCGATTACTGATGCCTGACGTTCCTCAAGACATGTTTATTGATGCCTGTATTGCGGTTGTAAAAGCCAACAAAGAGTTTGTCCCTCCTTATGGAACAGGAGGCACTCTCTACTTACGTCCAATGCTACTTGGAGTTGGTAATAGTATCGCAGTAAAACCAGCGGATGAATTTATATTTTCAGTTTTTTGTATTCCTGTTGGCCCATATTTTAAAGGCGGCTTAACTCCTGTGAATTTTATCGTATCCGACTATGATCGCGCAGCGGCTAATGGTACAGGAAAAGAAAAAGTTGGTGGAAACTATGCTGCTTCCATGCTAGCCCATAAAATCGCAGTCGAAAAAGGATTTGCAGATTGCATCTATCTCGATCCTATAACCCATACAAAAATCGAAGAGGTTGGAGCTGCCAATTTTTTTGGAATTACCCATAACAATCATTTTATAACCCCCTCTTCCTCTTCCATTTTACCAAGCATTACTAAATATTCACTGTTAACAATAGCAAAGGAATTATTAAAAATGCCAACACATGAAGAAGATGTATACATTTCTGAGTTGAATAAATTTAAGGAAGCTGGTGCTTGTGGGACTGCTGCTGTAATCACTCCCATCGGTGGTATCTATTACCATAATCATTTACATGTGTTTCATAGCGAAAAAGTGGTTGGACCCATTACTAAAAGCTTATACGATATTCTAACTTCAATACAATTTGGTACTGGCGAGGATATTTTCAATTGGACGACCACCGTAGAATCGGTTTAAGTAGGAGTATGATGAAAACAGAATTAGTATTTTTAATTAAAAGACTTTGTGATTTAGAAGCAGAATTTTCTATTTTAGCAGAGGATGAAAAAGAATTGGTGATTGTCTCTGCAGAAGAAATGACCGGTGGCCTCACTTATCTGGTTGATGCCCTAGATGAATATTATAAAAATATTTATTAAAAAAACCTCGGAATATAAATTCCGAGGACTTTTTAATTAAGTATAATCTATTCTCTTTCATCAAGAGGTAGATAAGCGCCTCTTTCACAGACATTCATGTAAGCAGGACGAATAATTTTCCCTGCATTAATAAGTTCTTCTAAACGATGAGCGCTCCAACCTGAAATTCTAGCGATTGCAAAAATGGGTGTAAAAAGTTCTAAAGGTAGACCTAGCATGTTATAAACAAAACCACTATAAAAATCTACATTTGCAGAAACGCCTTTATATATACGACGTTCTTCTCCAATAACCACTGGTGCCAGTCGCTCTACCATCGAATAAAGTTCAAATTCGTCATGAAGACCCTTTTCTTCCGACAAGCTTTTTACAAACCCTTTAAAAACATTCGCTCTTGGATCAGAGATTGAATAAATTGCGTGTCCCATTCCATAAATAAGTCCTGCCTTATCAAAAACTTTTTTATTAAGCAGATCAGCTAAGTATTGGCGCACTTTATCTTCATCTTTCCAATCGTCTATATTTTTTTTCATATCATCAAACATTTCAACAACTTTAATATTGGCTCCACCATGTTTGGGCCCTTTTAGCGACCCAAGGGAGGCAGCAATTGCTGAATAGGTATCTGTTCCCGAAGAAGAAACCACATGGGTTGTAAATGTTGAATTGTTTCCACCACCATGTTCCGCATGTAAGATAAGAGCAATATCTAAAATGCGTGCTTCTAGCTCAGTATATTTACTATCTGGACGTAAAATATGCAAAATGTTTTCTGCTGTTGAAAGCTCTGGTTTGGGAGAATGGATAAATAAACTTTGTCCATCATGATAATGCTTAAATGCCTGATATCCATAAACCGCTAGCAACGGAAATAAAGCAATGAGCTCTAAACATTGTCTTAAAACATTGGGAATAGAAATATCACTCGCACGATCATCATAAGAAAACAAAGTCAAAACACTTCTTGCTAGGGTATTCATCATATCCGAACTCGGCGCTTTCATAATAATGTCTCGTACAAAACTTGTTGGTAAACTTCGATAATTTCCCAGTACCTTTGTAAAGTCTTTTAACTCATCTCTCTTTGGCAAATTTCCAAAAAGTAATAAATAGGTAACCTCTTCAAAACCAAATCTTTTTTCCTTAACGCATCCATTAACAATTTCCTCGACATTTATGCCTCTAAAATAAAGTTCACCTTCTAATCCTACTTTTTTTCCATTTTCAAAAGCAAATGCTTTAATTTCAGAAATTTCAGTCAATCCAGTCAATACACCATTTCCGTCGAGATCACGTAATCCTCTATTGACTTTATATTTTTGATATAAATCTGGCTGTATATAACTATTTTCTTCACAGAGCTTACTGTATTCAATAATTTCTGGGGTAATTGCAGAATATATTTTGTTCATCGTGATTCCTCCATTTTAAAATCTTCTCATTAAATTATACCTTAAAATAAAATTTTTTCAAACTTTTTTGAAAGTTTTACATTAAAACAATCAAATAATTATAAAAAAAAATTGAAAATAGCTATGAATAGTAATTTTTTTGTTAATCTAAAATATTTTTTTTGTTATTATGAAAGTTTGAACGTTCTATCTTTCATTGGCCAAAAAAGAGTCTAGGTCGTTGTGTTAAACGACCTAGACTCTTTTTATTTTCGAACAATTTCAATTTTATAGCCATCTGGATCCGTAATAAAGTAATATCGGGTTTGTCCATCACTTCCTAAGCCTTTAGGTGTTGTTGGTTCAAATCCCCCTGCTAAGTGTTCAGCATAAGATTCTTCTAAATTATCTACTAATACTGCTAAATGTCCATAACCTGTTCCCAAATCATAGGGTTTTTCCGGATCATAATTATAGGTGAGTTCGAGTTGGTGACATTGAGAATCACCATCCCCTAAGAACACTAAGGTGAATTTATACTCCGGTACATCTCTTCTTCTTACCTCAACAAAGCCAAGTGCTTTTTCATAAAAATCAATTGATCGATTTAGATCCATCACCCGATACATCGTATGTGCCATTTTATATTTTCCCATTTTTTTCTCCTTTTATTTTATTTCAAATTTTTATAAAACTCATATGCTTTAGATTTTTTTCCAATACAAATCCCAATATAGTGATCCAAAATATCATTCACTTTTAAAACAGCATCTTTTGAAAATTCTTTATCTTTTAACTCTTTCATTGAAGAACCTAAAAAAGCTAACATAATTTCGACCATTTCATCATCTATTTTGTAATAATAGCCTTCTTTTGAATAACAATTTTTACAAACCACGCCATGATTTTCGATACTAAAATAATTTAAATTTTCTTTTCTCTCACACTTTGAACACCCATTTAAAATAGGGCGATATCCTAAAACAGAAACCAATTTCATTTGAAATCCACCAACAATGATGTTATCTGAAAGTGCTTTACCCTCTGAAATATAAAAAAGAACATGTAGCAAAAGTTTTAGGATGATTGGATTTTTTTGATAAAAATCAAAGGCATTGTTGACTAAATCTAATAGGTAGGAACCCAAAAGCATTTTATCCATATTATTTCTAAGGGCATAAAAGGATTCAATTAAGCTTCCCTGATTAATGCTGCCAAAGTTTTTTCCTGGATAATAGACATATTCACCATAAGAAAAAATTTGAGTACTTGCAAGCAAAGTGCTTTTTTGTCTTCGTACACTTCGAGCAATGCACTGGATTTTCCCCTCTTCTTCCGTAAATAAAGTCAATATTTTATCTTGTTCTTTATAGGGCTGTTCTTTTATCACAATTCCCTTTGTTTTAATGAGTGCCATCCTACACCAGACCTTTTCGATCGATCATTTTATTCAAAATAACCTAAATCTTTTAGGTCATAATTTTTTTCCCGCCAATCTTGACGAACTTTAACCCATAATTGGAGGTTGACTTGTGTCTTTAAAAAGAATTCAATATCTTTTCTCCCTTGGGTTCCTATTTTTGTTAACATTGTACCACTTTTCCCAATTAAGATACCTTTATGTGTTTTTCGCTCACAAAAAATTGTTGCGTCAATATCAATTAAATCTTTGTTCTTTCTGGGCTTCATACTCGTCACTTCTACTGCTATTCCATGGGGAACTTCTTCATTTAAGAGGTTTAAGATTTTCTCTCGGATCAATTCTTGAACCACCCATCGTTCACTTTGATCTATAATCATATCTTCTGGAAAAAACAAAGGACCTTCAGGCAAAAGTTTTGTTACTTCAGTAAGTAATTCTTTTACACCATCCCCCGTTGCTGCCGAAACTGGTATAATTCCGTGAAGAAATTTATATTTCTGATAAATTCCAATGGTCGTTAATAATTCTTCTTTCGGTAAAAGATCAATCTTGTTGATCACCAATATTACTGGTGTTTTAGTTGTCTCTAATTTATCTAAAATATATTGGTCACCCGGTCCAATTTTTGTTTCTGGTTCAACTAAATACAATACTACATCTACGTCACTTATCGTGTTTTCAGCCGCTTTTTGCATATAGTCACCCAGTTTATTTTTAGGTCGATGCATTCCAGGGGTGTCAATAAAAATCATTTGCGAGACATCACTGGTATAAATACAACGAATTGCATTTCTGGTTGTTTGAGGCTTCGATGATGTTATTACAAGCTTCTCTTTCATAATATTATTTATTAATGTTGATTTCCCTACATTGGGTCTTCCAATAATGCTTACAAATCCTGATTTAAAATTCTCGTTCATTTTTCACTTCTTTCTAATTTACCATTGGTATTTTAATTTATTTAGGGTAGAAATATATCCGTTAGCCAGTCCCAAATTTTGGGCAAAAAAACAATACTTCCAACACAAATTGACATCATTGCGGCAACCATAACGGCACCTGCTGCTGTATCTTTAGCAATTTTTGCAAGATCATGGTATTCCTCGGTATAAAGATCTACTAAGGTTTCAATTGTCGTGTTTATGATTTCTAGCATAAATACAAAGCCAATAACAATGACTATCGCCAACCATTCGCTTGAAGAAATTTTAAAAGCAAATCCCACAAGGATAACTAATATCGCAATGCTTAGGTGAATTCGCATATTATGCTGGGTTGATAATGTATATTTTATTCCTTCGATAGCATAAGAAAAACTTTTCTTAATTTTCCTACGCATTTATTTCACCTCCTCAAACGTTAGTATTCCGACATAATTTCTTTTTCTACTTCCCTCATTTTTTTCTTTTCATTTTCTTCCATATGATCATACCCTAAAAGATGAAGGATACTATGAACTGTTAAATAACATATTTCCCGACTCAAATCCTGTCCATACTCATCTGCTTGAATCTGTGCTTGTTGAATCGAAATAACCACATCACCTAATAGCAACGGATTTATTTGCTCCCTGTTTTTTAGTCCTTCAAAATCATCAATCATCGGGAAGGACAACACATCCGTTGCCTTATCAATTTTTCGATACGTTTTGTTCAAAGATTTTATTTCTTCTGGGGTTACGAAAGAATAGCTAATTTCACATTCAAAATAAATATTTTCGTGAAATAATGTCTTTGTCATCATTTCTTCAATTTTTTCTAGAAGAGCTTCCTCTAAGACATAATCAGTGCGGTTATCAAAAAATACAAACATTTTTACTCCATCAATTCTAAATTTTTTCTTTTATTCCTTCTTGAGCTCTTTCAGATACTTCATAAGCTTCAATAATCTTCTGAACTAATCGATGCCTAACAACATCTTCATTGGTAAACTCGCAAAATTCAATTCCTTTGATATTTTTGAGAATTTTTCTCACTTCTTTTAAACCTGATTTTTTTCCAAAGGGCAAATCAATTTGTGTGATATCCCCAGTGACTACAATTTTCGAGCCAAATCCAAAACGTGTTAGAAACATTTTCATTTGTTCTGGAGTCGTATTTTGAGCCTCATCTAAAATAATATAAGAATTTTCCAATGTCCTCCCCCGCATATAGGCTAAAGGCGCAACTTCAATACACCCTTTTTCCATATTCTTTTGGAAAGATTCTGCACCCATGATTTCGTATAATGCGTCATAAAGAGGCCTCAAATATGGATCAACTTTGTCTTGAAGATCACCAGGAAGAAAGCCTAATTTTTCACCGGCTTCCACAGCAGGACGTGTCAGAATCAATCGCTCAACATCGCCATTCTTAAATGCGGTAATTGCCATTGCCATTGCAAGATAGGTTTTTCCTGTCCCAGCAGGTCCGATTCCAAAAACAATGTCGTTTTTACGTATGGCTTCAATATAGTTATTCTGACCTAATGTTTTACATTTAATTGGTTTACCACGCATAGTATAGCAAATAATTTCATTATTCAATTGATTGTACTTTTTCTCTAACCCTTGGAGGATCAATCCTATTAAATATTCTGTATTATCAATAGAAATGTTCCCTTGAGTATTCACAATATTAACCATTTCTAGTATTGTTCGAGCTCCCGCTTCAGTCATTTCTTGATTTCCAGTAACTTTAAGTGTATTTTCTCTAAGACTTAAATTTATCCCTAATTTCTTTTCCAAGAGTTTAATGTTTTCATCGTAAGGGCCAAATAATTTTCTACTGATCTCCTGATTTTCGAGTAAAATTTCTTGAGTAATCTTTTTCAAAAAAATCCTCCATTTAAATTTGATTTCTTTAATTCAATCGCTTTAATGCCTTCATCATATTTGGGGGTCATCATTTCTGTTAAAACTCCAAATCCATCGATCACATCAACAATGGTAATACTCCCAAGCTTTATCTCAAAATGCCATTTGCTCTCCATTGGGATCTCTAAAAGATTCATTAAAATCCCATGAATTGTTCCCCCATGAGCAACAACCAAAATAACTTTATCAGAGGGTAACTCTTCTATAAAGCTCTTGCACAGCTGATGATACTCACTTTGACTTTGACCCTTTGGAATCACATGATCTGCATAATCTTTTAGCCAAGTATTCCAAGCTTCTTCGTTTTCTGCAATACATTCTTCCCTCGTTTTGCCTTCAAAAATCCCAAAATTGAATTCTTTAAGACGTTCATCTGTTTTAATTGACTGATTTAATTTTTCTCCAACACCAAAAGCAATTTTTGCAGCTCGAGAGATTGGACTTGAAAAAATGGTATCAAATTGATGTATGTCATTGAGAGCAATCAATTCATCAATTAAGATTTCCTTCATCATTTCACCACGGGGGGTGTAATCAGACTCTGTATGCCCATTTAATCGATGCTCGATATTCCCATAAGTCTCTACATGTCGTACCAAAATTAGTTTCATTTTTTATCCTTTTATTAATTTATCATTTTAAATATAATCATAAACCCTAAGTTACTCACCCTTATTATAACCCATTTTTCCAAGGTGTCCAAAATAATTTTGACTTAAGTTAGGAATATTAGTTATAATAAAATAACATCGCCTAGAAAGGACAACTTATGAACAAATTGAAAGAAAAAACTTTATACGCAGATCTTATTCTTATTGCCGTCGCCTTTGTTTGGGGAAGTGGATTTGTAGCCTCAAAAAATGCTCTAAACTCGATGACCCCTATGATGCTGATGACCATCCGATTTTCTATAGCCGCCCTATTATCTGGGGTTATTTTTAAAAAACGCTTTTCCCTCATTACAAAAGAAACAATTATAGCCGGTTGTGTGATTGGTTTTTTTCTTTTTTCAGCTTTTGCAGCACAAATGATCGGGCTGCAATTTATGCTCCCTGGTAAACAAGCCTTTTTAACAGGGACTAACGTGATTATGGTTCCTTTTATCTATTGGGCCGTTAAAAAACAAATGCCAGATCGCTATAATTTTGCGGCGGCTTTTATTATGCTTCTTGGATTGGGATTTTTGACCTTTGATTTTTCAACTGGTTTCATTTATAACCTTGGGGATACTCTCACCATTTTTTGCGCGCTACTCTATGCTTGCCACATTGTAAGTATTGGTATCTATACCAAAAAATTTGATCCTATTGCAATCACTATTATTCAGTTATCATTTGCGGCCATTTGTTCCTTACTCTACGTTTCTATCTCTGGAGAGTTCACCCTCAACATTCCACTTGATGGCATTATGAATGGTCTCTATCTTGGTGTTTTTTGCACTTTTTTGGCTTTCTTATTTCAAACAATTGCCCAAAAGCATACAAGTTCAACCCATGCTGCGATTATACTAAGTCTCGAGTCTGTTTTTGGTAGCCTTCTATCCATTATTTTATTAGGGGAACAATTTACCTCATTTATGTTTATTGGGTGTATCATTATTCTCATTGGAATTTTGACCGCCGAAACAAAATGGTCTTTTCTTAAAAGAATCCAATAAACCCCTTAATATTTTGCAAATTATTTAAAATTATGCTATGATACCCTCCAATTACAGTTAGTAAATGTATAGGAGGGTTTTTAATGGAAAAAACTTTTAAAATTGGACAGTTTGAATTCACGAAACCAATTGTCCAGGGTGGGATGGGAATTGGAATTTCCCTAGGAAATCTTGCTGGTAATGTTTCGAAAAACGGGGGATTAGGGGTATTATCTGGTGTCGAAATGGGATTTAGCTACCCTGAATATAAAAAAAATCGTCTTGCGATAAATCGACAAGCTTTATTTGACAATTTGGAAAAAGCCAAAAATATTTGTTCAAATAAACCAATTGGCATCAATATCATGACTGCCTTAACCCAATATGAAGAGATCGTGAAAGATGCTATCGCAGCTAAAGTAGATATTATTTTTGCAGGCGCCGGGCTCCCCCTCACCTTACCTGAACTCACAAAAAATTCTGAAATAAAAATTTCGCCTATCGTATCTTCAGGGCGTGTTGCAAAACTCCTTCTTAAACATTGGTGGCGTCATTACAAAAAAACACCTGATGCGATTGTATTAGAAGGGCCGCTTGCTGGAGGACATCTTGGATTTAAAAACGAAGATTTAACCCCTGAAAGATTAAAAGAACTCTCATTGACAAATCTTATTCCAAACATCCTTGAAGAAATTAAGCCTTACGAAGATCTTATTGGGGAACATATCCCTCTAATTGCTGGCGGTGGTTTAAGCAATTCTAAAGAGGTTCATGAAGTTCTCAAATCAGGCGCTGATGCCGTTCAAATTGGCACTCAGTTTATTGCAACTGTTGAATGTGACGCTTCTTTAGCTTTCAAAAATGCTTTGGTTAATGCTAAGGAATCAGACATCGAAATAATCACTAGTCCTGCTGGTCTCCCAGGACGGGCAATTGTTGGAGATTTTATAAAACAAGTGCGTTTAGGTTTAAAGAAACCAACCTCTTGTCCTATACACTGTCTCAAATCATGTCATTATAAAGAAGCCCCCTACTGTATTTCCAATGCTTTAGTATCAGGACGAAATGGCGATTTCGAAAATGGATTTGTGTTTTCAGGTGCAATGGGCTATAAAGTTAATAAAATCACGTCAGTAGCCGAATTAATGAATGCTTTGGTTTGATTAAAAAAAACTTAAAATCTTGATAACCCGCCTTGTTTTCTTGACAAATTTTTTTTTAATAATATAATTAGTTAGACAATCTAATTATATGGAGGTGACTATGGAACCTTTTGCTTCCCAACTCAATAGTATCCTAGTAGATACCTTTAATTCAATCCTAAAAGTTGAAGAAGCTATGTTAAAACATTCTGAAACTTTAGATTTATCCATTAGCGAAATGCACCTTATTGAGTCCGTGGGAAAAAAAAACAGCGTTGGTAAAACGATCAGTGACATTGCCCAGGATTTAGGGATAACCCTACCTTCTGTAACCATCGCTATTAATAAGCTTTTAAAAAAAGGCTATGTTAAAAAAGAAAAAAGTGAATTAGATGGACGAGTCGTCAATGTTCACCTTACCGAAAAAGGATTAAGGGTTAACAAAATCCATCAATACTTTCACAGAAAAATGGTTAATGAGATTTCAAAGGAAATGACTGACCAAGAAAAAAGAGTATTAATACAGGGAATAAATAAACTAAATCATTTTTTTGAAAAGAAATTACTTGTTCTTTCCGAAAAAAAATAATTCTCTGATGACAGGAGAACTGAATGTCTTTATCAATTATTGGTATCGGCTCTGCCTTACCAAAAACTATTCAAACAAACAATGATTTAACACAGTATTTAGACACATCTGATGAATGGATATGTTCAAGAACAGGCATTGAATCAAGGCACATCTGTGTTGATGAAACACTTTTAGATATTGCCACTGTGGCCTCAATCAAAGCGATAAAGGATGCAAAGATTTCCCCAGAAGATATTGACTTAATCATTGCCCCTACCCTTGGCGGAGATACTATTACCCCCTCTCTGGCTTCTTTGTTACAAGAAAAGATTGGTGCAAAATGTCCAGCCTTTGATGTAAATGCTGCTTGCTCTGGTTTTATTTATGGATTAGATATCGCCGAGGCCTATTTGCATAAGGAGCATTACAACAATATTTTAGTGATCGCTGTTGATGCTATGTCAAAATTGGTTGACTGGAATGATCGCTCAACTGCAGTCCTTTTTGGAGATGGTGCTGGCGCAGTTGTTATTTCTAAAGGAAACAATTTAAAGTCTATTTTAATAACATCCCAGGGAAATGCACAACCACTCTCTATTCCTTGGAACAAAGGCAATCACCCTTTGTTAAATGTGAATAAACATAATGAAAAACCATACTTGAAAATGGAAGGCGCTGATGTCTATCGTTTTGCTGTTTCTGCGATTTGCGAAGATCTTAAGAAAGTCACAAAAGATGCAAATCTCACCTTAGAGGATCTTGATTTGATTATTCCCCATCAGGCAAACCTTAGAATCATTGAAGGCGCATCAAAACGTCTGAAAATTCCCATGGAAAAATTTGCGATTACCCTTAATTATCAAGGAAACACTTCAGCACCAAGTATCCCACTAGCCTTAGACCATTATTATCGTCAGGGACTTCTTAAACCTGGTATGTTGTTAGGATTAACAGCTTTTGGCGGTGGTTTGACTACAGGTGCCTGCGTTATTTCTTGGTAGAAAATAAAATTTATTAATAAAATCTTAGGAGGATTTAAAAATGGTATTAGAAAAAGTTGTAGAAATTTTACGTAATTATAAAGATGAGGCTGATTTGGAGATTACATTAGAATCATCTTTTGAAGAGTTAGAGCTTGATTCATTAGACACTGTAGAATTAGTTATGGAAATTGAAGAAGCTTTTGATACAAACATCGAAATGGATGGCGAACTTAAAACTGTTGGTGATGTAGTAGGATTAATTGAAGCATCGATTGCCTAGGTGAGTCTATGTTAAAAACACCATTATGTGATTTATTAGACATAAAATACCCAATTTTTCAAGGGGGTATGGCTTGGGTTTCGGATGCAACTCTTGCCTCAGCTGTTTCTAACAGTGGAGGATTAGGAATTGTTTCTTCCATGAATGCAGACGAAAATTGGCTTCGATCTGAAATCAAAAAAGTCAAAGCTTTAACTGAAAAACCTTTTGGGGTCAACGTCATGTTAATGAACCCCCACGTTGATAAGATTGCTAAAGTCTTGATTGAAGAAAAGGTTCCTGTTGTCACTACTGGGGCAGGCAATCCAGGAAAATTTATGAATGGTTGGATCGATGCAGGAATAAAAGTTATTCCTGTCGTTCCTTCCTCTGGATTAGCCCGCTTTTCTGAGCGCGCTGGTGCCACTGCCGTCATTGCAGAAGGTGGTGAATCTGGTGGACACGTCGGCGAGCTTTCTACCATGCCTCTTATTCCACAAGTTTGTGATGCAGTCTCAATTCCAGTGATTGCAGCTGGAGGAATTGGGGATGGTCGTGGGATTGCAGCAGCTTTTATGCTCGGTGCTATCGGCGTCCAATTAGGCACACGCTTTTTAGTTGCGAACGAGACCAAAATTCATGAAAATTATAAAGACAAAATCATTAAGGCAAAGGACATTGATACTGTTCTTTCTGGTCGCTCCCTCGGACATCCAGTTCGATCTCTCAAAAATAATTTCACAAGGGGTTTTATAAAACTTGAAGAAAACCCAGAAATTTCAAATGAAGAGATAGAAGAATATGGACGTGGTGCACTTCGTTTAGCTTCTATCGAAGGAGATACTCAAAAGGGTTGTTTCATGGCAGGACAAATATCTGGTATGATCTCAAAAAAAGAACCTGTAGAGACCATTATTTCTCAACTCGTAAAAGAAACGATTATCGCTTTAGAAAATGGTGGAAAATGGATAAAATAGCTTTTTTGTTCCCTGGACAAGGGGCTCATTTCATTGGAATGGGACAGTCATTATACAACTTATCACCAACTGGTAAATCAATTTTTGATACAATTGATCTTTTAAGACCAGAGACTACCCATCAATGTTTTGAAGGTCCTAAAGAAGTCCTCAATTCGACGATTAATACTCAACCTTGCATTTTTGCGGTGGAAATGGCAATGTATAAGGTCCTTAACACCATGGGGGTTTTCCCTCATGGTGTTGGTGGGTTTTCATTAGGAGAAATTTCTGCCTTAGTTGCCTCTGAAATTTTAAGTCTTGAAGAAGGACTCAAACTTGTTATTGCCCGAGGTGAAGCCATGGAAAAAGCAAGTCAATCAACTGAAGCCACAATGGTCGCTGTTTTGAAATTAGAGGATTACAAAGTGGAGGAAATTGCCAATCAGTTTAAAGGTGCTGTACCAGTCAATTATAATTGCCCTAAACAGCTTGTAGTAGCGATTAGTAATCTTGAAGTTCCAGATTTTTTAGCTGCCATAAAAAAAGCTGGAGGCCGTGGAATTCCTCTTGGGTTATCTGGAGGTTTTCACTCTTTTTACATGGATTCGGCTGTCGAAGCCTTAGAATCTAAAATTGAGTCCTTGACTTGTCACTCCCCGCAAATTCCTTTATACGGAAATGAAACGGCAACTCCTTATTCTGAAAATGTTGAATCTATCAAAAAAAGAATCTTATCTCAAATAAATCACCCTGTTTTATGGGAAAAAACAATTCTTGAAATGAAGAAAGATGGTTTTAATCTTTTTATTGAAGTTGGCCCTGGAAAAACTCTGGGTGGCTTTATAAATAAAATCGATCCTTCAATTAGAAATATACATGCTGATGCCATTATTGAAAACTTCAATATGGAGGCAGTTAATGGAAAGGAGTGGTCTTTAGAATGTTGTCTGGAAAAACTGCTTTAGTTACTGGTGGTGCCAAGGGAATAGGAAAAGCGATTGCCCTTAAATTAGCCCAAAACAAATCAAATATTGCTCTTATTTATAGAGGTAGCGAAAAAGCTGCCCTTGAAACGCAATCTGAAATCTTATCATTTGGTGTTCAATGTCGCATTTATCAATGTGATGTTTCTGATTTTAAAGCAACAAAAGATCTGGTCACATCAATAAAAAAAGACTTTGGTTCTTTTGAAATTTTAATTAACAATGCCGGTATCACATCAGATAAACTTCTCATTGCTATGAATGAAGAGGACTTTGATCGTGTAATTAATACAAACTTAAAAGGCGCTTTCAACTTTTGTAAACATGCTGGGGCTATTTTCTTAAAACAAAGGGAAGGTACAATCATTAATATCTCATCTATTTCTGGTCTTATGGGAAATATTGGGCAGTGTAATTACTCTGCCGCAAAAGCAGGGATGATAGGATTAACAAAAGCCGTGGCTAAAGAAATGGCCATGCGTGGTGTCACATGCAACGCCATTGCTCCTGGTTTTATCGAAACCGATATGACAGAAGAGTTGAAGCCCGAAATTAAAGAAGAAATTTTGAAACAAATTCCTTTGAAACGTTTAGGTCAACCCGAAGATGTCGCCAATTTATGTGTTTTTTTATCGAGCGATGCTTCAAGATATATTACTGGAGAAGTCATTAAGATAGATGGCGGTCTCTATATTTAGGAGAATCAATTTGAAACGTAGAGTTGTAATAACAGGTTGTGGTGTTGTCACTCCAATTGGATCTAACACAAATGACTTTTGGAATAATTTAATAAATGGTAAATGTGGTATCGATTTTATAACAGCCTTTGATACACAAGATTTAAAAGTGAAAATTGCTGCTGAGGTTAAAGACTTTAACCCATTGGATTATATAAAGAAAAATGAACTTAGAAAAACAGATCTATTTACACAATTCGCTTTAGGAGCTGCTGTTCAGGCAATGGAAGATAGCGAAATAGCAGGACATATCGACCCATCCCGCCTTGGCGTCTACATGGGTTCAGGAATTGGCGGTATCCATACCTTTGTTGAAGAATGTAACAAATTGAGAGAAAAAGGTCCTAGCAGAACTTCACCTTTCTTTATCCCAATGATGATTTCAAACATTGCAACAGGAAGTATTGCTATTCGTTACAATGCTCAAGGACCTAGCTTACCCGTCGTTACGGCTTGTGCTACATCGACAAATGCAATTGGAGAAGCTTTTAGATCCATTAAGCATGGATATGCAGATGCAATTATTGCTGGTGGAACTGAGGCAAGCATCACTCCCCTTTCTATTGCTGGTTTTACAAATTGTATGGCATTAACAACGGTTAATGATCCTTCCAATGCATCAATCCCTTTTGATAAACGACGTAGTGGTTTTGTAATGGGAGAAGGTGCGGGTGCCGTAATCTTAGAAGATTACGACTCTGCAAAAAAACGAGGAGCAAAAATCTATGGCGAGATTGTTGGCTATGGAAATACCAATGATGCTTACCATATCACTGCTCCAAATCCCGAAGCAACTGGTGGAGCAAAAGCAATTACTGATGCCTTAAATGAAGCTTTAGAATATGGTATTTCTATAGATAATGCCCAAATATATGTAAATGCCCATGGCACTAGTACCCCACTAAATGATAAATCCGAGACAAAAGCGATCAAAAAAGCTTTAGAACCTTATTTGGATAAAACTCTTGTAAGTTCTACAAAATCAATGACTGGGCATATGTTAGGCGCCGCCGGCGCAATTGAAGCCATTGCTTCTATTTTTGCTTTAAAAAATGGCGTAGTGCCTCCCACCATCGGCTATGTGGAATCTGATCCCGAATGTGATCTTGACTATGTTCC
The DNA here is from genome assembly GCA_051649025.1 of Eubacteriaceae bacterium. Classification (GTDB taxonomy): domain Bacteria; phylum Bacillota; class Clostridia; order Eubacteriales; family Eubacteriaceae; genus Acetobacterium. The sequence continues at coordinate 21,515 of JBOFGH010000033.1, forward strand.
AAACACTAAACGAATCATAGAAAGTGATATTGCTTTCTCTATTTCTTTAGGTTTTGGAGGCCATAATGGTTGTTTGGCTTTTAGAAAATATACAGGAGAATAGTCATGGAATTAAATACAGAGAATATCAAAATTCTAGCCCAAATTATGTCAAAGGAAAATATAACAAGCATTGATCTTGCAAATGGAAATTTGAAAATTAAAATGCGACGTGATTTTGATAATAATATTGCTTTAACAAAACCGATTGCTAAACAAGACAATACTTCGGACAATATGGTCCCTGACTTTCACAAAACCATAGAAACTACTGAAGTTGTAGAGACAATTGAAAACCCTGGAAACCTGGTTGAGATTAAATCTCCAATGGTTGGTGTTTTTTATGAAAGCAATGAACCTGGAGGTGCCCCTTTCGTAAGTGTTGGTGATACATTTAGTGAAGGAACGATATTGTGTATTATTGAAGCAATGAAACTTATGAATGAAATCACTTCAGAAAAATCGGGAAAAATAATTGAAAAATGCGTAATAAACGGGCAAGTTCTTGAATATGGTCAGGTCATTTATCGCATTCAAGAGGGAGCATAAATGAATAAAGAAGAACTAAAAAAAATTATTCCCCATCGGGAACCTATGCTTCTTGTTGATGAAGCCAATGTGTTAGAAGATGGCACTGCCCAAGGTTTTTATAAAGTTAAGGGAGATGAGTTTTTTTTACAGGGACATTTCCCTGGTAATCCCGTTGTTCCAGGGGTTATTTTATGTGAAATGATGGCCCAAACATGCTGCGTTTTATTTTCAGAAAATTCAGCAAATAAAACCCCTTACTTCACAGGTCTCAATAAGGTAAAATTTAAGGAAAAAGTAATACCAGGGGATACAATCCTTATTAAATGTCAGATTATTAAAAGTAAACCCCCATTCTATTTTGCTCAAGGTACTGGAAGTGTTAATGGTAAAACCGCCGTCATCGGTGAATTTTCCTTTGCGCTTTTAGACTAAAGGAGGAATCGTTTTGTTTTCTAAAGTACTCATCGCAAATCGCGGCGAAATTGCATTACGTATTATAAGAGCCTGTAAAGAAATGGGAATTTCAACCGTTGCGGTTTTTTCGGAAGCTGATGCTGATAGTCTACATGTTGGTTTAGCTGATGAAAGTGTTTGTATTGGTCCAGCAAATGTTGGTGAAAGTTATCTCAATATTTCAAGCATTCTTTCTGCGGCCATTAATACTGGAGCAGAAGCCATTCACCCTGGCTATGGTCTTCTTTCAGAGAACCCAAAATTTGGTAAACTTTGCGAGCAGTGTGGAATTTCCTTCATTGGTCCCAAGTGGAGTCTTATCGAAAAAATGGGAGATAAAGACCAAGCAAGAGCAACCATGAAAGCTGCTGGAGTGCCAGTTGTTCCCGGAACAGATATCATTGATGATCCTGAAGTAGCTCTCAATGAAGCAAATAAAATCGGCTATCCTTTGCTTGTAAAAGCACGATCTGGTGGTGGTGGTAAAGGAATACGTCTTGTAGAACGCCCTGAAGATTTTATTAATGAATTTCAATTAGCACGTCAAGAAGCACAAAATGCTTTTAATGACAATGCTGTTTATTTAGAAAAATTTCTGAGAAAAGTAAAACATATCGAAGTTCAACTTCTCTGTGATCAAGAAAAAAATGTTTTAGCTTTAGGAGAACGTGAGTGTTCTGTTCAACGAAAAAATCAAAAGCTTTTAGAAGAGAGTCCTTCGCCTTCAATTGGTAATAAGCTTCGTGAATCTTTATTACAAACTTCAATTAAAGCAGTTAAATATATTGGATACGAAAATGCAGGAACCATTGAATTTCTTTTAGATACTGAAGGTAACTACTATTTCATGGAGATGAACACCCGTCTTCAGGTAGAACATCCAATCACTGAAATGGTTACAGGAATTGATATTGTAAAATGGCAGATAAGAATTGCCGCAGGACTTCCTTTAAATATAAAACAGGAAGATATACAAATCAAAGGACATGCCATTGAATGCCGAATAAATGCCGAAAATCCACGTTTGAATTTCCGTCCTAATTGCGGAACCATTGAATTTCTCCATGTTCCTGGTGGCCCATGGGTGCGCTTCGACACTTTACTTTATCAAAATTATGTTATCCCCCCCTATTATGATTCCATGGTGGGGAAGCTAATTGTTCATTCAAAATCGAGAGAACTCGCGATTCGCAAAATGAAAGCAGCTCTATGTGAACTTGTGATTGAAGGCATTGAACATACCAGTGAAATCCAGTTAGAGATACTTAATTCTCCAGCTTTTGTTGAGGGTTCATATTTCACTGATTTTATGGAAAAACTTTAATATTATTTCAAATTTGGAAAGGTCATTCATATGTTAAAAAAAGGGCTTTTTAAAAAACCTACAATTGAATTAGAAGTAAATACTAAAAATATTAGAAAAAAAGATCCTAATATCCCTTACGAATTATGTACAAAATGTCCCTCTTGTCATACCATGAGTTTTACTTCAGATCTCGAAGAAAATTTCTTTGTTTGTCCAAAATGTGGTTATCATTATCGAATTAATGCACGTCAACGCTTAAACTTACTTTGTGACCCACAAAGTTTTTTAGAACATGATGTCGACATTGTCTCTGAGAACATTTTATCTTTTCCAAACTACGATGATAAACTCGAACAAGCAAAAGCTTTTAGCCATGAAAAAGAAGGGGTTATC
>JBOFGH010000034.1:0-10856 GCA_051649025.1 Eubacteriaceae bacterium
ACTATTTCTTGCACGTTCTGGCCCCTTTGGAGCCTATCGTCTTATGTATACCCCCACTGCAATGATGATTGCACAAACTATTTTAGTGACCCCTGTCATTATGGGGATTGTTTTTAATCATGCAACCACCAATGGTTCTCAGATTGTAATTACTGGAAAAACACTTGGCTGTGGAAGAAAAGATATCCTTTTTCTTCTTACCCGTGAACTTAAGGGAACCATCATGATCGCACTGGTCACTGGCTTTGGTCGCGCAATTTCCGAGGTGGGTGCAGTGATGATTGTCGGCGGAAATATCCGTGGTTTTACCCGTGTGATGACTACTTTTATTGCAATGAATAATAATATGGGCGAATACAGCGTTTCAATTGCAATGGGGATTATTCTACTAACTATTTCTTTTATTACAAATTCGATTCTCTATAAATATGTGATTGGAGAGATTAATGAATATCAAAACTGAAAATCTCACAAAAATCTATGGAAAAAAAATAGTATTAAATTTAAATCACCCCAATGAATTTTTATCTTTTCCTGCTGGAAAAATCCACGGAATTCTAGGGCCAAACGGATCTGGGAAATCAACCTTAATGAAAATAATGGCTGGGCTCATTCCTTCAACAACAGGTAAAGTCACTTATAATGACCAACTCATAACAAAAGAGATCTCAAAAAACCTTACTTATTCAACCCACCAGCCTGTCCTTTTTTCCCGATCTGTTTTTGATAACATTGCTTATCCTCTATCCATACGAAAGCATTCAAAAGAAAAAATCGGACAGATTGTTTCTAACCTTCTTGAAGAATTTGAACTACAAGAGGTTCAACTTCAAAATGCGAAAAAGCTTTCTGGGGGCGAATCCCAAAAAACAGCCCTTGCCCGTGCTTTATCCTTTTCACCAAAAGTCATTTTTCTAGACGAACCCACCGCGAATATTGACCCTAGAAGCATCCGTCTTATGGAATCTGCTCTGCTAAAACGCAACCAAGAAAACGCCCTAACCATTATGCTAATTACCCATAACCTTAGCCAAGCTTTTCGCCTTTGCGATACCATAACCTTCCTTGATTCAGGAAGGGCTTTATACTCTGGCAGTCCTAAAGCACTGGTTGAATCTGACAATTCCTTAATTCGTGATTTCATCTCAATTAATACTTTAAATCCGATGGAATTATCACAAAAATTTTAACATTGAGAATGCGTTTTTAAATTGCATATTTAGAGAAGACGTGTTAAAATAATAGCACATTTAGGTGCATACGCGCTGAAAACCCTGGGTGAGACCTGGGGATTTTTTTGCTTAATTTTCGTTTTATGAAGAAGTCTGTAGGTTGTGATTGAAGTTTGTTTTTGAAATTTTATGGAGGATTTATGAGTTGAAAAACAAAGATGGAAAAAATATCATCGAGATAAAAGATTTAGTGAAAAATTATGGTGAAAAAAAAATTATCGATAAGATTAATTTTTTTATAAAACCAAATGAATTCCTTACGATTTTAGGTCCAAGTGGTTGCGGAAAAACAACTTTACTCCGTATGATAGGAGGTTTTGAAACCCCTGATTCTGGAGAAATTCTTTTTGAGGGGAAATCAATCGTTAACACCCCCCCTAATAAACGTCCCATCAACACGGTTTTCCAAAAATATGCTCTCTTCCCTCATTTAAATGTTTTTGATAATGTTGCTTTTGGTTTGAAAATCCAAAAAAAACCAAAAACTGAAATTGAGGTTCTTGTTCAAGATGCTCTTCGTATGGTTAATCTTAAAGGGCAAGATCATCGAGATGTTAATTCTTTAAGCGGCGGGGAGCAACAACGGGTTGCCATTGCAAGAGCTTTAGTCAATTCCCCAAAAGTCTTGTTGCTGGATGAACCTTTAGGTGCTTTGGATTTAAAACTTCGAAAAAACATGCAAATTGAATTAAAAAACTTGCAAAAGAAAACTGGGATCACCTTTATTTATGTTACCCATGACCAGGAAGAAGCCATGACAATGTCTGATACCATCATTATTATGAATCAAGGTCGGATACAACAAATTGGAACTCCCGTCGATATTTACAACGAGCCTCGAAATGCTTTTGCCGCTGATTTTATCGGGGAAAGTAACATTGTTGAATCCATTATGCTCAAGGATTGTCTTGTTAAAATTCAAGGGGTAGAATTTCAGTGTGTCGATAAAGGGTTTAAAGAAAAAGAAGACGTCCTAACGGTTATTCGTCCCGAGGATATTGAAATTTTAAAACCTGGTGATGGCCTTTTAGATGGTAGAATTGAAACCGTTACTTTTTTAGGAATGCATTATGAAATGGTGATGACCTGTGGGACAACCCGCTGGCTTATTCATACCACTAAAGAACGGCATCCTGGGGATATTGTGAGTATTTGGGTTGATCCCAATAATATTCATATTATGAAAAAGGAAATCGACCATGAAGGCTTTTAAGGAATACCTAGCTTACCCCTATGGAATTTGGATGCTTATTTTTATCCTTGTTCCATTGCTTGTCGTCATTTGGTTTAGTTTTTTATCAAACCCTGATTTTAAAGTGGGCATCCATACGTTCACCTTAGAAAACTATGGAAATTTTTTAAATCCAGCTTATCTCGAACTTTTATATCGTTCATTTTTGTATGCTATTATATCAACCATGATCTCATTTTTTATTGCCTATCCACTTGCAAGCTTTATTATCACCTTGCCTAACCATCGACAAGGTACAATGCTGCTGTTAATGATTTTGCCCATGTGGGTTAATTTTCTTTTGCGAACCTACGCTTGGATGGTTTTGTTAAGTAATAATGGACTTGTTTCTAATTTTTTAAGCTTTTTAGGGTTTTCTGATGTCCCTTTGCTTTATACCCAATCCGCAGTGATTTTAGGCATGGTTTATAACTTTTTCCCTTATATGCTGTTACCTATTTATACAGCAATGAAAAAAATTGATCCCGATTTATTAAGAGCCGCAACGGATTTAGGAGCCAATCGTTTCCAGCTTTTTTCAAAAGTAAAAATTCCACTGTGTTTACCGGGAATTATATCTGGCGCAATCATGGTTTTTATGCCTGCAGTGAGTACCTTTGTTATTTCAAACCTCCTCGGTGGTGGAAAATACATGCTCGTTGGAAATTTAATTGAGCAACAATTCTTAACTCTTAATAATTGGAACTTTGGTTCTGCGATCTCCATGGTTTTAATGGTTCTCATTTTTCTTATTCTTGGAATCGCTCGGATTGTGACTGGAAAAGAGATTGATACAGGAGGCACATTATTTTGAAAAACTTTTTTAAAAATACCATGTTCTTCCTCGTTCTCTTATTTTTATATGCCCCCATTATTGTGTTAATTATTTATTCTTTTAATGATTCTAAAATTATGGGAGGATGGTCAGGGTTTACTTTCAAATGGTATGAAATGCTGTTAAAAGATCGTTATATTTTAGAAGCCCTTTACAATACCATTTTTGTTGCCATTACAGCAACGGTCGTTTCAACAATCATTGGTACGCTGTCTGCTATTGGGCTTTACAACATGAAAAGAAAACTGCGAAAACCCTATTTATTCATGAATAATATTCCTGTCCTTGTCCCAGATATTGTCATGGGAATCACACTGATGTGTCTTTTTATTTTTATTGGCGCTAAAATGGGACTCGTCACCATGCTCATTGCCCATATTACCTTCTGTATTCCCTATGTTATTTTATCTGTTCTCCCTCGATTTAACCGCCTTCCCGAAAATCTCTTTGAGGCAGCTCTAGATTTAGGAGCAACCCCTAAAGAAGCGTTTTGGAAAGTCTTATTTCCAGAAATTTTACCTGGGATTACCTCAGGTGCACTCATCGCATTTACTTTGTCCATTGATGACTTTGTTATTAGTTTTTTTACAACAGGTAATTCAGTTTCCAATTTATCAATTTCCATTTATTCAATGGCAAAGGCAGGAATCAACCCAAAAATCAATGCCCTTTCAACCCTTATGTTTGGTGTAATTATGATCTTATTAATAATTCTTAATATCCGAACGAATAAACAAAACAAACCCATTTAACCCATTGGCTAAAGAATAAGAAAAATCCATTAGTTTGCTTTAAAAAGGAGAAAAAATGAAAAAAATAATCGTGATATTGTTTGTGTGTGTTTCCCTACTATTTGTAGGGTGTGGAAAAGATGACCGACAAGAGATTAGCATCTACAATTGGGGAGATTACCTAGATCCTGAACTTATCTCTCAGTTTGAAAAAGAAAACAATTGTCGGGTTAAGTATGATACCTTTACCTCCAATGAAGACATGTATGTCAAAGTAAAGAATTCTACAGATACCTACGATATTCTCGTTCCTTCGGACTACATGATCCAACGGCTAATTAGTGAAGATGCCCTCCAGAGTATTGATAAAGCCCAATTGCCAAATTTATCAAATATTGATCCCACAGCATTAAACTTACCTTTTGATCCAGATAACAAGTATTCGATCCCTTATTTTTGGGGAGTTCTTGGAATTTTGTATAATCCTGAAATCGTCACCGATTCCACGGATACATGGAACATTCTATGGAATGAAAAATATGCTTCGAAAATTCTAATGTACGATAGTGTTCGTGATAGTATGGGCGCTTCTCTAAAACGTCTTGGTTTTTCTATGAACGCGACCTCCGAGACAGAAATCAATGCTGCAAGAGATGCTTTAATTGCTCAAAAACCTTTAGTTATGGCTTATGTAACAGATAATGTAAAAAACCTTATGGCTACCGAAGGTGCTGGTATGGCTTTGGTTTATTCTGGTGATGCGGCTATTATCATCGATGAAAACAGTAAACTTAATTTCTCAATCCCTAAAGAAGGATCGAATGTTTACTATGATAATTTTGTCATTCCTAAAAATGCAAAAAATCCCGCATTAGCTACCACTTTTATTAACTTCATGCTTGAGCCTGAAAATGCAGCTAAAAATATGGAATACGTTGGTTTCTCAGCTCCTAATCCAAACGCAATCGCCCTGATGGGAGAAGCTTGGCAAAAGAACCCTGGATTTAACATTAAAAATGAGGACGTTTTACGGTGTGAAATCTTTGAAGATCTTCCAAATAATATTTTAGAGCTTTATAACAAGGCTTGGACCGAAATTAATGTTTCCAAATAATAACCTTCTAAAACCTTAATATTAAATTGTTCAATACCAACTTTTAAAACTGGTCATCCAAAAGATACTTATGGATGCCAGTTTTTTTATTGGTTTAAATCGATTTAACACCTTTTACTCCATTTAAATCTATGATACACTGCTATTAAATTTCTGAATGGACGGATATACTAACAATGAATCATACTTTACATAATAAAAGCACATCAAATGATCCCTGGATTCGACGGATTACACTCTTTCTTACCAGTCAAACAATTTCACTCTTTGGTTCCTCAGTGGTTGCTTATGCTATTATTTGGCATATTACCCTCACCACTGGATCTGGACTTATTATGACCATTTCCACACTTTGTACTTTTTTACCCCAGATTGTTATTTCCATTTATGCTGGAGTATGGGCAGACCGCTATCATCGAAAAAGGCTCATTATTATTTCGGATCTTTTAATTGCCATCACCACCTTGTTCTTAGCCCTTTTCTTTTTTATGGGGTTTCAAGAATTGTGGCTTCTTTTTCTTGCCTCCGCAATTCGTTCTGTTGGAACAGGAATCCAAACACCAGCGGTTAATGCCCTAATTCCTCAAATTGTTCCAGAAGATAAATTAATGAAAGTTAATGGCATTAACGGAAGTCTCCAATCCCTTATTTTTATTGTTGCCCCTGCAGTTAGTGGTGGAATTCTAACGGCAACCACCCTCGAATACACCTTCATTATCGACGTTGTCACCGCTATTATTGGGGTTTCCATTCTATGTTTTATTTCAATTCCTATTCATGATAAAGCAATGGCAGTTCCTACAACAAAGGCCATTGAGGATCTAAAGGAAGGTTTATCCTATATTAAAAACCACCAATTTATTTATACACTTTTCATTTTTTATGGGATTGTTATGTTTCTTATTACCCCAGTCGCCTTTTTAACCCCGCTTCTCATTGCAAGAGAGTATGGAAACGAAGTGTGGCGCCTTACTTATAATGAAATCGCTTTTAGTGGTGGAACCATGCTTGGCGGGCTTTTTATTGCTATTTGGGGAGGTTTTAAACGTCGGATAAGAACCATTGCCTTAGGTTGCTTTCTTTTTGGCCTATCTGTCGCAACCCTTGGAATTGTCAATAATTTCTGGCTATACATTGGATTCATTTTTTTATCTGGCTTAATGATTGCCTTTCTTTCTGCTCCGTCAAATGTTCTTCTTCAAGAACAGGTGGATACCAACATGCAGGGACGTGTTTTTAGTATTATGGTTCTGATAAGCACCACCGCTTTTCCCCTAGGAATGATTTTTTTCGGCCCAATTGCTGACATTTTTCAGATTGAAATTCTCTTAATCATTACAGGGCTAATCATGGCTTTTACGGGTATTTTAATACTTAAAAATAAGGCTCTTAACCAAGACTTCCTTTAAAGTAAATATTACTAAAAAAGACCCAATAAAGAAATTCAACCCGAGGTTTATCCTCAGAATTTCTTTATTGGGTCTTTAAATCTAAATTCCTATTGTTTTTTAGATTTTATTTATCTGCAAACGAAATCCCTAAGCTTCGTGCAATGTTAACGAATTCTCCTGCTGGAGAAACCAATTTGCTTTTTCCGACAGCTTCTTCAAGAGACACCTGACTCATAAGTCCATCTTTAATACATGGCATATTTCCAAATTTTTGTGCCGCAACCATATCCGCTGCCGCAACCCCATATCTTACAGAAAGAACACGATCATAGGGTGATGGCTCTCCTCCACGTTGAATATGTCCCAATGCTAACCACCGAACTTCATTTTCAATTCCTGCGGCTTCCAGTTGACTAGCAATCTTTGCCCCAACACCTCCAAGACGAATGGGATCCGGACTTCCTTCAACAATTTTTCCAACCACGGCTTCCCCACCTTTTTCGATGGCGCCTTCACAAACGACCACAATGGTAAAGCGTTTTCCAAGCGCATCTCGCTCTTTTATTTTTTTAACCACATTTTCAATTGTATAAGGTATTTCTGGAATTAATATAACGTCTGCAGAACCACCAATGCCTGCAGTTAATGCAATCCAACCCGCATTTCTTCCCATGACTTCAACCACAAAAACCCGTCGATGAGATTCCGCTGTGGTATGAATTCTACCTAAGCACTCAGTTACTATATCCACTGCCGTATTAAATCCAAAGGTTACTTCCGTCGCATTTAAATCATTATCAATGGTCTTAGGAACCCCAATAACATTAACTCCTTTACGATAAAAATCTCTCGCACTTGTTAATGTTCCATCCCCACCTAAAACAACAAGAGCTTCAACTCCCTCTTTTTTCATATTTTCAATGGCAACATCTGAAACATCTTTCTTAACTGTCACTCCATTTTCTTTGACTTCATAATCAAATAAATTATCACGGTTTGAGCTGTATAAAATGGTGCCGCCTCGATGTAAAATTCCTGAAATTCTTTTCAAATCCAAATTCACATACTCATTCCGGTACAATCCTTTGTAACCTTCTGTATAACCAATTACTTCATAATCGTACTTTAGAATGGCTGCCCTTGTGAGTGCAAAGATCACTGCATTTAAACCGGGTGCATCTCCACCACCTGTTAAGATTCCAATTTTTTTAGTTTTCATACGCTCTCCAATCTATTTTTCGATATTTATAAATATTTTTGATTCCTTGTTTTCCTAATCATCATAACATTTTTTATATTTCAAAAATAGTTTTTGTTTGTTAATTATCTTCCATTATTCTGGTAATACTTTCCCCAGAAATTTAGGAATAGGAATGGCACCACCAATAACAGCTCCAATGGACATTGGGATAATGCCATTAATTGGAAAACAGATTAGAAGTAATAAAATAACGGCTAATGGTTTCCTCATAATTGCACTCGCAAGAGCAGCGGTGACCACTGCCACACAAAAAACAGGATCAATTGGAATAAATGTTGCAAATGCATAGCCCAATGACACCCCAGCAAAAATGACTGGAAAAATATTTCCACCTCGCCATCCCATTTCTATACAGACATTTCCAATGAACAACTTCATAATTCCAGTGATCAATAATAAGAAAAAGCCCATGTCTTGCCAAACATTCATAATTTCGGTCATCTGGTGTTCCCCTGAAAACATAGTAAAGGGTAAAACAATGCCAATTAGCCCAAGAATCAAACCACAAATCATGGCTCTTAAGACAAGTTTCTTTCGTAAAGGATAAGCAGCGATTTTGACAAAACGTTTGAAGATAAAATATAATATCCCCCCTAAAGCGCCAATTAATGCTAAAGGAACCGCAGCAATCCATTCAGAGAACCCAACATTTTCAATACTTGGGAAATGACCTAAACCTGCCATTCCACCAAAAATTGATTCTAGGGCTAAAAAAGCTCCAAACCCACTTAGAATCGCAATAAAGTACATTAAAATTTTTGCATTTTTAGGGATTTTCGTTCCCGTTCTTTCGTCTTCCACCTGATTTACAAAGCCGAATAAAGGAGATCCAAAAATAACACTCATTGCCGCTGACATCCCGATCTCTGCTATTTCGTTTATTTCTCCAAAAAGAAATTTAAAGCGATCGGAAAACCAAAAACATAACCCGACAATCACACCTGTCAATCCTGCTTCTGGTCCTAAGCAGCCCCCAAAAATCAGTGGCAAAAGTGCAGCAATTCCAATGATATGCAAATTATTGTAAGGGAGTTTTTTTCCTTCTTTTATTTCTCCCATAATTTGGTTCAATTCCTCTGGGTATTTTCCAAACTTCATTTCAAATAAACCAATGAACAATCCACCAATCACACAAACGATGACTGGATAAAAAGGAATTCCAATATATTGTGGAATAAGATACCATAGTGCATCGATTCCCAAATTCATTGCAAATAAGAGTAGCCAGGTAATCCCACCAATAACCCCTCCCATTAACGCAACGGATAGAGTCAGAAAAAGAAACTTCTTTACTTTATTCACTGAATAACCTCTCGATCATTTTTTTAATCATTATACCCTTGTAAAGAAAATTAATCAAACAAAAACCTCTCATTCAAAAAATTCAAATGAGAGGCTTTATTTTAATTAGAATTATTCGTAATAAATTTCATCAATAGCGCAACCTGCTGGCACAATAGGATAAACGCCTTCTTCATTCGAAATTTTAACGTGAACTAAAAGAGGACCTTTTTCATCATTTATTTTTTCTAAAACTTCGGTCATTTCTGCCATCGTCGTCACAGAATATCCTGGAATTCCACTTGCTGCAGCAAGTTTGAGATAATCTGTACATTGTACCACATCTGTTTGTGCATAACGTTTTTCACTAAACAATTTTTGCCACTGACGTACCATTCCCAACGTTTCGTTATCAAATAAAAATATTTTTAATGGGATGTTATATTTTCGCACCGTAATCAACTCTTGACAGTTCATTCTAAAACTACCATCTCCAGCAATTAATAACACATCGGCCTCTGGGTTTGCTAATTTTACACCCATGGCAGCACCTAATCCATAACCCATGGTTCCTAACCCTCCAGAGGTAACAAATTGAGCAGGACGTTTTACATTCCAAAACTGTCCAACCCACATTTGATGTTGACCCACTTCGGTGACAACAAAGGCTTCTGGGTAAGCTGCATTAATTTTATTAAGTAAATTTTTAGGATTATAAATATCTTTATCTCCATCGGGAACTTTCCAACCTTCAATTTTTTCGTTCCATTCTGGATAAGTTTTTTCTTTAATACCCACTGTCAACAGTGGTAAGACATCCTTAATATTACCGAGTATCTGAATTTCTACTGGGATATTCTTTGAAAATTCAGTGGGGTCGACATCAATGTGGATGATCTTCTTATTACGAGCAAATTCAACCCCGTTGCCAATAACCCGATCACTAAATCTTGCTCCAATACCAATGACCAAATCAGCATTAATCACAGCTAAATTTGTTTCTTGGAACCCATGCATTCCAACCATTCCTAATGAAAGTTTATGATCTCTTGGAATTCCACCCAGCCCCATCAAAGAATTTGCAACGGGTATTCCAGCTTTTTCTGCAAAGGCAAGCAGCTCTTTGTGTGCCTTTGATTTTAACACACCGCCGCCAGCATAAATCACTGGATTTTTAGCCTCATTTATGGCCTCAATTGCTTCTTCAATTTTCTCTTTGTTAATTACAGGATGTTCAATCTCAATTTGATGACACGCTTTCCACTCATATTCTGTCTTTGCTAAAAAGATGTCTTTGGGAATATCAATAACCACTGGACCAGGACGTCCCGATTGAGCTAACACAAATGCTTCCCGAATAATATCTGGCAAGGTGGTCACATCCGTAACTAAATAATTATGCTTTGTAATCTGCATTGTAACACTGGTAATGTCCACTTCTTGAAAAGAATCTCTTCCTAAAAGAGGGGTTGCCACTTGCCCAGTGATCACAACCATTGGAACCGAGTCTAAATAGGCATTCGCAATTCCAGTGATTGCATTGGTTGCTCCAGGCCCTGATGTTGTAATGGCGACACCCACCGTTCCACTGGTTCTTGCAAAACCATCTGCTGCATGCACACCATTTTGCTCGTGACACGGACCGATCTCTTTAATGTTATGATCTAAGCGATAAAATGCATCAAATAATGGAATTACGACGCCACCTGGAAAAGAAAAAACATGGGTAATGCCTTGTTCCTCTAAACAGCGAACAACCACTTCCGACCCCATTAATTCT
>JBOFGH010000035.1:0-24546 GCA_051649025.1 Eubacteriaceae bacterium
GCTGCCAATGAAAAATCTCCGTTGAGATATCCTTCCACAATATCCAATTTTTCATCATATGAATATTTCCTTGACATAAAAAATCCCCCTTAAGTAGATTTTGGTTATTTACCTTGTCTACTTAAGGGGAATCATATCAACCTTCTTTATAACCTTAAAACTATTCAGAAACACGACGAATAATGGCTCCAACGCCTTGAAGATTTGACTGGAGATTCTCATAACCTCTGTCAATATGAAGAATATCTGTAATTTTTGTTTCCCCATCCGCAATAAGACCTGCAAGAACCATTGCGGCCCCTGCTCTTAAATCTGTGGTTTTAATTTTTGTACCCGATAATCTTTTCACTCCTGTAATACTGGCGGTCCTACCATTAATGGTCACAACAGCCCCCATTCTTCTAAGTTCATCTACATATTTAAAACGACTTTCAAAAATACTTTCCGTTATGGTACTGGTCCCATTTGCAATGGTCATCAAAACTGCCATGGGTTGTTGCAAATCCGTTGGAAATCCTGGATAAGGCATGGTTTTTACATTAATAGCTTTCAGTGGTCGTTTTCCAATAACGCGTATTCCATTTTCTTCCTCATGAACATCGACGCCCATTTCTAAAAGTTTTGCTGTAATAGCCTCCATATGTTTGGGAATAACGTTTTTAATAAGTACATTTCCTTTTGTTGCTGCAGCTGCCATCATATAGGTTCCTGTTGTAATCTGATCTGGGATAACTGAATACTCACACCCATGCATTTCTTCAACACCACGAACTTTGATCACGTCTGTTCCTGCACCTTTTATGTTTGCTCCCATAAGGTTTAAAAAGTTTGCAACATCAACAATATGAGGCTCTTTAGCTGCATTTTCTATGATGGTGGTTCCTTCTGCACGTACAGCTGCCAACATAATATTAATCGTAGCACCCACACTCACAACATCAAAAAAGATATGCGCACCTTTTAAATTAGGGGCGTCAAGTTTTACTTGCCCGTGTTCAATCGTTACTGTTGCGCCCATGGCTTCAAAACCTTTTATATGTTGATCGATTGGACGATCTCCGATATTACATCCTCCTGGTAGTGGAACAATGGCTTTCTTATACCGGCCTAGCAACGCTCCTAACAAATAATAGGAGGCCCGCATTTGACCTGTTTCTTCTTCATAATCCGATACATCATAAGAAATCGGTTTTTCTGTATCAATAATTAACGTATCTTTTTCTCTGTAAATTTCTGCCCCAAGTTTCTCAAGAATATCAACCATTTTGTTAACATCTTTAATGTCTGGAACATTATCAATTTTACTTGAGCATGCACAAAGAACCGCTGCTGGAATAATTCCAAGCACTGCGTTTTTTGCACCAGAGATGGCCACTTCGCCCCTGAGAGGGTGACCCCCTTCTATAATAAAAGCTTCCATAAAGTTTTCCTTTCAATACATACAAATATGCAATATCCAATTGACAATTATATCACATGTTAAGATAATATCAAGGGTTCATTAATTAGAATTCCAATAATCTATATATTTTATGAGAATCAACAGGAATGAAAATAACAAATTTAGTATTCCTGTGCTATAATAATCTTAAGTATCTATACAAATGAGGTGAAAAATGAATCGTTTCGAATTAATCTTGGGACATGACGACCTTGGTGTCACTCCCCTTGAAAATATATTTATTAACCATTACATGCCCATTGCAAGAGGAGATTATGTTAAAGTCTACCTTTATGGCCTAAAACGTTGTTACAATCAAGAACTATTACCGATAAATAATGAGGATATTGCAAAAGACCTAAATCTTTTAGAGACCGATGTCAAAAAAGCTTGGGACTATTGGTCCAAAGAAGGCATTATCTCTTTAGAACATACAGGAACCCGAGATGCTTGTATCCGCTTTTATAATATCACCGGAACAATCCTTTACAAAAATTCGGAAAACAAAGTTCCATTGCCTCCACCAAAACACAAACTCTCTTCGAATTTAATGGAAGATCGAATTCAGCGGATGTACAATACCATTCAAGATATGTACGAAAGTCGAATGGTTTCAAAAAAAGAGACCCTTCTTTTTAAACGGTGGCTCGAAGACTATGACTTCACCCCAGAGGCAGTGATTCTTATTGTAGAATATTCACTAAACATGATTAACAAAAAAGACCGAACCTTTACCCCTTCCCAGGTAACAGGCTATTTAGAAACCGTTGCAAAGGGTTTTTATGAATCTGGGGTTCGGGACCACACACAAGCCGAAGCCTATATTAAAAAATCAACTGCTGACACCCAACGTTACTACCAAATTTTAAAATATTTGGGAATCCAAAGAAACCCCATGGTTTCTGAACGGGAACTGATGGATGTGTGGTTTAATGATTATGGATTCTCAATGGAGGTTATTTTTCAAGCCTTATCTCGTTCAAATAAGCCAAACATGAAATATATTGACGGCATCCTTAAAAATTGGCATGCCCAAGGCTTTAAGACTTTGGAAGACATTAAAAATGACCAACCTAAAATTATAAACAAAGGAAAACACACCCCTGAGCCCGAGCCAATCGATGAAAGACGCCATCAGGCTTATTTAGACCTAGAAGAACAATACGCAGAAAATCCTTGGGATGATTTGGAGGAATCGGATGCAAAATAATCGCGAAGCTTATAAACTGCTTCTTGAGAAACAAACCGCTTTTCAATTAAAAAAAAGAATCGCAAAAGAAAAACTATACGCTAAAATTCCTGAATTGGATACGGTTGATCGAGAAATTAATTTAGTCGGTATTGCCTTGACCCGAGCCACGCTCAAAAAAGATGAAGCGGAAATTAAAACTCTTAAGGATGAGATGCTCGCCCTTGCCAAACACAAACTAGCTCTCGCAAAAGGGTATGAACCTCTCCTTGAAAAATCTTATTATTGCCTTCATTGCAAAGACTCAGGCATTATAAACGGCGCTCCTTGCAACTGCTTATCACAGTGTTTTACAGAAATCAATTTTTCTAATTATGACCTGAAAAAACAGGCTCTAAAAGAGACCTTTGACACCTTCAACCCCCATTGCTATTCTGACACGCCTTTAAGCGAAGGAACTCGTAATCCAAGGGCAAATGCCTTAAAAATTAAGAACGCCATGGAAGTTTATTGTGACCGATACGAAAGTATTCCTGACCATCTTTTGTTTACAGGAAACCCTGGTACCGGAAAAACGTTTATGTCCAACTGTATTTCCAATGCTCTGTCAAAAAAAGGCTACAGCATTATCTATATTACTGCCGCCCACTTAATTTCAACCATTCAAGATCAAATTTTTAGAGATGGCAAAACCAACACTGAAGCCTTTGAGCCTTTATTACTCTGTGACTTACTAATCATTGATGATCTTGGGGCTGAACATTCTACCGAATACAGCCAAAAACAGTTATATGAAGTTATTGACTCTCGATTGATTGCTGGAAAAAAAATGATCATTTCCACAAACTTAACCATTCCCAGAATCAAAGACCTTTATGATGAACGTCTTTCCTCTCGAATTAGAGGGAACTTTAAAGTTTTTCCTTTTTTCGGAGATGATATTCGACTTCTTAAAATTAAAAGTTAGACCTTTATTTCTTTTCCAGATTTTCTAGATTTTTCATATTATAAATTTTATAAATTTCCCCAGTATAATTCCCCTCTTCATTATAAACAATGAGAGGGGCTTTTATTTTTAGCCCAGAATTCCCACCCTTTCGCCCTTCAACTAAAACAAGATTTGCTTCTTTCTCCTTATTAGGATGAACCAATTGAATTGTTTTCGCTTCAATTTTATATTGGCGGAGCAACGTTAGAATATCCCCAAGGCGTTCTGGACGATGTACTAAAAAGAGACGTCCTCGATCTTTTAACATCCGTTTACTAAAAATTAGGATATCCTCAAGTTGGCACAAAACCTCATGCCTCGAAATGTTTTTTGTGGACATCTGATTCTTCAATCCAGCCCCGTCTTTTGTATAAGGGGGATTGGAGACAACCACATCGTAAGAATTTGGCTCAATCTCCTCTGGCGGGTTTCTTATGTCCCCATGAATAACTTCGATGCTCTCTTCTAAACCATTTAATGCCATACTCCGTTTCGCCATTTCCACTAAGGGTTCTTGTATTTCTAGAGCCCTTATTTTTTTGGTTTTCGTTTTTCCATAAAGCAATAGTGGAATGATACCTGTTCCCGTTCCTAAATCTATAATATTTATAAATCCTTTCGTATGTTCAGCAACAAACCAAGACAGCAAAACAGCATCCATACCAAAACAAAAAAAATCTGGATTTTGGATAATTCTCAGTCCCTTTAATCCAAGATCTTCAATTCTTTCCCCAGCCTTTAGAAAGTTATCCACAATTCCCCCTCGTTTTTTCCTTATTTTATCCCATTTATGGGAATTTATCCTTTTTTTATCAACATATACATAAAATTAATCCACAATCAGTGGATAACACCAATTTGATTTTCTTTTTTTACGGTCAAACCCTTTTATAACTCGATTTTTTTATTCTGCAAACTTTTGTTCCGTTGTTGATTAATTACCTCTGATTTATCCACATATTAACAGGTTAATCAATGCAACTTTCTTTATCCATTTCCCACTTTATAAAAACCCTTTGTTTTTCTATTCTTCACCCAAAGGATCATTTCTTCCAATTCTCAAAATAATCTGTGTTTCACCTTATTTTTTCAAAGTTTTTCCTTGATGTATTGCGATTCTTTGCTATAATGTATAGTTAGAAGGAGTTTTCTGTTCTTTTTGATTTTTTAAGAAAATACTTCTTTATCATCCACTATTCTTATAAAAAAGTCAAGATATCAAAACTATAAATAACGTTACAAGCGAAAGCGATGGATATAAAATGAATAATAATAAAAATCCAAAAAATAAAGTGGATATTATTCTTGAAAAGAAGCAAGGTTTAGATGAGACGATTCTTGAGTACGAAAAGCGTATTGACGAAAAACTCGCCTCTCTTTCTGAGAATGATATTATTTCTCGTGAACTCAACCCCGATCTTTTTGAGGCCAATATTCAAGAGATATCCCTCCCTGAAGATCATTATCTTTCTGGGATTGACATTTCGGATGACGATGCTTTAGATCAGGCAATTTTAAATTCCAAACCACCAAGCACTGTCAACAAATTAGCTTTTAAGGGAGACCCATTCGATAATGCCAGTGATACAAGCCCCATTTTCGCTGACTTATCTACCTTTGATGATGATGATGAGCTTCCTACTCTATCAAAAATTTTAGGGAGATCACCAGAAAAGACTGAGATTTCAGCCCCAAAAGAGGTTTTGTTAGCCCCTGAAGAAGACGTTGTTATCCCCCAGGAGATCACTATTGATGTCGAATCCCATGACATTCTCCCTCCCCTTGAAGTTGAAGAAGACTTACCACCTCTTTCTATTGCCCCTGACTTAACCGAGGAATCCCCTCAAGAAAAAGTTCAGGAAGACAACAAAGAGGCTAAATATTCTGCCTTTTTTGAGGAACCCAGTGAAGAACCCATCTTTGAAGAGAACGTCATTAAAAACAAGCCCGAGGTTCCAACTCCTCCCATAAAAAAACAGGCAGCTCCTGAAAAGCCACCCACCATCCCACATGATTATAATGCAGAGGCTTCTATAAATAAAAGAGAATCTCAGGCCTACGAGGCACCTGAACCCCACCGTAAAAATCCAGATTTGAAAATTAGAGATCTTATTATTCCACTGGTTTTCTTTATCCTTGGGATCATTACCCTAGGAGGATTTTTAACATTATCTTCCCCAGATTTTACCTTCGTGGATTATAGTGTTTTGTTCATTCTCTTTACCTGCTTAATCTTTACCATTGCAATGCCATTAAGCGCCAGTTTATTTTTAATGACACTGCTACTCTGTAGCTATATTTCTTTAAGCCTCATTTCAATTTTTTATATCGGCTTACCCTTTGAACCCTACCAAATAGGGTGGATCATTGTTATTCCCCTTCTTTTATGGAGTTCAGCTCTGTTAGTTCAGAAATTTCGAGAAATTTTCTCTCGAAAAAGAGCACTTGAAAGTGAATTAGCCTCATTAGAGCAATTGGAAGAATCCCCTGGCTTAACCATAGAAAAAGCCTATTATAAAGATTTAAAATATGCCATGGAACGTGGGAATAAAGGTGAAACCATTCTTGTTTTAGAAATGATTTGCATCTCCCATTTAGAAACCCTTAAGTCTATGACAGGGCCTCGTTTATGGGATGAGATTTTGTATAAAACATTAAATATCATTAAAAAACATTGTTTTAATACACATCTCATTTATATTTTAGAAGGCAATGTCTTTAGTATTCTTATGGAAAACACTTCCATGAAAAATCAATTGATGATTAATCAAGGGATTATTGAAGATTTCAACACCTTGATTTCAGAATATTCAGCAATAGATTTCCACGTTGAGTTAGATATTGTATCTGTTCCTTTTAGCCGTGAAATACGAAATCCCTTCGATTATCGAGGAATCGGAATGCGCCTATTAAAAAAATAAGAAAATGCCATGATAAACAAAAGTTTATCATGGCATTTTTTACTTTATTTTGAAAAAATTTTTCGCATTCTCACTGGTTATTTCCCCTACTTCTTCTGGGGTCATCCCGCGAATTCTAGCAATTTCTTTTGCTACAAAAGAAACATAACTTGGTTCATTTCGTTTCCCACGATGGGGGATTGGTGTAAGATATGGGCTGTCCGTCTCAACTAACAACCGATCTAAAGGAACTATTTTTACCACTTCTGGGAGTTTTCTCGCATTCTTAAAGGTAAGGGTTCCTGAAATTGACAAATACAATCCCATATCTAAAAATACTTTTGCCATTTCAACTGACCCACTATAGCTATGCATCACACCACCATATGCTGGATCAAAATGCTCTTTTAAAATCCGTTGCATATCCTCCATGGATTCTCGATTATGAATCACAATAGGAAGTCCCACTTCCTTTGCAATGTTCATTTGCTCAACAAAAACCACTTTCTGAACTTCCCTTGGGGAAAAATCGTAATGGTAATCCAAGCCAATTTCTCCAATGGCTCTAACCTTCTCAATTCTTCCCCATTCTCTTAATAACTCCCCATGCTTTTCGGATACATAATCTTTTGCGTCATGGGGATGAATGCCCACGGTAGTATAAATCATGGGATATTTTTTGCTTAATGCTATCCCCCGTCGACTTGAGCCTTCATCAGAGGCTGGATTAATAATAAACTCCACACCATTCTCTTTTGCTCGCTTTAAAACCGCTTCACGATCGATGTCAAATTTTTCATCATCCAGATGCGCATGGCTATCAATTAGCATTTTTTATTAGCTCCTTTGCTTTTTCAACTAGCTCTCTTTTTTCATTCGGGATTGCTTCTTCAACAACCCCTTTCAAAAGTATTTCTAGTATTCTTTTTATTTCTAAACCATTCGTAAGGTTGAGATTAATGAGATCTCTCCCATTAATTTTTAATTGATTCCTAGAAAAACATTCATCTCCTGCCACAATCTCTTCAAATAACAAAAGAGTGGCCTCTAATTCCCTAACCCTTTCCCAATTAACGTTTTCTTTGGTTATTTCAGCTACTTTTTTTATTTGAATTAAATCCTTAAACCCTTCTTTTGACATTTGATTAAGACATTTTTTAATGCTTATTTTATTTGCCCTTATTGGAATGTCATTGTTTTTTAATAAACAAATAACCGACTCATTTATTTTACTGCTAAATTTGAGGATTTTCAAACGATTCTGTGCAATCTCCCATGACATTCCCATTCCTGCCAAACCATTTCCATTGGATTTTCCCATCATAAGAAAAAGCATGGTCAATCGCAAATATAGTTTAGGATTTACTTTTTCCAAAGTTCTTCCAGTATAGGTTAACAAATCTTCCACAGTACTTATTTGACAATCATAAATCCCCTCCAACTGCGAAAGCTCTGGAATCACCACCTTTAGAACCGCTACCATATCAATGAATATTTTCTTAACATTTTTTCCACACAAAAATTTAGAAATTTCTACCATCACCCTTTCGGAAGAAAGGACTTTTAAGAGCTCTCTGTTTTTAAACATTCCGTTTTGGGTATTCTTTTCAATTTCGAATCCTAAAGTCCCCGCAAAACGAATTCCCCTTAAAATCCTTAGGGCATCCTCTGAAAAACGATGATTCGGTTCTCCTACACATCGCACCCTTTTTCTTTGGATGTCTTGTCGTCCTCCAAAAGGATCGATCAACCCTCTGTCCACATCATAGGACATGGCATTGATTGTAAAATCCCGTCGTTTTAAATCTTCTTCTATTTTATCCGTGAAAATAACCAAATCGGGACGTCGGTGGTCCAAATACCCCGATTCTTGTCGATGGGTGGTAATTTCAACTGGATAGTTCCCAGTAATAATCGTCACGGTGCCATGTTTAATCCCATTTTCAAGGATTTTAAAAGATTTAAAACATTTTTTGATCTCTTCTGGATTTGCATCCGTGGTAATGTCAAAATCCTGGGGATCTTTTTCCATGATAAAATCTCGAACACACCCTCCTACAAGATAGCCCTTAAATCCATGAGACTCCAACCTTCGAATGGTTTCTAAAATCTCAATGGGAATTTTAAAATCCATTTCTATTCTTGAGTTCCAAGGCCAATCTCATCGGCAACTTCGCGCATTCCAAGAATACTTTCTTTCATTAAGTCCTCTAGGGTGTATCCAGACATTTCTGCCCCTTTGGTGATGACTTCCCGATTAACCCCACCTGCAAAACTACTTGTTTTAAATTTCTTTTTAAGGGATTTCACCTCCAAATCATTCACACTTTTGGAAGGTCGCATATAAGCGCAAGCCGTAATCAACCCCGCAAGTTCATCGGTTGCATATAAGATTTTTTCCATTTGATGTGTTGGTTCAACCTCTGAGCACATCCCATACCCATGGCTTACAACGCTATGAATAAATTCATCATTAAATCCATTTTCTTTCAAAATTTCAATGACTTTAACACAATGCTCCTCTGGATATTTTTCATAATCCAAATCGTGTAAAAGTCCTACAATCCCCCAATATTGTGGATCCTCACCTTCAAGCTTTGCAAAATGAGACATGATCCCTGACACAGCGATGCCATGACTTACCAAAGATTCGCTTTCATTATATTTTTTTAAAAGATCTAAAGCTTTTTCTTTATTCAAATATTCATTCATTTTTCTTCTCCCACACTTAATAAATTTGTGTTCTTTTTCTTTATGCTATCACAATTTATTTTAATCTTCAACCAACATTCAAACTCTATAAAAAAACCAATCTTTCCATTAACACAATTACAAAATAAAGTAAAAGCTAAAAAATGATTGACTTTTCTTCATAAAAAAAACATACTATATACTGTAAGTTGTCTTATTATTTTCTTTTTTGTCGATAAGATTAAACTTGATTTTAAATCACAATTACATTAAAACCATATAAGGAGGTTTACATTGACTGAAGAAAAATTAAAATTATTACTCGTTGATCTAATTAAATCCGCCAATGGCTCCGCACAAAAGCTTTGTCATTTTTTTGAGGATGTCGTGCGTTTAAGTGCTTCTCCTGAAAACGTAGTAGAGAATAAGCCTTTGTCTTATGCAGGTCACAAGGAAGATTCTACTGACGACACACCCTCCATCGATTTGTCCCTTTCTTTTTTAATTGAAGAATTAAGAGGATTAACCGATGAGGATATAAAACGCATTCATTTATATCTCATAAAAGGTCAAAAGGAGGAAAACAATGACAACCAGTAATTCTCAACATTCTGATCATGTTCATAATGAAACCCGTTTAAAAGAGATTTCCCATGTTCTAAAAAAACACGAGATCATTAAAGGAATTTCTCCAGTAAAATTACGGGAAATCTTAGAGGACTTAGGACCTACCTTTGTGAAAATTGGTCAAATTATGTCGATGCGTGCTGACATTTTACCCCTCGCTTATTGTGAGGAGCTTACTAAACTTCGTGCTGACGTTCTTCCAATGAAAGAAGAGGAAGTATTATCAGTCTTAACTGAAGCGTATGGCAAAGATCCTCTTTCAAAATTTTCCAACTTTGATCTTAATCCATTAGGATCTGCCTCAATGGCTCAAACCCATAAAGCGATCCTAAAAACAGGTGAAACGGTTGCCATAAAAGTACAACGACCAAATATCCGTGAAATTATGACCGAAGATATTCAGCTGTTAAAAAAAGCGGCTAAATTATTAAAAATTGTCCATATTGGATCCGATATTATCGATTTTAATATGATTATTGATGAAATGTGGTCGGTGACTAATGAGGAGCTTGATTTTCGTTACGAACTAAAGAATGGCCTTAAATTCTATGAAAATCTTCAAGGGATTAAATATGTCACCAGTCCTAAATTTTTTCCCGAACTTTCCGATGAGCATGTTTTAGTCGAAGAATTTATCGATGGTGTTCAAATTGATAACTTTAAGGTGCTAAAGGAAAAAGGATACGACCTAAATGAAATTGGTGTAAAGCTGGTTAATCATTTTGCTAAACAAGTTTTAGAAGATGGCTTTTTCCACGCCGACCCCCATCCAGGGAACATTCTTATTAAAGAAGGTCAAATTGTCTGGATTGACATGGGAATGATGGGAACCCTTAAAAATCATGATCGTTTGATTTTTAAACGCGCCGTCACCGCAGTTGCTTCAAAAGATATCCCCGAACTACAGGATATTATTCTCACCATTGGAGATTATAAAGGACAAATCAATCATTCCAAACTCTTTAGTGATATCGATGACTTAATGGTAAAATATGCAGGCGCCGACCTTGCTTCCATTAACCTTGGAGAAACCATGACCGCCGTTTTAGAGGTCGCCAAAAGCCATGGGATTGCAATGCCTAAGGGAATGTCTATGTTCGCACGAAGTGTTGTTACCATCGAAGGAGTCATTTCCTCACTGGCCCCTGAAATTAGTGTTATCGACATTATGTCCATACGGATGAAAGAAAGTTTCTTAGATAATTTTAGTGTGAAAAATGAAGCCTTAGAAATTACCAAAGATTTTTATTTTTCTGTGAAAAAAGCCATTGATCTTCCGGGGCATCTGGCAGATTTTGTGAAAATGTTAATCCGAGGTCAAACCAAAATTAATATGGAACTTTCTGGTTCTAATTCTTCTTTGGGGCGTATTGAAGGCATGATCAACCGATTGATTCTTGGGATTCTTAGTGCTGCCTTGCTTATTGGCTCTAGTATTTTATGTACAGCTAATTTTGACCTTGGAAAGTTTGGGATTCCAACTCTAGGGGTCATTGGGTTTGTTTTAGCTGGCATTTTGGGAATTTGGCTTATCTGGGGAATTTTAAAAGGAAAAAATAAATAAGGGATCGGTTATTTGACAAACCAAAAGTCCTGTGCTATTATTGCATCAATTGAATAAAGCATTTTTGGTGCCTTGAAAAAGGAGAATAGGGAAACAGGTAAAATTCCTGTAGGGACCCACCACTGTAATGTTGGAGCTTTTGTCAAAACCACCTCACGGGAAGGGACAAATAGCGATGAAGCTAACTCAGGAGACCTGCCAAACACGAATCATATGAACGACGGTAAAGTTCACATCTTTTTAGATGTGGACTTTTTTTTATGAAAAACTCAATACTTTTCATTTCACCTTCAATTTGCTTTATAAATTATAATCAGAAAAGGAGATTTATATGAAAATCACAACACGCAAACTTGTTCTTTTGGCCCTATTTATTGCACTTTCCTTCATTGGTGCACAAATTAAAGTTTTTGGCAGTATTGCCTTCGACTCTCTGCCTGCATTTCTTGGCACCCTGTTAATGGGGCCTATTTTCGGTGCCATTATCGGTGTTTTAGGACACCTTCTTACTGCATTAACCTCTGGGTTTCCTATGACCCTGCCTGTCCATCTCTTTATTGCCTTTGCTATGGGGCTTGTCATGGTTGCGACTTGGTACACCTTTGTATGGATTAAAAAAGTAGGCAACGAAATCCTTGCACTGATTGGAGCTGTTTTGGTTGGGGCTATTTTTAACGGCCCTGTAACCCTCCTTATTTGTTCCCCACTTTTAGTCCCGATTATGACTTGGAACGGTGTTATTGGATTAATGTTTCCTTTAACCCTTGTTGGAGGGATTAATGCTCTAATTGCAGCCGTTATTTATAAAGTTTTACCAAAATCCTTTAAATTTGGATTATAAGGTTTTTAAGATGAAAACATATCTGTACCGTGATCTCTCAATCATTGAATTTCCTGATTTTCTTTTAATTAGTGCCTGTGATAGCACTGGAGGGGTTGGAGAAAAGCCTGGAGATTCTCTCAAAGTTCCAACTAAATATATTGGGATGTTCGCAACCCGTGTTTGCCTGTTTGAGCTCCTTTGCTGTGGCGGGGAAATTATTGGAATTTCCAATACCGTGGCCTGCGAAATGGAGCCCACTGGAAAGGCAATGATCAATGGCATCGAAGAAGAATTAGGTAAAGCAGGTCTTTTAGGTCTTCCTATTAATGGTTCAACCGAGGAAAACTTTTCAACCACTATGACGGGTTTTGGAGTCTTTGTCCTTGCCAAGGCCCCAAAACTCCGAGTGACTAAAAGTGTTTCCGGAGACTGTGTCATTTGTATTGGAAAGCCTAAATTTGGCGGGGATCTCATTCTAGAAAATGATCCCGAAATCGCTTCTTACGAAGATTTAAATTTCCTAATTAACTGTGACGGCGTTAATGAAATCGTCCCCTGTGGATCAAAGGGGATCTTATTTGAAGCTAAAAATCTTGGTTCACTATACCATTTAGATTTTGTCCCTCAAAAAAACCCTTTAAACATTGAAAGCTCTTCTGGTCCAAGTACCACGGTTATTGCAAGTATTTCACCCCCTTATTTATCCTCACTTACCAAACATTTCGGAAGTAAACTAACTGTGATTGGGCAATTTAAGGATGTTCAAACAACGACATAAAAACTTGAGCCCCCCCTAAAGCCAATGTCGGCTTTAGGGGGGGCTCTGTCTCACTAAGTTTTTAAAAAAGTTTTCCGATAACTGTTTCACCAGCAACAACTGCTTGATCCACATTCAATTGATAATCCCCTAGGCCACCTTTTTCGGCCATTACCATTATTACTGTCGTCGGATACCCTGCTGCCTTAATTTTTTCAGAATCAAAACGGATCAAGGGATCTCCAGTCTCAACTTGACTCCCAACAGAGGTCAACACTTTAAAGCCTTCCCCTTTCATATTAACGGTATCTAATCCAATATGAATGAGCCATTGGGTTCCCTGATCGGTTTCAATTGCAATGGCATGTTTAGAATCTTCCATAATCATCGCAACCTTTCCATTAATCGGTGCTACTACCAAAGTATCTTCCGGAATAATTGCTATTCCATCCCCTAACACCTTTTCTGAAAAAACCCCGTCACCTAACGCCTCGATGGCGATACTTTTTCCCGTAATATAAGCCTTAAGCTCAGTTCCTTGGTCTGTCTTTGTTTTTTCTTTTTTCTTAAATAACGAAAACATATGATCCTCCCTTTTTACTTAAATTATTTCATTCGAATTTTAAATTTTTAGCTTTCGAATCCCTCTCCTAAATTCTTTTAGTTCTTTGTAGACAAAATGTGAAAATCATGGGCTCCCAAATTTTTCGAGGTATCGGATAAAAAGAACCTCATTAATCATAAAAAAAGGACTTCCCAGATGAGCATCTGTTTTTGATGTTTTTCCTCGCATTACACAATGGTTATAATAATAAAGATGGGCATCACTTAAACTCGCAAGAATATTATCTTCGTAAGAAGTAATTGCAATCACTCCAACCCCTTTTTTTCGAACTTCCCGAACTGAATCGTTAATTTGAGGATTGTTTCCAGACATTGAAAAAATAATTAGGGTATCCTCTTCCTTCAAAATCTCTGAGATCAAAAACAATTCCGCTTTACTATCAATAACAAACACTGTTTTTTGCAGGGTAATAAAGATCCGGCGTAACTCCCTGGCGGCGTGTTTTTGTACTTCACCTGTTCCATAGGTAAAAATCCTTCCAGAGCGATTAATGAGTTCGAAAACCTTGGTTAAATCAACTCTTTTTAAATAATCAAGGGTTAAAAAATAATCCTGATAGGTTCGATTAAGAATATTTTCACTCACAATCCCATCATCATTTTGCCACTTTAAAGCCATTTTTAGTTCTCCAAAACCATCAAGTCCGAGTTTTTTGCAAAAACGGGAAATAGCCGTTGGCGAAACATGACAAGCCTTCGCTAACTCTCCTATTGAAAGCTTACAACATTCCTTATTATGAATACAAACATAGTGCCAAATATTATGATCGACATCACTAAAATTCTCGTATTGTTCGCTAACGAGCTGGTTTAGATTCATGCTCCTCCCCCTTTTCCCTTTGATATTCGATATATTTCATAAAAAGCATTTCAATAAGAATAAAAAAGGTGGTCACTGAAGTATAAGTGATATCAAAAACATCTTTTTCTATAATGAGACTTGATGTATACAAATTAAAATTGCTTAGCTTTGCTAATTCATTTTCTTGAAGGGTTGTAATAGAAACAATGGGAATATTTTGAATTTTTAATGCTTTTGCAAATTGAACTGTTTCTGGTGACTCCCCCGAATAAGAAACAATGAAAATTAAATCATTTGGTGTAATGGTCTGTAAAATTTGATTTGTTTCCGCAACACCATTGATTTCAAAAAAGAGTTTTTTAGCTGAAAGAAATACACGGGTCATTTCCCTTGCAACTGTACTTTGAAGCATTCCTGAGCTGTAGACATATATTTTTTTTGAAGAATCAATGAGTGAAAAAATTTGATGACAATTTTTTTCACGGGTTCTTCGGATGGCGTCATTATACATGGAAACCACCTTCCCCATATTCGAGATATTTTCCTTTGGCAGAGCATTTAATTCTTGGCGAAGGGTAATCTTCATTTCACTGAAGCCACTAAAATCAAGCTTCTTTGCAAAACGTAAGATCGTCGTTCTTGACACATTACACCTTTTAGCCAATTCACTAATGGATAACTCACAACATAAACCCTTATTCCCTTTAATATACTTCCAAATAATTAAATCGTTTTCATTAAGGTTCCGATTAAACTGATTGTAACGTTCTTCTATCTTCATTTCATCACCCTTTTACTTGATTTTTTTATTATATCTCACGATGGAAAAAAAGAAAAGAGGACAGCTACTAGAATAAAGTAACTCTTCAAGTTTAAACCCGAAACTTCAGTTATAACTTGAAGAGTTTACTCTAAAATCCGTTCTTTTTATTTTACTTGCATCATTGCAAAAGCACAAAGGCTTGCAATCGGAAGAACCATTAAGCTTCCGGAAATGCTTTTTAATATCAACGACCTCTTAGAATATTTGAAATAGTCTTTTAGGGAAAAAGAAACCACTTGGTATATGCCAAAAATGAGTAAAAGCATTGCAACCATCCCAAGAACACTTCCTAAAAGTGCTTCTCCTAGAAATAGAATGAGAAGATTTAGGATCACCATTTCAACGTTTCCTTCTTGATATTTACGCCAAAGATAACTTAAAAGATAGGCAACAAAAGGCTGTACCATGGCTGATAGAAAACCAATGGTAAGAACAGGGTTTTCCTTTAACATTACATCCAAAGAACTCCCTACAGAAAAGAACCCCATATTGAGATAAACAATGGTCAGTAATGGAGAAATCACCAAAACAATCTTTGCAATTGAAAATGCTTTGTTTAAACCCTTCTCAGTTTTTAGCATGATTACCACGTTTCCTTTCAATCATTAGTTTAATTCTGGCCAGTAGCCTTCATTTGCTTCAATGAGATCATCCAATATTTTTTTAGCAACCGTTGCACTTGGCACTGTTTTTGATAATGTTAATGCCTGCCATAGTTTTTGATAGCTTCCTTCAATCCATGCCTCTACTGTAAGTTTTTCGACACTCACTTGTTGTTCCATTAATCCTTTTTGGAATTGTGGAATGGCACCCTGACAAATTTTTTCGTAGCCGTTTCTTCCAACGATACAAGGAATTTCTACCATGGCTGTTCGATCAAAATTTTCTATCGCCCCTTCATTGGGAACAATTAAGAGAAAACGTTCCATGGTATTTTCAGCGATGGCACAGGCCAAATCAACAATGTAGGTTGCATGGGCATCTGCTTCAAAATCACACCCTTGGCTCGAACCTTTTTCAATAATTTCCTGACAAGCACCAAACACCATTTTTTCCCGTCCTTCCATAACTTCATTCGCTCTGGTATGTTTTGGATTTGACTCCTTAACAACGGCATCTGGGAAAAGATAATATTTTAAATAGGTATTAGGAATTGTACTTGGGTCTACCGCATAAATATCTCTTGCTTTCTGAAATGTATGGGCCCAGCTCTCATCCACGTGCTGGTTTGTATCCGATAAAGCATCTGCAAAACCATTTAGTGCCATGTGTTCCTTAATCGCTGGCATTAAGTCTTTTCCATTTTTATCAAAGATTTTATGCCACCATCCAAAATGGTTCAGTCCATAATAGGCAACTTGCATTTCTTTTCGAGACCCTAGCCCTACCATACGTGCCATTTTTTCCTCTAAATCGATGGGCATATCACAAATGTTTAGAATCTTAGACTGTGGACGTAATCGTCGTGTTGCTTCTGCAACAATGGCAGCTGGGTTTGAATAGTTTAACATCCAGGCATCTGGGGAATATTTTTCCATGTAGTCTAGAATTTCTAAAACCCCACCAATCGAACGCATTCCATAGGAAATCCCACCAGGTCCGCAAGTTTCTTGACCTAAAACACCATATTTTAATGGAATTTTTTCATCTTTTTCTCGCATTGCATATTTTCCAACACGAATATGAGCAAGGACAAAATCAATATCCGTAAAAGCCTTTTCTGGATCTGTGGTATACCCAAATTCAATTTCAGGTGCATTTTCTTTGAAATAGATTTCACAAGCTTTTGCTATGATTTCTTGACGCTTTTCATCATTATCATAGAACATGATTTTTCGGATTGGAAACCGATCCATTTCTTGTAAAAGCATTAATGCAATACCAGGTGTAAATGTACTTCCGCCTCCGGCAACAGTCACTGAATATTTGTTAGACATTTTAATTTCTCCTTTTTCTATAATAAACTTTCAAAACGATCACGTAATTTTGCAACCGTTAAACCAATAATTACCTGAATGGATTTCCCATTTTTAGAACAACCATGGGTACCAATACTTTTAAATACCTTATCATCTGCAACTAAATCTGGGTTTTCAACATTCACCCTTAACCGGGTTGCACAATTCGTTACTTCCACAATATTATCTTTGCCCCCTAAAGATTCAAGAACTCTTTTCGCCAAGGCCAAGGTTGGATCTTCTGGCGGGGTTCCATCCGTTTGTACCTTTCCCTCTTGTTTGCTTTCTCGATAGTCTGCTTTGGAATAAAACTTAACATCCTCTTCACTATCATCTTCTCGACCTGGTGTTTTAAAATCAAATTTGAGGATTAATGTTCTAAACACAATAAACCAAATTCCTGTAAAGAGAAGCCCTACCCCCAAAAGTAATAAATACTGATTCCAATGACTGGGCATGAGTGGAATAAAATTTAAAGAGGCCATTTCGATGAGCCCTCCGGAAAAAACGCCAGTAATTCCTAAAAGATTGATGATAGTAGATAAAGTCGCTGCCAAAAGTGCATGAACAACAAAGAGGACAGGGGCAATAAAGAGAAAAGTAAATTCAATCGGCTCTGTTACACCACATAAAACAGCTGTGAGAGTAATGGGAATTAAAAGAGCCAACAACGTTTTTCGCTTTTCTTTTTTGGCTGTAAAATAAAATGCCAATGCAATACCAGGACAGCCAAAAATCTTTGAAAACCCTGTAGAGGTATAAGCTGCATAAGGAGCAAGTTCTTTTAAAGAATCTGTTGAAGCTGCAATCTGGGGAAGCTGTGTCGCCCAATAGGAATAAATCCCTCCATTTACAACAACACTGTCATAAAAAAACGGTGAATAAAGCAGATGATGTAAACCAAAGGGAATCAAAATTCTTTCTAAAAAAACAAACACCCAAACCCCAAGGGCACCAGCATTTAAAACGAACCCTTGAAACGCAAACATTCCCATTTGAACCTTTGGCCAAATCAACACCGCAATAATCGCTGCTGGAATCATAACAAAGAAGCCAATCATAAAAACAAAGGTTGAACCCGTAAACGTTCCTAGCCATTCAGGAAGTTCCGTTTCAAAATAGCGGTTATGAAGAAAAATTACAAGACCCGAAATCGCCAATGCACCAATCATTCCCATATCAAGGGTTTTAATATTTGCAATCATTGTCAATCCACTGGTTCCACCAACCTCAGCGGCAAAATCGATCCCGAGATCAGGACCCCATTGGGCAAGAATTGCTGAAACAAAATAGTTAAAGGTCAAGTAAAGAACGACTGCCTCCATACAACAACGAGCATTTTGCTTTGTAGCCATCCCAATTGGTAAGGCAACAACAAAGAGCAGTGGAAGTTGTCTAAAAACAGTCCAACCACCTTCTAATAAAACATTCCAACATTTAAACCAAAGACTCTCTGGACTTGCTAAGGATCCGAAAATTGCTTCGGTCGTAAACAATGTCCCAACTCCGATAATAATCCCTGCAAAAGCAAAGAGCAAAACTGGAGTGAACATTGCTCCACCAAATTTTTGGATTTTTTGCATCATACGATTCTCTCCCTTACCTTAAAATTTTGTATCGCTGCGATGAAAGTATCGTACCAAGTTATAAGATCGATTACAAGGAATTAGAATCACTTTGAGAAAGAGTTGTGCAAAGGTGTTCATGAAGCAAAACCTGTGAAAAATCACACCCCTATTAAGAAGGGTTTGAAACGTAAAAAAGACCTCTAAATAAGAGGTCTCTTTTCAAAGGGGAGAGTAAAATATATTTTATATTGCGATAAATGTCACAAAATTTAAGGCAATGATAAAAACTAAGATTTAAGGATCATACTTAAGATTCTTGTAATATTTAATTTTTGAGGCTGATTTTCTTTCTTTTCATTTATGTTTGGTTCTTCAGTCTTATTTCCATCCTCAGCATCTGTTTTATCCGGAACCTTGATGAACATGTTCACCAAGAATGCCACCATTACACCAAAGCTTGTTTCTAATAAACGAAGAAAGGCTAACATATAACTTCCGACTTCCTGGGGAAATGTTGTCATTACCGAGATAAACATCACACAACACATAATAATAGCCCCTGGCTTATTCATCAATGTGCAAAGGTAAATTAAGCCAACCGTTCCAAGTGGAATCAAAACCATATAGGCCATATCCCAAGGGATCATATTGCAGATAAAGATTCCAAGAATTCCTGCTACCCCACCAATGATTGTTCCCAAAATTCGGTTCCATCCTGCATCCACAGAATCTTCAATGCTAGACCCCATACATACAACCGCTGCAATACAAGCAAAAAAAGGATTAAATTGAGGTCCCATAATAGCAAAAGCAACCAAGCAGATAAGTACAGAGAGTCCAGTCTTTATATTTCTCATCCCTACCGGTGGTAGTTGAGATAATTTCATATAACTTCGCTCCAATTCTGAATTAGTATTTTTAGTGAAACAGCAACGATACAAATTTTCTTGCTGTCCTTATATTCAGTATACTCCCATTAGAAATTATGTCAAGATGTCAATGCCTATCCATGAAATGAAATGGTTCTCAACCCTTATATCTTAAATAAACTCATTTGTTTTTTAAGATTTTTCCCTCTCTTATGTCTCCCATGATCACTCTTTTTTCTCGCACTGAAGCTAGTCGATCAATAAGTTTTTCCTTTTCTTCCTCCTGAATCAGCGCTTTAATTTCTTCTAAACTTCTCTGAAATTTTTCAATTTGACACATAAGGTTTTCTTTATTTCCAGTAAACAGCTCTGCCCACATCGGGGCATTGATCATTGCTATTCGAGTAAGATCTCCAAAGCTTCCACCTTCGAAATCAGTGATTGAGAGGTCGTCTTCACAATCGACTAAAGCCGATGCAATCACATGGCAAAGCTGGGAGGTAAAGGCTATTTTTTCATCATGAATTTCCCAGGTCGTCTCAACAATATGTGTAAACCCAAGGTTCGAAATGACTTTCTTTAGAAAATCAATGTTCTCTTGTTTATTTGAACTAAGAGGCGTCAAAATATAATTTCTATTTAAAAAAATGCTGTCTGTTGCCCCTCCAAATCCTTCTTTCTCACTTCCTGCCATGGGATGCCCTGGGATGTAATCCACATCTTTTCTCAATAGATTACCCAAATTATTTAACACCACTCCTTTTACCCCAGTAATGTCTGTTATTAATGCATTTTCTTTGAAATCTTCCATATAGAGTGCCATAAAAGCCAACGTATCCATTGGACATAAACAAAGAAATACAATATCACACTGATGCAAAAGTTCCTGTAAACCAAAGGTTTCTGTTACACCTTCATCAATCACCCCTTGAGCTTTTCCAGCTTGAATGGACTCTGGATTAAGATCATAGGCCATTATTTTCTTGGGATTTTGTTTCCGAATCCCCATGGCCAATGCCCCTCCCATTAATCCAAGGCCAATAAATCCAACAATGGATTCTTCCATTTTTTTCATTATATCACCTTATTTTCAAACTCTGCATATTTCTTTAGAATGGTCATAATTCGATTGAAATCCTCTGGTGTAATTGATTGATCACCGTCACATAGCGCCTCTTCAGGATTATTGTGAACCTCTATCATTACCCCGTCAGCCCCTGCTGCAATGGCAGCTTTTGACAATGCTTCCACCGTCCATGAAAGCCCTGTTCCATGGCTTGGATCAATGATAATAGGTAAGTGACTTTTCTTTTTTAAAACAGGTATACAACTTAAATCTAAAGTATTTCGGGTTGCAGTTTCAAAGGTACGTATCCCACGTTCGCATAAAATGACCTGTTCATTTCCTTCTTTCATTATATATTCAGCAGACATCAAAAATTCTTGCATTGTAGAGGACATCCCTCTTTTTAAAAGAATTGGTTTGTTCGTTTTTCCTAATTCTCGTAGCAAAATAAAGTTTTGCATATTCCGAGCCCCTACCTGGATAATATCCACATCTTCAAATGCTGGCAACTGTTCTAAGGACATAATTTCAGATACAATTGGAAGTCCTGTTTCTTTTCTAGCAACCTTTAGAAGTTCTAATCCCTCATAGCCCAATCCTTGGAAAGCATAAGGAGAAGTTCTTGGTTTAAATGCCCCTCCTCTTAGGAAGGTTGCTCCAGATGCTTTAATACTTTTAGCAATACTCACCACCTGATCTTCACTTTCCACCGAACAAGGTCCTGCAAAAATACTAACAAACCCTTCCCCTACCTTTCGACCTTTTACATTAACAATAGAATCTTTTGGATGAAAAAGTCGGTTCGCTTTTTTATAGGGCTCTTGTACCCGAAGAACATCCTTAACATTATGGTTTGACCTCAATTTTTGTACATCAATTAAGGTTGTATCCCCTACAATCCCAAGAATTGTATGATCTACCCCTCTGGAATAGTGTATATTTACACCTTGCGCTTCAATAAGCTTAACAAGTTTTTGGATCTCTTCTTCATTTGTGTTTGGTTTAACAACAACAATCATTTTTTTCCTCCATATTTTTATTTTTCTTTTTTTCATTTTCCGTGCACTGAAAATAAAAAAAGAGGGCTTCCTTAGAAGCCCTCCAATAATAACCTTTAGATTAACACAATTGTATTTTCTATAAAGTTTTCATGGGTTATGACTTTCAAAGGAAGAAATTTTTTCCACGCAAAATAACCAAAGTAATAATAACTTTGGTTCATGTTGGTAGCTGTGTTTGTCTTGCTCTTTAAGTCTCTCATGATTTACCTCATCACATACGTTTCTACTGTGTTGCTGTCTATTATAGCGATTAATAAAATGAATGTCAAATAAAAATGTCCTCACCCTTATTTTCGTTATTGACAAGTCGTTTTCCCTATGCTATTATTCATATAATTCCAGTAGGAATAATATGTGTTAAAATTTGGGCATCCCCCAAAATTAAGGAGATTAGAAATGAACAAACACCTAAAATTTGAAACCCTCCAACTACATGGAGGACAAACACCCGATCCAACCACCCATGCTGTCGCTGTTCCTATTTATCAAACAACCTCTTATGTTTTTGATAGTAGCGAGCACGCCCAAAAACTTTTTGCCTTAGAAGAGCCTGGCAATATCTATACACGTATTATGAATCCTACCACCCATGTTTTAGAAGAACGGATGACACTATTAGAAGGAGGTGTTGGCGCTTTAGCCCTCGCTTCTGGTTCTGCTGCAATTACAACTGCAATCCTCAATATTACAAAAACTGGGGACAACCTTGTTGCCGCCTCAACTTTGTATGGAGGAACTTATAACCTATTAAGTACCACTTTACCCCGTTTAGGCATTACCACCACCTTTGTTGATCCTAGCAATCCCGAAAATTTTAAAGCCGCTATTAAAGATAAAACAAAAGCTCTTTATATTGAATCTCTTGGCAATCCTGGTATTAACATTATCGATATTGAAGCGGTTAGCAAAATAGCCCAAAAAAATGGTATTCCCCTTATTGTCGACAATACCTTTGGAACCCCTTACCTTTTTAAACCCCTGGATTTTGGAGCAAATATCGTTGTTTATTCAGCCACTAAATTTATTGGCGGCCATGGAACCACCATTGGTGGATTAATTGTTGACGGGGGTAACTTCGATTGGAGTGCTAGCGGTAAATTCCCAGAATTTACCACCCCTGATAGTAGCTATCATGGCATTACCTACGCTTCGGATATTGGCGCTGCTGCATTTATTGTTAAAGCCCGTGTCCAACTCTTACGTGATACTGGTGCCTGCCTAAGCCCATTTAATGCCTTTTTACTTTTACAAGGACTTGAAACATTGTCCCTTCGACTGGATCGTCATCTCGAAAACACCCAAAAGGTGGTTGAATTTTTAGCCAACCACCCACAAGTTAACTGGGTGAACTATCCCGGATTGCAAGGAAGCCCTTACGAAAGTCTATCAAAAAAATATTTCAAAAAAGGTCCTGGCTCAATTTTCACATTCGGGATTAAGGGTGGTATTGAATCGGCTCGCAAATTTATTGACAGCTTACAACTTTTCACGCATTTAGCGAATGTTGCTGATGCTAAATCTTTAGTCATTCATCCTGCAACCACCACACACCAACAACTTTCTGGTGAAGATTTAATTAACGCTGGAATTACCGAAGATATGATTCGACTTTCCATTGGTCTTGAGCACAGTGATGACCTCATTGAAGATTTAACCCAAGCATTGGAACGTTCGAAGTAATTTACTAGGACTCAGAGGAGAAATAAGATGCCCATAAAAATCCCCAATAATTTACCAGCTTCTCAGATTTTACTTAATGAAAATATTTTCGTTATGGATGCAAATCGTGCTGTTCATCAAGATATTCGCCCTCTTAAAATTGCAATTCTAAATTTGATGCCTACAAAAATAGCCACCGAAACCCAACTCTTACGTTTATTAGGCAATACCCCTTTGCAAATTGAGGTTACCTTATTGCACACTAAAAGTCATGAAAGTAAAAATACTTCCGCCAAACATTTGGATTCTTTTTACTCTCATTTCGAAGAAATTAAAACCCAACAGTTCGATGGTCTCATCATAACTGGGGCACCCATCGAAACCTTAGATTTCGAAGACGTTGATTACTGGGAAGAACTTACAGACATTATGGATTGGAGCAAAAGCCATGTGTTTTCCACCCTACATATTTGTTGGGGGGCACAGGCAGGGCTTTACCATCATTATGGGGTTCCAAAATATCAATTACCCCAAAAGAAATTTGGTGTTTTTGAACACACCCTTGAAAAAAAGTATGTCAAACTATTTCGTGGGTTTGATGATACCTTCTTTGTTCCACATTCAAGACATACCAGCATCCATCGCAAAGACATCGAAGCTAAAGAAGAACTCACTATTATGTCCTCCTCAAAGGATTCTGGGGTCTACATTGTTATGGCAAAAAACGGCCGTCAAATCTTTGTAACGGGTCATGGAGAATATGACCCTGAAACACTTAAAGGGGAATATGATCGGGACATTGCTTTAGGAAAGCCCATTAATATCCCTAATAATTATTACCCTATGGATGATCCTAGCCAAGAACCCATTGTTCGTTGGCGTGGACACGCAAATTTGCTTTTTAGCAATTGGCTGAATTACTATGTTTATCAAGAAACACCTTACTGCCTATCGGCAATTCAATAGTCAAAACGTGGTTCGAAAAAGGCTTCTAACAATGATATGATTCCCCTTAAGTAGACAAGGTAAATAACCAAAATCTACTTAAGGGGGATTTTTTATGTCAAGGAAATATTCATATGATGAAAAATTGGATATTGTGGAAGGATATCTCAACGGAGATTTTTCATTGGCAG
>JBOFGH010000036.1:0-1578 GCA_051649025.1 Eubacteriaceae bacterium
AAGCTGACTAATTAATTCTTTTCGTTCTTTGGTTAGTTTTCGTTGTCTCGCCATAATAAAAATCCTCCCAGATTAAATTTATTTTAACATTAATCTGGAAGGTTTTTCTAGCTTGACACAAAATTATTTACAGTCTCAAAAAAATACCTTTAAACAGCCATTTAAAGGTATTTTTTCTATTTCTTTTACTGGAGCTAGCGGGGGGAATCGAACCCCCGACCTACTGATTACGAATCAGTTGCGCTACCATCTGTGCCACGCCAGCACTAAGTACTGAGTTATCATAACATAAATTAGCTTTAAATTTCAATATCTTTTCATGATTTATTCAAGTTCTTTTCTTCCTTATCTTAAAGACTTTTACATACCAGTAATTTTTTCCACCCTTTTTCTTTCACAATCTCTTTTTTCCCTGAAACTAAGATTAGAATTTATCATTGTAAACCCTTTTATTTTTATGCTAGAATGTCTCTAAGTTTATATCCAGAGTAGACAAGATGCGTAAAGTGTTAAAGGATGGGAAGTTGCCTTTAAACGAAATGATTTTATTGCGATATCTTGCCGCTTCCGCTGTCACAATGAAAATTGTAGGTGTGCGGAAGCATTACTTAAAATCAAGGAGGTTTTATGAAAAGTAATGCTTTTGTTAGTAGCTCCACAAGAACAAAACTTGTGGTGAATTGTGGTTTGTTGATTGCAATCAGCATTGTACTAAAGATTCTGTTTGAGGTTTATATTCCCCTCGGTGGTTTTCCTTCGTTGAGACTTAATATTACCGCTTTGCCAATTATGCTGAGTGGTATATTACTTGGACCCTTCGCAGGCTTTGTTGTCGGATTTATTTCTGATTTGCTTTGTTTTTTTATTAAGCCAGGGGGACCATTTTTTATTGGCTTCACTCTTTCAAGTGGCTTAACAGGACTAGTTCCCGGACTTTTATTTCTTTTATTAAGAAAAAAAGAAATAAAACATTTAGAATGGTTTAACTTAGGGTTTATTCTGCTCTCCATTCTAGTCCTTTACTTTTCAGGGGTATTTAGTTTTAATAATGGCTCCTTACTTTATGCCAATGAAGAAATTAATTCATTCGTTTTATTTTTGTTTATGGTTTTAGTTCTAGCCTTCGTTTTGTTTCCGATTTATATCGTTAAAAAATCGAATCTCAACACAAACTATCGAAGTGACCATATTCTGTTCATCGTAAGTGTTACCCAACTAATTGTTTCAATTATTCTAAATACATGTTTCTTAGCAATTCTTTATGGACAGGCTGTTTCAGTAATACTTCCTGCAAGAATTATTTCAAATATTTTCTTAATTCCACTTTATACAATCATGCTTGTTGGGCTACTTAAAGTCTTGCCTCGATTTACAAAGCTTTAGCTCAAAAGAATTAAAAGAATTGAAAAAAACAAAAGGGCATTTACCAGTTTGATTGGTATGATATGATTCCCCTTAAGTAGACAAGGTAAATAACCAAAATCTACTTAAGGGGGATTTTTTATGTCAAGGAAATATTCATATGATGAAAAATTGGATATTGTGGAAGGATATCTCAACGGAGATTTTTCATTGGCA
>JBOFGH010000037.1:0-1558 GCA_051649025.1 Eubacteriaceae bacterium
TATATTAGAGTATGCAAGATAATACTTTTACTTAAAGGATAGTTCACCCAAAAATGAAAATTCTGTAATCATTTACTCACCCTCAAGTTGTTCCAGGTTTGGAATTTTCATTTTTGGGTGAACTAACCAAGGTTTTAAATATGACTATTAGTTTTTCCCCAGTGTGGTATTAGTAGTTACTAAAAGTAGTTTACTGTAGTTTTAATCTCAGTATTTCTTCTACTAATTACTTAGTCATAGTTCTGAACAATTTCTCTTTTCCTTCTTTCCCTAAATCAGACCAGATGACCAGATCAGCAAGATGGCGACCTGAACAGTTTTGTTGGTCCGAGCTCTGAGACTTTTTTCCATCAAATTTGCATCCTCTGGCCGAATGTATGATTTAATTAATAGGTAGAGAGTAAAATTTACCTTTAAAGTTAAGAAAAAAAGGGGAGAAGAAACGGTGGATTGGCCAATTCTCAGAAGTGTAATGTTCAGCTTGTGTGCTAACTTACGATAATGCCAAAAAATGACAGAAAATCCCTTTCCTCGCTTTTTGAGAGGTCATCGGCCGATTGTGATATGCCCTCGGAATCTCCAACAAGTAGCCCCCTTTTTCAAAAAAATTATGCCAGGATGAAGACCCCAACGTTTCTAATGCTGATATTCTCCGTGCTGTTAATGCTCTCACTGACCGCTTTACGTCGATGGAACAACAAATTGCTCAGAATTCGATCACGATAGTTAATTTATCGAAGACCGTTGACTTTGTGGGTGAGGAGTTGAAGTCGTTATCAACGAGAATCAAGACAAATGATTTCAAGGTATCGCAAATTGTCCGAATTGTTCAAGGGAAATGAGATCAAGCTGAGACCTACACTAGGCGCTGGTATTTGAGGATGAATAATCTCAAAGATACAGACGGAGAAAATATCAGAGCCAAAGTTCTTGAAATTCTCAGAATCCTCACTCCAGATGAAGCAGACAACATTCGCTTCTTTCAGGGTTCTTTGAGATAACTTTGTTCTGACATCCATATAAGATACTTTGTCTGATTTTGTTTTTAATTTAAAAATAGTTTCTCTCACTGTTAGGGGTTTACGAGACGGTGTTAAAAGAAAGTCTGTTTTAATTTTTGTTAGATGTAGTAATGCAAATATAATTTTCTTACAAGAGACTCACTCCTGCGAATCTAATGTTAATTGGTGCATTCTCAGTGGGGTGATCAAATCTTTTGTTGTCATGCTTCTCATCATTCTGCGAGTGTCGCTATTCTTTTAAATAAGTTTAAAGGTGACATAATTGAATCAGTTAGATCCAAAGAAGATAGATGGTTATTTATAGTTGTTAAATTGGATAATACTGTGTTTGTTTTATGCAATATCTCTGGATATAATTCTTCAGTTCAAGCTAAAAATATGTCCTTGGAGGTCTCTCATTCTGTTTCAGCCTTAATGGGCAAATATCAGGGTGCTGTTTTGATAATGGGGGGTGACTTTAATGATGCCCCAGACGATTTTTTAGATCGTTTTCCTCCTCATACATTTTCTTCTTCGAAGTTTAAACTTACTACCTT
>JBOFGH010000038.1:0-33000 GCA_051649025.1 Eubacteriaceae bacterium
ATAAATTTTCTCCTCCATAGGTTGTAAAATGTATTGTTGGTACCTATATTATACCACTTGTGGAGAGAAAATTTATATAAAATGAGTAACAAAGCCCAGTAAAATCAAGGGCTTGCGGCATTTATCAAATGCCTATTAATTTAAAATAAAAGGAGAAAAAATGAAACAAGATTTAATTGTCGTCTTAGACCTTGGAAGTGAAGAAAACACAAATATTGCCCGAATTGTAAGAAATCTAGGAGTTTATAGTGAAATTCATCCTCATGATATTACACTGGAAAAGTTAAAATCCTTAAATAATGTCTGTGGTATCATCGTTAATGGTGGACCCAATCGTATGGAAGAAGGGGAAACAATTGACGTTTTAGAAGAAGTTTACACATCTGGAATTCCAATGTTAGTTGTGAATCATCAAAGCCCACTACGACCCATGGATTTAGAAAAATGGGAAGAAGATGATACAAACCTTGCTAAAACTTTAGAGTCTTTTGTTATTGATACCTGTAAAGCAACCAAAAATTGGAATATGGATAATTTCATCGAAGATCAAGTTGCCATAATTAAGGAACAAGTTGGCGATAAAAAAGTACTTCTTGCATTATCAGGAGGAGTGGATTCTTCCGTGGTAGCGGCTTTACTCCTAAAAGCCATTGGAAACCAGCTTACCTGTGTGCATGTCAATCATGGATTACTTCGTAAAGGGGAACCTGAGGAAGTTGTAAAAGTATTTAAAGAAGAATTACAAGCAAACTTAGTTTATGTCGATGCCGTTGACCGCTTTTTAGACAAACTAAAAGGGGTTGCTGATCCAGAGGAAAAAAGAAAAATTATTGGTGCCGAATTCATTCGGGTGTTTGAAGAAGAAGCTAAAAAACTCTCTGGCATAGAATTTCTAGCCCAGGGAACAATTTACCCTGACATCATCGAAAGTGGGACTAAAACAGTAAAATCTGTAAAATCCCACCATAATGTTGGTGGCCTTCCAGAGGATATGAAGTTTGAATTAGTCGAACCACTCTATCAGCTTTTTAAAGATGAAGTAAGAGCTTGTGGTGTAGCTTTAGGGCTCCCTAAAAGCATGGTTTATCGACAACCTTTTCCTGGACCAGGGCTTGGGGTTCGATGTCTTGGGGCGATTACTAAAGATCGCTTGGAAGCAGTGCGAGAAAGCGATGCAATCCTAAGAGAAGAATTTGCTAAGGCAGGACTTGATAAAACCGTTTGGCAATATTTTACAGCAGTGCCCGATTTTAAATCAGTGGGGGTTAGAAATGGGGTTAGAACTTTCCAATACCCCGTGATTTTAAGGGCTGTTAATACCGTTGACGCAATGACAGCAACCATAGAAGAAATCGATTGGAATCTTTTAAAAAGAATTACTGACAGAATCTTAAATGAAGTGGAAGGGGTTAATCGAGTAATGTACGATCTTTCACCGAAACCCTGTGCAACCATTGAGTGG
Organism: Eubacteriaceae bacterium; assembly: GCA_051649025.1. Taxonomy (GTDB): domain Bacteria; phylum Bacillota; class Clostridia; order Eubacteriales; family Eubacteriaceae; genus Acetobacterium. The sequence goes on from JBOFGH010000038.1 coordinate 1,463, forward strand.
GAGTAAGTAAAACTATCCCGAGAACTCGCTGTTTATGGAGGGGCGGGATTTCTTTTTGCCTTTTGATAACAGGAGCGTTTTGAGGGTTTATTCTCTGTTGCAGGTGGTTTGCGAGTGAATGCCTATAAAATAGCTCAATCCATAGGAAAACGGCTTTGCTGATTTGAGTATCAGCAGAGCCGTTTTTATGTTGTGAAAAGGTGCTTATTTCTTGATTTTTATGTTTTATATAGAGCGTTGTTTAATGTTTGGGATAAAACATACTTTGATTAGCTCTCTCGCTTTTAGTTAATCTTATTTTTCATCCAGTTGTCTAAATAAGCGATTTGCTCTTCCGTATGAAACCAGTGCTCGCCACTTTTAAATACGGTAAGGTTTGCATTATGACTTCCGATAAAAGCATCTACTGTTGTTCGAGAGAGAAGATTGTCTTTTTCGGCATATAAAATTTCTGTTGGAATATCCCACTTGATAGGGTTTTGCCGAACATAGTTGAGATACTCCCATGACAATGTTTCTCCAAAGTCAGTAGAAATCTCACCTTGTTCAAAAAGCTCCTTTTCTGTTAAATTTGCCCATTGCATCATGTCAAAAATCAATCTCTCCATATCCAAAATGGGTGAGATAAATAGTGCCTTCTTTATTGCGAAGCCTTGCAAAGAGTGCATTGTAAAATAAGCGCCTATGCTATTCGCAATAATTGAAATATGCTCGTATTCTTTTGACAGATTGTCATACACAGCCTTAATTTGGCTTTCCACAATCCACGGTAGATAGTCATTGTAGTCTACCCCAACGATATCAAAACCATTGCAATTTTTCTTGTATTGTTCGGCTTCTTGAGCGCTACCGCCTTTTCCATGTATATAAATTATAACCTTCTTCATCAAGTTTGTCTCCATAAATACTAATTTTTTACTCGACCAGTTCTTTATATGTTTTTTAAAGGATTAAGCTAGGGAACATTTGCTTGCATGTAAAAAACAAAATATGTAACTATATTTTTTCTTTGCGAAATTGCAATAACACGTATATGTTATTTAGTTGCTTCTCATCGTCAACATCAACAATGACAGGAATGTACTTCATGGTTTTGCCCATCGGTTTAGCATTTTCAATGATGCTTTTTGCATCTTGGTTGATTGGTAGTGCTAATAGTTCTTCCTGCGCTTTGGTGGAAAAGAAAAAGGAAATCTTGAAGAATCCTTCCCATATGGAAAGCCAAAACAAAGGTTTTACTTTGTTTGTACCCCTTGCAGTTGTCCATTTATACTCGCCCTTAGAAAGCCAAGCTTTTCCGTCACTGTAGAAACGCCAGTTCATGAGAGAAACATCATATTCTTTTAAGCCCTCAAGAAAAACCGTGTATGCACTGCTTGCAATTCCTAGTCCTTGGGCAATAATTTCGGCGGACAGCTCAATATCAGGATTACGTAATAATTGTTGCGCCATAATTTATCTCCATTATGAATTTTTGATTTAAATATTCAATTGGCTTTTTTGTTTAATGAAAAGATGGATGTAATATTTCTATTAAGTGTAGCTGAGGAAAGGTTTATAAACAGTTCTTCTATTGCTGAGATTGTTGCAACTGAACAAAGGGCTAATCCCGTAATACTTAACCCAAAAAAATAATAGAAGAAAGGAAATGCGAACAATACCAAACCTGTAAATTTATTAGCATAAGTATGAAGAAATGCCAAAGTATCGTATTTTATGAGGCCAGTTACTAAAGAGAGAAAACGAACAGTTACAATCGTAATTATCCAGATTATTAACCAAGACGGCCATGCAATGAGTGGGATAAAAACAATCATCAAAACTGCAATAAACACAAAATCTGCAATGCTGTCTAATGCAGCACCTAACTTTGTTGCTATATTCATTTTTCTTGCAATTAAGCCGTCTAATATATCGCTTAGACCACCTAATAGATAGATTGCAAAGAAAACAAGTGTTGCCGGTTTGATAAATAAAAGGATGAGCCCACAAAAAATCCTTACTAAAGTAATAAAGTTGGGAATTTGCTTCATTCTATTGGGTCGCCATTCTTTATAGATTCAACAATAAAATCACTTAATTCTTGAGAGGGAACCTTTGCCCACCGTTGCGTGGTATCAAATCTTGGATAGTTATAGCGCCACTGGTCATACTGCTCTTTGTTGATTTCTCCAGCTTCAAACTTTTTAGCTTGCTCCAGCCATGCAAAAAGCATTTCGCCCATTTCGTGATAAGTCTTGCCTTGTGATTTATCAAGTTTGATGCAGACATCGCCATCTACCTCGCAAATTTTGAAAGCACGCAAATCTTCAAGGGTAAATAGCGTATACATCAACCCTATGTTGCTATCAATATCTGGCACAGTTAAAGCATTGGGCGACACTTCAAGGGTTTGCGCCAGTACATTTGTCAAATCGGCTTTAGGCCTTCTAGTGCCGGATTCATATTGTGCCATGCGAACATCGGCGGTCTTTTCATCAAAGCCCACCGCTTGCCCAAGCCATTTTTGTGTCATGTTCCGTAAGTTACGGAAAAATCGTATTCTTTCACCAATTGCCATAATTGCAACTCCATTCTATAAACCTGTTACAATAAGTATAGCATATATGCTTAGTGAAAGTCAACAATAAATTAAGCAAAATTGTTTAATTATTCTCTTGTGACCACTTGACATAAACAAATATGTTAAGTATAATAAAAACGGACACTAAGTAAATAAGTTAAGTATACGTTGAATAACCGTCGTGCATCACGGTAAAGGTGCATCCGCCCGGGCGAAAAAGAGTTTAAAAATATGCAATATGGTTATTTATGGTGGATAATAGAAGTCGACAAGAATATTTATGCAGCTATTGGTAATAGTGGAAATGTGATTTACATAGATTCAGAAAATGATTTAGTAATTTCTATCACCTCGTATTTTAAGCCCACTGTATTTGACCGTATTGATTTTGTAGAAGACAAACTAAAGCCATTTATACTTAACGAATGTGGGTATAAACATAACATCCGTTAATATTAATCAATAAATTAAAAATAGCAATTAATTTAATAATCATTATCTTTGAATATTGGAAAATAAATGTAGATTTAATTAGTTATTATCATAGGTGCATATTGCACTAAAATTGCACTTTTTTAGTTAAAACTGTTTTCTAATATTGTCTGATAATCTCTTAAAACCCTTTATATTACGTAATATTCGCTTATATTGCGTACGCAGGTCAAAGAGTGGGAGTAAAACTGAAGTCATAAATTACTGGAAAAGTATGATCTTTGCAACTTATGTCAAGCATCTTGCTATAGGAACAAGTATAATCAATAAAGGAGTGAGCTAAATGTCTCTTCAAACAATGGAGTCTATGGTTAAGTGGGTGGATATTAATGTGATGAACAACCCTACACTGAAAGATATGTCATCTCATGTTGGATACTCCCCTTATTACTGCTCAACAAAGTTTCGTGAGCATACGGGAATAACTTATAAAAAATACTTAGCAAAATGTAAGCTAAACGCCGCAGCTCATTTAATTCGTACATCAAATGCAAAGATTATTGAGGTCGCATTTAAGTGTGGCTATTTGACTCCAGAGTCTTTTTCGCGAGCCTTTATGGATGTCTATAAATGTACTCCAACACAATACCGAAAAGCACATTTGTAAATCCTAATTAATTGTTCACTCCGAGTATGCAATAAAGGAGTAGTTTATGATAAACAAACTTGAAAGAAATGATGCCTGTTGGTGTGGAAGTGAAAAGAAATATAAAAAATGCCATGCCCATATTGACGAAACAATAAAAAGTTATAGGGCAAAAGGGCATACCGTGCCTTCACATGAAATAATTAAAACGAAATACCAAATTGATATGATTCGGGAAAGCAGTAAAATCAATATAGAAATACTAAATTTCATTAGTGCTTTTATTTCCGAAGGTATTTCTACAGAAGCGATAGATAAACTTGCTCATGACAAAACCAAAGCGCTTGGAGGGGTACCAGCAACACTAAATTATAACGGTTATCCTAAAAGCGTATGTACATCAATAAACGACCAAGTTTGTCACGGTATACCATCTAATAAAGTCTTCTTAAAAGATGGAGATATTGTTAATGTGGATGTTTCTACTGTATATCATGGTTATTTTTCAGATTCCTCTCGAATGTATCTCATTGGTTCTGTAGCAAGCGAAAAAAAGCGGCTTGTTCAAGTAGCAAAGGAATGCGTAGACCTTGGAATCCAGGTAGTTCGCCCTTGGGGTTTTCTTGGTGACATAGGGCAAGTGATAAATGATCACGCAAAAGAAAATGGCTACTCTGTTGTTAGAGAAATAGGTGGTCATGGTATTGGACTCAAATTTCACGAAGACCCCTGGGTAAGTTATGTGGATAACTCTGGAACAGGATTATTATTAGTGCCAGGCTTAATTTTTACAATAGAACCAATGATTAATATGGGAACAGAAAAAATATTTATCGATAAAAAGGATAAGTGGACTGTTTATACCGTAGATGGAAAGCCTTCTGCACAATGGGAAAGCATGATTCTTGTAACCAATAACGGCTGCGAGGTATTAACTTACTAATTTTAAGGTAATTCTTCCAGGTGATTCTGCTAAAAATATAATAAAATTAAGTAACTATTTTTAATAATGCTGATAAACAGGCCAAGTGGGAATAACCCACTGATATTAAGTAAATTTTGCTTTCAAAATGCCACAAAATAGTGTTATAATACTCTATATTTTAGAAAAACAATGATCGATAGGGATTACGGTATCTTTTAAAACGTAATCCTTTTTTAATGTAAATTTTTAAGAATTCTAAATCTAGATTTTTAAAAGAAAGATTAATGGAGAAAATGGATGAATCATTTCAAAAAAGAATTAGAACCCTTAGAAATCTCTAAGGGGCATAAATTAATACTCATTTCAATTATTAGTATGGGGGGCGTTATCATTTTCCAACCCATTTATTTAAGATATATCTTTTATGAATCATTTCTAATCGGTTTAAATATTGATAATCAACAACTGGGTTCACTTGTTGGCATTTTTGGAATTTTAGCGGCCATTCTCTATATCCCTTCAGGGATTTTAGCTGACAAAGTTCGAATGCGAACACTGGCTATTTTAGGGTTTATATCCACAGCGTTACTTGTCTTTTGGTATGCAATGCTTCCACCTTACGAAGTTTTACTCTTTATATTTGGAGTGCTTGCGATTACGACCATACTCATTTGGTGGGGAATTCGATTTAAATTGATTCGTCTTATCTCAACAGAAGAAGAATACCCTAGAAACATAGGAATAAGCTTTGGTCTTTATGGATTTGCTGGTCTTATTTACAATCTTCTTACCCTTATTATTTTTAATGCAATCAGTGATGAAAGATTAGGAATTCAGATCGTTATTTTCTTTACAGGTGGATTGATTTTAATCTTTGGTATCTTATCTATTTTTTTCATCCCAAAATTTAGGGGCGAAATAAAAAAAGAAAACAAAGTGATTGACTTTACAGATTTCAAAAAAGCGATCACCAATAAAGGGGTCCTACTCACCGCAGTTTCAATGTTTTTTATTATGTTTTTTTATATGGGAATGAGTTACAGCACGCCATATCTCACAAAGGTTTATGGTGCCCCTTTGGTACTCGTTTCAATCATCGGAATGACAAGAAACTACGGACTTGCAATGGTTTCCTCACCATTTTTTGGTAAGCTTGCAAAACAATCCCACTCACCTGCAAAAATAATTATTTATATCTCTGGAATAACCGCCCTCTGTTTTTTAGGATTTATTCTTCTTCCAAAAGAATCAAGCTATCTTCCAATTGTTGTTGGAGTAACTCTGATCTTAGGTTTTGTAGGCAATGGGGGATTTGCCCTCGTTTCTTCCCAATTAACCGAAACCCATGTTCCGATTGAGATTTTTGGTGCTGGTGCAGGAATTATTTCTGCTATCGGTTTTTTTCCAGAAAGCTTTATGCATAAATGGTTTGGCAGTATGATTGATCGTTTTGGAGAAAATGGCTTTATGATGATTTTTGCTTTTCTTATGATCTGTAGCTTAATTAGCATTTTTATCTCTGGAGGAATACGACGTTATGTAAAAAAAATTACGACAACACATACATCTAATTAGAGGTTCTTTCATGATTAGCACCCTCTAAATTTATTGTGATACAAACTAAGAAAAAATTATTAAGTGTTGTTTTTTTATGAAAAAGGTGTATAATTAAACCATTATTAACTAATAAATTATTATTATTTGAATGCATAGATTATTTGTTAACTCTTTTAAGAGTTTTCTTCTTCCTATCGTTATATTATTAAAAATATAATGTGTTGGTATAATTAATTGTTTTAAATGATGAGGCAAGGAGTTCAAGTGAAAACAATAAAAACAAAAGATGCTGTTGGGATGGTCTTAGGCCACGATTTAACGCAAATTATTAGAGGCGATTATAAAGGACCACGTTTCAAAAAAGGACACATTGTTAAGAAAGAGGATATTGACGTCCTCTTAAGTATGGGAAAAGAAAATATTTACATTCTTGAATTAGACAAAAACACCATCCATGAAGATGATGCTGCTTTTCGTATATCAAGAGCAATTGCAGGGGATGGCATTATTTTCTCTGAACCCAAAGAAGGAAAAATTGAACTAAAAGCTGCTTATGATGGCTTAATCAAAATAAATATTGATTTATTAGATGAAGTGAACGATCAACCCGAAGTTATGTGTGCAACCATCCACACAAATCAACTGGTTAAGAAAGGTGACGTTTTAGCTGGAACTCGTGTTATCCCTTTAACCGTTTCGGAGAGTATTGTTCATCTTGTTGAACTGACCTGTGAAGAAAAAAGTGTTGTGAATGTTTTACCTTTAAAGCCTTGTGATGTTGGAATTGTTACGACGGGAAGCGAGATTTTTTCTGGAATAACAAAAGATGCTTTTGGACCTGTTCTCGAAAAAAAATTTGGGGACCTCGGTTGTAAAGTCGTCAAACAAATATTAGCCTCGGATGAAGAAGAGCGCATCGTTAAAGCCATCATGACCCTCGTTGATGATGGGGTTGGGCTCATTGCTGTCACAGGTGGAATGTCTGTTGATCCGGATGATCGTACTCCTTTAAGTATTGCGAAAGCGGGGGCGACGATCGTTACATATGGTGCCCCTGTTCTTCCAGGAGCCATGTTTTTATTAGGATATATTAATAACATCCCCATTGTTGGGTTACCAGGCTGTGTTATGTATCATGGTGCAAGTATTTTTGATTTAGTCATTCCACGGTTATTGGCAGGGGAAAAACCTACAAGAAGAGAGCTACAACGTTTAGCTCATGGTGGGTTATGTAGAAATTGTGAAGTCTGTGTTTATCCCATGTGTTCTTTTGGAAAATAGGAGATTAAAATGAAACAAATTTTTAATCATGCTATTGAACTTTTAGAAAACAAAGAATGTTTTGCTTTAGCAACAATTATGGTCGAATCCGGATCTACTCCACGTTCAAAAGGAGCTAAAATGTTGATTAAAGCGGATGGAAATATCATTGAAACCGTTGGCGGTGGGGCTATCGAAGCCCAATGCATCTCAGAAGCACTTAGTGTTATTTCAGAAAAGAAATCTAAAATCTTTAAATTTAATTTAACTAACCACGACGCTGCTGTTTCAGAAATGATTTGTGGGGGGAGTGGGGAAATCTTAATTACTTACTTTGATGCTGAGAATACCAGTAATTTAAAGATTTTTAAATCGATTATTAATGCTATAAACAAACGAGAAAAAGCATATCTCGTCTACCCTTTGCATGGGGAAAAAGCCTCCCCTTTTTATTTGAATTTTGAGGATGAAACCCAAGAGAATCCCATAGAAATTGAAATAAAATCCATTATTTCAAAAGCATCCATTAATGAGCCACGGCTAATTGATTACAAAGGAAATCTTTTTTTCATAGACCCTTTGGTTCATGGGGGAACGGTTTATTTGTTTGGAGGTGGCCATGTTTCAAAAGAAACAGCAACGGTCTTAAATCTCATTAATTTTGAAACGATTGTTATTGATGATCGCGCTGATTTTGCGAATAGAGAGCGCTTTCCAAATTCAAAAATCATTGTTGTGGAATCTTTAGATCACTTGCCACCATTGGCTGTTGATGCTAATAGTTATATCGTTATTATGACCCGTGGGCATCTTTATGATCGAAATGTCTTAGAATGGGCTCTTAAAACTAAAGCTTGTTATATTGGCATGATCGGCAGTCGAAGAAAAATTAAAATGACCTTCGAAAAATTAATGGCTTCTGGTTTTACTCAAGAAAACCTAGAAAAGGTACATGCACCGATTGGTATAAAACTCGCTGCTCAAACCCCCAGTGAAATTGCTGTTTCAATAGTTGCTGAGTTAATAAATGTTCGAAGCGAAAAATAAAAATAATCTTAGTTGACAAAATCTATTATTTTATATAAAATTAGTTCGTTAAGAGGGAGTAGTTAAAACAATAAAGTCAACAGACTGGTGTAAACCTGGCTTTATAGACCTGAATGGTAACGAGACTTTTAGTGTATTTTATACACGAGGAGTCTCTTTTTTTATGCTCGATTCTCATAAAAATTTTGGAGGTAACTGTGGAAGCTTTTCAAGAAAGTATCAATCAAACTTTAGAACGACTCGGCACCGATCCCAAAGAGGGACTGAATCCATCAATGGTAAAAGTAAACCAAGAAAAATATGGTAGCAATTCTTTTACTAAGAAGAAAGGGAAATCCCTCTTCCGAAAAATTTTTGAAGCCGCAAGTGAACCAATGATTATTATGCTCCTTGTCGCAGCAGGCATCACTTTAGGCGTAAATCTTCTTCAATACTTTAATGGTGGAGAAACTGACCTGATTGAATGTGTTGGCATTTTTGTTGCTATTTTCTTGGCTGTTGGGGTCACTGTCATTATGGAGGGAAAAAGTGAAAAAGCTTTTGAAGCTTTAAATGCGATTAAAGAAGATGTTCAGGTTAAAACTTTAAGAAATGGAGTTATTAAAGAAATTTCACAAAAGGAACTTGTCGTTGGAGATATTATAGAAATATCTTCAGGAGATATTATTCCAATCGATGGAAGAATTCTTAGTTCAACGGGTTTAAAAATTGATGAATCAAGTTTAACAGGAGAAAGTCAATCTGTTAAAAAAGACGGAGACCTATTTTTTTCTAATCCTAAAACACCCATAGCCGAAAGAGCAAACATGGTCTATTCGGGATGTTTTGTAACAGAAGGTATTGGAAGAGTGATTGCAACGAATGTCGGAGATCAAACTGAGTTTGGAAATATTGCAAAAGAATTAAGTGAAACCAAGAAAGGATGTACGCCACTTCAGGAAAAAATGAATCGTTTAGGCAAAACAATTACGATTCTTGGAACTTCTGCCGCAGCAATTGTTTTTATCATTCAACTTATTATTTTTATTAGTAATGGAAATTTCAATTTAGATACGGTTTCTGATGCCTTTATTACCAGTATCGTTTTAATTGTTGCAGCCGTTCCCGAGGGGTTACCAACCATTGTTGCAGTTTCGCTTTCAATTAATATTATTAAAATGGCAAAAGAAAATGCCTTGGTTAAAAAACTAATTGCTTGTGAAACCATTGGGGCAATCAATGTTCTCTGCTCTGACAAAACTGGAACTTTAACTGAAAACAAAATGACAGTTACAGATATTTTTCAAAATAACACCCTCATCCATCCTAAAAACTTAGATTCTTTAGCACTCATTAACAATTTTTGTATTAATAGTACCGCCCATTTATCGACAAAAGATAATGAACGGCTTTTTGTAGGAAATCCTACAGAGGCAGCACTTATTTTATCTTATGAAAAATCAACTAAAGAAAATCAAATGGATGCGATGCTTAATTATGAAGAAATAAGAAATAAATTCCAAATTGATTTTATGTATCCATTTTCTTCAGAAACCAAAAAAATGACAACAATCATCAAAGAAAAAGACTGTTTTAAGGTTTATTCAAAAGGAAGTCCTGAAGAAATTTTAAAACAATGTCGCTTTATACGTTTAGAAAATTCAGTTGAAACATTAACAAGTGAGACAAGAAAAGAAATTGAACAAAGTCTTAAAAACTTTCAAAATCAATCAAAAAGAATTTTAAGTTTTGCTAGTAAAGAATATAGAGAAGAAGTGAATTACGAAACAGAACGAGGCTTTATTGAGTCCGATATGATTTTCGATGGCTACGTTGCAATCACCGATCCTCTAAGAGAAGATGTTCCAGATGCAGTTAAAAAATGTGCACAAGCTGGGATTGATCTTAAAATATTAACAGGGGATAATAAGCTAACTGCAAAAGCAATTGCGAATGAACTCGGCATTTTAGAGAACGACAACGAAGTCATTGAGGCTTGGGAAGTTGAAGCTCTTACTGATAAGGAGCTTATGGAAAAACTGTCAACAATCAAGGTTATAGCAAGAAGCACACCAACCATTAAAATGCGTGTGGTTAATGCTTTAAAATCACTTGGGAATATTGTTGCAGTAACAGGAGATGGTATAAACGATGCTCCTGCTATTAAAAATGCTGATGTTGGTATTGCAATGGGAATTTCTGGAACTGAGGTTTCGAAAGAAGCAAGTGATATTGTATTGCTAGATGATTCATTTTCTACAATTGTTAAGTCGGTTCAATGGGGGCGAGGAATTTACGAGAATTTTCAACGTTTTATTCAATTTCAATTAACAGTTAATCTTTCGTCGGTAGTTGTCGTATTAACTGCTATATTAATTGGAATGAAATCTCCTTTTACAGCGTTACAGCTCCTATGGATTAATATTATTATGGATGGCCCTCCAGCCCTTACTTTAGGATTAGAACCCATTCGGGAAGACTTACTTTTACGAAAACCAATTCCAAGAAATGCGAACATTGTTACCAAAAGTATGCTTGGACGAATTGTTGCCAATGGCTTGTATATTTCATTAATATTTTTACTACAAGCCACCACTAATTTCCTAAGTGGATCACCTTCTGAGCAAGACAGCATTTTATTTACAATGTTTGTTGTTATGCACTTATTTAATGCATTAAATAACAGAGAACTTACAAATAAAAGTATTTTCGTGAATCTCTTTAAAAATAAATTGATGATTTTAGTTTTTGGGTTAACCTTTTGTTTGCAAATCATTATTACTCAATTTGGAGGTGTTTTTTATAATACAACCCCTCTTAATCTTATCCTATGGTTAAAAATTGTTGGTTTAGGATTAAGTGTTGTAGTGGTATCAGAACTTGTTAAATATTTGCGAAGAAAATTTTAAAATCTAATTTTATATAAATTCAGTAAAACTGCAAATTTAGGAATTCTAGATTGCAGTTTTTTCTAGCCTCGAACTATTTAACATAGTTTTAACATACTATTTACCTAACTAAAATATTTAAAGCTTTTTTTTTGATAGAATACAAATGAATTTAGAATATAAATTATTTCAAAAAGAAAAAGGAGCTAAAAATGACAAAGAAATTGAAAACTGTTTTATTAACCTCATTGGTTGTAGGAGGAATTTTTGCTTTTGCAGGTTGTGGATCATCAAGCACAACAAGCACCACAACTGTTTCTGGTGAAATTAATGGTGGGGGTTCAACTTCGGTACAAAAGATTATCGATGCAGCAGGTTCAGAGTATACTGCACTAAATCCTGATGTTAAATTCACTTACAGTGGTACTGGTTCATCTGATGGAATTAAAGGTGCTAAAGCTGGAACTTATACCTTTGGTTGTTCTTCTCGAGAACTAAAAGATGATGAAAAGGCTGGATTAAAAGAATTTATTTTTGCTTATGATGGTATCTCACTTATCGTTAATCCTGCGAATCCAGTTACCGGACTTACCTCAGAACAATTAACTAAAATTTACACAGGTGAGATTACTAACTGGAGCGAAGTTGGAGGAAATGATGCTCCAATCGTTGTTGTCTCAAGAGAAGATGGTTCTGGAACTCGATCAGCAGTTGAAGAATTATTAAAATTCTCTGAAAAATTAAAGCCAGACGCAACCATTAAAGAAGGTAATGGAAATGTTCAATCAACCGTTGCTGGAAATGAAAATGCAATTGGTTATGTTTCTCTAACTTTTGTTGATAAAACTGTAAAATCTTTAGATGTTGATGGTGTAAAAGACACAGTAGATAATGTTTTAAATAAAACATACCCAATCTCAAGACCATTTTTAGCAGTATATGATGAAGCTAAAACAGACGATGCAACTAAAGCATTTATCGAATTTTTATTAAGCAGTGAAGGTCAAACTATTGTTGAAAAAAATGGTGGTATCAAAGTTAAATAAATAATATTAGATAAGCTTCCTTATGGAAGCTTATCTTTATCAAATAGGTAATATCTCATAATTCAATTAATGAATATTATCTAAAAGGAGAAGGTACATGAATACAATCAAACAACGCAAACTCACTGAAAATATCATTGAAAAGATTTTCCTTATCTGTGGCTTTATTGCAGTTATTAGCGTATTAGGTATTACATTTTTCGTATTTTTTAATGGGTTAAAACCCTTTGTAACCAATAGTTATCCATTTTGGAATTTCATTTCAGGCGTCGAATGGCGACCCGGGTCAAATCTTTTTGGTATTTTTTACATGATTGTAGGCTCCGTTTTCGCCACAATCGGTGCCATCGTTTTAGGTGTGCCTATTGCAGTTTTAACTGCTGTTTTTATTTCTGAAATGGCCTCTTCAAAAATTGGTAAAATTATTCGGTTTGCAGTTGAACTTTTAGCTGGAATCCCATCGGTTTTATATGGTGTTTTTGGTTTAGGAATCATCGTTCCATATGTTTTAAAAATTTCACCAATGGCTCAAGGAGAATCTTTACTTGCAACAATTCTTGTTTTAGCCATTATGATTTTACCAACCGTCGTCAGTATCTCTGAAACATCCATTGCTGCTGTCCCAAAGGAATATCGAGAAGGTTCTTATGCTTTAGGCGCTTCAAAAATTCAGACGATTTTTAAAGTGGTTTTACCAGCAGGTAAATCGGGTATTATGACTGGCGTTATTTTAGGAATTGGTCGAGCCATTGGAGAAACCATGGCTGTTATGCTTGTTTGTGGTAATCCAATAGCAGGGATTCCAACAAGTCTTTTTGATCAAGTAAGACCACTGACAACCAACATTGCCTTAGAAATGGGTTATGCTTCAGGGGTTCATCAAGAATTGCTATACTCAACAGGGGTTATCTTATTTATATTTATTATGATCATTAATTTAGCCGTGAATAGAATTGTAAAATCAAAAGTGGGCAGGTAAAAAAATGGGAAGGAAAACAAAAGATAATATTATTAAAGGTATCATTATTTTTGCAACAGGTGTTACCATCAGTGTCTTATTATTTATCGTAGGATTTATTTTTGTAAAAGGCATTGGTCTCATTGATTGGAATTTCATTTCGAGAGATTTTAATGATAAGGTTTTTTATACCTTTACAGAAGCCAAAGAAGTTCCCTTAAAAATTGATGCTAATACCCTTGATAAAAAAATTACATACGACAAAAAACACGAAACACCGATTGAACCAACGGTCTATGTATCAAATTTAGGTGTGGCATTAACAAAAGTTGAATATAAAAACCATGCAACTGAAAGGGAACAGTTTATTATCTCATACATCGAAAAAGGTTCGCCTTTAGAAATTGCAGTGAATTCAAATGGTGGAAAAGCACCCGTTGGTCTAGATTATGTTTTGGAAAGTGTTAATGATACCGATTTTGGAGAGATGTCTCCAGAGGAGGTTAAGAATTACATTGAAGGTGAAAGTGGTAAATTAAAAATTAAATCCATCAACCCAGGGGGTGGGATTAATTCAAATATTGTAACCACTCTGTACATGATTTTACTTTCCTTGGTTTTTGCACTTCCCATTGGAATTTTTGGAGCAATCTATTTAACAGAATATGCAAAAGCTGGAAAAGTTGTGAATACAATCCGATTTGCAGCTGAATGTCTTGCTGGAATTCCATCCATTATTTTTGGACTCTTTGGAATGGCCTTCTTTGTTGTCGCACTTAAGTTTCAAATTTCCTTAATTTCTGGGAGTTTAACCGTTGCAATTATCTTGCTTCCTGTTATCATTAGAAGTACGGAAGAAGCTTTAAAAACAGTTCCTATGTCTTTTAGAGAAGGATCACTGGCTTTGGGAGCAACAAAACTTCAAACAATTTTTAAAGTAGTTCTTCCTTGTGCCGTTCCTGGAATCGCAACAGCAGTTTTACTAAGTATTGGACGTGTCATTGGCGAATCAGCTGCTTTGTTATTAACCGCTGGAACCGTCGCTCAAATTCCAGGAACTCTGTTTTCTCCTGGAAGCACCTTAACTGTGCAAGCTTATTATGTAGCTAAAGAAGAAGGCAACATTGAATTAGCTTGTGCAATAGGTTTAGTTATAATTTTAATTGTAATAATACTCAATATTTTATCTCGTATAACTTCGGATAAACTCGATGTATTTAATAAAAAGTGAGGCAAATATGGAAAACAAAGTAAAATTTAGTACTGAAAATCTTGATCTGTATTATGGAGATTTTAAAGCACTTAAATCAATTAATATGAAAATCTATGAAAATGAAGTAACCGCTTTTATAGGACCTTCTGGATGTGGAAAATCAACCTTTTTGAGATGCCTTAATCGAATGAATGACTTAATCGATTCAGTTAAAATTAAAGGGAACATTTATTTTGATGATGAGGAAATCAATGGCGATATTGATGTTATTAATTTGAGAACACGTGTCGGAATGGTTTTTCAAAAGCCTAATCCATTTCCAATGAGTATTTATGATAACATCGCTTATGGACCAAAATGCCAAGGATTAAAAGAAAAATCACAATTGGATACCATTGTTAAAGACAGTTTAGAAAAAGCAGCGTTGTGGAACGAAGTAAAAGACCGACTTAACAAATCAGCTCTTGGTTTATCTGGTGGGCAACAACAAAGGTTATGTATTGCCAGAACAATTGCAATGAATCCCGAAGTCATTTTAATGGATGAACCAACATCAGCTCTTGACCCAATTGCGACTGCTAAAATTGAAGAGTTGATGTCCAGTTTAAAGAAGGACTATACCATTGTGATCGTTACACATTCAATGCAACAAGCTGGGCGTATTTCTGATAAAACCGCTTTCTTTTTAATGGGTGAAGTAATCGAATTTGATGAAACAACTAAAATCTTTACAAATCCGAATGATAAACGAACAGAAGACTATATTACAGGACGTTTTGGTTGATAAGGAGAAAAATATGATGATGAGAAAAGAATATGACAAAGAACTAACCATGATTAAAGAAGAAATTTTGTTGATGTCAGCAATGGCTGAACAAATGCTTTCGGACTCAGTTGAAGCATTGAAACAACATGATATGGAATTGGCAAAATCAGTGATTTCAAGAGATGATCTTGTCGATGCAAAAGAGATCGAGTTACAATTAATGGTCAGCCAAATCATCGCAACACAAGGTCCTGTTGCCACTGATCTAAGAAGGTTAGCCTCTACTTATAAAATTATAACCAATTTAGAGAGAATTGCAGATTTAGCCGTTAATATTTCAAAACGTGTTCTAGAACTTGCTGATGAAACCTACATGAAAAAATTGATTAACATACCAAGAGAATGCGAACTCGCCCAAAAACTGTTAAAAATTTCCATCCAAGCCTTTATTGATGAAGATATTAGTAGAATCAAAGAAGTCATTGATGTGGAAGATCAGATTGATGCTTCAAATCTTCAACTTCAAAGAGAATGTATTCTTTATATGATGGAAAAAACAAAGTTCATTTTTCAAGGGTCTGTATTTATGTTTATTGGCAGTTATTTAGAGCGAATAGGGGATCATGCAACCAATATCTTCGAAACAGTTTATTATATCGTCACAGGAGATTATATTGATTTTAATGACCTTGATGGAAAAAATGTGGTCTAAAACGAAATAGCAAAAATTTAATATCATCTAAAAAAAAGCAAGATAAGTAATTATCTTGCTTTTTTAATTCATTTTTTATTAAAGAAGTTCTTCTCTTAAAACCCCAGGAGACTTTATAGAAAGGAGACCTGGTGCGATGTCAAACACTGTTTTACATCCAAAGTCTTCTTTTTCTGCAAGTCGATGTGCTGCTCTAGCATAAGCAATTAGCACACTTGCAGTAAACTCTGGGTTTGAATCCAGTTTTAGAGAATATTCAACAATATGATGGTTTTCAGAATTGATTCCTGTTTTTCCACTCCGAATTACAAACCCACCATGATTGATCTTTCCATGATCTCTTAATCTTTTTTCTTCGGTTATAAATTCAACCGTGGTATCATAGTCAGAAAAATAATTTGGCATGGTTTTAATGGTGGTTTCGATCACTTGTTTATCTGCATTCTCTTCGGCTACAACATAACAAAGTCTTGTATGCTTTTCTCGAATTGAAAGTTCTGGATCTTTACCATCTCTAACCTTTTGAATTGCATCATCTACAGGGATTGTATATTGGATTGCATTTTTTACCCCTGGAATACGTCGTATCGCATCGGAATGCCCTTGGCTAACCCCTGTTCCCCAAAAAGTGTAATGGTTTCCTTGGGGAAGAATGGCTTCGCTGTAAAGACGATTAACAGAAAACATTCCGGGATCCCAACCAACGGAAATAATAGAGACATGCTTGTTCTCTGTTGCTGCGACATTTACTTTTTCATAGTATTCTGGAATTTTTGCATGGGTATCAAAACTATCCACTGTATTAAATAACTTTGCTAAGGCAGGTCCTTGTTCTGGGAGATCTGTTGCAGATCCTCCACAAAGAATCATGACATCAATGGTGTCGACCATTTTTTCGATCTCATCCATGCCATATACTTTTGCTGATTGAGATTGAATTTTTAAGCTTTCTGGATTTCTTCTTGTAAAAACTGCTACAAGTTCCATATCGTCATTTTGATTAATCCCAGCTTCAACACCACGTCCAAGATTTCCATAACCTGCAATTCCAATTTTAATTTTCATATTTTACCCTTTCAATTTTAAAAAATTTATAAATTAAATGCTTCTGCCGTCGCTTTTACTGCGATTTCTTTATCTTTCGATTTAATCACACAGCTAATACGAATTTCTGAGGTAGTAATCATTAAAATTTGTATATTATTATCCGACAAAAGTTCAAAAAACTTTGCAGCAACCCCTGATTGACTTCGCATGCCGATTCCTACAACAGAGAGTTTGGTGATATTCTCGTTAATAAAAACACCGATGCTAGGATAACTCGTTTTGAAAGCCTCCAGAATTTTTTTAGAATCATCTAAATCTCCAACAGGAGCTGTAAAAGAAATATTAATTAAGTCATTAATGGGTGCACTTTGACTAATCATGTCAATATTTACACTTCGATTCGCAAATTGGCTAAAGAATTGTGAGGTGATGTTTTTTTCAAAGGGAATGTCCCTAATGGTAATCATCAATTCATCATTATCAATTGCAAGTCCGGTAATGGATTGTCCTTCCATCGTATTTTCTCCTTTTTTTATGATTGTTCCAGGTAAATTTTCTTCACTGGATGCAACAATAATTTTTGTGTTGTATTTGCTCCCTAATTCAATTGCTCTTGGATGCATAACACCCGCACCAAGGCTTGCCATCTCAAGCATTTCTTCATAGCTTACAGAAGATAGTTTTTTTGCTTTATCATACAATCTTGGGTCAACACCATAGATCCCATCCACATCTGTATAAATTTCACAGGTGGTATCCAAAACACAAGCAAGTGCAACAGCACTTGTATCAGAGCCACCACGTCCTAGAGTGGTCACATCATCATTTTCATTGACCCCTTGAAATCCAGCAATGATAACAATTTTATTTTCATTAAGGGCATCTAAAATCTTTGTGGTATCAATACCTTCAATTCGGGATTTTGTATGTCTACCTGTTGTACGAATGCCAACCTGGGGCCCAGTAAAAGAAATGGCATCATGCCCCATGGATTGGAGGGCCATAGACAAAAGGGAAATAGAAATTTGTTCTCCAGTTGACAAAAGTCGATCCATTTCTCGTTTCGGTGGGGAAGGGTTTGTTTCGTAGGCTAGCTTAACAAGCTCATCCGTTGTTTTGCCCATAGCTGAGACAACAACAACAACCTGTGAACCACTTTCTTTCTTTTCTATAATCCGTTTGGCAACATTTTTAATCCGTTCAACAGAGCCAACCGAAGTTCCACCATATTTTTGAACAACGATATTCATAATTAACCTCTTAAGTCTTCAAGAAGCTGTGTTTTTTCATCTGTCTTTGCGTCTTTAGATTTAACTATTTTAGCGGGTGTCCCTGCAACAACCACATGAGGGGGGACATCCGAGGTAACAACAGCTCCTGCGGCAACCACCGCATTATCTCCAATGGATACACCTTCTAAAACAACGGCATTAGCCCCAATAAGGACATTGTCTCCAATCACAACTGGGGCTTTACTTGGGGGTTCCAAAACACCGGCAATTACAGCACCTGCACCAATATGAGAATTTTTACCAATTTGGCCTCGTGCTCCAATAACAGCATTCATATCAACCATTGTACCAGCCCCAATATCGGCGCCAATATTGATTACAGCTCCCATCATAACAACACAGTTCTTTCCAATGGTAACCCCTTCACGAATGTAGGCACCTGGTTCGATCCGTGCATCAATTTCTGTGAGATCGAGCATTGGAATGGCGGAACTTCTTCGATCATATTCAAGCCGGCAGGAAGTAATCGACGATTCATTTTCGTTTAAAAGCTTTTGAATGTCAGACATTTCTCCGAGAATAATACAAGCTGAAGGGTCGCCATAGTATTCATAATCCTTTAAATCATGTTTGTTTAAATATCCCCTTATATAAGCTTTTACAGGCGTTGTCTTTTTTACTGCTTTAATATATTTGGCAATTTCATAAGGGTTTGTGAGATCAAATTGATCTTTTAGTTCTTGGCTAGTCATGGTGTGTGTCCTTTCATTTTTAACTCGTTAGTTTGATATCTGTGATTGGGCATCAATAAGCATTGACATATCATATAGCCCTGATTTTTTAGTTACTAAAAATTTTGCTGCACGAATGGCCCCTTCTGCAAATACTTTTTTGGATAGGGCGGAGTGCTTAATTTCAATAATCTCGTCATTTCCAGCAAAAATAACCGTATGCTCGCCAGGAATTGTTCCTCCCCGTAGAGCATGGATACCAATTTCATTTTCATTTCGTTTTGCCTCTCGTCCATAACGCCCATAAGTATACTCTTTTTCATTTGAAAGTGTCGTGTTAATCGCATCTGCTAACAATAACGCAGTACCACTTGGCGCATCTATTTTTTTGTTATGATGCTTTTCAATGATTTCAATGTCAAAACCATCTTCCAATGGACGTGAAATTTCTTGTAGTGCTTTTACTAAAAGATTTATGCCTAAAGACATATTTGCAGTTTTAAAAACAGGGAAATTTTTCGATTCTTCCTCGATTTTAGTTAAATCCTCTTCTGATAACCCAGTTGTTGCAATGACAATGGGAATTCTGTTCACGCAAGCATAATTAAAAATATTAGAAAACGCTTTAAAATGAGAAAAATCGATAATAACATCCGGCTTTCCATGAAATCTTGACAAATCACTATACACTGGAAAGGGGAGATCTAAATTATCTTTTGCATCATAACCTGCGATGATTTTAAGATCATCATCATTATTAATAAGGTTTTGTAAGGTTTCACCCATTGCACCAGAAACACCACTGAGTAAAATATTTAACATAATGCCTCCTAAATTAAGCCATAGGTTTTAAGATCGGCGATTAATTTTTCTTTATTATTTTCTTCCATTTCTATAAGAGGTAATCGCATTTCTCCGGTGTCCATCCCTAAAATTTCCATGGCCGTTTTTAAAGGAATAGGATTCGTTTCATAAAACATCCCTCGATTAATTAAATTCGTTTTAAACTGAATTTCCCTTGCACGATTGATATCTCCTGCTAAAAAGCTTTCAACCAGGTCATGCATTTCTTTTGGAATAATATTAGCAGAAACAGAAATTACGCCTTTACCACCAACTGATAACACTGGTAATACATGATCATCATTTCCAGAGTAGATATCAATATCATCCCCACAAATACGAGCAATTTCTGTAATTTGAGCAATATCACCACTTGCTTCTTTTACAGCGGCTACATTTGGAATAAGACTCAATTCTTTAATGGTACTTGCTGTAATGTTCAATCCAGTACGGCTTGGAACATTGTAAATAATAACAGGAATTGTAATCGCTTCTGCAATGGTTTTGATATGAGCAATAATTCCTTTTTGAGTAGATTTGTTGTAATAAGGGTTAATAATTAAACAAGCATCTGCACCTGCTTTTTCAGCTTCCTTAGATAGCATCACAGAGTAGGCAGTATCATTACTTCCTGTTCCTGCAATAAAAGGCACACGGGAATTAATGTATTCTCCTGCATCTCTTAACAATCCTAGGTGCTCCTCGTCTGTTAAGGTTGATGTTTCGCCTGTTGTTCCTGCGATTAAAATTGCATCGGTTCCATTTTTAATTTGATAATCAATTAATTGATGAAATCTTTCGTAATCAATTTGTCCGTTTTTAAATGGGGTTATTAAAGCAACACAGCTTCCTGTAAAAACACTCATTTTTTTCTCCTTTAAATTTCTATTTTTATATCAAGTTCTGTTGTACTAGGGAAAACGCAATCTGAACAGCATTTGTCGCTGCTCCTTTTCGAATATTATCTGCAACTACCCAAAGATTTAAACCATTATCAACACTAAAATCTCGTCGAATACGACCCACAAAAACTTCATCTTTGTTTTCTGCATGACGAGGGAGTGGATAAACATTGTTTTCCGGATCATCCTCTAAGCTAATTCCTGGAGCGGTTTTGTAAAGCTCTTTGATATCCACAACATCAAATGTTTGTTTCAACTCAACATTAATGCTTTCACTATGTCCATAAAAAACAGGAACACGAACGGTGGTCGCCGTAATCTTTAGACTGTCATCATGAAGTATTTTTTGTGTTTCGTTTATCATTTTCATTTCTTCTTTAGTATACCCATTTTCAAGAAACGAATCGATGTGGGGGAGACAGTTATAAGCGATTGGATGGGGATAAAAGTTTGTTTCAACACCAGTAACCCCTGACTTAAGATCCTCAAATCCCTTTAATCCTGAACCTGAAACAGCTTGATAAGTTGAATAAACAATTCGTTTTATTCCATAATGATCAAAAAGCGGTTTTAACGCAACAACGGCTTGGATCGTTGAACAATTAGGGTTTGCAATAATGTTTTTATGCCACAAAAGATCCTCTGGATTAACCTCAGGAACAACAAGGGGAACCGTTTTATCCATTCGGAAAGCACTACTATTATCAATAACAATAATGCCTTTTTGAGCAGCAACAGGCGAAAATCTTAGGCTTGTATCACCACCTGCAGAAAAAAGGGCAATATCAATTTCTTGATCGAAGGCTTCATCACAAAGTTCTTCAACAATATATGTTTTGTCTAAAAATTTTATTTCTTTACCCGCTGAACGTTTCGACGCCATTGGTATAATTTTATTTATGGGAAATTTCAATTCGGCAAGAACCTCAAGCATTTTTTGACCTACCATTCCAGTAGCGCCAACGACAGCAACATTAAATAATTTCATTTATTCCTCCTAAATGCAAATTTAAAATTAAAAAAAGCCAGTAAAGTAATACTAGCTAAAAGATCAATCATTTTGAAACATACAGTACAAAACAAAATGTTTTTAGATAGCACTCCATCATAAAATGATGACAGTTTTATTGCTATTCGCAATAAACCCAGAAGTATGGTGGCAAGTCATATTTCTTCGGCGATCTTTCCTTTTACTGCATTTCTTCTCACTAGCCGTGATCCCTGCAGTTACTCTTAAAGCTCGCACCTCTACCGTTTATAATTCAATTGTTATTCATTGTAACAATTACAAAACTTTTTTTCAAGCAGAAATTGAATTTTTTCTAAAAAAGAACGCGTTTATTTTATATAGACGCGTTCTTTTAAAAATTTATTCTTTTGTTAAATCCACTGCTTCAAGTGCATCGTTAATTGATTTTATTAATGCATCAGGATCAATGCCATGAGCAACCGCCCCTTGTTCAATGCTTTCAAAACGAGCTGCCATACAACCAAAACAGTGCATGCCATAAGCTTGAAATACATTTACAGAATCTGGATATGCATTAACTGCATCTAATATTCCCATGTCTTTAGTAATTTTCATATTTTCACCTCCAGGAAAAGTATAACTTACAATCTATTGTACATTATAAAACTTAAGGATAAATTTTTCAAGAAAAAAAGAAATAAAAGTCCTTCACTTGCTAAACCCATTAATAAGTTGTATAATATTTACAGGGGATTTTATATAGAAAGGGATAAGAATGTGATAATTGATAAAGTGGTTGTAAGGAACAAGGCAGGATTGCATGCAAAACCAGCTTCATTGTTTGTTCAGCGTGCAAATAATTTTAGAAGTAATATTTATATTAAAAAAGGTACTACCCGTGTTAATGCAAAGAGTATCATGGGTGTAATGATATTAGCAGTTCAAAAAGGGGACGAAATTGAAATCGAGGCGTCTGGAGATGACGAACGACTTGCGGTTGAAACCCTAAAAACACTCATTTTAAATGAGTTTGATTTAGTTGATGAAATTTAGTAGACGACTGATAAAGTATGAATGTACATTCATACTTTATTTTTATGAATTTTTTTAAAATGGAGTCATCATGAGAAAGTTATTAATTGCAATTTCATTTTTTACACGAATTCCAATTAAATTAAACAAGGTTACCGAAGATGAATTTTATAACGCTATGATTCTTATTCCACTTGTTGGGATCTTTATTGGCGGCATCATGTATGTTTTTTCATTATTATTATCAAACATACATTTTATAGACTTAGAGTCTTTATTAATGCTAATTTTATACATTTGGATCACTGGGGGATTACATCTCGATGGTTTTTCTGACACAACAGACGCCCTCTTTAGTGCAAGGGATCGTGAAAAGATGATGGTCATTATGAAGGATAGTCGTTTAGGAGCCTTCGGCGCCATTGGACTGATTCTTTTACTCCTTACTTATTGGATGTGTTTTAAAATAATCTTACCCGAACACAGCCTGCTTTTACTCATTCTACCACTTTACGGAAGAGTACTTGCCATTATGTCAACTTGTTTTTCTACCTACGCACAAGGTGGTGGAGGGCTAGGGAAACGATTTACAGAAATGACCAAATTACATCATTTTCTAATTTATTTAATTATATTACTGGTGCTAACTTATTTACTTCTATCTTTAGGAGGCGTAATTGCTGTTATATTTTCTTTTATCCCGGGGATTGCATTGATGCTAAATCTTCAAAAGAAAATTGGAGGAATGACAGGCGATACGATTGGACTAACCATTGAGTTAAATCAAGTATTTTTATTGGTTATTTATAGTATTATTGTTATTAATTTTATTTAAGCATCATGGCTAAACGCAAAAAACGATGCTAGAAAAGGAAACTAAGAATGGATTATCCCTCAACTTTTCTACCAATGAATAGAAAAGATTTGAATGCACTAAAAATTGATCAATGCGATTTTGTTATTGTAACTGGTGACGCCTATGTTGATCATCCTTCTTTTGGTGCAGCAATAATTGGTCGTCTTTTACAGTCAAAAGGATATCAGGTTGGCATCATTGCTCAGCCAAACTGGCGAGAAGATGAAGATTTTAAAGCTCTAGGAACGCCTCGTTTAGGATTTCTTGTAACCGCTGGCAATTTGGATTCAATGGTCAACCATTTTTCGGCACATAAAAACAGGCGAAAAAAAGATGTTTATTCCCCTGGAGGGAAAACTGGAAATCGTCCAGACCGTGCGACCATTGTTTATTCAAGTAAACTTAGAAGCCTCTACAAAGAAACACCCATCATTATTGGTGGTATCGAAGGTAGCCTTCGACGTTTTGCCCATTACGATTTTTGGCAAGATAAAGTAAGACGTTCAATCCTTTTTGATTCGAAAGCAGATTTGTTGGTTTATGGCATGGGTGAAAAAGCGATGCTAGAAATTGCTAAATCCCTTAATGAAGGGAAAGCTATCCAATGGCTTACCGGAATAAAAGGTACCGCCGTCATTATGAAAGACCTGCCTTCAAAAGAAGCTGTTGTTTTACCATCGTTTGAAGAGGTAAGTACATGTAAAGAAGCCTATTCCAATGGTACTGCGTTGATTTACCATAGCAACAATGCCTACGATTCCCGTTTATACGTTCAAAAAACTGGGGAACGGTACTTAATACAAAACCCGCCACAAATGCCTTTGTCTCAAAATGAATTTGATGGACTTTATGCTTTACCTTTCAATTATCAATGGCATCCCATATATAATGAAAGGGGTGGCATTCCTGCCCTCGATGAAGTAAAATTTAGCATCACCGCTAATCGAGGTTGTTTTGGGAATTGTAACTTTTGTGCGTTAACCATTCACCAAGGGAAATATATACAAATGCGGAGTCAGGATTCCATCATTCAAGAAGCAAAGAAGATGATAGGCTTACCTGATTTTAAAGGGTATATTCATGATATTGGAGGACCAACTGCAAATTTTACTCATTTGGCTTGTAAAAAGCAAAGTCAGGATGGCTATTGCCAAAATAAAGAATGTCTCACACCAAAAGCCTGTAAAAACATTAATAGTAGTCATGAAAACTACTTGGGAATTTTGAGGAGTGTTCGGAAAATTCCTGGCATAAAAAAAGTCTTTATACGATCTGGCATTCGTTATGACTATTTAGGTTTAGCGAAAGATCAAACATTTCTAAAAGAATTAGTTGAACATCATGTGAGTGGCCAACTCCGGGTTGCTCCAGAGCATGTCGTCGATGAGGTCTTAAAAGCAATGGGAAAGCCTCAGTTTAAAGATTATGAAAATTTTGTTAGTAAATTCGAAAAGACAAATAAAGCTTTACATAAGAAACAATATGTTTTACCATACTTTATTACTGGACACCCAGGATGTACCCTCAAAGACGCCATAAAACTAGCTGAATATATAAGAGAAATGGGGTTTTTCCCAGAGCAAGTACAAGATTTTTATCCCACCCCTGGAAGCTTGGCAACTGCCATGTATTACACAGGGATTCATCCGATCACTAAGGAAAAGATTTATGTTCCAAAAGGACGGGAGAAAAATATGCAAAGAGCTTTAGTTCAATATAATAAAAGAGAAAACTATTTACTTATTTACGAAGCACTTACAAAGGCCCAGCGGGAAGACCTAATAGGCTCAGGGAAGAACGCTTTAATCCCTGAAAAAACTAAGAGTCATCAATTTTTGTCCAAAAATAACCAAATTAATAAACCGTTAGAAAGTAAAAAAAGAGGAAGACGATGGAAAAAAAATTAACTGAATCCATTGAAGATTATATTGAAACCATCTATTTAGAATTTGAGCGGAAACAAAAAGGGGTTCGAATTACTGATTTAGCCTCTCTGATGGGGGTCAGTAAGGCAAGTGCAAATGATGCTGTTAAAAAATTAAAGAGCTTAAATTTTGTTGAGCATGAGCATTATGGTCAAATATATTTAACCAATGCTGGGAGAGAAACAGCTAAAAAAATATATGAAAGACATCAGTATTTATGTTTTTTTCTAGAGCATATTCTAAATGTTTCCTCTAAAAATGCCGAACTTGATGCCTGTGCAATTGAACATGTCCTTAGTGACGAAGCCTTTGAAAAAATTAAAGAAGCTGTAGATACCTATAAAAATAAAGAAAACAAAGGATAACCATAATGAAAGAAGAAAAAAAAGAATTACTGAACATTGGAGAAAAATTTACGGTTGAGCTAATCGACATTACCCACAGTGGGGAAGGTGTCGCCAGAATAAACAATATGATTGTTTTCGTTGAAGGTGGACTCCCAGGGGATATTGTTGAAATTGAAATTAAAACTGTAAAAAAAAGCTATGCCCTTGGTAAAATTGTTAAAATTAATACCCCTTCACCTGAAAGAATTACACCAGCTTGTCTCTATTTTAATGCTTGTGGGGGATGTCAACTGTGCCATATGAGCTACAAAGGCCAACTGGAATCAAAAGCTAAATTAGTTTCTGATGCCTTGCAACGTATTGGGGGATTTACCAACCTTAAAATAAATCCTATTTTAGGCATGGATGATCCTAAACGTTACCGAAACAAAGCCCAGTTTAAACTTGACAAAAAAGGAATGGGTTTTTATGAAAAAAAATCCCATTCTCTTGTGCATATCACGGACTGCTTAAATCAACATGAAAGCACAGAAGCTGTAATAAAAACAATCAATACCTTGATTAAAGACTTAAATCTTAGTATTTATGATGAAAAAAATCATAAAGGTTATATTAGAGGCATTCTTTTAAGAACAAACCAAAATGATGAAGTGATGCTGACTATCATTGTCAATGGGAAAGATCTTAGTAAAAAAGATGAAATTATCAATGCCATTACAACAGGAGTTCCTAATGTTAAAAGCATCTATGTCAATATCAATCGCGAAAAAAATAATGTGATTTTAGGGAAGAAGAGCATTTGCGTTTATGGAAATCCCCGTTTAATTGAAAAAATTGGCTCCATGAATTTTTCAATTTCTCCAAACTCTTTCTTTCAAGTTAACTCAAAACAGACCGAGGTTCTTTATGATGTTATTAAAAAAATGGCCAATCTTACTGGGGGAGAAACTGTTTTAGATCTCTATTGCGGTACTGGAACAATCGGGCTTTATTTAGCAGAAAATGCAAAAGAAGTCATTGGCATTGAAAGTGTTGGTGATGCTGTTTTGGATGCTAGAGAAAATGCTGATCTAAACAAAATTGAAAATGCTACCTTTGTTCATGGAAAAGCAGAAGAAACGATGTTACGGGTCATGAAAGAAGGACATAACAAAGCTGATCTCATTATCTTAGATCCTCCAAGAAAAGGCTGTGATGCTTCACTGCTTGATGCCATTGGTAATCAGAAAACACCTAAAGTTATTTATGTCTCTTGCAACCCTTCAACACTTGCCCGAGATTTAAAAATATTAACCGAATTTAATTATTCAATTGATGCCATTCAACCCGTTGATTTATTCCCAGGAACAGGGCATGTGGAGAGTGTAGTGTTGATGTCAAGGATTGAGAAGTAATGTGTGAAAAAGGCTTGAAATAAAGGGATTTCCGAGAGTTGGGATTAAGTTCTTGGCTCTCGATTTTTTATTTGTAGTTTAATTAGGAAACCTATCCACTAAGAGCAGATTATAGGGTTGAGTTGACACTGTGGAAACGGGTAGGTTGTGGAGATAGAATTGATTTTATAAATAAGAATATAGATTTTGCTACAATAAAGGCCGCCTTGTGATGAGATGGCTTTTTTTATTTTGATAGAAATGGCTTTGCGATAGGGTTTTATGTTATTTATTTTGTGGTTTATGATTCAAATAACTTTCTATTATTTAAAAACCTAGCAATAATATAAGTTTTTCTGCCTGTTTCGTTTAGCAATATGTTATAATATTTTTAATTATATTTTGCATCCTTGGAGGTGTATGTTTCATGGGGAAAAGACAATTGTCAGAAGAAGATATCAAAGCTAGATACATAACACCAGCGATTACTGATGCTGGATGGGATATTAAAAAACAAGTGAGGTTAGAGTATGCCTTTACCGCTGGTAGGATTATCCTGCGTGGCAATATTACTGCCAGAGGAAAACAGAAACGGGCGGATTATGTCCTTTTTTACAAGAATAATTTCCCATTAGCAATTGTAGAAGCCAAGGACAATAATCATTCAGTAGGTGCTGGACTTCAGCAAGCGATTGACTATGCCAAAGCCTTAGATATTGATTATGTTTATGCCTCAAATGGTGATGGCTTTGTGGAACAGAATTTAATCACGGGTGAAGTGAGACAACTTACGCTAGAAGCGTTTCCGTCACCAGAGGATTTATACAAGCGTTATCGAATGGATAAAGGGATTAGCATGGCAGAAGAGAAAGTCATGCTTGAGCCTTATTATTATATCCCAGATTACAATACCCCAAGATACTACCAGCGGGTAGCAATCAACAGAACCGTAGACGCCGTAGCAAAGGGGAAAGAACGGATACTTGTGGTTAGCGCCACGGGGACGGGTAAGACTTTTATGACCTTCCAGATTATTTACCGTTTATGGAAGTCAGGACTTAAGAAAAAAATTCTTTTCCTAGCAGATCGGAATGTTCTGATTGACCAGACCATTTCTGGAGATTTCAAACCTTTCGGCGGAAAGATGACCAAGGTGCAAAATAGAAACCTAGACAGCTCCTATGAAATCTATCTGGCACTTTATCAGCAACTTGCTGGTGATGATGGTGAAGAGGCTTTTTTGCAATTTAAGCCAAATTTCTTTGATCTTATCGTGATTGATGAGTGTCATAGAGGGAGTGCCAAAGAAGAATCAGCATGGCGAAAAATACTGGACTATTTTTCTTCAGCGACTCATGTGGGTTGTACTGCTACACCCATTGAAACAAAAGAAGCATCCAGTTCCATTTACTTTGGTGATCCGATTTATGAATATTCTCTTAAACAAGGCATTGATGACGGGTTTCTAGCACCTTATAAAGTGATTCGTATTGGTTTAGATCGTGATCTTGAAGGCTATCGACCAGAAGTTGGCAAAGTGGATAAGCATGGCTATGAGATTGAAGACCGGGAATATAACGCTAAAGATTTTGACCGAAAATTAGTCATTGATGATCGTACCCGAGTGGTCGCATCGAAAATCACAGAATTTCTAACAAAAACAGACCGATTTAGCAAGACCATCGTATTTTGCGTAGACATTGAACACGCCGAACGAATGCGTCAAGCACTCATCAATGAAAATAAAGATTTATATGCTGAGAATGACCGCTATATTATGCGTATTACTGGAGACAATGATATCGGCAAGGCACAACTAGAGAACTTTATTGATGAAGAAAGCACGTATCCAGTCATTGCAATAACGAGTAAACTGATGACCACCGGTGTCGATGCCAAAATGTGTAAACTCATCGTGCTGGAAAACAACATCAACAGCATGACCGAATTTAAGCAGATCATCGGTAGGGGCACACGCCTGTTAGAAGACTATGGCAAGACCTACTTTAGCATCATGGACTTCCGTAATGCCAGCAGACTATTTGCTGATCCGGGCTTTGATGGAGAGCCGGAAGTCGTCATTGACCTCGGACCAGGCGATCCTGTAAATGACCCAGAACCAGAAGATGAACCTAGACACAATACAGGTAACGATAGCGTGAATGAAAATCCTGCAGAGTATAACACTGGGGATACACCGCCCTTTATTGATGATGGTGAAGATAAGCCGAAAAAATATTATGTGGGTGATGTTATGGTTAAGGTTCTTTCAGAACGGGTTCAGTATGTTGATAAAGATGGGAAACTCATTACAGAAAGCCTCATCGACTATACTAAGAAAAACATTCAAAATCAATATGCCTGTTTAGATGCGTTTCTTCGAACTTGGACAGCAGCTGAGAAAAAACAAGCCATCCTTGATGAACTTCAAGATGATGGTGTACTGCTCGAGGCAGTAAGGCAGGAATTGGGTAAAACAGAACTAGATGACTTTGATCTTATCTGTCACATTGCTTATGACAAAAAACCGCTGACAAAACAAGAACGGGTAGCGAATGTAAAGAAAAGGCATTACCTATACAAATACTCGGATGTAGCAAGACAAGTGATTGAAGCACTCCTTGATAAGTATGCGAATGATGGTATTAAGGAGATCGAAGAAACAAAGGTACTTCAATTAGAAGAGTTTGCTAAGATTGGCAGTCCGATGAAGATTGTCAAAGTATTTGGTGGAAAAGAAGCCTACCAAAAGGCAGTGCAGGAATTAGAAAACGAGATATATTACGCATAAATTGATAAGGCAGGTAAATGAAAAATGGCAATTGGTAACTTTGTAAAGAGAATTCAAGACGTGATGAGAAATGATTCAGGGGTCAACGGGGACGCCCAGCGGATTGAACAAATCGTCTGGATTCTATTCTTAAAAATATATGACGCAAAAGAAGAAGCCTGGGAGATTTATAATGATCATTACACGTCCATTATTCCAGCTGGTCTCAAATGGCGAGATTGGGCAGTCGATCGAAAAGATGGCGAAGCCTTAACAGGAGATGCGCTCCTAGACTTTGTCAACAACACCCTTTTTCCAACCCTGAAGAATCTGGAAATTGATGAAGAAACCCCCATGAGTCAAGTCATTGTGCGTTATGCCTTTGAGGACGCCAATAACTATCAGAAAGACGGTGTACTCCTAAGACAAGTAGTCAATGTCATTGATGAGATTGACTTCACCGAATATAAGGAACGCCATGAGTTTGGAACCATCTATGAATCCTTCCTGAAGGATCTTCAAAGCGCCGGTAATGCCGGTGAGTTTTATACCCCAAGAGCAGTGACAGACTTTATGGTGAAAGTAGTTAAGCCAGTGTTGGGTGAAAAAATTGGTGACTTTGCCTGTGGCACTGGTGGATTTCTAACTTCAGTTTTAAAGGAACTGGAAACTCAAGTAGAGAATTCTCTTGAGAACCGAGAAATCTATAATAAATCTGTTTATGGGATTGAAAAGAAAGCGTTGCCACACATGCTTTGTGTTACCAATATGCTAATTCATGATATCGATGATCCGAACATTCTTCATGGCAATGCACTTGAGATGAATTATAAAGATATGCGTAAAATGGAACCTTTTGATGTGATTTTAATGAATCCGCCCTATGGCGGTAATGAAAAAGATAGCGTGAAGACGAATTTCCCAATGGAGCTGAGAAGTTCTGAAACCGCAGATCTTTTTATGAATGTGATTATGTATCGGCTTAAGAAAAATGGCCGATGCGCAGTGATCATTCCAGATGGCTTTCTGTTTGGTACCGATAATGCGAAGTTTAATATCAAGAAAAAGTTGTTCGGTGAATTTAATCTTCACACCGTGGTGAGAATGCCCCACAGCGTTTTTGCCCCTTACACATCCATCCGAACCAATATTCTGTTTTTTGACAATACCGAACCAACTAAAGAAACCTGGTTCTACAGAATGGATATGCCAGAAGGCTATAAGAACTTCTCAAAGACTAGACCAATGAAGCTCGAACATTTTGGAGATACCCTTGCGTGGTGGGATAGCCGAGAAGAAATCGAAGTGGATGGTTTCCCAAAGGCGAAAGGATATACGATTAGTGAAATCATAGAAAGAAGCTACAACATCGATCTGTGTGGATTTCCCCATGAAGAAGAAGTGATCCTTGAGCCAATGGATTTGATTCAAGTTTATCAAGAAAAGCGAGCGTCACTGAATACGGAAATTGATCATGTATTAGAACAGATTACTTCAATGCTTGGTGGACATTAATGA
>JBOFGH010000039.1:0-17498 GCA_051649025.1 Eubacteriaceae bacterium
GCACTTTTATGCTATTATAATTTTTGTTAATATTCTAAATTTGTATATTATATATTTTTTTCTCTTTTCATTTTTATTTTAGTAAAAGTTTGTCATTTTGTAAAACTTTTTTCCCATCATATGGGTACATTTCTGGGATCACTGGCAACGAACCTGTTGCCAAAATAATTTTGTCACTAAAAATTATTTCTATTTCACCGTTCTCTTTGACTACTTTAACTCTATTGGAGTCAACAAGTGTACCGATACCTTTAACCAGGGTAACTTTATTTGCACTAAATAAATAATTAACCCCCTTGACCAGTCCTGAAACAATCTTATTTTTTCGTTGAATCATTCCATCAAAATTCGGGGTAACTTCTCCCTCAACGTTTATTCCAAAATCTTTCGCTTCTTCTATGTTTTTTAATATTTCAGCGGATGCTAGCAAGGTCTTCGTTGGGATACAGCCTCGATTTAAACAAGTTCCCCCAGGAGCATCTTTCTCCACAATGGTAACCTCTGCCCCCAATTTAGCCGCCATAATTGCGGCTTCATAGCCACCTGGGCCTGCACCAATAACTGTTATTTTCAAAATTTCACCTACTTTTGGACCTATCCCGTCCAGTTTTTTATGCTCTAAGCCCATCATCACTTTCAATGATGCCCACTATAAATCATTTTTTTCTTTTTAAAATTATATAATAAACTCACCTGTAATACAATCGCTTTCCCCTAAAACAGACAATGCTACCTCCAAATTAGCACATAAAAAACCCCTTTATAAGTCCAGGTTGTTTAAGAGACAAACACTGCCTTAAAAGGGGTCATTAAATAATTTCCAGGTTCCGTTATTCCATTTTAAAAGGTTATTTTGCTATTGG
Source organism: Eubacteriaceae bacterium (assembly GCA_051649025.1). Lineage (GTDB taxonomy): Bacteria > Bacillota > Clostridia > Eubacteriales > Eubacteriaceae > Acetobacterium. Next base: position 864 of record JBOFGH010000039.1, read on the forward strand.
GGCAATTCCAGCAAGGTCAAGAATTTCTGGAATTCTGTTTTCCCAACCAAGAGACATAATATGTACCCCTTGACAATAATCTTTACATTCTTTAATAAGACGAGCACAGATTTCTACACCTGTATCTCCAGCTTTTGTTTTTTCTTTATCTGCTTGCAATTCTGCAATCATTTCATCAGGAACATGAACACCTGCTACATTTGCATTCATGAAACGGCACATACCAACATTTTTAGGAATAATAAGTCCTAATTGTACTGGTACTCCAAATTGTTTTGCCTTTTCCATAAAGCTAATGAATTTATCTGGTTCGTATACCCCTTGTGTTTGGAAGTATTCAGCACCAGCTTTTACTTTTGCTTCCATTTTTGCTAATTGAACATCCACTGAATCACTACAAGGTGATACAACAGCCCCTTTAGCAAATTTAGGAGGTTGTCCATCAACAGCATTCCCTGCAAGATCGAAACCTTCTTCTAATCTTTTTACCGCATGAATTAATGATACAGAATCAAGATCGAATACAGGCTTTGCTTGTGGGTTATCTCCAAGAGTTGTGTAATCTCCTGTTAATAATAATAAATTTTCAATTCCAAGTAAAGCAGCACTTAAAACATCCGATTGCAAAGCAATACGATTTCGATCTCGACAAGTTATTTGAAAAATAGGAAGTAGTCCTTCATCTTTCAAAACTTTACATGTTGCCAAAGAACCTGTACGCATAACAGATGATTGGTTATCAGTTACATTTAATGCATGAACTCTTGTTTTTAAATATTCATGGGCATCTTTAATTAAGTGGTCCAATTCGGTTCCTTTTGGAGGACCCACTTCCGCAGTTAATACAAACTCGTCACGTTGAAACAGCTCAGTTATTCTCATTTATAATTACTCCTAATCATATAAAATTATGGTTATTCTGCGTCTGGATTTCCATATTTACGCAACTTTGGCGTATCATATTTCATTGCATCCAGTTTATTCAGTTTCTCCAATTTTCGGTAAATTCGTTCCCATCCACATGGCATGTCTTTGTCAACTTCACACTTACCATTTTTGGCTCCGCCACATTGGCCATTGACTAGACTTTTTGAGCATGCAGTAATTGGGCAAATTCCTCCCGTACCATTAAGATAGCATTCGCCACATTGTGCGCAATCAACATTTAGTGGAGTCACTCCTTGAAATCCTGGTAGTGGGTATGTATCACAACAGGAATAAACTCTTTTATCTCCTAATTGATCAGCAACCGTTTGAATCCCAACCCCACAGGAAAATACCAATACGGTATCTGCCTCATTGATTTTGTCCATATGTTTTTTTAATTGTAATTTTAAATTATCTGGATTACAGATATAATCGGTTGTTACAATTTGCGATATTTCTTTACTGGACGAAAGTTCTTTTTGTAGCTCATCTGCTTGATGTTCCGCAAAATAGACTTCCTTACATCCGTGGCAATTTATGATCACAACTTTTCCTACAGCTAAAGCTTCAATCGTCTCTTTTGATTTTAGTTGGGTAATCAACATATTATTTACCCTCCCTTATGGCAGTTTTTCCAATCTTGATTCTCTCAACAATTGGAATTTTTGATGAACAAATATATTCGCAGCATCCACACTCAATACAATCCATCGTATTTTGTGTTTTCATGCCTTCCCAATCTTCTGTCAATGCATATTTTGTGAAATACAATGGGCGTAGCTCCATTGGGCATACATCTACACAGCGTCCACATTTAATACATTCTACTGCTTCCTTGCAAGTTGTTTCAACTGCAATGATTCCATTTGAACATTTCAACACTGGTACGTTAAGGTTTTCTACCTTAAAGCCCATCATTGGTCCACCTATTTTAATGGTAGCACCATCGTCTTTTACACCACCACAATGGTTCATGATTTCTTTTACAGAAGTCCCTACTTTTACTAAATAGTTTCCTGGTTTATTCATAAGAGGACCACCTACCGTCACAACACGTTCGATAAGAGGCATCCCTGTTTGAATCGCATCCGAGATTGCTTTTGCAGTACTCACATTCCCTACAATTGCGCCTACATCCATTGGCAGACCCCCTTGTGGTACTTCTTTGCCCATTACTTTCTTAATAAGCATTTTTTCAGCACCTTGTGGGTATTTTGTTTTAGCAACAACAATTTCAATATTTGGGCAATCAGCGGTTTTTTCTTCAAGTAATGCAACGGCATCTTCTTTATTATCTTCAATTGCAATCACACCTTTTTCAGCTCCTGATGCTTTCATCATGGCTTTTAAACCATAAATAACATCATCAGCATACTCAAGAAGAACACGATGATCAGCAGTTAAAATTGGCTCGCATTCGCACCCGTTGAGTAATACCAATTCAATTGGTTTAGGAGCTTTTAGCTTAACAGCCGTTGGGAATCCTGCTCCACCCATACCAACGATACCTTTTTCTCGAACAATCTCAATAATTTCGTCTGGTGAAAGCTCTTCCAATTTTCCAGCAGGCTTAACAGATTCATGTATTGTATTTTTACCATCAGATTGAATAACAATAGCAAGGGTTTCTAAACCACTAACTGTATGTAATCTTGGTTCGATAGCAACCACTGTTCCACTCACGCTAGCGTGAATCGCACTGCTTACAAGACCTTTTGCCTCTGCAATTTTCTGACCCATTTTAACCTGTTGTCCAACTTCAACAATTGGTTCAGCTGGAGCACCAGCATGCTGCGACATAGGAATCACAACATTTAGTGGATCTGGAAAAGGAATTAATGATAAATGTTCACTCAACTCTTTAAATTCTGTTGGATGAATCCCACCATAGTATCCTTCATATCGTTCTTCACGAACTGACTTAACATATTCGCTTACAAATTTGTGATTTACTTTAGAATAATCTCGAAGCTCCACTGGTTGATTCACAAGTTCATCCAAACGCCCCAGTTTGTTCATTTTTTCGTAGATAAGCTGCCATCCACAGTCCATCTCTTTGTCCACTTCGCATTTTCCGTTTTTAGCACCACCACATTGTCCATTTAACAAACCTTTGGAACAATCAACAACTGGACAAATTCCTCCAGTTAAATTAAGGTAACATTGACCACACGCTTCACACAAGGTCGTTGTTAATGCCATCCCATGATGTCCATCAACGGCAATCGTATCACTTCCAGCGTACACTGGAATTTCCGCCATTTCAGCAATTGTCTGAATCCCTAGTCCACATGAAATAACAAACACATTTTTTGTTTCTTTAGGAAGAGCTGCTTGAAAAATCTTTGATGTTAACGGTTCATTACATAGAAAATCAACCTTAGCAAAACCCACGATATTTTTGCCCTGTGCTTTAGCAATTTCTTCAAATTGTCCGCACTCTGGCTCATCAAAACTATCGAGTTCTTTAAAGCATTTGTTACAGGCGATAACAAATAAATCGTCTTTATCTGCTAAAACTGCATCAAGTTCTTCCTTTCTTTTCAATTTAAACTTCGTGTAATCCTCCAATTGTATACCCCCTTTGTTTTTTTCTGATTTATATTAATCCGTTTTGCATTTTACAGGCTTTAATAACATGTTTTGCCAATAATGCTGTTGTGATTGGGCCTGTTCCGCCACCACAACCAGGTGTTGCAGAAGTAATCATTGCTACTTTATCTAAACAATCGACATGTGCATCTCCTGTACGGATTTTTTTACCTTCTTCATTTAAAACAAATTCTTTATTTTCATCTTTCATTTGAGCCATTGCAACGTCAATGAGGATACAATCTTCACTTAACATATCTGCTTTTACTAAACCATAGATACCACAGGCTGTTACTACAATATCAGCTTTCTTAGTAAAAGATGCTGTATCTTTAGTAAATACATGACACATTGTAACCGTTGCAAATTCATTGGTTAACATAATTGTTAATGGTTTTCCTAAAACGTTTGAGTTATTAATAACCACGACGTCTTTACCTTTAACATCAATATTATAGAATTTAAACATTTCCATAACGCCTTCGGCTGTACATGGAAAAAATCCTCTTTCATCCGCAATCATTAATTTTCCTAAGTTAGTAGGATTAAGAGCATCTGGATCTTTTTCAGGACTTAAAATATATTTGATTTTTTCTGCATCAATTTGTTCTGGAAGTGGTTGGAAAATTAAGACAGAATGAATATTTTTGTCTTCATTAAGTCCTTCTAATCTTTCAATAAATTCTGCTTCTGTTACGTCTATTGGAAACTGTACAGATTCCACTTCAATGTTCGATTTTCCCATTCTTGTGATAATGCTTTTTTCATAAGAAATAGAACCTGGGTCTTCACCAACTCGCATAATTGCCATTTTAACTGTGATGCCTTTTTCTTTTAATTCATTAGCATCTTTTAGCACTTCTGCCAACATTGATTCACTAACTTCTTTTCCGCTTAATAATTTAGCTGCCATGATTACAAATCTCCTCTTATTTCAAAATTTTTATTTAGAAACTTCTATAATAGTTGTTTTTCAACTTCAGCATAAACACGATCACAAATTTCAACACCCTTATCAAGCATTGGTTTGATTCGATTGTTTACATCTGCTACATATTCTGCATCTTTGATTGTTTTAATGTTAATCAAAACATTAACCCATCCGCTTATCATCGCGGCTCTCAAACATTGAACTCCGCATGCTACATCACTAATGGCGAGTGCGGATCCTTTTCCTACTAACTCTTCATGTAATAATACTGCTTTGTAACACACTTCAACAATTTCAATGGGTACACTACAAGCAACTTTAGTACACTCTTCTAAAGTTTTTTCTTTATAAGCCTTTTCTTCATCCGTATCTTTAGGAAGTCCATAAGCTTTTGATAAAGGTAAAAAGTTTTCAGCATCTTCATCAATCATTGCTAAAATACGATCTTGCAGACTTTGGGCTTCTTTTAAAATTCGTTGAATATCTTCTTCATAAGCAGCGTATTTTTTTTTGCCAGTGGTTAAATTTCCAACCATACCAGCCAGTGCAATACCCACTGCGCCTACTAAAGCAGCTGCACCGCCGCCACCTGGTACCGCATTTTTGCTGTATAAAACCTCAACAAATTCAGTACATTTTTTGTCCGAGTATGAAACTTTCTCGGTCACTAGGGTATCAAATTCCATTTACACACATCTCTTTCAAAATTAAATTTTATTTTAATAATAATCCAACCGACAGGGACTCCCAATAGGGAGCCCGCTGTTGATTAGTTTTAAGCTATTTGTTTAGAATAAACCTGCAATTACGCCGTTTTCATCAACATCAATTTTTTCAGCTGCTGGAACTTTGGGCAAACCAGGCATTTTCATAATTTCACCCGTTAAGCAAACGATAAAGCCAGCCCCTGCTGAAATGTTCATAGAACGAACAGTAACTCTAAATCCTGTTGGGCGTCCTAATTTTGTTTGATCATCCGTTAATGAATATTGTGTTTTTGCCATACAAATTGGCACATTATCAAAACCAAGAGCTGTTAAGTTCTCCATTTCTTTTAAAGCGACAGGTGTAAAATCAACGCCATCTGCACCGTAAATACGGGTAGCAATTGCTTCAATTTTTTCTTTAATTGGCATATCTAATTCGTAGCAATATTCAAATGTTCCTTGACTTTCGTCAATTAATCGAACAACTTCTTTCGCTAGCTCAACGCCACCTTCTCCACCTTTTGCCCATACTTGGGAAATTTTTACATTAACCCCTAATTTTTCACATTCTGTTTTAACAAGATCTAATTCAGCCTGTGTATCTAATGGGAATTCATTAATTGCTACAACTGCTGGTAATTTAAATACTTGCGTAATGTTTTCAACATGTTTTAATAAATTTGGTAAACCAGCTTTTAAGGCAACTAAATTTTCTTCGTTTAGATCTGCTTTAGCTACGCCACCATTGTATTTTAAGGCACGTACTGTTGCAACAATAATCACTGCATCAGGTTTTAAGTTTGCCATACGACATTTAATATCTAAGAATTTTTCAGCTCCAAGATCGGCTCCAAATCCACCTTCTGTTACAACATAGTCTGCAAAATGCATTGCCATACGAGTTGCAATAACTGAGTTACAGCCATGGGCTATATTTGCGAATGGGCCACCATGAATAAATGCTGGTGTTCCTTCTAATGTTTGAACTAAGTTTGGTTTCAATGCATCTTTAAGAAGTGCCGCCATTGCGCCATTAGCTTTTAATTGTGCTGCTGTCACAGGTGCTCCAGAAACACTATAGCCAACAATGATTCTTCCTAATCGAGCTTTTAAGTCCGTAATATCACTTGATAAACAGAAAGCAGCCATAACTTCTGAAGCTACTGTAATATCAAATCCATCTTCACGAACAACACCATCGCCTTTTCCGCCTAATCCATCAACTACATTTCGAAGTTGACGATCGTTCATATCGATACATCTTCTCCAAGTAATTCGTTTAAGGTCGATGTTTAGCTCGTTGCCTTGTTTAATATGGTTATCTAACATTGCTGCTAATAAGTTGTTTGCAGCACCGATTGCGTGGAAATCTCCGGTAAAGTGAAGGTTAATGTCTTCCATAGGAACAACTTGTGCGTAACCGCCACCAGCAGCCCCACCTTTAACACCAAACACTGGTCCTAATGATGGTTCTCTTAAAGCTACTAATACATTTTTACCAATTTTTGCCAAACCATCTGATACACCAATTGTTGTGGTTGTTTTTCCTTCACCAGCTGGTGTTGGATTAATAGCAGTTGTAAGAATCAAACGGGCTTTTTTACCTGTTTCTCTTTTTAGTAGGTTGTAATCTACTTTTGCTTTATACTTCCCGTATAAATCCAAGTCGTCTTCTGTTAAACCTAACTTTTTAGCTATCTCACGAATATCTTGAGGTGTAGCCTCTTGTGCAATTTCAATGTCTGATTTAAATCCCATATCATTTCCTCCAATACTTTGATAAATTTTTAACATCTGCAATAATCATAAATGATTTTTAACTAAAAATCAAATAATTAATGTGACAATTTTTAACTATAAAAAACTAAAAAACGTTTACATTTACGGGGTTTACAATAGATAAGTGAGCAATATTTTACTCTGTACTTTTTTTTAATGTTCTTTTTTCTTCAAAATAGCATATTAACGCTTTTAGTTTTATTTAGACTCTTTTAAAGTTTTTTTAACTCAACTAATGATTGTTTTTTCCATCTGTCATCTTTTGTAAAAAAAACCTTTTTGCGATAACAAGGACCTCTTCCAAAATTTCCATGATTATCAGTATGCTAGAGTCCTCCTTCAAACCTCTCTAAAATAATTCCCTCTTTCAGAATTTACCGTAGACAACTCACCTTATTAATGTACATCCCCTTAAACGTTATAACTATCTACTTGTATATACAGATTGTCATTAGAATATCACCCGAGCTATCGAATGTCAATATTCTTTCTTTCATTGTTTGAGAAATAACAAACAATGAAAGAATGGGTAATTATTTATTTTCAACCGATAAATAATTGTTTAAATAGTTGTTTGTTTTATAATCTTTGTAAATCTTTCATTTCTATATAATTAATTGATATTTTTTTGTAAAAAAAGACTCTTGAATATTTAAATTCAAGAGTCTTTTTCTAGATGTTAGTATTTAAGAAAAGGTTTATTATTTTGCAATAGGTCCAATTTTTCCTTGTCTAAATGCTTTACTGTACTTCCGGCAATGTTTATCTTTACCTAACAAAGCATAGGTTGCAAAAATAGTCCCCATCATATCTCTATTAAGTGGATCCATAACTGCTGAGTCCATTCCTGCTTCAATTGCCAAAGCCATAAATGTTTTGTTCATTAATGCTCGAGCGGGTAAGCCAAAGGAGATATTGCTTAACCCAGAAGTAATATGAATGGTTGGGTATAATGCACGAATTTGCTTAATTTCTTCTACAAAATTTAGTAATGAATTGTTTTCTGTTGACAAAGCCATTACACAAGGGTCAATATGAATACGATCAGGGGTAACGCCGTATTTTGCTGCTTTTTCTACCATAATTTTAGTAATGTTTACTTTTGTTTCTACATCACAAGGGATTCCTTTGTTATCACAAGTTAATCCAACCACTTCCCATGAATTTCCTTCCATTAAAGGAAGTAACACTTCACATTTATCCCCTTCTTCAGAGATTGAGTTAATCAAACCTGGTTTATTTGCATATTTAAAAACTGCTTCTATTACATGAGGATTTGGGCTGTCAAGGCAAAGTGGTGTGTCTGTCGCATCTTGAACAACATTAATCAACCATGTTAGAGCTTCAATTTCAAATTCAGGTGCGGTACTTGCACAAACATCAATGTAGTTTGCACCTGCTTCAGCTTGTTTTACTGCACGATCAGCAATAAATGCTGCGTCTCTTTTTTCGATTGCTTCTTTTACTACAGGAATTGTACCATTAATTTTTTCACCAATAATAATCATTACAAACCTCCTAATTTGTTATCGATTGCATTTTATTCATAGGACGTATACATACATGTTTTACCTGTATATACAATTTGATCTTAGAATATCACCTTCCCTCAATTTTGTCAATATTTTTTATGAAATCGTTCTATTTTTTTCTCTTTTCTTGTAAAACGTCTTCATTAAGAGTATAATACTGGAAATAATGATTCGATTTTTAATATTTTACTTATTATTTCGGGAAAAGAAAGGACTAATTTATGTCAGCAACAAATCTTATACAAATTAACTTTCCATTACTTAATAAAACCATTAGTATCAAAAAAGGCAGCACTATCTCTGAGGCTTGTTCCCTCATTGGTTTTCCACAAAATTTAGTCTGTGGAGGAAAAGGAACCTGTAAAAAATGTTTAACCACCATTCGAGAATCTGGCAACACCATTGAAGTTTTAGGCTGTCAACATCAAATCACTCAAAAAACGGATATACTCATTTCAAAGGAAGCCGCTCTTTCTAAAATTTTAGAAAATACTGCTAACGAAACCCTTCCTTTTAACCCTAAGACAAAGTCTTTTTCTGTCCCTTATAAAAACTTAATAACGGAAATGTGTTCCTATGACTTAGAAACCATTCGTAACGCCTTAGATCTGCCCGTTTCTTTTTCTTCCTTAGAGATACTAAAAAAGTCGACTCAGGTTTTTCATAATAAAGAATATCAATTCCTAAATTTTATTCTTTATAACAACGAAATCATCGACATGATCCCTGAAAACCGCCCTTCGGCTATTTATGGGATTGCTTTTGATATTGGAACCACCTCCGTGGTTGGCTTCTTGTATGATCTCTCTACTGGAGCACTTGTCGACCAATATTCATTGCTCAATAAACAAATTTCTTTTGGTGGGGATGTTATTAGCCGTATTGACTATGCCTCAAATTCCCCAGAAAATTTGAATAAAATTCAATCTGCAATTTTAGAAACAATCAATGAAATTATCGACCATATGTGTCAAGAATCCCAACTTCCTAATTCAGCTATTTACGAATGCGTCTTTTGCGGTAATAGCACTATGAGTCATTTGTTTTTTGGTCTTAATCCTATTCATCTTGGTTTGTCACCTTTCATCGGAATATCAAAGGATGCCATCACTTTAGAGGCTTCAATGCTTCAAATTTCTATGAATCCTTTAGGAAAGATTACTTTTTTACCCCTTCTCGGAGGCTTTGTTGGCGCTGACACAACCGCTGTCCTTCTTAGCCTTCCCCAGGATGACCACCTCCGCTTAATGATTGATTTAGGAACCAATGGTGAAATCGCCATTGGAAATCGCCACCGCTATACCGTCGCTTCAACCGCCTGTGGACCCGCCCTCGAAGGTGCTGGTCTTCACATGGGAATGCGTGGTACAACTGGCGCCATTGAAAAGATAAACCTGGTTAATAATAAATTTAACTGTCAAGTCATCGGAAATGTTCCTCCCATTGGCTTTTGTGGTTCAGGGATTATCGATGCCATTGCAGTGCTCCTAAAAGCTGGTGTTATTCATCCCCGTGGCAATTTTACAAAGGAATCTGAACTAACCGACCACCCCCTTAAAAATCGTTTTGGAGTAACAGAAGAAGGACAACGTTATTTTGTTATGGTGACTAAAGAAGAGAACCTCAATGGGAAAGAGATCATCATTACCCAAAAAGATATTCGTCAGGTACAGTTAGCCAAAGCCGCTATTTTTACAGGGTGCTGTCTGCTGGCTGAAAATTTCGGAATTAAAGGTTCAGAGCTTAAGGAAATCGTTATTGCAGGTGCTTTTGGAAATTATATTGATGTGGAAAATGCTCAGTCTATTGGTTTATTACCAGAGGTCGATGGTGTTCCCATTCGATCCATCGGTAATGGTGCTGGCACTGGGGTTCAACTTCACCTTCTTTCTAAAGAAGAAGCTGATTTATGTGAAAAAATCCCTTTAATCACTACCCATGTGGAACTTGCCTCTGATCCTAATTTTACAAACACGTATATGATGAACACCGCTTTAGGCCAAAACAAAATGCTCTAAATCAATGAGAAAGGAATTTCAATGGAGAAAAAAGCAAAAATACTTTTATTATTAACAGGCGGTACCATCGGATCTTCCGTCAATAATGGCACCATCAATGTAGACTCAACACGAGGAGATGATCTTCTCTCACTATATAAAAAGACTGAAAAAATACCAGTTGAATTTGAGGTCTTCCAGCCCTATAATCTTTTAAGCGAAAATGCCGAACCAAAACACTGGCTAGAAATCATTAATACCCTCCGCCAATTCGATCTTTCGTCCTATACTGGTGTCATGATTGCCCATGGTTCCGACACTTTACCCTATACAGGTGCTGCCTTATGTTTTGGCTTAGACACTCCAAACATCCCAATTGTATTAGTTGCAGCTAATTATGCTTTAGGGCATCCCAAAAGCAATGCACTTGAGAACTTTACAAGTGCTGTCGATTTTATTATCAATCAACAACTTCCAGGATTTTATGTTGTTTACAAAAATCAAGACAATCAGAATTACGTACATTTAGCTTCAAGACTTCTAGAAGCCGACTGGATTTACGATGACTTTAATAGTTTTGGAAATCTTCCATTTGGAACCATCGATCATCGAGGCTTGTGTTGCATTCCTTCAAAGAAAAATCCAACCATGATTCAGCTTTACAATCCTGAGCCAAACCTCGTCCCATGGGTCGACTGTTTTAATAATGAAATTTTAGGACTACGGGCTTTTCCTGGCCTTAACTATGAAAATATTGATTTAAGCAAAGGCAATATAAAAGCAGTTCTTCATTCCCTATATCACTGTGGAAGCGGGAATGTCATTGGGGAACATGGGACATCTTTACTCAAGTTTATTCGAAATAATCCCCAGGTAGACCACTACATGATCTCGTACAAAAATATTCATGATGATCTCTACCATTCCTGTCACCAACTCATTAAGAGTGGTGCCATCCCTTTAGAGAATATTTCTTTTGAAGCCACCATCACTAAGCTCTATTTTGCCTATAATCAACCTGAGTATGCTCCAGAAGATTATATTCAGCGTGAATTTTTTTATGAATTTTTAAGAGAAAAGCCTGAAAATGGGTATGTAATATAATAAAGAAATTAAGGAGGCAATATAATGTATGATGTAGCAATTATTGGCGCTGGAATTATCGGTACCTCGATCGCACGATCTTTAAGTCGGTATCAACTTTCCGTTGCGTTATTTGAAAAAGAAAATGATGTTTCCATGGGGGCAACAAAAGCCAACTCCGCAATTGTACACGGTGGTTTTGCAGAAGCCCATTCAAAAGTTAAAGGACGTCTTTGTTATCAAGGACGCAAACAGTTTGACCAATTAAATGCCGAGCTAAATTTTGGTTTTGAAAAAATTGGTTCGATGGTTCTCGCTTTTGATGATACCCAGTATGAAACACTCAAAGAAATCTACGAAAATGGCCTTAAAAATGGATTAGAAGATTTAGAAATCATTGAGCACGATGCCATTATGGCATTGGAGCCTAACGTAAACCCCAATGTGAAATATGCACTATATTGTAAAGGAGCCGGTATCTGTTCCCCCTATGAAATGGCAATTGCAATGGCTGAAAATGCTGTACTGAATGGTGTCCAGCTTTTTCTAGAAACCGAAATCACCGCCATCAACAAAAACACAGATTTTTTTGAACTTGTTGACGATGCTGGCCATACACATACAGCAAAATATGTGATCAACGCTGGAGGCTTAAATTCAGATAAAATCTCTCAAATGGTCGGGGTTGATTATTTTAGTATTATTCCTCGCACCGGAGAATATATTCTTATGGTTCGAGGCTCAGGTAGTTTGATTAATACGGTTCTCTTCCAAATGCCTACAAAAATGGGGAAAGGAATTCTAGTCACCCCAACTTACCACGGAAATCTTTTAATTGGGCCAGACGCCGTTAATGAAGATACGGCTGATAAATCAACCCATGCTGAGCGTTTACTAAAAATATTTAAAGAAGCGACTCTTACCACAGACAAACTAAATATTAAACAGTTTATCAGAAGCTTTACTGGGGTTAGAGCCGTAAGTTCAACCGACGATTTTATTATTGAAGCCACTGCAGTAAAAGGGTTTATTAATTGTGCTGGCATCCAATCACCTGGATTAACTTCATCACCTGCGATTGCCAAAATGGTTCTTGAAATACTCGAAAAAGAAGGTTGCCCTTTCGTTGAGGATCCTAGTTTTAATCCCATTCGAAAACCGATTATCCAGAAAAAAGACCTGCTTCCACTCAAAGAGATACAACCATTAATCGACCGAGAGTCTTCACCAGAAAAAATCATTTGTCGCTGCGAACAAGTAACAGAAGGTACCATTGTGGATGCGATGAGCCGTGGTATCCCAGTCACTACCATTGATGGCATTAAGCGAAGAACCCGGGCAGGAATGGGTTGGTGCCAAGGAAGTTTTTGTCGCCCTCGTGTTGCCGCTGTTATGGAAAAAGTCCTAGATAAACCTATTGATCCAAGTTTTGATATTGAACACAGTGGTGTGAATCGTATTGAAAAAAGTGAAATCGTCGATTTTATTGAAAAGAATCAATAAAGATTCGATTTCATTCACTATTTTCCTTTGAAACAAAATTTTACCCTTTAAAAACAAGGCATTGTGATAAAAGTCACAACGTCTTGTTTTTTTTATGGTTATACTTGGGTATAACCTAAATTAAAGAAGCTTTTACCCTGCGGACATTAAATTTATTTTAAAGGAGAACTATTTTATGGGCTACAAAATTAGCACCTCAAAATTCAAAGAACTTTTTTCTGTTCTAAAAGAAAACTATTCAATTTATGCTCCCAAAATTTTTGTTGGGGATGGTACTTTTGCTAATACCGATACCATTCGCTACAGCCAAATCACCGATTACACTGAAATCGAATTTTCAATGAAATCAGATTACTCTTTTAAAGAAGTTCTACTTCCTATTTCCCAAACGCTTTATTATTTTACTGAAGACAATGTAGAGGCTCCTGCCCTCAGACCCAAGGATTCCATTGTCTTTTTACGTAGTTGTGACCTTCATGCTCTGAAGAGACTAGACACTATCTACCTTGAAAATGGCCCTGAAGATTCCTATTACAAAGCTTTAAGAGAACATACAAAATTTATCCTTATTGGTTGCGAAACTTCTTTTGAGAACTGTTTTTGTGTTTCTATGGAGACACAAAATTCCAATGACTATGACGCTTATTTCAAAATCAGTGATCATCACGTTTTTGTTAGTAGCCACTGGCCTCTCGTTGACTCTTTTTTAGAAAATGAAACTTCATGTGATGTTCACCCTGATTCCGTTACTGATAATGAAATGAAGGTGAGGATACCAAAAACTTTTTCTCCATCACTCAATGATTCATCCTTTTGGGAGGATTATGGACAACGTTGTATTACCTGTGGACGTTGTAATTTTGTTTGTCCTACCTGTACCTGTTTTACGATGGAAGATATTTTTTACTCAGATAATGGTAATATCGGTGAACGACGACGTGTCTGGGCTTCCTGTCACGTTGACGGTTTTACCGACGTTGCTGGTGGTCACAGCTTTAGAGATGAAAAAGGGCAACGAATGCGTTTTAAAGTAATGCATAAAATCAAAGATTACAATGAACGTTTTGGTTCACAAATGTGTATCGGATGTGGGCGTTGTGATGACGTTTGTCCTGAATATATTTCTTTTTCAAACTGCATTAATCGACTGAACGATCTAAATACGGAGGTAAAATAAATGACTAATCCTTACTCCCCCTTTCTATCTGAAATTAAAGAAGTGATCAAACATACCGATATTGAATATACTTTTCGCATGTCTTATCCTAAAAAAGATGTAAAACCCGGACAATTTTTTGAAATATCCCTTCCAAAATTTGGAGAAGCTCCTATCTCTGTTAGCGGCATCGGTAAGGATACCTTAGACTTCACAATTCGCAAGGTTGGCAAAGTAACTGATGAAATCTTTGAAAACTACGTTGGTGATTCTCTTTTTCTACGAGGCCCCTATGGAAATGGCTTTAACGTTAATGATTACCTTGGCAAAGAAATTCTTGTTGTGGCTGGAGGTACTGGACTTTCTCCTGTACGTGGGGTTATCGACTATTTTGCTAGCCATCCCTCAAAATCCAAGGCTTTTACCCTATTGTCAGGTTTTAAATCCCCTCAAGACATTCTTTTTAAAAAGGATTTTGAATCCTGGGAAAAAAGTATTCAAGTAATTTTAACTGTTGATACTCCTGATGATGGCTATTGTGGAAAATCTGGAATGGTCACCCAACACATTCCAAATATTCTTATTGAAAAAGTGGAAGAAGCATTAGCCATTGTCGTCGGTCCTCCTATGATGATGCAATGCACCATTAAAGAACTCCTAAACAAAGGATTTAAAGAAGAAAATATTTGGATCTCATTAGAACGAAAAATGTGCTGTGGCATTGGTAAATGCGGACATTGTAAAATTGAATCAAGTTATATCTGTTTAGATGGCCCTGTTTTTAACTACAGCGTTGGAAAATTTTTAAGAGACTAGGAGAGGACTAATGTTAGACTTAAATACAAAAAAGATCAAAAAGAATGCCTATCGTGTTACTAAAGTAAGGGGAGAAACAGCCTCTCGTATTCGTATTCCAGGAGGACTCCTTAATGCAGAGCTTCTTCCAAAGATTCAAGAAATTGCCGAAAAATATGGTAACGGAAAAATCCATTTAACAACCCGTCAAGGTTTTGAAATCCCTGGTATTTCCTATAAAGACATGGATCAAGTTAATCTCTTACTTCAGCCAATCATTGAAAAATTAGACATTAACCAAGCCATCCCCGGTAAAGGCTACACCTCAGCTGGAACCCGTAATATTTCAGCCTGTATCGGAAGTAATGTTTGCCCCTTTGCGGTTTACAACACAACCAATTTTGCCAAAAAAATGGAAAAAGAAATCTTTCCCAATGATCTGCATTTTAAGGTTGCCTTTACTGGTTGCCCCAACGATTGTATTAAAGCAAGAATGCAAGATTTTGGAATCATCGGAATGACAGAGCCACAATATGAAAAAGAACGTTGTGTTAATTGTCAGGCCTGTGTAAAAGCCTGTAAAAAGAAATCCGTTGATGCCCTCTCAGTTAAGAATTATCGAATTGTTAGAAACACAGAAAAATGTATTGGCTGTGGAGAATGTGTTATTAATTGTCCAACACGAGCTTGGACCCGTAGCTCCGAAAATTATTTTAAACTTGTGATTATGGGGCGGACAGGAAAAAGAAATCCACGTTTAGCCGAAGATTTTCTCCTATGGGCTGATGAAGATAACATTGTTTCCATCATAAAAAACACCTACCAATTTGTTGATCACTATATCAATCGAAATGCCCCTGGAGGCAAAGAACATATTGGCTATATCATTGATCGTGTTGGATTTGAAGAATATAAAAAATGGGCACTTAAAGGTCTTTCTTTCTCTGAAAAAACCATTATAAAATCTCCAGTCTACTGGTCAGGTCCCCATTACGACTAAATACAAATTAATGCTAAATTATTTAAAAGCCGTGATAGAATCACGGCTTTTAAATAAAACTCAATTTTATCTTAAAATAAAGGTAATAATCACACCTTCGGTGGTACTATTTGCCCAACCTCCATCATTTGATACGACCACATGTTGTCCTTGAATGATCGGTAAAATAGAGAGGACACTATATCCTTTTTGATCATATTCATTACAAGTATCTTCAATCTCTTTCGCCAATTCAACGGTTTTACACTTTCTCAAACCTTTATTATAATCATTCCCACTCGCTTCAACCTTATCTGCAATGGAAATACTAATGTATTTTTTCATATCCTATTCACCCCACTCTTTTAAATTTGTTCTATTATAACATAAAACAACCGTTGAAATATTTCACTTCATTTTTATTTTCTCTAAAAAATCTTTCAGACCTTTTTAAAATAAAAACTTTAAAAATAAAAAACCACTTTTAGGACAAATCCTAAAAGTGGTTTTAAGTAAAAAAGCTTATTTTGCTTCTTCTAAAATTTTTGCTACAACTCCTGAACCAACGGTTCTTCCACCTTCTCGAATTGCAAATCGTAAACCTTCTTCGATTGCGATTGGAGTGATTAGTGTAATTTCCATTTGTACGTTATC
>JBOFGH010000040.1:0-40085 GCA_051649025.1 Eubacteriaceae bacterium
TGATCTGAATTACCAGCTGGCAGATTATGTTAATTGGTTTAATTATCACCGGATTCATTCATCATTGGGGTACTTGTCCCCGACACAATATAAACATGATAACCTTAAAAAAGTTGTCTAGTTTACTGTTGACAATCCAACTTTATTCATAACAAAGAAAACCTCATCCTTATGGGAACACCTGGGTCAGGGAAAACTCACTATGCTACAGCCCTTGGGATTAGAGCCTGTATGGCTGGAAAAAACGTCCTATTTAAATCAGTTCCAAACCTTGTCATTGAGCTTCAAGAGGCGATGAGCAGAAGTCAAATAACCATCTACAAACGAAATTTTGAGAAGTACGATCTCGTCATTTTAGATGAACTGGGTTATGTTTCTTTTGATAAAACTGGTTGCGAAATACTCTTTAATTTACTTTCTAGCAGAAATGATAAGGTCTCCATTATCATTACAACTAATCTTACTTTTGAACGATGGGAAGAAATATTTAAAGATACCATGTTAACCGGAGCCATTGTAGATAGGCTTGCCCATCGGGCACACATTTTAGATCTGTCCAGAGAAATAAGTTATCGTATGGAAGATACGATCCGCTGGAGTCAGTCCCTATGAAATGTGGACCCTTTTTTAAATAAAAATATGGCCCCTTTTTCAATTGACATATACATATAAGCATTTAGTCCATGGGCGTGGCCTTTTAAAAATTGATAATGATCGCAGTCAACACCATTCATATCAATTGAAAAATTATTACGAGATTTGATCAAGATATTTTCACAGTTTACTTCTGCTAAGCTTCGATTGACATCGGAAAGCAAGGTGCGAAATTGGCGCTTAAGGGATAGCGAGATTGTTTTTTCTTCCCATAGAATGGCACAAAGTTCTGCTGTGGTTGCTCTTGCGCCTTTTCGGTCGACTAAATAAGCTAAGAGCTCCTTTGATTTGCTTCTCGAAAATTTGATGGGTTTATTATCTTTAAAGATATCAAAATTACCAAAACATTGAATCCGGGGAAGGGTTGAGTAAAGTGGAAGCATAGGATTTCTGAGATGATTGATTTCTCCCAGAATGGATTCTATCTTGGGTGGCTTTAGAAGATAGCCACTTGCATGAAGGGAAAAAGCATCCATGGCGTATTGGGAAAAACCTGTAATAAAGATAATGTTTGTTTCTGGGCGAATGATTTTGATGTGTTTTGCCAACACTATACCGTTAATTTCGTACATTTCAATATCTAAAAAAGCAATGTTTACGGATTCTTGCTTAATGTATAAAAGGGCCTCTTGGGCATCTTTATAGAGAAGGATATGATTAATTAAAGGAATTTGCTTTAGTTTCATTTCCATATTTTCAAGGGCATTAAGTTCATCATCAACAACGATTACTTTCATTTTAAACCTCTTCTTCATTTGGAATTCCGAATTCCCTCCAAAACGAGCTTTTAACTGACTGTATTATAACATAATTTTTGCTTAAAACCCACTTTCGAATAATAATTCCATCGAAGCAATGGAGGGATAAACGAAATTAGATATAAAGAAAAAGTTGACAGGGATTAAAACTTAGGGCATAATTGTTGAAAAAGCAACAGTTGATTTTTTCAACAGTCTGGAGATGAAATGTTACTAGATCGTTTAAATATTATTTTAAAAGATGGCCACCAATTTGCCCATCAAAGTTTAAAGAGTACCAATATTAATCGCCCTGAACATTCGATTATTTTGGCTCTTTTTGAAAAAAGGGAAATGATTCAAGAAGAAATAGCAATGAAACTGGGCATGGATAAAGGTGCAGTAGCAAAGTTGCTGGCAAGTTTAGAAAAGAAAAAATATGTTGTTAGAAAAGAAAACCCAGATAATCGAAGGGAAAAACTTGTAAGCTTGACTCGAGATGGAGAAAAAGAGCTTTCTGAGCGGATGGTTTTGTACGATGCTTGGGTAAAAAAAATATTTAAAAATTTTACTCAAGATGAAATAATGGAATTTAATCGTTTGGTGATAAAGCTAACTGAAAATACTCAAAAAGGAGAAAAAGGATATTATGGACGATAAACGCATTACACTGCTTAAAGAAGCACCTGTTACCCGAGCTATTTTTAAATTATCGATTCCAGTGGTCATGGGAATGATGGTACAGGTACTATATAATTTGGTAGATACCTTTTTTATTGGACAATTAGGGGATCCAAATCAATTGGCAGCGGCGGCAATTACGACACCTGTATTTATGATGATGATGGCTATTGCAGGAATTGTAAGTACTGGGGCAGCCTCCTATATTTCACGCTGCCTTGGGGCAGATAAAAAAAAGGAAGCGAACCGAACACTCTCCATAGGTCTTGGGATTTGTATTTTACTAGGAATGTTAGTCATGGCTTTTGGGTTTGCTTTTATTTCTCCACTCATCAAAGGTCTTGGGGCAAGCCAAGAAACCTTTGGCTTTACATATGAGTATATCTTTGTTTTATTATTGGGTACCCTTGCTATTATGGGGAACTATTCTATTGGGCAACTCCTAAGAGCAGAGGGCTCGGTGATGCCATCTATGATTGGAATGATGATAGGAACTTTGGCAAATATTATTCTAGATCCAATTTTCATTTTTGGAATGGGCATGGGGATAAAAGGCGCAGCGATTGCGACAGTTCTTGGAAATGTTTTTGCACTGATATACTACTTGATTTGTTATTCAAAGGGAAAAACTTTGTTGCAGATTAATGTGAAAGATTTTGGATTTGATAAAAAGATTTGGAAAGAAATTTTTGTAATTGGTATTCCCGCAACTTTATCCCAGGTGCTCATGAGTGTAGCCATGGTGGTTTGCAATAATATTGCAGGAACCTATAGTGATATTGTTTTGGCTGGAATGGGAGTTGCAAGTAAAGTAATGACCATTGGAACGTTTGTTTTTATGGGGTTTGCGGCAGGGTGTCAGCCTTTAGTGGGTTATAATTATGGGGCTAAAAATTTTCATCGAGTTAAGGAAATTATTAAAAAAGCAATTATTATTACGTCTCTCATTGGCATTGGATTAACAGTGACTTTTGGGATTTTTGCCCAGGGGATTATGACCATCTTTACAAGCTCCCAAGAGGTTATTGAAGCTGGGGCAATAATTCTGAGAGCATTAATGTGGTCACTACCCTTTGTTGGAGGACAAATGTTATGTGCGACGACGGTTCAATCCATGGGAAAAGCACTTCCGGCATTGATTATTTCCATTGCCCGGCAAGGAATCCTCTATATTCCTTTTTTGCTGCTCTTTGATCAGATTTTTGGATTTAATGGGTTTATCTATGCACAACCCATAACAGATGCTTTAATGATTGTTATTTCTGGAGGGATTCTTTTAAGTATTATTCATAAGGAAATGAAAGAGGGTACCAAATCAAACACCACGAATCCACTTTCCGTTGAAAATTAAAAAGATTTCTAAAATATTAAAAATAGAATAAGGATAGGGTATTATAAAATAAAAAGAGTGATTCTATAATTTTAACGAATCACTCTTTTTATTAAGGTTAATATTGGTTATAATGAACCCGTGAAGGGTCGTAGCGCTCTTTAATTTCTCTGCTTTCATTTGGGTAACCAAGAGAAATTAATGCAAAGGGCTGAATGTTTTTAGGAAGATCGAAAATTTTAGAGATGTGTGCCATCCGGTCTTCCTCAGGGGCAACCCCTAGCCAAACCCCTCCTAAATCAATATCGGTGGCTTGAAGCAGAATGTTTTCTGCAGCAGCAGCGAGATCTTGTTGCCAATATTGTGGGAAATGTGCTGAAGCTAAATTGCCGAGGAGAACAATGGCGGCGCCACAGCGGGCAACCATTTTGGAATAGGGACTCATTTGACTGAGTGCTTCAAGTTTGACGGGATCGGTAACGACTAAGAATTCCCAGGGCTGTTGATTTGCAGCAGAAGGTGCTTGCATAGCAGCCTTGAGTAATAACTCAATTTTTTCTTTTTCAATAGGTCGATCCTCATACTTACGTACACTAAAACGCTTAAAAATATTATTCATTATTATCTCCTTAAAAAGCATTAGTTTATAATATAATCATAGTCCAAAGTTTTATTTTTATCAAGTAGTTGGAGGAAAAGTTTTTGATTGAGTGGCGTTGCATTCCTAGGATTTCGAAATAATCAATGCTATATTAATATGTAATTCTTGAGAAGACGCTATATTATTTAATTGATCATTGTTGACTCTTTTAATTTGAAAATTCCGATAACAAATCAAAGACATTTTTTAGACCAAAATAGCACTGGTCAAAAACAGGCTTCAAAGAATCATAGATAGCTTCATTGTTTTTATTTGGTGTTTTGGTTTCTTTGATTTTTAGGAAACGATCAATAACATCGAAATCTTTGAAAATACCAACGCCAACACCTGCGGTAATAGCAGCACCCATTGAGGTTGCTTCTTCAAGATAATTTGGTTTTTGAATGTTGATTTTATAAATATCTGCTAAAATTTGGAGCCATGGGTCGCTTTGTGCTCCACCACCAATAACCGTCATTTCTTCAATGGCAACATTGTTCTTTTTGAAGGTTTCAAGAATAATGTTTAAATTAAACGCAACGCCCTCCTGAACGGCTCGAACGAGATCTTTCTTTTGTGTTTCCATTTTCAAACCAATAAAAGCACCTTTTGCTTTTGGATTCCACCGAGGACTACGTTCGCCAATGAGGTATGGAAGGAATAAAAGTCCATTTGCCCCTGGAGGAGAAGCTAAAATTTCTGCATCTAAAATATCATATGGATCTTGGTTGTTTTGTTCCCCATAAAGGGTTTCGTATTTTCCTAGCTGTTCTTTAAACCAGCTAAAAGATCCGCCGCCACATTGCATAGTCCCTGTTGGAAGAACATAGCCTGGAACAATGTGAGCCCAAGTAAAAGTTTTCATTTCTTCATCAAAAATAGGTTTTTTTGTAGTAATTGAGATCCACGAAGATGTGCCCATACAACTATGTGCAACGCCCTCTTTAGTACATCCAGTACCTACAGCTGCGCAAACACCATCACCACCTCCGCATACAACGGGTATTCCGGAGATTAAGCCAGTAAATTGAGCAGCTTCTGGAGTAACGATACCAGCAATGTCTGTTGATTTCAAAAGCTTTGGCATTTTTTCTCTGTCAATTTCCATCACGCCTAGAAGTTCGTCAGACCAATCTAATTTGTTTAGATCTAAAAGGTTTGTGGAAGAAGCATCGGTATACTCTGTGACAAATTCACCCGTTAGCTTTAAGATAATATAGTCTTTAGCATTAAGCATCTTGTAGGTTTTTGAATAAATTTCGGGTTCGTTACGTTTGACCCACATGAGCTTTTGACCACCGTAGGAGGGGCTAATTTTGTGGCCTGTTAAAGTATAAAATTCTTTCTCGCTGATGCGTTGTCGAATAATTTCTTCTTCTTTAGTTGCGCGCATATCTGCCCAAATTAAAGCGTTTCGTAGGGGATTTCCCCCTTTGTCAACACAGACACAACCCATCATTTGACCACTAAATGAGATGGCAGCGATTTCATTGACGTCAATATCTTCTACTAACTCCTTTGTGGATTGACAAACAGCTTGCCACCAATCATTCGGGTTTTGCTCAACCCAGTTATTGTTGGTAACAAATAAATCATAGGATTTGACACAGCTTTTTACAAGTTTGCCATCAGTCGAGTAAAGTGTTGCTTTGTTGCCAGAGGTTCCTAAATCATGGGCCAATAAATACTTTTTCATTGTTTTCTCCTTATAAAAAATAATATTACTAATTTAAAATATACTTATTGTGTAAAGTTAGTTTAATTTTTTTCTAAAAATATTTTATAGTCTTCTAAAATCTTAATACTGCTACTAGTTCCGATGCGCTCAGCTCCAGCTTCAATCATAGCTAAGCAGGTTTCCAAATCTTTAATACCGCCAGAGGCCTTAACTTTAATAGAATTTCCAACAACAGATTTCATAAGACGAACATTTTCGATCGTTGCTCCTTCTGTACCAAATCCAGTGGATGTTTTGACAAAATCAGGTTTTACTTGTAGCGCAATTTCAGAAAGTTTAATAATTTCTTCCTTGGTGAGGTAGCAAGTTTCAAAAATCACCTTGGAGCAAACATTGTTTTCACGACAAATTGTGACGATGGCTGCCATTTCTTTTTGGATGTATTCATAATTTTTGTTTTTAAGCTCTACAATATTAATGACATAGTCGATTTCGTCAGCACCTTTCTCGATGGCATCAGTGGTTTCAAAAACCTTTGCTTCTAAAGTGGTTTGTCCTAAGGGAAAGCCAATAGCAGCACCGACGTTAACGGAAGAATCTTTTAAGAATGCTTTGCAAGTTTGGGTAGCAGCTGAATTGATAGCCACCATTTTAAAACCATAATTATTGGCATCCCGACAAAGTATTTTAAAATCTTCTTTTGAAACATCCGGTTTTAACAGAGTGTGATCGAACATATTAGCGAGTTCATTTACAGTTTTCATGTGTACCTCCAATATTTTGTTAATATGTAATTACATATTAACGTAATGTCAAATGTTTGTCAACAAAAAAATAAAGACTTATAAAAAATATAAGACTTTATTAAATAGGACGAGAAGTTTATCGTATTAATTTAAAAGTGAACTGACTTCGATCCCCACGATAATAGGCTTTTGAATATTCGATAGGGGAATCGTCATTAAGGTAGGTGAGGGTTTCGATATATTGAATAGGCGAGCCTTTGGGAACGTCAAGAGTTTTAGCAATTACTGGGGATGCAATGATTGCTTCTAATTGTCTTGTAGCATACTGGATTTTGTAACCGAGAGTATTTTCCAATAAATGATAAAGTGATTCTATAGAGAAATCTTGACTTAATAAACTTTTGCATTTTTCCCAAGGCATATATGTTGTAACATGAACAATAGAGACATCATCAGCTTTTCGACAACGTTCTAGGATTAAAATTTTTGAATTCTCAGGAATTTGAAGGGCAAGCGCCGTACTTTTATCTGCTATTTCCTCGGAAAAATCAAGCACTGTAGTTGAGGGGATAAGGCCTTTTTTTTTCATCTCTTCATTAAAACTCTCAATGTTCATGAGAAAATTTTGATGAATTTTTGGCCGATTAACAAAGGTTCCTTTGCTTTTAAGACGGTATAAAAGACCCTCAACTACCAAGGCGTTAATGGCTTGGCGAACGGTGGGACGACTGACACCAAAGGCTTCACTAATTTCCATTTCTGTCGGAATAGGTTCTTCATAATTGGTGTGTTCAGTTTTAATATAGTCCTCTAGAATGTTTTTCAATTGAAAATAAAGAGGTACTGGTGTATTTTTGTCAAGCTGGTGTCTAAATAATCCCATAATTACTCCTTTTGGTAATATCTTTCTTTTAGTATACTGAAAGAAGGCAATATTGTCCATACATAATATCATTTGTAGCTAGGTTTTTATGACGGCTTTTGAAATTAGCTTAAATTCTTTTTTTGATTGATTATTAAATAATACATGTCATATTAATCATCTTGAAAATTGTATTATTTATAGTATAATCATAGTCCAAAGTGTTATTTTCAAGGAAATATTTGGAGGGAGAATGAAAAAATTTAAGACTAAAATCTTCATCGGAGATATCCGATCCCTTGAAGATCCAATAATAATCGAATCTCATATTTCAAAAATAACGAAAGAGCGTCAAGAGAAAATCGAGAAAATTAAGTCTATTTATGGAAAAGCTGTGAGTTTGGGGGCAGAAATTCTTTTAAGAAAAGCTTATTTTAAAATTTTCGGAGAAAGTGAAATTCCTAAAATAATTAAAGGGAGCCATGGAAAACCTAAATTCTTGGAATGCGAAGGGATCGCTTTTAATCTATCCCATTCAGGGGACTTTGTGGTTTGTGCTTTCTCAGAAAAGCCAATAGGGATCGACCTCCAAATTGTCAAGCCTATGAGAGGCGATCTCGTGACACGTTATTTTTCTGAGCTTGAAAAGAAGTGGTGGCATGCATTACCAGAGGATCAAAAAGAAGGTGGGTTTTATAACCTTTGGTCTTGTAAAGAAAGTTATATAAAATACACTGGAAAAGGGTTTAGCACACCACTGAATGATTTTTCCGTTATTTTTCCAGGTGAAGATTTTAATGAAATACCTACATTAATACTTAAAAGTGGGTGTAAAGAGGCTGTTTTTTTAAAAAAATTAAAATGCCCTAAAGGATATGTTTTATGGTGTTGCAGTGAAATGCCTTGGGTGGAGGAAAATGTTATGGAAATTTACTTAAATAGTTAGGGGGAAAAGTCCTTGGAAGTAATAAAAGAAAAACGGGAAAAATTGTGGACTTTGTTTTTAACTTTTCTTAAAATAGGGTGTTTTACTTTTGGAGGAGGTTATGCCATGATTCCTCTTATTGAATACGAAACGGTTGAAAAACATCAGTGGATTAAAAGTGAAGATATTTTAGATATTTTTGCGATTGCCGAAGCAACTCCAGGGGTTATTGCGGTGAACACCGCAACTTTTGTTGGCTATAAAGTTGGGGGCTTTTGGGGGGCTCTTTTAGGTACTTTTGGAGTGACCCTTCCTTCTTTTGTTATTATTAGTATCATCTCCCTCTTTTTTGCTCAATTTCAAAGTTTGGAATGGGTTGGATATGCTTTTAGTGGAATTCGTGCAGGTGTGATTGTATTAATTTTAGGAGCGGTTGTAAAATTAGGAAAGAAGAACGACTATACACCATTTACGATGATTGTTTTATGCCTTGCATTTATTTTAGCAACCTTTACAAATACAAACGTTGTTTTTTTAATTGTTGGAGGAGCTCTTCTAGGAATTGTTCATCAGGTGGTATTAAAACGACCTAGAAAAGAGGAAGAGAAATGATGTACTTAAATTTGTTTTTCACCTTTTTTCAAATTGGATTATTTACCATCGGTGGAGGCTATGCCATGATCCCTTTGATTCAGCAAGAAGTGGTTTCAAATGGCTGGCTAACCATGACAGAACTTACAGATTTTATAGCAGTGGCGGAATCTACGCCGGGCCCTTTTGCAGTTAATATTTCGACCTTTGTTGGAATGGAAACAGCTGGATTTTTTGGAGCTGTACTTACAACGACGGCAGTGGTGTTGCCATCCTTTATTATTATTTTGTTTGTTGCCAGAGCCTTTAGTAATTTCCAGAAAAACCCGGTGGTTCAAGGGGCTTTATTTGGAATGCGACCAGTGGTGGTGGGGCTAATTGCTTCTGCTGTTTATCTGTTAATGTTTAATGCATTTATTCCGAAAGGAATCGATTTGCTAGATATCAACTTGCTATTAAAGAGCTTGGAATACAAAGAGATCATTATTTTTGGGATTTGTTGCTTTTTTTATTTTAAATTTAAGCTCCATCCCATAAAATTGATCCTTTTAGCAGGAGGGCTAGGAATGATTTGCTTTGGGGTGTTGCCTTTAGTTTTTGGCATTGCTTGAGAATAATTAGAGCGAATTAAAAAGCGTCTTAGAAATTTTTTTCTAAGACGCTTTTTATATTAATCCATGGTTAAAATAACTTTGTTAAATGAAAATTCGTGATTCGCCATTTCAGAAATAACCCGAGGACTTTCTTGTAAAGGAAAAGTATGGGTGATAAAAGACTGAATGTCTAACCGCTTTTGTTGAAGATACTCAATGGTGCTACGCCATTCAGACCCCGGAAATGGTGCTGAGTAGGAATTCCAAGAGCCGGTGAGTGTAATTTCGTTACGAACAATGTGTTCAAAAACATGGGGTGGAATAATGACATCTTTATGGGCAGTTCCAAGATATAGGATTCGTCCATGTTTTTTTGTGCACTGAATGGATTGAACTTGAGTGATGGGGGTTCCAGCGGTTTCAATACAAACATTAACACCTGTAGATTGAGTGGCTTCTAGGATTTTATCAACCGGGTTATCTTTTAAGGCATTAATAACCTTGGTACAGCCTGCTTTTTTTCCAAAAGCCAATTTTTCATCTGAAATGTCAACACCAATAATCTCTGTTGCTCCCATGATTTTTGCAAATTGGATGGCAAAAATGCCAATTGCACCACAACCAAGAATGGCGACAGAGTCTCCAGCAGTAATTTTTATTCGATTAATACCATGAAGAGTGACAGCAGCAGGCTCGATGGCGGCCCCTTCAATAAAAGATATCTCTGATGGTAAAATAATCAAGTTTCGACTTGGGACTTTGACAAACTCAGAAAACCCGCCGTCAGAACGAGAGCCAAGATAGTCATAATGACTGCATTGGCCAAAATTGCCACTTTGACAATACTCACAATGAAAACATGGAATGATTGGGGCGACTAATACACGATCACCGATGGAGAAATTTTTCACCTTTGATCCTATTGCTGCAATAACTCCAGAAAATTCGTGACCAGGAATTCTTGGGAAGGAATAGGTGCCTGTTTTCATTACACGATCGAGATCTGAACCACAAATTCCAGCCGCTTTTACCTTAACCAAAACGTCGTTTGGAGCAAGGTCTTTGGGAATGGGCTGCTTTTCAATGCGTAAATCTCCTGGTGAATGGAGAACAGCGGCTAACATTAAATCTTTAGACATTTGGACCTCCTTAATCATTTACAAAAATTGTTTTCATCCCAGCGCCAGAAGCTGCATAATCAAATGCTTCTTTAGCATCAGCGATCTTAAATCGAGCAGTGACTAAGTCTTTGAGATTGATTTTCCCAGAGGCAGCAATATCAAGGGATTTTTTGAAATCTGAAAGACTTGATCCTGTTGTTCCAAGGACAATTAATTCTTTATAATGAATAAGGTTTGTATTTAATGAAACCATTTCTTTGTTTTTAGGGATGCCTCCAAAAAAGTTAACACGTCCGTGACTTGAGGCAATTTCTAAGGCTAAGGATTGTAGTTCGGGAACTGAGCATGCTGTAATGACCACATTTGCACCAAATCCCTTTGTTTCTTTTAAGACGAAATCATGTAGATTTATTTTTGAGGAATTTACAGTCACATCTGCCCCAAATTTTTTTATTTCTTGGAGACGCGTATCGGAGATGTCAGCAACAATAACTTTAGTTGCTCCAGCTAATTTGTTAATCATTGCGTGACATGCGCCGATAGGGCCAGCTCCAATGATTAGAACGGTGTCACCAGGTTCTGTGTTCAATGCAGTATAAGAATGATAGGTGCAAGACAAAGGCTCGGTGAGAACAGCCTCTTCATAGGAAAGTGATTCTGGAATGATAATGACATTTCCACGTGAAATTGCATCTTTGGGTATTTTCATATACTCTTGAAAGCCACCGTCATAGCTGATTCCGAAGGCTTCATAATCGGGACACATTTGATTATAACCTTGTATACACATTGGACAAGTTCCGCATCCAATATTTGGAGGAAGAACAACTCGCATGCCAACAGAATAATCCTCAGCATTTCTCCCAACTTTCACAATTTCTCCTGCAACTTCATGCCCGAGGACTCTTTTTTCCCCTTCAGGGATTTTGAAATGCCCTGATTTATAGATCCTTAGGTCAGTTCCACAAATGGCACTTGCTCTAACTTTCATAAGAATTTCATTTTCTGAAATTTCTGGAATAGAAACATCTTTAACTTGAATATCGCCAACACCGTAATAATAAGCTGCTTTCATAGCACACCTCCGAAATTTTATTCTATAAAAATATTATAGAATAAAATTTTATTTTGTCAAGGGTGTTTTTATTCTCTTGTATCCTTAACAGAGAGGTAGGTTTTGTTTAAACTATTTAAGGTGGGTGTAAAATTTCTTGAAGCATAAATAGCATAAAGGACATCAATGATCATGATTTGTGCTGTTTTAGACGCCGTTGATTCCCAATTGATGGCTGAAGGAATAGGATGGGGTTTTTCTGGGGTAAAAAGGACGGTGTCGGAATATTTTATTATCGGCGAACTTTCGTCTGAGGTGATAGTAATGGTTGAAGCATTTTGTTCTTTTGCATATTTGAGGGTGTTAATTACACCAGTAGTTTTTCCTGAATGGCTGATCGCAATGAGGGTGGT
Source organism: Eubacteriaceae bacterium (assembly GCA_051649025.1). Taxonomy (GTDB): domain Bacteria; phylum Bacillota; class Clostridia; order Eubacteriales; family Eubacteriaceae; genus Acetobacterium. The sequence continues at coordinate 12,026 of JBOFGH010000040.1, forward strand.
TTTGGCATTTGCCACACACCCTGTCATCATTTGAATGGTATTATCTCGTGGAAATAGACAGTATTTCCCGGCTCTTAAGAAGCGCATAATTCCCTCTTCACAGGCAACAGCTGAGGAACCAAAGCCAGAAAAAATCAAGTAGTCCGATTGTTCTATGAGTTTAACCGCTTTTTCGAGAGCATCATAATTAAGCATCTCTCTTGTGGCAGTCATAATTTGAATATTTCGAAAACATACCTTGTTAATGATTTCGTCGATGGGTTCATTTTCATTAATATCTTCATAAATAAAATTGTCCCAAGGAATGGTTGAGGGCTGTGTAGGTTTAGCACTCAAAAATTGGGCAAGTGTCAATTTTAGGTCTTGGTAGTTTTTAAAGCCCAACTCCTTTACAAAACGTGTGACAGTGGATTCAGCAACTTCACAAATGGTTGCTAATTCTTTAATGGTCATTCTTTGACATTGTTCTTTATTGTCTAGGATATATTCAGCAATCCTACGAAGCGCAGGATTGAGGTAGGGGATTTGATTTTGAATGGATTGTATTGTGGGTTTCATTTTTTTTCCCATGTGCACCTCCTAGTAAAATAAAATTTTATTTTACAATGTCATTATATCCTTAGATTTAGTAGGTGTAAAGGTCAGATTATGGAAGAGAGTAAGGAAAGAAATAAAAATATAAAATAAAATTCGAAAATATATTGACAAAAATAAAATTTTATTCTAAAATAAACTCAATTAATTAAAACGCGTTTTATCTTAATAAAATTAATTGAGTTTTGAAAGGAATAATAGGATGAGCCTAGAAAAAAAATTAGTAAACAAAGTAGCCATTATTACAGGAGGAGCCTCAGGGATTGGAGAGGCGATTGGTAGAATTTTTGCAGAAAATGGATGTAATCTTTTACTGGTTGACATAAATAGCGAGCGATTAGCGCAGGTTACAGAAGAAATTAGAAAGATACACAGTGAAGTTATTGGTATTGTTGGAGATGTAGCCAACGAAAAACAGGTTATCGATTTTTTTAAAGTAGCGATGGATACTTGGGGTCACGTTGATCTTTTGGTTAATAGTGCAGGACGTGATTCACTATCACCACCAGTATCGGAGGTTACATTAGAGGAATGGAATCTTACAATGGGCCCAAATCTAACAGGGGTATTCTTATGTTGTAGAGAAGCTTTTAGAGTGATGGAAAAACAAGAAACAGGTGGCAGAATTATGAATATTGGTTCGTCTTCTGCAAAAGTAGCTTCTAGCCCTGGACATAGTCCTTACCGAGCTTCAAAACATGGAATGATGGGATTTAGCAAAAATATTCTTTTAGAAGGTATGGATAAAAAAATTGGAGTAACGGTTATTAATCCATCCCATGTAAAAACCCCAATGACCGAAGTCATTGATTCTGGAATTTATGAAGGGGAATTACCTGCCTATATTGATGGTTGGTTAGACGAAAAAGAACGAAAAGAAGGGATTCATGCAAGCTGTATCGATGTAGAAAACGTATCAGAAATTGCCCTTTATGTTGCGACACGAACTCCAGATGTTACCATTCCACAAATTTCATTTTATCCAACCCATAAGGCTCATCGCTATGGAATGGAAGTCTAAATACTAAAAATTCTGGTTATAGGTTCATCATTAACTTTAGGACGGGAATTGTGTTAAGACATAATTCCCCTAAAAAGGAACAGAAAATTAATAGTACAGAAATTTAAATATTCGTTTAAGAGGAGTTTAGTATGAAAAAGAAATATGTGATTGCTTTCGATGCTGGAACAACGGGATGTCGATCGATCGTTTTTGATCATTCAGGGAATATGGTATCGATGGCATATCAAGAGTTTAAGCAAATTTATCCAAACCCCGGTTGGGTTGAACATAGTCCTGTGGATATATGGAATGCCCAATATAGTACGGCGCAACGGGCGATTTTTGATGCAGGAATTAACCCTGATGATGTAGCAGGAATTGGGATTACGAATCAGAGAGAAACCACTGTTTTATGGGAGAAAAAAACAGGAAAACCCATTATGAATGCTATTGTTTGGCAAGATAGAAGAACCGCAGAAATATGTGACGACCTTAAGGAAAGAGGCCTAAGTGATTATGTAAAAGAAAATACAGGATTGCTAATTGATGCATACTTTTCTGGAACAAAGATTAAATGGATTCTGGACAACGTTGAAGGCGCAAGGGAAAAAGCAGAAAAAGGAGAAATTTTGTTTGGAACCATTGATACTTGGCTGATTTGGAATTTAACGGGTGGAAAAGTTCATGTAATCGATTATTCAAATGCTTCAAGAACTCTTTTATTTAATATCAAAAAGGTAGCTTGGGATGAAAAAATGTTACAGGAATTGGATATTCCAAAAGCTATTTTACCAGAACCCCGGCCTTCTAGCGAAGTTTATGGAATGACGGATCCGACTATTTTCTTTGGATCGAGTATTCCAGTGGCGGCTGCAATTGGGGATCAACAAGGGGCTCTTTTTGGACAGGCATGTTTTCAAGAAGGAATGATTAAAGCGACGTATGGAACAGGTGGCTCATTAGTCATGAATACGGGAGTTCATCCAATTGAGTCGGAAACAGGGATGTTAACCACCATTGCTTGGGGATTAGATGGAAAGGTTGAATATGCTCTTGAAGGGTTGCTTTATGTTGTCGGGGCTTCTGTTCAATGGTTGAGAGATGAGCTAAGAATTATTTCTGCTGCAGATGACACTGAGTTTTTTGCAAACAAAGTCGAAGATACCGATGGTGTTTATGTGGTTCCAGCTTTTGTGGGTCTTTCGGCTCCTTATTGGGATCAGTACGCTCGAGGGGCAATTTTAGGATTAACGAGAGGAACAAACAGAAATCATATTATTCGTGCAGCTTTAGAATCGATGGCGTATCAAATTAAAGATGTTATTAATTGCATGGAACGGGATTCTAAAATTAAGAATAAGGCTCTTAAAGTCGATGGTGGTGCGTGTAAGAATGACTTTATTATGCAATTTCAATCGGATTTATTAGGGGTTCCTGTAATGCGACCTAAATTTGTGGAATCAACAGCCCGTGGGGCAGCCTTTTTAGCAGGCTTAGCAACTGGTTTCTGGGAAAGTAAGGAAGAATTGATTCAGTCGTTTGATTTGGATAAGGAATTTGAACCTCATATTTCTGAAGAAGAAAGAAATGTTTTATATGACGGCTGGAAAGAAGCCGTTGAGCGTGTTCGAAGTGGAAAAGTTTAGGAAAGTGGAAAGAGGCGTCGAATGAAAGAAAAATTGACCGTAGAAGAACTGGGTAAAATGTTTGATCACACTTGTTTAAAGCCAGATGCAAGTCGTGAAGATTTTGAAAAAATTTGTGATGAAAGTCGAAAATACGGCTTTAAAATGGTGGCAATTAATTCAGCACCGGTAAAGCTGTGTAAAAAACTTTTAGAAGGATGCGATGTTCATGTTGGTGCTGCCATTGGCTTTCCTTTAGGGCAAACAACGATTGAAACAAAAGTATTTGAAACTAAGAATGCCATTGAAAATGGTGCTGATGAAATTGATTATGTGATTAATATTTCGGAGCTTAAACAAGGGAACTGGGATTACATTGTTTTGGAAATGGAAAGCATTGTAGAAATTTGTAAACAAAGTAAGGTTCTTTCTAAGGTGATTTTTGAAAATTGCTTATTAACCCGGGACGAAATAAAGAAAATGGCTGAGATTGCTCGAAAAGTAAAACCAGATTTTATTAAAACATCCACTGGGTTTAGCACTGGGGGTGCAACCGTTGAAGATGTGAAATTGATGAAGTCTGTTGTTGGGGATGAAGTAAAGGTCAAAGCTTCTGGGGGAATAAGAGACCTTAAAAGCTGTTTGGCAATTATAGATGCAGGTGCGGAAAGAATTGGAAGCTCAAGTAGTGTAAAGATTGTTGAAGCCTATCGAGATAGTTTAGGAAAATAGGATCGTTTAAATGTAATGAAAATAAAAATGGTAGCGATTGATTTAGATGGAACGCTAATTAATGACAAGGGGATAGTTTCTGAAAAAAATATTGCTATCCTAAAAGAAATAAAAAAAAAGAACATTCTTCCAGTCATTGCCACTGGAAGGATGTCTTCTGAAGCCTGGGGGGCTGCAGAGAAAATTGGAGCAACAGATTTTATGATTTCTATGAATGGCTGTTTGGTTAAGGACTATCCCCAAGGAGTTGTGATTAATCAAGTTCTTTTGCCAGAAGATACGGCGTTGAAGATAATTGCTTTTTTGGAAACAATTAACGACGTATTTTATCAAGTATATTCTTTAGACAAGCCAATTACAAGTGAAACAAATTTCATGCGAATGTTCTCATCTGGTATTTCTGAAGGTTACATAAAAAATTATGGTTTAAGACAAAGAGTCACAAAAAACGTGTTGGGTTATTTTTCATCAAAAACAGAGCCTATTTATAAATTTTTTATTGCATCTTTAAATCAAAAAGCTTTAGCAAGGATCAAAAAATTTGCTGGAAAAATTGAGGGGGTTAAAGCAGTGACCTCTTTTAAAAATGGTCTTGAAATTATTCCTGAAAAAGCGAATAAAGGAAAAGCCCTTGAAATGTTATGTCGGTATTTAGAAATGCCTTTAAAGTCTGTAATGGCGATTGGTGATAGCGAAAATGATCTTGAGATTATTAGAACGGCAGGACTAGGAGTCGCGATGGGAAATGGGTTTTCTACGGTGAAGAAAGATGCAACATGGATTGTTGGAAGTAATGAAGAAGATGGTGTTGCAGAGGCCATTCAAAAAATGTTGGTTTTGAATAAAATGAGGAATTCAGGAGAATAAATTTATGGAAAATACAAAGGAAAAAAAATTTTTTGACCACATGCTTGAAGGATTAAATACAATGATTCCTTTTGTTGTTGCAGGTGGTATATTAATGGCTTTAGGCTTTGCTTTTGCTGGAGCAGATGCGATGTCACCTGTGGAAGAAGGTTTGGGTTCTTTTGGCCAAGTCCTTTATGGAATTGGGGGACAGGCAATGGGCTTAATGTGCTTGATTATTGGTGGATTTATCGCCATGTCCATAGCCGATAATCGGGCTTTGTTATCTGGAATGGTTGGCGGAAGTATTTCTGCTGCAAATGGATCATCCTTTTTAGGAGCATTAATTGCAGGTTTTTTAGCAGGGTATTTTGTTAAATTAATGGTCAAGTATATTAAACTACCAGGTTCTTTGGATGGGGTTTTTAATATATTATTACTCCCTGTACTTTCAACTTTATTTGTTGGTTTAGTGAGTACTTACGTTGTTGGAATTCCAGTTTCGTTTTTAATGAATTCATTAACTTCTATCCTAAGTGGTATGCAGGGTGGAAATATGATCGTGTTGTGTGCGGTTCTAGGAGCGATGATGGCAGTTGATTTATGTGGACCTATTTTAAGGGTTGCTTACTTCTTTGCGGTTGCCGCAGTTGTGGCAGCCCCAGGGGTTCCTCAAACCATTATGGCGGCTGTTATTGTTGGCGGGATGACACCACCACTTGGAATGGCTTTAGCGTCAACAATTCAAAAGAAAAAGTTTGTTGAAGAAGAAATTGAAGCAGGAAAAGCAGCCTGGATTCTTGGTGCTTCTCTTATTTGTGAAGGTTATATTCCATTTGCATTAAGAGATCCCAAACGAATCATTCCCGCCTGTGCGATTGGGTCAGCAGTAGCAGGTGCGATTATTGCACTATTTAATACCGGAACGACTGTGGTACATGGTGGGATTTTTATTCTTCCAATTCCAGGAGCAGTTCAAAACCCATTGGGATTCATCACTGCAATTCTTGCAGGGACGGCGATAACTGCCCTAATAACTTTAATTCTAAAAAAACCAGTGACAGTTCCAGAGGAAATTGAAATAAAAATAGAAGAATAAAATATTTAAATTTGGGGGATTTTAAAGCTAACCTAAAATCCCACAAATGTAAAAGTTTATAACGAACCCCCTTTTTTATTGCCCCCTATTTTAGGGGGTTTTTTGATGGAATAAACACTTTCCAGATTTATAAAAAAATTAATCTGGAAAGTGTTTGTGAAAAATAGCAATGTGTAGAGAGAATGATTTTTAAAAAGATCGATTGTTATTTATTTGTTTTTAAACCTCGTATTCAACAGGAAGGTCTTTATTTAAAATTTGACTTTGCTCTTTTGTAAATTCGGGAATAATGAACTCATTTAATCGTTCGTCTATGATTCTATTTGCTTTATCAACGACAGATTCTTCTGTTTTTTTCCATTCATTTATAGATTTTCTGTTATTGAGTTGAGTTAAGAAATAATCTTCTCTGTAAACCTTGGGAGTACGTCCACTTAAGTAATTCCCAGACGGTCCCACTGTCTTTATTTCTTCATACATTAAATGTTTTTCATCAACTATAAATCCTTTTAAGAAACGCTCAATAACGAGCAAAGTTTCTTCGTCTAAAATGAATTTTTCATAACCCAAGGTATTGAAAGAGTCCATAATTCCACATGAATGTAAGACAAAGTCGGTATTAATAATTTTTGTGGATAATTCTATCATAAATGTTTCATACCCAGCTTGATAATCAATTTGTTTCGCATCAGTAAGACCGCCGCCAGTTCGTAATGGAAGATTATAATACTTTGCCATTTCTTTGGCAGCAAAAGAAAATAAAGCTGTTTCTGCACCGCCAATTGCTGGCGTTGCATATCGTAGGTCACTTGAAAAAATCGGAAATCCATAAATCAGAGGTGTTCCAGGATTAATTAACTGAGCTAAAGTAATGCCACTTAAAATAACGGAATTACTCATTAATATGTTTGAAGCCATTGATGGAGGAGCATTTAGTCCACTCATACCAGCCCCGGCTGCCATACATATTGCTTGGCCGTTTTGGGCATAAATTACTAAGGCATCTCCCATATCCTCGGATACATGCATTGGAGCAGCAAGATTTATCAAACCAGTCATAACAACATCCTCATGATTATCATAATAGTTTTGGATCATATTGAGGGATAATTCAGCTCCTTTTCTTCCAGTTGTTAGTCCCATAACAGGTTTTGTATGGTATTTTAGAGTGGTTGCCATTCGATAACTATCCCGTAATTCTCTTGGAATTGCTGTTGGCTCAAGCATGTGAGGATTCCCAGCATTAATTACCTTACTACTCTCATGTAATTTGCAAAAATTTACATAATCTTGGGGGGTTGGATTCCAAAATTGATCATTTCGGTTCATTAAGATTGGACCATATGCAGGAATATTACAAGATGAACCTTCTCCTATTGAAAGTGTCTTTTCACGACCAATCCATTTAAAGGTAGGTGTTGTAGTTTTTAGTGCGACTTCAATCATTTTTCGAGGGATAAATACTTTCTTTCCATCAACTTTTGCTTCGCTTTTTCGGAAATATTCTAAGGCCAGTTCGGATTCATAGATAACACCAACATTTTCTAAAACATCCAAAGATCGTTCGTGTATTAATTCTATTTCGGCAGGATTTGAAAAAGTATAATTTAGTTTCATTGTTTAACTCCTTTAAATATAATAATTTTAGATAGTATTAATTTTATTATTTTAGTTATCTTTTTTTTCGAATGTTATCTGTTCAGAATAAACAGATAAATCCCCGTGACTGTAAGTATCAAAATCCTTTAAATTTTTCATAGATTTTACATATGAAATTATCCCAATGCAAAAGATAATGCAAACGGGAAGACCACATACGACACAAGCTGTTTGTAAAGCACTTATTCCACCTGAAATCAAAAGTGAATAGGCGATTAATATGATAGCAATTCCCCAGAAGATAATGCTTATTTTGGGAGGAGTTACTTCACCAGTGGTATCTTTTACCGTTTTGCAAGTCATTTGTGCCGAAGCCAAAATAATGGATTCAACAAGAGTGATTATTGATAGTAAAACGACTAAGAATGCTATGAAATTCATAAATTCTTTAAATGGAAGTTGTTCGAAAAAAGCGTAAAAAGACATATCTGAACCTATTTCAGCAATTAAGGTTCCAATGGTTCCCCCATAGAATTTGTCTAAAATTATGCTTCCCCCACCAAAGAAGCCAAACCACAGGATTGAAAAAATTACTGGTGCAAAGAGATTTACGACAACAAATTCTCGAATTGTTCTACCATAAGCGAGTTTTACAAAGAATAATCCTACCAGAGGAGCGCAGGCTAGCCACCATGTATCGTAGAAAACATTCCAACTTGCAACCCAACCAGTTCTTTGAATAGGTTCTAGGTAAGTGGACAAATTAATGAAATCTTGGAAGTAAGCCCCTAAGGAAGTAATTGTAAGCTCAGTAACTTTTAAAGGATCAACCATCACAAAGGCAAAAACTAAGACAAAAATATAAAGAATTGTGTTTGCATTTCCAATAAAAGCAATACCTTTAGTTACCCCTGAGGTTGCGGCAAGAATGCAGATGCCAACAATTGCAAGAAGAATAAACAACCAAGAAATGGAAGTGCTAGGAATGCCGTATAAATATTCCAATCCTCTTGCAATTAATAAAACAGCTAAACCTAATGAGGTTGCAGTACCTCCAATTACCGCAAAAACAAAAAGTGAATCTAAGGCATCTCCCATCCCCTTGTAAGCTTTTTCACCTAAAAGGGGATACAGTGAGGAACTACAGCGAAAAGGTTGTTTGGCGTTATAAAACATGAAGGCTACAATTAAGCCAGATGTTGTATAAATAGCGTAAGGATGTAAACACCAATGCAAGAAAGTATATTTCATTGCCTCTAGAATAGCCAATTCTGACATCGGATCTGCTGTTAAAAATTCAGGAGGAGTATTAGCAAAGAGAATGGGTTCATAAACACCATAAAAAGTGATTCCTACACCGATTCCAGAGGTCAAGGCAATAGCAAACCATACTGCTTTACTAATCTTGGGCTTTGCTTCGGGTCCGCCCAATCGAATGTTTCCATATTTACTAAAACCAGCCCAAAGACAGAATATTAACATTCCGAAGGCAGCGGGAATAATAAACCAGGAAAAATATTTAAGTACAAAATTTAAAGCAATATTGGTAGCTTCTCCAAATTGTGTTGGAATTAGAATTCCTATCAAAACAAAAATTGTTAAAGCAATTGCTGGTGGAAAAAATATCCTGGGGCTGATTGTTTCAAAAAAATTATTCTTATGCTTCATGATAAAACTCCTATGAGAAACAACTAAATTTCAAGTGTGCACATCTTGATGGCTATATGTAAAGCAATGTCTGTGCCAAAAACTTAGAATGCTTTAATATAGCTATTTTATAATGAGTGTTATGAGATAAAGAAGATAATTTATTCAAAAACAGCTATTTTTTGAATTGAAAATCCAGATAAAATAACCATATATGAAAATCATGATTGTTTTATGTTCTTAAATTATTTATAATATCTATTAAGTGAATTGAGGTGAATGATGAAAAACGATAAAGAAGAAATTCCAATACAGGAAGGTTTTTATTTTTTAATTTTAGAAAGTATTTTTTTTTGTGTTTTTGTTAATGATGCTAGTGGAAAAACAATCTATACAAATCCTGCGGTGCTTCGTTATTATGGAAAAGCACCTCAAGAGTTGATTGAGACTAATTCTGACTGGAGCACTTGGGAAGGAATCGTTTTTCCACCTGCTTATAAAGAGTTAATGAAAAAAAAGGAAACGGTAATCAGTCGTCAAGAAAATTTTATAACCCATAATTCTTACATAACAATTAATACACCTGTAATGAAAAAAGATTCAATTGATTTTATGATACAAATAATTCAGGAAAGTTTTGAAGAACATTCTCCTGTTAAATCTACAAAGGTTGTAGGAAAAAGCCCAAATCTCATAAGTAAAAATAAGGCTTTTAAAAAGATGCTTGGGAATATTGAGAAAGTAGCAAATTCAGATCTCACAATTCTTTTGCAAGGCGAGAGCGGTACAGGAAAAACACTGATAGCAAGCCACATTCATCAAATAAGTGATCGATCATCGAAACCATTTAGATCAATCAATTGTGGTGCAATTCCTTCGAATTTACTAGAGAGCGAACTTTTTGGTTACGTTCATGGAGCTTTTACAAACGCAAATTTAAAAGGTAAAGATGGCATTTTAAAACTGGCGGATGGTGGAACTGTATTTTTAGACGAAATTGGAGATATGCCTTTGGAACTCCAAGTAAAATTATTACATGTCTTGGAAAACAATACCTTCATGCCTGTTGGTAGTTCAAAAGCGATCAAGGTAGATGTTAGATTCATTGCTGCTACAAATAAAAATTTGTTAGAGTGTATAAAAAAAGGAGTCTTTAGAAATGATCTTTACTGGCGAATTAATTCATTTACATCAACCATTCCATCTTTGAGACAACGAAGAGAAGATATCATCCCTTTAGCGCATCATTTTTTGGATCAATTAAATGAAAAAAATAAAACGATGAAAACTTTCCATCCGTTGACCCTTCCAAGTTTAGCAATATATGATTGGTTAGGAAATGTAAGGGAATTGAAAAACACAGTGGAGCGCATGTATACCCTTACTGGAGGAAACATTATCTATGAAAACCATTTACCCAAAGAATTTAATTCTTTGGTAGATACGTTTAAGAAGCGTCCAATTTTTTACAATGATATTATTGCTCAAGCGGAAGAAATGATTATCCAAAATGTCTTTAAAAAATATAGAACGACAACAGCAGTTGCTGAAGCCTTGGGTATTTCTCAAACAAGATCGCAGCGTCTTGTGAATAAATATTGTATTAAAAGGAGATTGAAATGAAATCATTATTTCCAGGCGGAGTGCAGTTCAATCATTTAGATGATTTTTTTATGGAAAAGATTTTAGATAATATTGGTTTACCGATCTTTGTATTAACTTTTGAACAAAGAGTGGTTTATTTAAACAAAGAAGGAAAAAAACTCCTTAATGAGCAACCAGCAATATTTAAAGAACGCAAATTAAATGAAATTTTTGAAAGAACAAGACGTCGGAAAGAGACGCAAATTGAGTTGTTTGAAGATGAGATAAATTCGATAATAGTCACTCCCATTTGGTTAGATGTGAGCACGATGAAATGTGATCATTATTTAATCATTTTGCAAAAGAAATTTCCAAATATTAATTTAAAGGGAAAAACAAAACTTCCAAAAGAGAAGCAAAGAAAGAGAGAGAACATTATCGGTCAAAGTCGTGCATTTTTACAACCTGTAATTGAATTGGAACGAGTTGCAAAATCTAAAATGAGGGTTCTTTTACTCGGAGAAAGTGGGAGCGGAAAAAGCTTGATTGCAGAATATATTCATCGATGTAGTCAACGAAAAGATTTCCCTTTTTTGTCAATTAATTGTGGTGCAATTCCCAATGACCTTTTAGAGAGTGAACTATTCGGTTACATGCCTGGCTCGTTTACTGGAGCAAGTAATCAAGGGAAAAAAGGTATTTTTGAATTAGCGGATGGTGGAACGATTTTTTTAGATGAAATTGGAGAAATGCCATTACCTCTTCAAGTTAAGCTACTTCATGTACTTGAGAGCGGTGTGATCATTCCAGTTGGTGGCAATGTGCCAATTGAAGTGGATGTTAGAATAATCTCTGCAACTAATAAAAATCTAATCGGGTGTATTGAAAGAGGTGTTTTCAGAAATGATCTTTATTGGAGAATTAACTCTTTTATTACAACTATTCCATCGTTAAAAGAAAGGAAGGAAGATATCATACCACTTGCATTGTTCTACTTGAATGAATACAACAAAAAAAATGGTTCAGCTAAATTCTTTTCACCTCAAACATTGAAGTTAATGTTGTCTTATCATTGGCCTGGGAATGTACGTGAGCTTAAAAATACCACTAATTGTATGTGTGTTCTTAGTGAAAGCAGGGTTATTTCTGAAAATCTACTGCCAGATAAAATTAGAAAAGAAATCGATGAAAAAAGTGAGAATGATTTTGTTTTTGATATTTTAATGGATCAGATAAAAGCATCAGCAGTCAAAGATTTATATTTAAAAAACAAGACATCTTCTTCTCTAGGAAAAAAACTGAATATTTCTCAGTCAACTGCTTATCGATTGATAGAAAAATACAAAGGATATTCTTTTTTTGAGTAAATTTAAAGAAATAAGGATCATTAAAGTCGGAGATGACATTGTTTCATAATAAACTCAGATATCACTAAAAGGCTGCCAGGAAATGTTCTCATTTCCTGGCAGCCTTTTAGTATTAACTTAATGCTTGGGTGAGTGAATCCATAATTTCTTCAAAAAGAATGGTTTGCCATGCACTACGACCGATAAACAACCCATCAACATTTTCAAGAACCCCATATTCTTTAGCATTATTGACGTTGACACTCCCCCCATAAAGTAATGGAATTTCCTTCCCTGGGTTGCCGTAAAGGTCAATAAGTACCTTTCGGAGATGGTTGTGAATTTCTTCGACATAAGGTGTTTCAGCAGGAACGCCGTTTACACCAATGGCCCAAACAGGTTCGTAAGCAATCCAAAAGTTTCCGATTTCGTTTGGAGACACGTTGTTTAAAGCAATTTTTAACTGTTTGGCGAGCATCTCTTTTGAAACGCCAAAGGTTTTATCCTCCAGTTTTTCCCCGATGCAGATGAGGGGAGTAAGTTTGTTTTTTAAGGCGGCTAAGGTTTTAAGATTAACAGAGTCATCGGTTTCGTTAAAATATTGACGTCGTTCACTGTGCCCAAGTTCTACAATATCAATGCCAATTTCCTTTAACATTACTGGGGAAATTTCTCCAGTAAATTGGCCGAAATCCTCATAATGCATATTTTGTGCCCCAAGCTTAAGTGGAGAATTCTCAGAATCAATCAGTTCTTTTAAATGCCATAAGTGGGTGTAAGGTGGAATGATGAAAAACTCAAATTGAGGATAATCTTTGATGACGTGCATTAAATTTTTTGTGTAAGCAAGACCTTCAACAAGGGTTTTATTCATCTTCCAGTTGGTGCCTAATAAAAGTTTTTTCATAGGACTATTTCATATAGGTTTTTTCTAGTTTACGCATTTTTTCAACTTTGACAGTGGAACCACCACCTGCAAAGTCGCTTTTTAGCCATGCTTCTGCAATCATTTTTCCTAACTCGGTACCAATAACTCTGGCACCCATGGTTAAAACATTGGCATCGTTGCTTTTGGCAAGTCGTTCTGCTGAGAAAACATCATGACAGGTTCCAGCAAAAACACCAGGAACTTTATTTGCCATCATAGCAACGCCTAAGCCTGTACCACAAATTAGGAACCCTCGATCAAATTTCCCGTCTTTAATGGTTTCAGCAAGGTTGAAAGCAATTTCAGGATAGTCGCAGTCGTGGGTAGCAGAATATTTTAAATCGGTGATATCGTATCCTGCCCCTTTTAAATAGTTGTAAATTACATCCTTAAAATCAAAAGCCGCGTCATCACAATCAATAGCAATTCGCATTGTCATCCTCCTAAATTATATTTATTTCAGTCATTACTTTAACAAAAGAAAAAATAACAACTGTTTAAGGTTAAATCATGGTTAATACGATATCATTATGGCATATAATAAGGTTTTTGTAAAGTAAGATCACATTATTTCGGGATTGAAATTAAGAAAAAATAGACTTTTCTTTTAGTAAAATTCACTCTAACTTTTTCATAGATAAAAATGGGAGGAAGAAATGGAAAATGTAAAAAAAATCAAAATTCATAACAAAAACGGCCTCCATACAAGGGTTGCTGCTATGATTGCCAGACAATCACAGAAGATCGAAAAAATTTGGAATTGTCAACTTTATATACGTCGGATTGGTTCCCAATCTGGTGTCCCTTGTAATAGTGTTTTGCCTGTGGTTTCGTTAAAAATTAAAAATGGTGAGGAAGTCGAAATCTATAGTCGAGAGAGGGATAGCCAAGAAGCGGTTTTTAAATTAGGGACTTTTATTGAACAAACACCAGAGCTTGAAATTCCAGAGACTGAGGATATTGATACCATTCTTCAAGAAAACACTTTAGCAAGTGAAAAGATTTTTGAGAGCATTAATAATGGGTTGATTGCTATGGATAGCAATGGAATTATTAATATTTTTAATCGTGCTGCAGAGGAAATTACAGGGATAAAGGCTAAGGATATTATTGGAAAAAAAGGGGATGAATGGGTTCCGAATTTTAACCTGAAGGATTTACTTAATATTAACCACGAAAATTTAGGACTAAAGCATAAAATTGGGAAAAAATGGGTAATCACAAACAAAAGCCCCATTATTGTGGATGACGAAGTGGTTGGAGGCGTTGTTGTTTTTTCTGATATTTCACAAATCGAAGAATTATCATGGGAATTACATAGTGTAAAGGAATTAAAAGAAAAGCTAGATAATATTTTAGAAACAGTGGATGATGGGATTTGTATGATTAACCGAAATCGTGAAGTGACGTACGTCAACCACCCTTTTGTAAAGATGTTTAAGAAAACGGGGACAAGGGTACTATCTAGAAAATTGGGAGAGCTTTTTCCTAGTGAACGCTTTGGAGACACCTTTTTTATGGGAAAAGAAGAAGTTTTAATTACGACCAATGATGGACGGGAATTCATTATGAATGCCCGACCTATTGTGATTGAAACGAAAACTTTAGGAAATGTTGTTGTTGCCAAAGAGCTAACGGAAATTGCTAAACTAGCAGAACGTATTGAACTTTTATCAGAAAAAACCCGGTATTTAGAGGCAGAATTAGAAAAGAAAGAGGGATTGAACCCTTCCTTTAATAATATTATTGGAAAGAGTGGTTCATTAATGGAAAGTCTGATGGTCGCCTCAAAAGCAGCAAGAACGAATGCTACAGTTCTTATTCGTGGAGAAAGTGGTACTGGAAAAGAACTGGTGGCAAGGGCGATTCATCATGCGAGTTCAAGAAAAGCGAGACCTTTTGTTGGGATGAACTGTGCGGCGATTCCACCAAATCTTTTAGAAAGCGAACTTTTTGGATATGAAAAAGGTGCTTTTACAGGAGCGTATAAGGAAAAAAGAGGGAAGTTCGAAATTGCAAATGGAGGGACCATTTTCCTTGATGAAATTGGGGACATGGATAAGGCAATGCAAGCAAAGCTTTTACGGGTGCTTCAAGAGCAGGAAATCGAACGGGTTGGTGGGATTAAACCCATTAAAATTGATGTCCGTGTAATTGCAGCAACAAATACGCCTCTAGAAAAAATGATGGAAGAAGGGGAATTTAGACGAGATTTATATTATCGACTGAATGTCATTACGGTGATGCTTCCGCCATTACGCCAACGAAAAGGGGATATTCCCCTCCTTGTGGAACACTTCACAGAGAAAATTAGTAAGAAATATGACTTGCCTAATTGTAATATCAAAAAAGATGCGTTAACGGCTTTAGAAAACTATCATTTTCCAGGGAATGTGAGAGAACTTGAGAATATGATTGAAAGTGGGATTACCCTATCCAATACGGATTGGATAACCATTAATGATCTACCAGGGTATTTGCGAGATGAAATGGTGAATGTCCACAGACGGGAAAAACTATTTTACGAAGATGGGGAAGAATTACCCACTTTTGAAGAAATGGAAAAACACTTAATAGAAGCAGCTTTAAAAAAACATCCAAGTTTTAGACAAGCGGGTTTAGCCTTAGGCCTAGATCACAAGACAATTTCAGCTAAAGCAAAAAAATACAAATTAGCTTAAGTTATGTTTTGGCATGAAAATTGCGTTAATGATCATTGTGTTAAAGTAAAGAAATAGAAAAGGAGGATGAATAATGACAGGTGTGATTATTGTATCCCACAGTGAAAAGCTAGCTGAAGGTCTGAGGGATATTGTCATGGAAATGAATGACGGAAGTGTTGAAGTCATTGCAGCAGGAGGGGCAGATGGTGGAAGAATCGGAACTAACACAATAAAAATTATGAATGCAATTGAGGCTTTAGCTGAGAGGGAGCAAATATTAATTTTTGTTGATTTAGGAAGTTCGGTGATGAGCAGTGAAGCTGCCATTGATCTTATTGACGATGATTTACAAGAAAAAGTACAAATTGTGGATGCACCTCTAGTTGAAGGGGTGATCGGGTGCGTGGTTCAAGCGACGATCACAAATAACATCGAAGAAATTTTACAGGCAGCTCAAGAAGGAGCAACCATGAGCAAGTTGTCTTAAGTGGGTAAAAAATACCCAAAACGGGGAAATATTCCCAGAAATAAAAGTGATTAATTCTAAAGACTGCTGAATTCACTTGTTTTCTATGTGGCATGGTTCTTGCAATAAGAACGAGATATAAATAAAATTTTAGGAGGCTGAAATGAAACGATTAATTAACGATCCATATGATGTTGTTGAGGAAATGCTAGAGGGGTACGTCCTTGCCCACAAAGACCATGTTGAACTTCTTAAAGAAGGGGAAGCCCAAGGACGTGTGGTTGTAAGTAAAGCTACAAAAAACAAAGACAAAGTTGGGGTTATTATTGGCGGTGGTTCTGGCCATGAACCATTATTCCTTGGATATGTTGGAGAAGGCTTTGCGGATGCAGCGGTTATCGGAAATATTAATACCTCCCCTTCTCCAGATCCTTGTTATGCATCTGTTAAAGCTGTTGACTCTGGAAAAGGTTGTATTTACTTATACGGCAACTATGCTGGAGATGTAATGAACTTTGACATGGGTGCAGAAAAAGCAGATGAAGAAGATGGCATTCGTGTTGAAACAGTTTTAGTAACAGATGATGTTATTTCTTCTGAAAATATTGAAGATCGTCGTGGGATTGCTGGTGATTTCTTTGTATTTAAAGCAGCTGGTGCCAAAGCAGAAATGGGTGGCGATTTAGACGAAGTTGTTGCAGCAGCGACTAAATGTAATGACGTTACACGAACCATGGGTGTTGCATTATCTTCCGCTACTTTACCTTCAAAAGGGGGTCCTATCTTTGATATGGAAGAGGGAGACATGGAAATCGGTATGGGAATCCATGGTGAACCTGGGGTAAGACGTGGAAAAATTGAACCAGCAGATAAAGTGATCGATCAGATCATGGAACCAATTCTTGCTGATCTTCCTTACACTTCTGGAGATGAAGTTTATGTTTTAGTAAACAGTTTAGGGGCAACACCAATTCTAGACCTACATATTTGTTTCCGTCGTGTTGCTCAAATTCTTGAAGAAAAAGGCATTAAAATTTACAAATCTTTAGTTGGGTCTTTTGCATCTTCAATGGATATGGCTGGGATGTCAGTAACTTTAGTTAAACTAGATCCTGAATTAAAAGAATTGTTAGATTATCCATGTAATACACCTTATTTTACACAAGTTTAAGGATCGCTTAATCCAGAAAAGGTGTTACTGATTTTAGATTTTATAAAAAGAATGAGGGTTGGTGGGAAACTACCTGCCCTTTAATCCATTAAGGAGCGATTGCGTTATGAGTGAATATATTTTAAATAAAGACTATTTTATTGGAGTTATTGAAGATTTAATTGTCTTAGCTGAGGAAAAAAAAGACTATTTTACAGAGCTTGATTCAGCCATTGGCGACGGGGATCATGGAATGAATATGAGCATTGGTTTTAGAGAAGTTAATAAAAATCTAGAAGAGTGGAAGTCAGGGGACATTAATACCTTATATAAAAATGTAGGGACTGCATTATTAGATAAAGTTGGAGGATCTTCAGGGCCACTCTATGGTGGTTTCTTCATGAAATTTGGCTTACCAGTTAAAGAAAAAGAGGAAGTTACTTTTGAAGAATTCCTAGAAATGATGGAAACAGGGGTGGCTATTATTGAAAAACGTGGGAAGGCAAAAGTAGGGGATAAAACCATGGTTGATACCCTGCGTCCAGGGGTTGATGCTCTAAAAACGGCCTATACTGAAGAAGGTCTTTCTCCAAAAGAATCAATGAAAAAAGCGGTTGAAGCAGGGACTGCTGGTTCTGATGCCACAGTGCCAATTGTTGCAAAAAAAGGAAGAGCGATGCGTTTAGGAGAGCGTGCTATTGGACATCGAGATCCGGGTTCAGCTTCTAGTGTAGCAATTCTAGAAATTTTCTATAATCGAATGCCTTAAAAAGGGGTTTAGTTAATTTTGTAAATAGTTCTTGACAAAAGACACGTCAATGTCTAGAATTGGTATTGTTATAATAATTTAAACCTGTGATTGAGAGTAAGTAGATTTACAATGCATTTGTATAGAGAGCTGTTGTTGGTGGAAATACAGTGAAATGGTGTGGATTGAATGGTCTTATGAGGGCAGAATGAACGGCGTAGGCTAAGTATCTTCTGACGGCAACTCTAGCTGTTACAAAAAGAGCATATATGATAGTATATGAAACAAGTGGACGATTTATCGTCAATTTGGGTGGTACCGCAGGTAGCTTATTAGCTCTTGTCCCTTTTGGGGACAGGAGCTTTTTTTGATGAAGGAGGTGATGTAAATGAGTGACTGGGATTGGAATAATGATGAGAAAAGATGATGGTGACAGCCTTTGAATATAGGGCTGTTTGGTTAAAGGCTTTATATTTAAAGGCTGTCAGAATAAAAATGAGAGAGAAAGCAGGAAAGTAAAAATGAAAAGCAAAGTAAAAAAATTAGGTTTTGCATTAGGAACAATGGCGTTATTTTTGGGTTTAACAGGATGCGCAACGGGAAAAACGACGACTCAGTCAAATGTTGTTACGGTTGGGGTTATTCAATATGCAACCCATCCCTCCCTTGACAATTGTTATACCGGATTTGTAGAAGGACTTGCAGAAGGTGGCTATAAAGAAGGGGAAAACCTTAAAATAGAGCTTCAAAATGCCCAAGGAGATCAAGCAAATGCAGATTTGATTGCTAAGAACATGGTTACGAAAAAATATAACATGTTAACGGGTATTGCAACCCCAGCTGCGATGGCTGCTTATTCAGCTACCAAAGATACTGGAATTCCGGTTGTATTTACAGCTGTTTCAGATCCTGTTGCAGCAGGCATTGTGAAAAGCATTGAAAGCCCTGGAACAAATGCCACAGGAAGCTCAGATATATTACCTTTAGAAGAGCAAATTAAAATGATTCGAGGCTTCTTGCCTGAAGCCAAAAAAATTGGGATTATTTTTACAACAAGCGAACCCAATTCGATTTCACAATTAGCTAAATTTAAAGAAATTGCCCCTAATTATGGGTTTGAAGTAGAGGATGTGGGGGTAACAAATCCTTCGGAAGTTGGAACAGCAGCTCAAACACTGATCTCAAGAGGTGTTAATTGTATTAATAATTTTACAGATAATAATGTTGTAGATAATTTAAGCACCGTTTTAAATGTCGCAAATAATGCTAAAATTCCTGTCTTTGGATCGGAAGAAGAGCAAGTTAAAAATGGGTGTTTAGCTTCCCAAAGCATTGATTATGTCGCCCTAGGAAAAGAAACAGGAAAAATGGCGGCACAGATTTTAAAAGGGGAAGGAACGCCAGAAACAATGCCTGTTTTTGAAGTAAAAGACTGCACACCTGTTTATAATGAAGAAGTGATGAAAACGCTAGGATTAACCTTGCCAAAGGAATTTTCTACAGCAATTAAAGTAGAAAAATAAACAGGTCGATTTAATTGATAAGCCAAACAGAAAGGGTGTGAATAAGTGGAAATTATTGGAGGACTATTAATAAATGTTTTAGAAGAGGGGTTTATCTATGGTATTATGGCCATTGGTGTGTATATTACCTATTCGGTTTTGGATTTTCCAGACCTCTCGGTTGATGGTACCTTTCCTTTAGGGGCTTGTATAACAGCAATGTTGATCACTTTAGGAATTAACCCTTGGCTAGTTTGCGTGGTCGCTTTTGTTGCAGGGGCAATGGCAGGATGTGTGACAGGAATCCTTCATGTCAGATTGGGAATTACAGATTTATTATCTGGTATTTTGGTGATGACTGGACTCTGGAGTATTAATTTAGCCTTAACAAATGGGAGTGCAATTTTACCATTTTACGACATGCCAACAATTTTCTACAGTGGTTTGACAGAGACAATACCAAAAATGGTTGTTGTTTTATTAATTGCAGGGGTCTTGTGTCTTTGTGTTAAGCTTTTAGTCGACGTTTTTCTTAAAACAAAATCGGGAATGCTGTTAAGGGCCTCTGGAAATAATCCTCAATATGTTATTTCCTTAGGAAAGGATCCTGGAAAAATGAAGATTTTGGGGTTGGCCATTGGCAATGGATGTACAGCTCTTGCTGGATCGGTTTTAAGTCAGCAAACCCAGTCAGCAAATGTTGCTAGTGGGACTGGAATGGTGGTCATGGCACTTGCATCTGTGATTATTGGGATGAATCTTTTTAAGGGAGTCTCTTTTATAAAACCAACACTGGCAGTTGTTTTTGGAGCAATCATCTACAAAGCTTGCTTAGTTGTTGCAATGCAACTTGGACTACCAACCAATTATCTAAAACTTCTTATGGCTGTTATTTTTACCATTGCATTAGTTTCAAACAAAGCTTTTTCAAAAAAAGAAGGTGGAAAGAAAGGGCTAGGGGTGAAAACAAATGGACACTAAGAAACCTATTGTTCGAATGGAGCATATCAATAAGACATTTAACCCTAACTCAATTAATGAAGTGGTTTTATTTAAAGATTTTAATTTAGCAATAAATCAAGGGGAGTTTTTAAGCGTTGTTGGAAGTAATGGGTCAGGAAAAACAACGATTTTAAATATCTTATGTGGGAGCATCCCCATGGATTCGGGGAAAGTGTTTGTAAAAGGGGTGGATATTACACGACTAAAAGAATATCAACATGCTGCTTTTATTGGAAGGGTTTTTCAAGATCCTTCCAAAGGAACCTGCCCATCAATGACTATTTTAGAGAATATGGCTTTGGCAGATAATAAAGGAAAGCCCTTTAATTTAAGATTGGGAGTGAATAAAAAACGGATTGATTATTTTAAAAGCCAACTTGAACTTCTAAAACTTGGTTTAGAAGATAAAATAAACATCAGTGTCGGTAGTTTATCAGGGGGTCAACGTCAAGCATTGGCGTTGTTGATTTCAACGATGACTCCCATTGATTTATTAATTTTAGATGAACATACCGCTGCTCTCGATCCAAAATCGAGCGAGAATGTAATGGCTTTAACGCAGAAGATATTAAAAGAAAAAAACATTACAACCCTCATGGTAACACATAATTTGAGATTTGCAGTAGAGTATGGCGATCGGTTAATTATGATGCATCGAGGAAATATTGTTAAGGACACCATTGGGGAAGAGCGAAAGAATTTAAAAATTAGTGATTTAACAGAGAAGTTTAACCAAATAAGTATTGAAGATGGAAATTGAGAATCCTTATTAAAGGGAGAAAGGCGTGAAGGGAAAAATTTCACGCCTTTTTCTAATATTTATTCAATAATCGTTGTTTGACAAAAGTTTTTGCTCATAATAGAATTAAAGAATAGATTATAGAATAATGATGTCATCGACATTGGGTTAAAAAAGTAGTGGTAAAGGGATATAAACCAAGGTAACTGGAGGGTACATGGGAATGAAGTCAACAACAAAAACCTATTGTTTTGTGGGAATTGTCTATTTAATTGGAATTTTATCTTTAGTCTTTTTAGCGGTTCCATTGCAAAGAAATTTTGGAATGGTTGGATTAGTGTTAACGGAGATCTTAATTTTATTCATTGCGATTGTAGCCGGATTAATGTCAAAAAAAGAAATGAAGGAGATCTTTCCTTTTAAAGTACCTCGTATTTCGCAAATCTTTGGAACGTTAATTCTTTGGCTAGGGACTTACATTTTAGTCCTTTTAATTTCGACTTTGTCGATTTATCTCTTTCCATCGATGATTGAATTAAGCACTGGTTTAGGGGATTTTATTTCGAGTGTTCCAATGAAATTTGCAATAATTATTGTTGCTTTTTTACCTGCTGTTTGTGAGGAAGCGTTGTTTAGGGGATTTTTTCTTTCAAACTTAGACGCTGTTAAAAATAGCTGGAAAAGAATTGTTATTGTTGGAATTCTATTTGGAGGATTTCATTTAGACCCATATCGTTTTTTACCTACAGCAGTTTTGGGAATAGTGCTTTCATACATTTTAGTTAAAACAGAGAATCTTTGGTTGCCAATGCTATTCCATTTGGTTAATAACCTTGTTTCAACCTTAGCGACGTTTTCTTCGGTTGGCAATGAAAGTGATGTAGTCCTTGAGACAAATAGCAATCTATTTCTTATTGCGGCGGTTGGCATGTGTTTTTACTGTATCATTGTGCCCTGGGCATTTCTTTTAGGAAGAAAACTAATAGGGGATGTGGAGAAAAAAGAGAGGGAAGAAGAAAAGAAAGATGAAAAAAGAAGGGTTCATCCGGCGATTGCTGCTGGGATAGGGTCAGCTTTCTTTATTGTCCTTGGCATTGTATTGGGGAGCTTTTGCGATTTTTCGCAATTCATTGCTTAAAGTAGGAAGAAAGAGTTGACTATTAAAGATGAGCGTTGTTGATGGATCTGAAATAATTTCTTGACAAAAGGAGGAGGGAAGATTAGAATTAAGTAAACCATTACATAGGGCACAAAAGAATAGCTAAGGGCAAGAGTGAGAGAGATGTCCGTATTATACTGTGGATAATGAATCAGGGATTCCTGAGAAATGTCCTTGGTATAATGCGGGTTTTTTATGTATCAGAGGGGGTTTTAAAAATAAAAAGTAAAGAAAATGAGACTTTGGAAGAATCCCTTAAAGTAAGTGGGATAATTCCTTCAACTCACAATAGAAAAGAATTAATAGAGGCATTGGAAAAAACACAGGTCCAATGGATTATGCTGAAACTTGGGGATATAAATACTTTGCCAAGGCTAGTTGAGATCATTCATCAATTTGGAAAAAAGGTGATGGTGCATCAAGACTCCATTCGAGGCATTGCAAGAGATAGAATGGGAATCCAATACATGGCAAACGTTGGGGTTGATGCGATTATTACCATGAAACCTTTATGTTTAAAAATGATTAAGGAAGCTGGAAAAAAGGCAATTTTTGGTTTTTTTATGATTGATTCAGATGCACTTAAAACAGGGATACAAAATATTGAGGAACATCACCCAGACGGTGTGATTATCATGCCTGGAACCATTCCAAAAGAGTTAATTGAAAAAATGATTAAAGTGGCAGGGGTTCCAGTGATACTCGGAGGGCTTATTTCAAACAAAGAACAAATAGATGAGGTGATGGAAACTGGTATTTTGGGGATTGCAACAAGTCAACCAGAACTATGGATAATTTAAGGGGTTAGTCATGGAGCATTTGTGATTTAGTCCTTGCAAATGCATCCATAGAATAAAGAAGGAGGAAAACAATGAAAAATATTTTAATTTTTGGAGATTCAAACACCTGGGGATGGGATCCATCAAATGATTTAGTGACAACAATACGGCGATGGCCAGATGAAGTTCGGTGGCCTGGGGTACTTCAAAAGGAATTAGGGGAAAACTATAGAGTAATTCCTGAAGGACTTAATGGAAGAACGACGGTTTGGGATGATCCTATTGAAGAATATCGATGTGGGAAACATCACATTATTCCATTATTAGATTCTCATGCACCATTAGACTTGGTCATTATCATGATTGGTACGAATGATTTAAAAGCAAGGTATTCTGTAAGCGCCCAGGACATTGCAAATGGTGGGGCTTTGATTCTTGATAAAACCCTAGCTCAGGTGGGGGCTTTTGGACCAGATGGACCAAAGGTTTTATTTATTGCACCAGCACCACTTGGCCCAATTGAGAATGGCATTTTCAAGTTTATGTTTGAAGGAAATCGAGATAAGTCGATTCGAATGGCTGAATTTTATAGAGGTGTTGCCGAAAGTCGCGGGGTAGGTTTTTTTGATGCAGGAACGGTTGCAAAAGCAAGTGAGATAGATGGACTACACCTTGATGCCGAGGCCCATGCTTCTTTAGGAAAAGCAGTGGCAGGAGAAGTAAAAAAATTAATTGACTAAAAGGCAATAAAAGCATGGGTAAACGACAATGTGGAAGGAGAAAAGATGAAGAAAACACTTGCACTAATTAATGGGAATGGGGTGACGATGGATTCAACACTCCCTAAATGTGAAAGTATCTTTATTAAGGACGGAATAATAGAGGCTTTAGGTTCCACCTCTGAAATCCTTGCCCTAATTGAAGGAAAAAACATTAGAACCTTCGATTTACAGGGCAAAGCTTTTTTGCCAGGACTCCACGATTGTCACGTTCATATGATGGGAACAGGGCTTGCATCCATTGGAATCGATTTGTTTGAATGCAAAAGTGTTTCCGAAGTGCTAGAAAAGCTTAACAAAGAAAAACCTGAAAATCAAGAGGAATGGATTTATGGCTATGGGCTGGATGAATCACGATTAAAAGAAAAAAGGCCTCCAACCTTAACAGACTTGGATCGGATTTTTGAAGAACGCCCAGTTTACATTGTCGATAGGGGACTTCACTATACTTTGCTAAATACATCAGGACTAAGGGCAATGAAATTTCAGGGGGATGAAAAAGGACTGGTCAAGGGAAAAGAAGGTGAATTTACGGGAAGAGTTCATGGGGAAGCAAATGGAAAGGCACGAAAATTTTTCTTTGACAAGATAAGCATAAGACAAAGGCAAGCCTCGATTCGATATGTAGCAGAAAAAGCAGTACAGGTTGGGATTACAACCATTCATGCCATGGAAGGTGGGGATTTATCATCGGATGGAGATATTCCAGTATTTTTAGAGATGTTAGAAACTTTGCCCGTACATGTGGTGCTTCATTGGTGTTGTACCAATCCGAAGGTAGTGGTTGAAAAAGGGCTGAAAATTATGGGGACCGATATCTTGCTCGATGGGTCAATTGGTTCACGGACGGCGGCTTTTAAATTGCCCTATGCAGATGACCCAAATACAAAAGGGGTTTTGTATTTTGAAAATGATTGGATCATTAATTACATTGTTGAGGCTCATAAGCGTGGGCTGCAAACTGGATTTCATGCGATTGGAGAACGCGCAATTACCCAAGTTTTGGATTGTTTAGAAAAGGCCCTTGAAATTTTTCCTGTTGAAGACCATCGCTTTAAAATTGAACATTTTGGTTTTCCAGGTCCATTGGACATTCTTCGGGCTAAAAAATTAGGGGTTGTGATTTCGACCCAACCGAGCTTTACCTATTTACGGGGTGGATACAACAGTGTCTATGAGGAAAGAGTAGGGTCAAAAAGAAATCAAAGTGCCTATCCATTAAAAGATCTTTTGGAGGCAGGAATTATTGTTAATGGTGGGTCGGACTCTAATGTAACTCCAATGGATCCAATCCTAGGAATTCATGCAGCGGCTAATCCTCCTTTTACTGATAATGCCATTTCTTGTGAAGAAGCCATCCGTTTATTTACAATTAATGGAGCCTATGGAGTGAAAGAAGAGAAGCTACGAGGTTCATTAACCATTGGCAAAGTAGGGGATGTGACGGTTTTATCAGAAAATCCTTTAGACGTTAAAAAAGAAAAGATTAAGGACATTCAAATTGAAATGACGATTTATCAGGGAAAAATTGTTTATAAAAATAAGATGGGAGAAACGAATGAAGTATATTTTAGGAATTGATGAAGGTACAACTGGGGTTAAAGCAATGATCTTTGACAAATCCGTTAATATTATTTCTCAAGCCTATTCTGAATTTACCCAACACTTTCCAAAGGCTGGGTGGGTTGAGCACGATGCGACTGAAATATGGGAAACAACCATGAAAGTCGTAGGAGAGGCTCTAGGAAATGGAAATATCAAAGCAAGGGATATTGAGGCCATTGGAATTACGAATCAGCGAGAAACCACTGTTTTTTGGGACAAAAAAACAGGAATGCCTGTTTGCAGAGCCATTGTATGGCAGGATAGAAGAACTTTAGAAATTTGTGAAGCTCTGGAAGCAAAAGATGGAAAAGGGATTGTCGAACGGACAGGGATGGTCATTGTTCCCAACGATGCTGCGACAAAAATAAGATGGCTATTAGATAATGACCCTGTTGTAAAAGCAGGGGTTGAAAAAGGAAATTTACTTTATGGAACCATTGATACTTGGCTCGTTTGGAAATTAACAGGTGGAGATGCCCATGTAACAGATGTTTCAAATGCGTCAGTAACCCTTCTTCAGAATGCAAGAACCCTTGATTATGATGAATTGATGCTTAACGAGTTACAGATCCCAAGAGAAATTTTGCCTGAATTAAGATCTTCAAGCGAAATTTATGGCACAACAAATCCTGAAGTCTTTTTTGGAGAAAAAGTTCCTGTAGCAGGAATTTTAGGCGATCAACAATCCGCTGCTTTTGGGCAAGGTTGCCTAAAAAAAGGAATGGCAAAAAATACCTACGGAACAGGTTCTTTCATGGTAATGAATACAGGAGAACTTTATGTGCCTCCTTCGGATGGATTGTTTTCGCCAGTGCTTTGGAGTGCAAAAGGTCGTACAGATTATGGATTGGAAGGCATGGCAGATGTCTCTGGTGCTGCAATTCAATGGTTGAGAGATGGACTTAATATTATTGAAAATGCAGACGAAGCCGAAACATTAGCTTTACAGGTTGAAGATAGTTTAGGTGTCTATTTTGTACCAGCCTTTGTTGGGCTAGGTGCTCCATATTTTGACTCTTATGCGAGGGGAACCATTGTAGGAATCTCTAGAGGAACAACAAAACAGCATATTGCAAGGGCAGCTTTAGAATCGATGGCTTTTCAAGTAAAAGATGCTTTTAATGTGATGGAACGTAAATCGGGGTTGCCAATGACAATGCTAAGAGCAGATGGTGGCGGGTCAAAAAGTGATTTTTTACTTCAATTTCAAGCAGATATTTTAGGAATTCCAGTTGAACGTCCAATCATCACCGAAACCACGACCTTAGGTGCTGTTTATGCAGCGGGATTAGCGGTTGGTTATTGGGATAGTTTTGAAGAAATAGGCGAATTCTGGAAAATCGAAAAACGATTTGATCCTCAAATATCCCAAGAAAAGAGAGACGAAATTTGTGGTTTATGGAATCGTGCGGTTGAAAGATCAGCAGGTTGGCTAAAATAGGGATCAAATAAAAAAGACGAAAGCGGCTGTTTATAATTAACCTAAGATTATAAACAGCCGCTTTCGTCTTTTTTGTAAAAATTAAAAATGGTGTTTATTCTTCGTTGAAATTATGGGACAATAAGTTTAAATAATTGAATAAAATGAGTTGATAAATGAAAAAATCAAAACAAACTGCGGAATGAAATAATTTGAAAGGAAGTAAGAAAATGAAGCCAGAATATGAAAGAGGATTATCGGAAGAAGAGGCTCAAAGACGACAAAAGGAATATGGGAAAAATGAACTTATTCAAGAAAAAAAAGAGAACTTCTTTAAAAAGATTATACATATTCTTCTTGAACCAATGTTTTTACTCTTGATGGTTGCAGCGATTATTTATTTTATTTTAGGAGAACCCAGAGATGGTGGGATTATGTTGGTGTTTGTTCTTGGCATTATAACCATCGACGTTATTCAAGAATGGAAGACTGATAAAACTTTAAATGCATTAAAAGAACTTTCGGCACCACATGTGTCGGTGATTAGAGATGGTTATGAAAAAGTGATTCCAAGTGTGGATTTAGTTCCTGGGGATATTATGCTCATTGCCGAAGGAGTTAAAATTCCAGGAGACGGCACTGTGATAAAAGCGAATGATCTCTGCGTGGATGAGTCGTCGTTAACAGGGGAAACAGAAGGGGTATGGAAAGTAGTTTCGGAAAATGATCGGACATCAAAAGATTATTGGAGAAAAGACTATTGTTATGCTGGAACACTTGTAACCCAGGGGAATGGGTATATTCTTGTTGACAAAATTGGAGAAGAAACGGAATACGGAAAAATTGGAATTAATGTCGCAAAGGTTGAGGATCGACCGACTCCATTACAAAAACAAACAGGTGAATTAGTAAAAATCTGTGCGGGAATTGCGGGGGTTCTTTTTGCCATGGTTTCAGTGTTTACCTATTTAGATCTTGGGAATTACCCATTTAATGATCAGATTATTGCAAGTATACTTTCAGGAATCACACTTGCCATGGCAAT
>JBOFGH010000041.1:0-25440 GCA_051649025.1 Eubacteriaceae bacterium
TGCCAATGAAAAATCTCCGTTGAGATATCCTTCCACAATATCCAATTTTTCATCATATGAATATTTCCTTGACATAAAAAATCCCCCTTAAGTAGATTTTGGTTATTTACCTTGTCTACTTAAGGGGAATCATATCATAATACTGTTCCTTTATTTTTTTTGGCTTTTTCAATAAAACCTTTTCCCTTTACTTGGTTTTTAATTTTATATATACTTAGTCTTAGAATACAAATTGTCGCGAAAGAATGGGAGAAAGCTATGGGCATAAACATAATAACTGGGAGACAGTCTCAAGTTTTAAGTTCCATTATTTACAATGAAATTGGAAAAACATTAAAAAAGGGGAAGGATGGTCTCTTTTTGATTGTTCCAGAACAATATACTCTCGGCGCTGAAGAAGCTTTGATTCAAACCCAAAATTTAAAAGGTCTCTTAGGGGTCGAAGTTTTAAGTATTAAGCGCTTAGGAAACCGGATTTTACATGAAACAGGTGGATTGACTAAAACGTTTATGGATGCTCATGGTAAGAGTATGCTTTTGCAGAAAACTTTTAATGAAATTCAAAAAGAATTAACAGTCTATGCTGCCAGTGTAAAAAAACCTGGATTTTTAATAAGTATGAGTGATTTGATTACAGAGTTTAAACAAAATGAGATCACCCCTAAAGTTTTAAAAACTTCAATCGAAACCTTAGAAACTGGAATGACAACCCAAAAGCTCGAAGATATTTACAAAATCTATGCTCATTTTATGAAAGCAATGGGAGAAAATCGACTCGACCAAGAAGATCTACAGCAGCTCATTTGCAAACAAATGTTTTCGGCTGATTTTTTAAGAAGAAAAAACTTTTGGTTTGATGGATTTCAGAATTTTTCAGAGCAGGACTATCGTTTAATCAGAGGATTAGTAACCCTTGGAGAATCGGTAAGTTTTGCATTGACCTTAGATTTCCAAGAAAAAGAAGGGGAAATTTTTCGGGTAACAAAAGATACCTATTATAAAATCAAAAATATTGGAGGGGAAGCCATGGTTGATTTCATGGTTAAAGAGATTCCCTATGAAAATTGTCGAAGTCAAACATTACAACACCTGGAGAAAAATGGATTTGGATTTCCAAGAGATATTTTAGAGGTGCCAGTTAAGGATATTATTTTAACTCAGTGTCAAAACATTTGGGAAGAAGTTGAAAAAGGGGCTCAAAAAATTGTTGATTTAGTGAGAGACAAAGGATTTTCCTATCACGACATTGTGGTTTCAACTGGCGCAATGGAAGATTATGGAAGCGTTATTAAACGAGTGTTTAGGCAGTATAATATTCCTTTTTTCATGGATGATCTTAGAAATATTGGAAATAATCATTTGATAGAAGGGATAATGTCTATTCTTGAGACGATTCTTGGATATTATCGATTTAATGATATTTTTGGTTTTATTAAAACGGGCTTTGGACCTATTCATTTTGAGGAAAGTGAAGATTTGGAAAACTATGCCCTAGAGTTTGGGATTCGAGGAAGTCAATGGGAAAGAGAATTCACAAAGGTGAGTGAAAATGAAGATATAAACCTCGAAGAGCTAAATGCATGTCGGGAAAGATTAATCACCCCCATCTCGAAACTAAGGGAAGAGATGAAGGGAAAAGTTTCCTGCGAAAGTCGAACCAAGATTTTATATGATTTTCTTGAAGACATTCATACCTTAGAGAAAATTAACGCTCTTACAGAAAAACTTTTTTTAGAAGAAGATTATGAAAATTTTGAAATCTATAAGCAGATTTGGAACATTCTTATGGCGGTTTTTGATCAAATTGTAGAGACCATGGGTGACGAGGAAGTCTCCCTTGAGGAATACACTGCCATCTTAAAAAGCGGTTTTCAAGGATATCAATTGGGAGTTATTCCTTCTCAACGGGAGGTTGTAAACATTACTGATTTACGTAGGAGCCGTAGTGGATCAATTAAAGTTTTGATGGTTTTTGGTCTAAACGAAGGAATCATTCCAGGCTTAGGATCTGAGCCTAATTTAATAACGGATGCAGAACGGAGAATTTTGTTGGAGCATCACCTTTTTTTACAAAACAATCGTGAATTCCAAATGAATCAAGAAAATTTTTTGGTGCACGAATTATTCTCAAAACCAGAAAAATTACTCTACTTGTACTGGTCATTAACGGATTTAGAAGGAAGCAGCCAACAGCCTTCGATTCTTGTGAATCAGATAACAGGCATATTTCCAAAACTAAAAATCAGATCAACACTTCATGAAGGACTAAGTTGTACTTGGGATAAAATTTCGACACCAACAAGTACCTTCGAACATTTAAGCCATTTTCTAAAGGACATGAAAAGTAAAAATAAAGGGAATTTCGATGAAAATGAAGTGATGATTTGGCGAAGTGCTGAGGCTTGGTACGAAAGTCAAAGTTCATACAAAGAAGATTTGGAAGGGCTTAATAAAGCCCTTGGATATAAGGGATTGGAAGATGAAATTCTACCAAATGAAGCTCTAAAACTCTATGGAAGAAAAATGGAAACCAGCATTTCTCGTTTAGAAACCTATCGTAAATGTCCCTTTTCTCATTTTGTGAAATATGGATTAAAACCTAAAGGCCGCCCGATGTATGAAATTAAAAACTTGGAAATTGGAAATCTCCTTCATGAAGTGATGGAAGGTTTTTTTGAGACGGTCGAAAAAAGGGAGATTGATTTAACGAAGGCATCAAAAGAACTTACTCATGGGATTGTAGAGGAATTGATTGAAGTTAAACTACCTCAAATAAAATCCAATGTTTTTAATAGCACTGGACAATATCAATATTTAGGTAAAAAAGTAGAACGTATAGGGAAAAAATCCGTCGATATGATGATTGCTCACTTAATGTCAGGAGGGTTTACCCCCAAATACCATGAACTTGAATTTAAAAAAGAGATCTGTATTCCCCAAGAATTAAGAGGGATGAATTTAGAAACTTTAAGAATCAGAGGAAAAATAGATCGTCTTGATTTGTACGAAAAAGAAGGAAAAACTTGGGTAAAGATTGTCGATTATAAAACGGGTCTTAAAAAATTAAGTTATAGCGAAATTTATTATGGATTATCCCTTCAATTAATCATCTATTTAGATGGTGCCATTCATGAAATCCAAGGGGAACATGTTTTACCAGGAGGAACTTTTTATTTTCATTTAGATGACCCATTACCCAAATTGGAACTCAATAAATCCGTTGAGGCAGAAATCAATAAAGCATTTGATTTAAATGGTTTATTACTCGATGACCCAGAAATGATTGAGGGGATGGCCTTCGAAGGAGAAAAAGCAATGCCCATTACTAACATTTCAGAATCAAAATTGACTTTGGAAGAGTTTGAAATCCTCATTGATTATGTTCGGAAAACGGTGGTTCAGCAAGTGAGTCAAATATATCAAGGGGATATTCGGATCAAACCCTATGATCGTAAAGAGGCTGGACGTGGGTGTGATTACTGCGAATACCATGGGATTTGTCAATTTGATGAAGATATTCGAAGGACAGGATATGAAATCATGAAAAAAACCATTAAGAAAAATGAGTTTTTTAATTTGATTAAGGAGCAAGACCATGAATTGGACTAAAGAACAACTAGAGGCAATCGAAACCCGAGAAAAAAACATGCTTGTTTCTGCAGCAGCAGGTTCAGGGAAAACGGCTCTTTTAATTGAACGGATTGTTCGAATTATTATTGAGGAAAAGTTGAATGTTGATGAATTTTTAATTTTGACTTTTACGAGAGCAGCGGCCGGAGAAATGAAAAAGCGTTTAAGTTTGGCATTAACTCAAGCCTTAGATAATCCCAAGAATGATCGAAATTTTATTATGAAGCAGCTTAATGGATTGGGAAGTGCCATGATTACGACCCTCCATTCTTTTTGTTTAAGCATCCTTCGACAATACTTCCAACAGGTTGGGGTTGATCCAGGATTTTCACTAGGGAACGAAATTGAAATGACCCTAATGCGAAAAGAAGTGCTAGAGGATGTTTTCGAAAAAGAATATCAAAAAGCTCAATCAGATGAAACCACAGGATTTCCCCAACTCATCGAAAAATACAGTGGAAATAAAAATGATCAAGGTCTCAAGGAGAGTGTTGAAAAATCCTATTATTTTTTAACAACTTTGGCAAATCCTGAAGAATGGTGTGAAAAAGCGATCAAAGCTTTTGCTTGTACAAAAACGGATTTTTGGGAAAGCTTGTGGGGTAAAGAATTAAAGGAAATTTTAGAAACAGAGTTGCAAGGTGCCTTGGATTTTCTTGAAAAAGGAGTCAACAGATGTGAAAATGTTGAAGGATTCGAAAAAACGTTTCAACAGATTTTAGGGGATCAGAAATTAATAGAAAACATTAAAGAAAGAATACGGGTTCACCCTAATGAAGGATTGACAGAACTAGGGAAAGTGGTTTTTTCACGTTATAGTGGGAATAACAAAATAGATAAAGAGCTGAGTGAAAGCATTAAGGAAAATCGTAACGAAGGAAAGAAAATTATTGTAAATCTACAGAAATGTTATGCTCAAAGAATGGATGACATGATCGATGAGCTAAATGATTTAGAAAAAACCATGGAAGATTTTGTAAATCTTACGTTGGCATTTCGGGTTGCATTTATTAAAAAAAAGAACGAAAAAAACTTAGTTGACTTTAATGATTTGGAAAGATATACCCTTAAAATTTTAGAAGATGATTTAATTGCAAATGATCTTCGAGAGAAATATGTACATATTTTTTTAGATGAATATCAGGATACCAATGAAATTCAGGAAAGCATTATTCAGAGAATTGCTCGAAAAAACAATTATTTCATGGTAGGGGATGTTAAGCAAAGTATCTATCGGTTTCGTTCGGCAGATCCTACTATTTTCATTGAAAAATATTACCAATTTAGAGAAAAAGAAGATAAGGAAAATCGACTGGTTAACCTTAATCGTAATTTTCGCTCAGCCCAAGGAATCATTAATGGTATAAATCAAATTTTCATGAAAATTATGAGTACCAATCTTGGAGAAGTTGAATACGACTCAGATGCCATGCTTTACAAAGGCTTACCTCAAAATGGCCCCTATGAAAAGATTGAAATACATTTACTAAACCGATCCGAAGATTTAGGAATAGAAGGGGAAGAAGAGAACCCTCTAAAACAATTGACAGATGTTGAGAGAGAAGCAAGGTTTGTTGGAGAAAGAATTCAGGGACTTGTTGGAACGGAAATATTTGATACCCGAAAAAATGAAAAACGTGTTATTACTTATCGGGATTTTGGAGTTTTAATGCGAAGTGTTTCAGAACGTGGTGACATTTACCAAAAAGTTTTTACAAAAATGGGAATTCCCTCCTATTTTGATGGAGGTTCAAATTATTTTGAGTCTCTTGAAATAAAGGTGATGATCAATTTTTTGAGTTTAATTGATAACCAACACCAAGATTTGCCACTATTAACGGTAATGACCTCGCCTATCGGAGGTTTTGGAGTGGAGGAGTGTTCTCAAATTAGGATTGAAAACCCCCTTGGTTTTTATTATCATGCTGTTGAAATCCATCGAGATAGCAAAACAGATGCTTTAGCAATTAAATTAAGAAAGTTTTACAATCGCCTTAGACTTTGGAGAGAAGCATCGAAAATTTTAGAAATTGAAGACTTTTTATGGAAACTCTATTTAGAGTCGGGGTATTATGCTTTTGTAGGGAGTTTACCTGGAGGAGAGCAACGACAAAATAATCTAAGAGCTCTTTTGAAAAAAGCAGGTGATTATAAAAAATCAACCTTAAGAGGTTTGTTTCAATTCATACGGTTTATTGAAAATATTAAAAAATATAAACAAGATACATCACCACCAGCAGTGTTATCCCAAGGAGATAATGTGGTGAGGATGATGACTATTCATAAAAGTAAAGGGCTTGAGTTCCCCATTGTTTTCTTAACCGGAACGGGAAAAAAATTTAACAAGCAGTTCAATCGGGAACAAATATTGTTTCACAAAGATTTAGGGATTTGTCCTAATTACGTCAATTTAGAAGAACGTTATAAAAGAGACTCTTTAGCTAAGGAAGTATGTAAAGCTAAAAGTAATGTTGAAATGTTATCTGAAGAAATGCGTCTTTTATACGTCGCAATGACACGAGCAGAAGAAAAACTGGTAATAGTAGGGACCACAAATAAGGAAGAGCGAGATAAAAAGAAATGGTTGGAAACACCTGATAAATTTAAGCTGCTAAAATCGAGTCGATCGATTGACTGGATTTTATTTGGAGTTTTAGGTGGAGAAAAATTTACTGAAATCCCTGAAACTTTAGAGTTGGAGCATTTTATTCTCTATGAGCACTCTGGGGGAGAGGCTTCGGTTTCAGAGGAAAGAGAAAGACTTGAGATTGACATAGAAAACCCATGGGAGATAAATCCTCAAGTTAAAGAGGAGGTTTTCCGACGACTGAATTTTGAGCCGCCTAAAAAAATAGAAAACGACTTTCCAAATAAAATGAGTGTTACAGAAATAAAGAACTTTAAACTTGGAAAAAATTTAGGGTTTCAAGAAACCAAGATGACTGAAAAACCAAAGTTTTTAACCAAAACAACCCATGAATTTTCATCGGCACAACGGGGGTCAGGGTTACATTTAATTATGGAATCTATTAAACTAGAGCCCTTAAAGAAGTGGGTTCTAGAAAACAAAGAAAAAGGTCTAAAAGAGTTTCTTAACGTTTATGTTCAAGAAGAATGTAAAAGACTCATTGCTGAAGAATTTTTAGAAAAGTCTTTAGGAAAATTAATTGATTTAGAGAAAATTGTCGATTTTTATTCATCTGATTTAGGAATTCGATTGTTATCATCCCCAGATATTAAGCGAGAGATCCCTTTTAACTACAACATTAATCCCCAAGAAATCAGAGAAGAATGGGGAGGAACAAAGGAAAAAATAATGGTTCAGGGGATTATAGACTGTGGATTTTTAGAAAGTGGCGAATGGGTAATGATCGATTATAAAACAGATTATTATCAAAATACTTTTGAGCGAGAAAACCTAATAGAGAAATATCGGGTTCAATTAGATTTATACGCCGAAGCACTGGAAGTTCTTACGAATACCAAGGTAAAAGAAAAAAGATTAGCTTTAATTACCATGAAAGAGAATGTCTTATTGAATTAATTGTGATAAAATGAAACTTATCAATGCATTACTGAGGAAGAATAGATGAAAACTTTACAAAAAGACACGATCAGGGAAATAAAAGGCTCCATCAGTCGATTTTTATCAATTATGGCAATTATCGCTTTAGGAATTTGCTTTTTCGTAGGGGTTAAGGCGACAGGACCAAGTATGCAGTTAACCGCAAATCGTTATTATGAAGCCCAAAAATTAATGGATCTTCGTTTGGTATCCACCTTTGGATTTAAAGAAGAGGATGTGGCAGCCATAAGAATGACCCAAGGCGTTGGGGAAGTGATGCCAGGTTATTCGGCTGATGTTATCCTTGAACAGGGAGAAAAACGTTTGGTTATGCGGATTATTTCTTATCCTGAGAAAGATGGCCTTAACCAACCTTTGCTAGTTGAAGGGAGATTGCCGGAAAAACCAAATGAAATAGTGGTAGAAGCACCACAAACGAAAGATAGTCTCGTTTCGTCATCCACAAAATTTGAGATAGGTGAAACGCTTAAGATTAGTCCCGAGGTTGGAGAAAAACCTTTGAAAGATTTTCTAAAGGAAGATGAATTTACAATTGTTGGTTTTGTCCGTTCTCCACAGTTTGTCTCAATTGAACGTGGAAGTACCACATTGGGAACTGGGGATCTGAGGTTGTATGCTTTTGCCTTGCCAGAGGCTTTCGCATATGAACGCTATACCGAAGTATATGTTTTGGGAGATAGAAAGGGTAATGATTTTACGGCCTATAATAATCAAAGCAAAGAGAAGGTAGACCAGTTAGCAGAATCCTTAGAGTTACTTGGTATTGAACGCTTAGCAATCAATCGAGAAGAAATTGTGAATGAGGCAACCCAGGCGTTAAATAAAGGGAAACAGGAATTACAAGAGGCGAGAAAACAGTTGTCGGATGGCATTGCCAGTGGTCAGGCATTCATCGAAACCTCTAAACAGGCTTTATATACTGGGGAGAATGAATACGCTATCGGGAGAGCAAAGTTTCAAGAAGAAATGAGGCTTGGAGCCGAAAAATTAATGTTTGGAAAATCAGAAATCCAAAGAGGTGAAGAGGCTCTTAATCAGGGGGAAAAAGATCTTGAAATTGAGATAGAGAAAGCTCAATTACAATTGGTCGCAGGGATTGACCAATTAAAAAACGGAATTCTTCAAATGGAAGAAAATGATCCCTCTCATCAGTTGCCCCAGCTAGAAAATCAATTAGCAGTCATTAATAGTGAAATTTTTCAGTTGGAGTTAACCTATCATCAGTTGGTTACAGAAGAAAGTTTGATAGAAGAAGCCATAAATCAACTTGACCCCAATGCCCCTGATTATGATGAACAAAAAGCTCAATTAGAAGAAAGTCTGGCCTTAATTCAAGCCGCCATGAGAAATGCTGAGATGGGACTTACCCAACTTAACATTGGAAAAGAAGAAGTTTTAAACGGGATCGACCAGATTTTAGATTTCCAGAAAAAATTAAAGGATTTGAAAAATCAATTAAATGAACTCGAAGTGAATGGTCCAGTAGAAATTGAAAAAGGGCGGATTGAAGGTCAACAAAAAATTGATGCTGGTAGAGAAGAAATTGAAAAAAACAAAATTATTTTGGCTCAAGGAGAAGTCGCCTACGAAGAAGGGCGGATTAATGGAGAAAACCAGCTAGCTCAAGGACAAAGAGAAATCGAAATAGGCTGGATGGAACTAAGAAAAGGGGAAGCGGAACTAAAGGATCAGCAAATACGGGGAGAGCTCGAAATTGCAAAGGGAGAACAGAAGATTAAGGATGGTCAGGCTGAAATTGACAAAATCGAATTTGGAAAATTTTATGTTTTTGATCGGAATGACAATGTCGGTTATTCAAGTTATGGAGAAGATGCACAACGAATTGATAATATGGCGGGAGTCTTTCCAATGATTTTTCTCTTGGTTGCAGCATTGGTTTCTTTTACCACCATGACACGGATGGTTGAAGAACAAAGAACCCAAATTGGAACCCTTAAAGCCTTAGGCTATAATCACGTTCAAATTGCTTCAAAATACTTTATTTACGCTTTAACAGGTGCAATGATTGGGGCTATTATTGGTGCGATCATTGGTCTCAATACTTTGCCATATTTAATTGCGGGTGCCTACAATATTTTATATCAAATGCCATCATTAGAACTCTCGATTCCATGGATCCCTATGATGGTTAGTATTTTGATTGCCGTTGCTTGTACAGTATTTGCAGCGATTGGGGTAACCTATGTAGAACTCAAGGAAAACCCTTCCCAGTTAATGCGCCCTAAGGCTCCGAAAATTGGAAAAGAAATATTTTTAGAAAAGATTCCGTTTATATGGAAACGATTGGGATTTATCGAAAAAGTAACCGCACGAAATCTCATGCGTTATAAGGGGCGTTTTTTTATGACGGTGATTGGAATTGCAGGATGTACCGCTTTAATCTTAGCAGGTTTTGGACTTCGGGATGCCATCTTTTCAATTATTCCAAAACAATTTGAAGAAATTTCCATTTATGATGGGGTGCTTGCCTTTAAAAATGAAGAAACCTTAGAAGGAAGAAGTGAGACAAAAACCTTGATGGAAAATGACCCAAATTTTACAGAAAGTATCTTTGTTTATCAAACAAAACTTAATTTAGAGAAACCAGGAACTGATAATAAAAAAGAAGCTTACTTTTTTGTTCCTGAATTCCAAGGGGAAATAGACGATTTTGCTAAACTTCATGATCGAAAAACACAAGAGCCCATCGATCTTAAAAAGGCAGGAGTTGTTTTATCGGAAAAAGTGGCCTATGATCTTAATCTAAAAGTTGGGGATAAAGTAAGGGTTTTTAGTGACGACGAAAGCCATGAAGTGACGGTGGGAGCCATCACCGAAAATTATCTCGAAAATTATATTTATCTCTCTCCAAAAGTTTACGAAGACCTTTGGAAAAAGCCATTAAAAGTAAACCTAGCCCTTGTTAATTTAGTGGATACTTCAAAAGAGACAGAAGAGGAAGTGGCCAAAGGATGGTTGGAGAATCATGGGGTTGTGGCGGTTAACTTTACTGCTAACATTATTAAGAGTACAAATGACAGTCTGAATACTTTAAATGTTGTTGTTTTGGTCATGCTATTTTCAGCAGGTGCCCTAGCAGTGGTGGTGTTGTACAACTTGACAAATATCAATATCTCTGAGAGAGTGAGGGAAATTGCGACAATTCGAGTCTTAGGTTTCTATGATTCTGAGGTGTACACTTATATTTTTAGAGAAAATATTGTATTATCCTCTATCGGGATCCTTTTTGGACTAGGGCTTGGGATAATTTTAAATAACTACATTATTAATACAGTGGAAACAGATATTGTCATGTTTGGTAGAAGTATTGAGGCAAGTAGTTATTTATTTGCAGTTTTGTTTACATTATTTTTTACCTTTGTTGTGAATATTGGAATGACGCCATTAATTAAAAAAATTAGCATGGTAGAATCCTTAAAATCCATTGAATAGCCCTGTTTAGTGGTTGAAAATTTCTCCTTTCTTTTTCTTTAAAAAGAAAGGAGAATATGTTACCATGAGTGTAATTGAATGGATGCGTTTACCTAACAAAAAAGGAATTCTGATTTGAAAGGAATGTAGGCAAAATAAACCTGGAATTCAGGTATTTTGGTGCTTCCTTGTTTAGGAAGTTTTTTAATTTTGAGGAAAGACAACCTCTTGAGAGTCAATGAAATACATTCAAAATGAATGCGTTTAAAATTATATTGAAAAGGTGATGAAAAATGAAAAGTAAAAAGTTCGGGTTCGTTTTGTGTTTAGGAATATTATTGAGTGTTTTTTTATTAGGATGTCAGGCTCAAACACCTGTAGAGCCCCAAACAGTTAAGGTTGGAACCCTTGCGGGACCAACAGGAATGGGAATGGCAGAAATGATTGTTAATGGTGTAGACCTTGGAGAAAATGTGACCACAGAATTTACCGTGGCTGGGGCACCTGACCAGGTGACAGCTGGGGTGATTAATGGTGAGTTTCAAATTGCAGCAGTACCAACAAATTTAGCAGCAGTATTATATAATAAAACTGAAGGAAAGATCATTTTAGGTGGGGTTAATACTCTAGGGGTATTGTATATTGTTGCCGATGAAAACGAAGGCATTACGGGTTTAAAAGATTTAAAAGGAAAAACATTGGTTGCCACAGGGCAAGGTTCAACACCAGAATATGTTTTAAATTATTTGCTAGAAAAGAATGGCTTAACTCCAGGGGTGGATGTCACTATAAATTATGTTGCTGAGCATGCAGAGGCAGCAACACTTTTGGTTTCGGGACAGGCACAAATTGCAATGATTCCAGAGCCTTTTGTTACAACGGTCACTTCAAAAGCTCCAAACATTAAAGTAGCTATCGATATGACAAAGGCTTGGGAAGAGGCAAATAATGGTTCTCAACTCGAAATGGGCTGCTTAGTCATAAATAAAGAATGGGCTGAGGCAAATCCTAAGATTATTAAAGAGTTTATGAAAAAATATGAAGAATCGGTTAATAATGTTAATAAAGACCCAAAAGAAGGGGCTAAAAACATTGTAGCCGCTGGAATTATGGCTGATGCAACTCTTGCAGAGAAAGCAATTCCAAACTGCAATATTGTTTACATTACACCCAAGGATTCAAAAGGATCATTGGAAGAATATTATAACATTTTAGCACAGTTTGAACCAAAAGCTATTGGAGGAAAAGTGCCAGGTGAAGATTTTTACAGCCTTACATTCTAAAAGAAAAGAAATTGCTATTAAAATTGGAGTACTCATTTTTTGGGTGCTCCTTTGGTGGTTAGTGGCAAAAATAGTCAATAGTAATCTCGTATTACCATCCCCTTTAAAAACGGTTGAAAGTTTGATAACCTTAGGAAAAACACAGGAATTTTATATGAGTGTTGGAACAACTTTGGTTAGAGTGTTTGGAGGGGTTGCAATCTCAGTATTTCTTGGGATTGTTCTTGGTTTAGTGGGGGGGCTCAATAAAATCTTTTATGCTATTGTAGATCCATTTGTAACAATGATTAAGTCGCTGCCAGTCGTTTCAGTGATTATCTTGATTAATTTATGGGTGGCCTCAGAGATTGTCCCTTTAGTTGTTACTTTTTTAGTTTGTTTTCCTTTAACTTGGGTCAACATTGTTCAAGGGGTCCACAATACAGATGGGCAACTTCTGGGAATGGCAAAAATATATAATATTTCCAAAAGAAAAAAAATTAAGGAAATTTATATCCCTTCAGTTAAACCTTTTGGATTATCAGCACTGATGAGTGCCATTGGGCTTGGATGGAAGGTGACGGTTACAGCAGAGGTTCTAGCAAATGCATTGCCATCGGTTGGGATGAATTTATTTTATTCTAAAATCTATTTAGAAACGGATTTTCTTTTTGCATGGACTTTGGTGGTCGTACTTTCTAGTTATATAATTGAAAAGTCAACCCTCTATATTATAAGAAAAACAAAAAAAAGAGGAGAATATCTTGAATATTCAAATTAAGAATTTAACCAAAACTTTTGGTGAACAAGTCATTTTTGAAGCATTTAATATGGAAATTAAAGAAAACAAGATTACTGGTATTTTAGGCCCATCAGGATCGGGGAAAACCACATTGCTAAATCTTTGTAGTGGATTAATTAAACCAGATAGTGGAAAAATAGAAGGGATAAACCCTCGTTCTATTTCTTATATTTTTCAGGAGCCACGATTGTTGCCTTGGCGAACCCTTCGAGAAAATTTGCGATTTGTTTTAGAAGAAAATGTAATTAATAAACCTGGAAGATTCGAAAAGGAAATTGATGATATATTAAAATTAGTAGGTTTAGAAGGGGTTGACCAATTGTATCCAAGGGAGTTGAGCGGAGGGATGCGTCAACGGGTTGCGATAGCACGAGCGTTTTTATTTCCATCGGAGTTATTACTTATGGATGAACCCTTTAGCAATTTAGATACTGCATTAAAAGAAAGCATTATGAATGACTTTTATACACTTTGGAAAAAGGATAAAAGAACCGTTATTTTTGTTAGTCATTTAGAAGAAGAAATAAATCAACTTTCAGATGAAGTGTTTATTTTTTCAGATAAACCGGTAAAGATCCTTGAAAAGATTGAAATTAAACACTAATTTTCTATTTAAAGAAATCACTGAGTGTCATTTTGGCATTAAATACTTTAAATTTATGTCTCTAAATAAAAAAATGAGGGTATTTTAAATATGACAAACTGATGTCAAATTGATTGGGTTATAATGAAATAAAAATAGATAGCCTTTTAGGAGAATGCAGATGTTAGAAATACCAGAAAGTTACAACAGATCCCAGGAATTAAAAGCATTGATTTTAGGTAAGAAGATTCAAAATGTCCAGGCTAATGTTTTTCCACACGGTTTTGCCTTTTATTTTGGAAATCCAGAAGAATATCACAATCGCCTTTATAGTAAAGTAATAACGACCATTAATGCCTATGGAGGAATGATCGAAATAGAAGCTGAGAATTTTAGGATCTTATTTGGTGATGGGATTAATTTGCGATTTTTGGAAGAAAATGAAAAGCTTCCATTAAAATATCAGATGTCCATTGAATTTGAAGATGCCACCAAGCTGATAGCTTCTGTTCAAATGTATGGTGGACTATGGGTTTATGAAGAGGGGGAAAATGTCAATCCTTATTATTCTCTAGCAAAAGAGAAGCCAAACCCCATTTATGAAGAATTTACTCAAGAATATTTTGAAGATATTTGGAAAGAAGCTTCCCCTAAACTAAGTGTAAAAGCGTTTCTTGGAACAGAGCAACGAATTCCAGGTCTTGGTAATGGAACCCTTCAAGATATTTTGTTTAATGCAAGGGTAAATCCTAAAACAAAGTTACAGTTTTTAGAAAAACGCGACATGGCGAACATATATGTAAGCATTAAGGAAACCCTTCTAAAAATGACAACTTTAGGTGGAAGAGATACCGAAAAAGACATCTTTGGGATTTCAGGGGGATATAAAACAGTTTTATCAAAGAACACGTATAAAAAGCCTTGCCCAGTTTGTGGTGGGAGTATTACTAAGGAAGCCTATTTAGGGGGATCTGTTTATTATTGTCCAGAATGCCAACCCCTAAAAAAAGGATGATCTTCGAATGAAAAAAAAACGATTAAGTTTTCAAGATTATATAAAAGAAGCCATTAAGGAAGGTGAAAAAGCTCTTCTGGAAGGGGAAGTCCCTATTGGTGCGGTTTTGGTAAAAGATGGAGAAATTGTGGCGAAGGCTCATAATCAGAAGGAAGGGTTGTGTGATCCAACTGCCCATGCAGAAATTTTAGTCATTCGTGAAGGCGCTAAAAAACTTGGACGATGGCGTTTGGAAGACTGTTGTCTTTTTGTAACAGCTGAGCCTTGTCCAATGTGTATGGGCGCAATTATCCAAGCACGAATTCCAAAACTGATCTATGGAACCCCAGAAAAAAAATTTGGAGGCGTTGAGTCAACCGTTTCTTTAGGGAAACATCCAATGCTTCCTTCAGGAATGGAAATCTATTCAGGATTTTTAGAAAAAGAGTGCCAAGAACTGTTGACTGTTTTTTTTGCTAAAAAACGATAAGAGCTATTAACTTAAATGTTTTTATGGTAAAATGACGATAGTTATCAGTAATAGGGAGGTAAACAATGAGCAAAAAATCGAAAGTTTATTTTACAACATTAAGAGCAACAGGTAAAAACACCCTTCTTCAGAAATTGAGAAATTTAGTGTTAGAAGCAGGTCTTGGAGAAATTGATTTTGAAAATAAATTTGCAGCGATCAAAATACATTTAGGGGAACCTGGAAATGTAGCGTATTTAAGACCGAATTTTTCTAAAGTAGTTGTAGATATTATAAAAGAACAGGGTGGAAAACCGTTTCTTACAGATTGTAATACTTTATATGTAGGGCGACGAAAAGATGGTTTAGAACATTTAGATGCCGCCTACGAAAATGGATACAATCCTTTTGCAACAGGGTGTCACGTTGTGATTGGAGATGGATTAAAGGGAACTGATGATATTGAGATTCCAGTTGACGGAGGAGAGTTTGTCACCGAAGCTAAAATTGGACGAGCCATTATGGACGCAGATATTTTAATTTCGATGACCCACTTCAAAGGACACGAAGCAACAGGTTTTGGAGGAACTCTTAAAAATATTGGGATGGGTTCAGGTTCTCGTCGTGGGAAAATGGAAATGCATGCTGCAGGAAAACCTGTAATTAAAGAAAAAAAATGTAGAAGCTGTAAAATGTGTTCTAAAATCTGTGCCATGAGTGCAATCACCTTTGGAGGTGAAGAAGACAAAGCCAGTATTGACCACAATCGATGTGTGGGTTGCGGCCGTTGCATTGGGATTTGCCCATTTGACGCAATTGTAGCACCTTACGATGAAAGTAATGATATTCTCAATAAAAAAATAGCAGAGTATACAAAGGCAACCATTAATGGAAGACCAGAGTTCCATGTGAGTTTTGTTATTGATGTTTCACCTTATTGCGATTGTCATGCAGAAAATGATTTACCGATCATTCAAGATGTGGGAATTTTTGCTTCAACAGATCCAGTCGCTTTAGATATGGCTTGTGCAGATGCTTGTAATAAAGCTCCAATTATTCAAGGAAGTTATCTGACGGACCAGATTAAAGAGCATCACATACACGAACACGAAACAAAAGACCGATTTACAATGACGCATCCAGACACGGACTGGAAAGTTTGTATTGAACATGCGGTTAAACTTGGTATCGGAAATAAAGATTATGAAATCATTGAAGTTTAGAAATACTTCAAATTTAGTTATTGACAAAAATATTATTAATCGATATAATAACCGAAAGAATACAAAATACAATATAATACATTAACAGCGATGACCAAGAGAAAGATGCCAAGGTCTAAATTTAAGAGAGTTGGAGGATGGTGTGATTCCAATATTTTAGAGGCATGTAATACTCACTTGCGAGCTGCCAACCTGAAACTTTACCAAAGAAGTAGGGAAGGCCGTAATCCAGCATGGATTGTCAGCGTTAAATGACTATGGTTAGGTTCGCTATGGCGTTCAGACCAGATAAGGGAGAAATCGTGAGGTTTCTTTATATTAGAGTGGTACCGTGGAATATTTT
Source organism: Eubacteriaceae bacterium (assembly GCA_051649025.1). GTDB lineage: Bacteria > Bacillota > Clostridia > Eubacteriales > Eubacteriaceae > Acetobacterium. Next base: position 16,325 of record JBOFGH010000041.1, read on the forward strand.
CCGCCTCTGTTTTTCAGAGGCGGTTTTTTTATGGCGCTATTTTCTGTTCCGTATATAAGCACTGTTTACGGTGCGTTTTATATAGTAAAAATTAAGAAAATTAAAACATTTCAAGGAGGAAATTAAAAAATGGGAAAATTGTTTTATGATGCAGACTGTAAACTAGAATTATTAAATGGAAAAACGGTGGCAATTATTGGTTATGGTAGCCAAGGACATGCACATGCTTTAAACCTTAAAGAATCAGGGGTTAATGTTGTTGTTGGGCTTTACGAAGGAAGTAAATCATGGCCAAAAGCGGAAGCGGCTGGTTTAAAAGTAATGACAGCTGGAGAAGCAACAAAGGTAGCAGACATAGTGATGATTCTGGTAAATGATGAATTACAACCTGTGATCTACAATGAAAGCATTAAGCCAAATCTCACACCAGGAAAGTATTTGGCATTTGCCCATGGTTTTAACATTCATTATGGACAAATCACACCGCCAGAAGATGTTAATGTGTTTATGATCGCACCTAAAGGCCCAGGACATACTGTTAGAAGTCAATACGAAGAGGGACGTGGTGTTCCAAATCTAATTGCTGTTTATCAAGATCCAAGTGGAAACACACATGATATTGGTTTGGCTTATGCCTCTGGCATTGGCGGAGGTCGTGCTGGAATTTTAGAAACAACCTTTAAAGAAGAAACAGAAACAGATTTATTTGGTGAGCAAGCAGTGCTATGCGGAGGGGTTACTGCTCTAATGAAAGCAGGTTTTGATACCTTAGTAGAAGCTGGCTACCAACCAGAAAGTGCATACTTTGAATGTGTACACGAAATGAAATTAATCATTGATTTAGTGGTACAAGGTGGTTTAAGCTACATGAGATATTCAATTAGCGATACTGCCGAGTATGGTGATTATATAACAGGAAGTAAAATCATTACTGATGAAACTAAAAAAGCGATGAAAAATGTACTTACAGATATTCAAGATGGGACTTTTGCGAGAAACTGGATCCTTGAAAACCAAGCAAATCGACCTTACTTTAATGCAATGCGACGTATTGAAAGTGAAACACAAGTTGAAAAAGTTGGTGGAGAATTACGTACAATGATGTCATGGATTAAAAAATAATCAAAAAAACGATCAGAGAAAAATAAAATAACTAAAAAAAGGGCAGATGACCTTCTGCTCTTTTTTAGAAATAAAAATTATAAAAGGAGATGCCGTGAGTAGAATAATAAGAATTTTTGACACAACACTTCGGGATGGTGAGCAATCCCCAGGCTGTAGTATGAATTTAAAAGAAAAGTTAGAGATGGCGAAACAGCTGGAACGTCTTAGAATTGATGTCATTGAGGCAGGATTTGCCATTGCATCTCCTGGCGACTTTGAATCGGTGCAGTTAGTTGCTAATGAAATCAAAAATGCAACAGTTGCTAGTTTGGCGAGAAGTACAGAAAAAGATATTTCAACGGCCTACGAGGCTTTAAAGGGTGCGGTTAATCCCCGAATACATTATTTCTTAGCAACCTCTGATATCCATATGGAATATAAACTGAGAATGTCCCCTGAAGCGGTTCTAGAAAAGGCAATTGCGATGGCGAAATTTTCGAGAAACCTTTGTGGGGAAGTAGAATTTTCGGCAGAAGATGCCTCCCGTACACGACCAGAGTTTTTATATCAAGTTTTGGAAGGGGTTATCAATCAAGGGGTCACCATTGTAAATGTCCCAGATACTGTGGGATATACGACCCCAGGTGAATATTTTAAATTTATTGAAGGGATTCGAAATAATGTCCCTAATATTGATAAAGCGACAATTTCGGTTCATGTACACAACGATCTAGGTCTTGGTGTGGCAAACACATTAGCGGCGATTCAAGCTGGGGCAGGACAAGTAGAGTGTACGGTCAATGGCATTGGTGAACGTGCAGGAAATGCTGCTTTAGAAGAAATAGTCATGGCATTAAAAACAAGAGCAGATATCTACCATGTGGAAACCAATATTGATACCACTCAAATTTATCGATCCAGTCGTTTATTATCTAAATTGACTGGGGTTAAGGTTCAACCTAACAAAGCCATTGTAGGAGAAAATGCCTTTGCACATGAATCAGGAATTCACCAACATGGGGTTTTAGCAAACAAAGAAACCTACGAGATTATGACACCAGAATCCATTGGACTTACACAAAACAAAATGGTTTTGGGAAAACATTCTGGAAAGCATGCTTTTGTCGATAAACTTAATTCATTAGGTTATAGTTTAACCTCAGAAGAAATCGTGGATCTTTTTGATCAGTTTAAAATTTTAGCGGACAAGAAAAAAGATATTTCAGATAAAGATATTCTAGCCCTTGTTGAGCAAAAGCAATTAGCGATTCCTGAAGTTTACACATTGGATCGTTTTATTATCAGCACAGGAAATACAATTTCGACAGCAGCAACCATTCGATTAAGGAAAAATGGGGCATTCATTGAAGGGGTTTCTTTGGCAGATGGACCCATTAGTGCAGGGTTTAAAGCGATTAGTGAATTAGTTGATTGTAAGTTAACCCTGATTGATTATGGGGTTGAAGCGGTTACGGATGGAACAGATGCCCAAGGCGAAGCACAGGTTAAAATTTCAGATGGCACCCATGTTTATCATGGAAGAGGACTTAGTACCGATATTATTGATGCAAGTCTCAAAGCTTATGTGGATGCAGTGAATCAAATGTATTATATTAAGGAAACACAAAGTTAAGGGGACTGAGATTAGTTGATAAGTAAAAGGAAAGATCATTGGGAGTGATCCCAATGGTTTTGTGCCCTAAACTTAGTTTTAATTTAAGGATTAAAGAAAGCTGAGGCAAAAAATGTCAGAAAAAATACTGATTTTTGATTCAACACTCAGAGATGGTGCTCAAGCAGAAGGGATTTCATTTTCTGTAGAAGATAAAATCAGAGTGATGAATACCCTTGATAAAATTGGGATTGATTATATAGAGGCTGGAAATCCAGGTTCAAATCCAAAAGATATTGAGTTTTTTAATCGCATTAAAGGGATGCCTTTAGAACACGCAAAACTTGTTGCCTTTGGAAGCACCCGACGAGGGGGAATCGATGTTGAAGATGATCCCAATTTAAAAGCTATTTTAGAAACTCAAACCCCAGGGGTTGCTATTTTTGGAAAAAGCTGGACATTTCACATTACAGATATTATTAAAACAACCTTAGAAGAAAATCTTAGAATGATCGAAGATACCATGGCCTATTTAAAAGCCCACGGAAAAGATGTTACCTTTGATGCAGAACATTTCTTTGATGGGTATAAAGCAGACCCCAGCTATGCAATTGAGGCTCTTTTAGCTGCACAGGCGGGAGGGGCAGATTGTCTGGCATTATGCGATACCAATGGTGGAACCCTTCCTTTTGAAGTTCAGGAAATTGTGACAGTGGTGGGGAATAAGCTTGAAATTCCGATAGGAATTCATTGTCATAATGACAGTGGATTAGCAGTAGCGAATAGTCTATCGGCAGTTTATGCCGGAGCCCGTCAAGTCCAAGGAACTTTTCTTGGCTATGGCGAACGTTGTGGTAATGCAAACCTTGCATCAATTATTCCTAACCTTCAAATTAAAATGGGATATGACTGTTTAAAAGAAGAAGAATTAATGAAATTAACCTCTTCGGCAATTCGAATTGCCGAGATTTCAAACTATACCTTAAACGGAAGAGAACCCTTTGTTGGAAAATCTGCATTTGCCCATAAAGGTGGAATGCATATTGATGCAGTCCTTAAAAATCCAGTATCCTTCGAGCATGTTTGCCCTGGAGCTGTTGGCAATGAGCGACGAATTTTAATGTCAGAGGTTTCAGGTAGAAGCACAATTATACAGCTTATTAATGAAGTTGATCCAAGCCTTACAAAAAAATCAGAAGAAACAACACGGGTGATGAATCGGATTAAAGAGCTTGAATATGAAGGGTATCACTTTGAAGGTGCGGAAAGCAGTGTGAAATTACTAATACGAAAAGAGTTAGGAAAATACAAGCCCTTTTTCACCCTAGAAGATTTTAAAACCATTGGTGAGCAACCCCATCATAAAGATGCCCTAACATCTTCCGCAGTGGTCAAAATTAATGTGGATGGTCAATCAGAGATTAATGCGGCTGAAGGAGATGGGCCTGTGAATGCTTTAGATAAGGCTCTTAGAAAAGCCTTAGAAGTTTTTTATCCAAACATTCGAGATGTGCGATTGACGGATTTTAAGGTGCGTGTGATCGATTCAAAATCAGCCACCGCATCAAAAGTTCGGGTTCTTATTGAGAGCTCAGATGGGATTGATATTTGGTCTAATGTTGGGGTTTCAACAGATGTGATCGAAGCCAGTCTGATTGCACTGATTGATTCCATTGAGTATAAGCTTTTAAACGACATGGAACGAAAATTAAAAGAATACAAATTTTTATAAACCAAAGGAGAATAGAACATTGGGAATGACAATGACTCAAAAGATTTTAGCTGCCCATGCTGGACTAGAGACAGTTAAGCCAGGAGATTTAATCATGGCTGATTTGGATTTAGTCCTAGGAAATGATATTACGGCACCGGTAGCCATTAATGTTTTTAAAGGCATTAATAAAGAAACGGTTTTTAATAAAGATAAAGTGGCATTAGTACCAGACCATTTTGCTCCTAATAAAGATATTAAAGCTGCTGAACAATGTAAAATGATGCGTTGTTTTGCATGTGATCATGAAATCACTAATTACTTCGAAATTGGTGAAATGGGGGTTGAACATGCACTTTTACCAGAAAAAGGATTAGTTGTTGCTGGAGACCTAGTGATTGGTGCAGATTCCCATACCTGTACTTATGGGGCATTAGGAGCTTTTTCAACTGGGGTTGGAAGCACCGATATGGCAGCAGGAATGGCCACAGGAAAAGCATGGTTTAAAGTCCCTCCTGCTTTAAAATTTAATTTAACAGGAAAAATGAATCAATATGTTTCTGGGAAAGATGTCATTCTTCATATTATTGGAATGATTGGTGTGGATGGTGCGTTATATAAATCAATGGAATTTGTTGGCGAAGGTGTTGCTAATTTAACCATGGATGATCGTTTTACCATTGCTAATATGGCCATTGAAGCTGGGGGGAAAAATGGGATCTTTATTGTTGATGATCAGACCATTGCATACATTAAAGAGCATTCAACAAAAGAATATACGGTTTATGCCCCAGACGAAGACGCCGAATATGAACAAACATTTTATATAGATCTTGGATCGATCAAACCAACCGTTGCTTTCCCTCATTTGCCAGAAAATACAAAAACGACAGATGCAATCGAAACACCAGTAACAATTGATCAAGTGGTGATTGGTTCTTGTACCAATGGACGACTATCAGATTTTGAAAAAGCCGCTAAGATTTTTGAAGGAAGAAAAGTTGCAAAAGGAATCCGTACCATTATTATTCCTGCAACACAAAAGATTTATCTTGAATGTATGGAATTAGGCTATTTGAAAACATTTGTTGAAGCAGGTGCGACGGTTAGTGCTCCAACCTGTGGGCCTTGTCTTGGAGGACATATGGGTATTTTAGCAGCAGGGGAGCGATGTGTTGCAACCACCAATCGTAATTTTGTTGGAAGAATGGGACACGTTGAATCAGAAGTTTATCTTGCAAGCCCTGAAGTTGCTGCAGCTTCAGCGATTTTAGGTTACATTGCAGACCCAACTCAGTTATAAAAGGAGAAGTAGATGAAAGCAAAAGGAAAAGTATTTAGATATGGAAATAACGTCGATACAGATGTTATCATACCAGCACGTTATCTTAACACTAGTGACCCAACAGAATTAGCGCAACACTGTATGGAAGATATCGATGCTGATTTTGTGAAAAATGTAAAACAAGGGGATATTATTGTAGCGGACAAGAATTTTGGTTGTGGCTCATCCCGTGAGCATGCGCCTATTTCTATTAAGGCCGCAGGAATATCTTGTGTTATTGCTGCTGACTTCGCTCGAATTTTTTACAGAAATTCAATTAATATCGGATTGCCGATTTTAGAATGTCCAGAAGCCGTTGAAGGAATTGAAGCTGGCGATGAAGTTGAAGTTGATTTTGATACAGGGATGATTACTAATTTAACAAAAAATAAAAGCTATCAAGGTCAAGCTTTTCCAGAGTTCATGCAGAAACTAATTGCAGCAGGTGGACTCGTTAATAGCATTAACGCTGGATTATAAAGAGGAGAGGCAAATGAATTATAAAATTGCAGTAATACCAGGAGATGGGATAGGTCCAGAGATTGTAGGGGTTAGCCTAAAGGTTTTAAACAAAATTGCCGAAAAGTACGATCATCAGTTTGATTATACCGAAGTATTAGCTGGAGGGGCGGCTATTGACGCCTGTGGCTTACCCCTTCCACAAGAAACCGTTGATATTTGTAAAGCCAGTGATGCGGTTATCTTAGGGGCTTTAGGTGGACCCAAATGGGACAATCTGCCTGGGGATAAACGTCCAGAAGCAGGATTGCTTGCCCTTAGAAAAAGCTTAGGACTTTTTGCAAATTTAAGACCAGCTATTCTTTTTGAAGAACTAAAAGATTCCTGCCCTTTAAAACCAGAGATCATTGGAGATGGCCTTGATATTATGGTGGTTAGAGAGTTAACAGGCGGGATTTATTTCGGAGAAAAAGGTAGAGATGGGGATCAAGCTGCCTGGGATATTATGAAGTATACCCGGGAAGAAGTTTTGAGAATTGCAAGAACAGCTTTTGATATTGCAATGAAACGCAATAAAAAAGTGACGAATGTTGATAAAGCAAATGTTTTAGAAGTATCACGATTCTGGAGAAGCTGTGTTGAAGAGGTCGCCCAAGAATACCCAGAAGTTGAGCTTAATCATTTATATGTCGACAACGCAGCGATGCAACTTGTCATTAATCCAAAGCAATTTGATGTAATTGTGACGGGGAATCTTTTTGGAGATATTTTATCGGACGAAGCGAGTATGATTACAGGCTCCATTGGAATGCTACCTTCAGCGAGTATGGCAACAGGAAAATTTGGGATGTACGAACCCATTCATGGATCGGCCCCTGATATTGCAGGACAAAATAAAGCAAATCCAATTGCAACCATTGTGTCCATTGCCATGATGTTGCGATATTCTTTAGACCTTATTGAAGAAGCAGATGCAATTGAGGCCGCTGTCAAAAAAACATTAGCCCAAGGATATAGAACCGGGGATATTTTTACCGAAGGTGCTGTTTTATTAGGAACTGTTGAAATGGGAAATAAGATCATCGAGAATCTTTAAGTTTAAAGAGGGAAAAAACAGGAAAGGAAAATAGGATGAGAAGTGATCAAGTAAAAAAAGGGGTAGGAAAAACACCTCAAAGATCCTTATTCAAAGCCATGGGTTATATTGATGAAGAACTTGAACGCCCACTCATAGGAGTCGTTAATTCTTTTAATGAAATTGTTCCAGGACATATTCATCTAAATACAATCACTAAAGCCGTAAAAGAAGGTGTTCGAATGGCTGGGGGAACCCCCATCGAATTTCCAACCATTGCAGTTTGCGATGGGATTGCAATGGGACATACAGGAATGAAATACTCCCTTGCCTCCAGAGAACTGATTGCAGATTCCATTGAAATTATGGCAACAGCCCATTGCTTTGATGCCTTGGTTTTAATTCCAAATTGCGATAAAGTTGTGCCTGGAATGCTAATGGCAGCCGCAAGAATTAATATTCCAACGGTTATTGTAAGTGGAGGACCAATGCTAACAGGCAAAGCTGTTGGAAAAAAAGAGACGGACTTAAACACTGCATTTGAAGCCGTTGGGGCTTTTAATGCGGGAAATATAAGCGAAAGTGAATTAAAAGACTTCGAAGACTCTGTATGCCCAGGCTGTGGCTCTTGTTCAGGGATGTTTACTGCAAATAGTATGAATTGCTTAACCGAGGTTTTAGGAATGGGTCTTCCAGGAAATGGAACGGTGCCAAGTGTTTTTGCTGAACGCATTCGTTTGGCAAAAAAAGCGGGTATCCAAGTGATGGAAATGCTAGAAAGAGACATTAAGCCAAAAGATATTTTAACAGAAGAAAATTTTAGAAATGCTTTAGCTTGTGATATGGCATTGGGTTGTTCAACCAACAGCATTCTCCATTTGCCAGCCATTGCTAGTGAAGCAGGGGTAACAATTGATTTAAAAGAAGTGAATGAAATCTCTGGCAAAACCCCACATTTATGTAAATTAGCACCTGCTGGAAATCATCATTTAGAGGATTTGTATTATGCTGGAGGAATTCAAGCAGTAATGAAAACTCTTTCAGAGGCACAACTAATTGACGATACCCTAATGACTGTCACAGGTAAAACCATTCGAGAAAACCTTCAAGGGGTGGTAAACAAAAATCCAGAGGTTATTCGTCCTTTGAATAATCCATACTCTCAAACTGGAGGAATTGCAATTCTATTTGGGAATCTTGCTGAGGATGGTTGTGCTGTAAAACAAGGCGCTGTTGCTCCCGAAATGCTCGTGCACCAAGGACCGGCAAGGGTTTTTAATTCCGAAGAAGAAGCGACTGAAGCAATCAATGGGGGAAAAATTGTTAAAGGCGATGTGATTGTTATTCGGTATGAAGGCCCTAAAGGGGGGCCAGGAATGCGTGAAATGTTATTCCCAACCTCGGCAATTGCAGGAATGGGATTAGATAAAGAGGTAGCTCTTATTACGGATGGACGATTTAGCGGTGCGACACGAGGGGCTTCCATTGGACATGTTTCTCCTGAGGCAGCAGCTGGGGGTGTGATTGGCTTAGTGGAAGAAGGGGATATGATTGAAATTGATATTCCTAAGCGTAGTATCCAACTAAAGGTTGAAGAGAGTGTTTTAGAAAAAAGAAAAGAAAGCTGGAAACCTTTAGAACCTAAAATAACAACAGGGTATTTGGGACGGTATGGAAAACTAGTTACCTCGGCATCAACAGGGGCGATTTTTCAAAAATAAGAGAATCTTTGGATTTTAGAAAATTGTCGAAAAGAAAAAGAAAGGAAGTGAAATTTTGGAAAAAAAACAAGAATTAATGGGGTCGGAAGTGGTTGTTCGCTGTTTAGAGG
>JBOFGH010000042.1:0-13695 GCA_051649025.1 Eubacteriaceae bacterium
TTTTATTTAATACGCTTGTGATTGCCGCTGTTAATGTTGTTTTACCATGATCTACGTGACCGATTGTTCCAATATTAACATGGGGCTTATTTCTTTCAAATTTTGCTTTTGCCATTTCTTCTTCTCCTTTTAAAATTAACTTTTATGCTTGTTCTTATTTACGACCTTCGATTATTTCTTCTGAAATAAACTTAGGCACTGCTTCATAATGTGAGAACTGCATTGTATAGACACCACGACCTTGAGTTTTACTTCTCAAAGATGTTGCGTAACCAAACATTTCAGCTAGTGGCACCATCCCTTTAATGATCTGTGCACCACCACGCATTTCCATACCTTCTACACGACCACGTCTTGAGCTAATATCACCCATAACGTCTCCCATGTATTCTTCTGGAATTACGACTTCTAATTTGAAAACAGGTTCCAAAATAACTGGATCTGCTTTTCTCATCCCATTCTTAAAGGCCATAGAACCTGCAACTTTAAAGGCCATTTCTGAAGAATCCACATCATGGTAAGATCCATCATAAACAATAACCTTAAGGTCAAGCACAGGATAGCCTGCAAGAACACCATTTCGCATTGCTTCTTCAATCCCTTGGTTGATAGGATTAATGTATTCCTTTGGAATAGATCCCCCAACCACTTTGTTTTCGAAAATATAGCCTGCTCCTGGTTCAACAGGTTCCATTCTGATAAGACAATGACCATATTGACCACGACCACCAGACTGACGAGCAAATTTACCTTCTGCCTCAACGGCTTTAGTAATTGACTCTTTATAAGCCACCTGAGGTGCACCAACATTTGCCTCAACTTTAAACTCGCGAAGCATACGATCAATAATTATATCAAGGTGAAGCTCACCCATTCCAGAAATGATGGTTTGACCCGTTTCTTCATCTGTATGGGTTCTAAAAGTTGGATCTTCTTCTGCTAGTTTTTGAAGTGCCGTACTCATTTTTTCTTGACCCGCCTTTGTTTTAGGTTCAATGGCGACATGAATTACTGGTTCTGGAAATTCCATGGATTCAAGAATAATAGGAGCACTATCAACACAAAGGGTATCCCCTGTTGATGTATCTTTTAATCCAACGGCAGCTGCAATATCCCCTGTGTAAACAGTTGATATTTCTTCTCGGTGATTTGCATGCATCTGCAAAATTCTGCCGAGTCTTTCTTTTTTTCCTTTAGAGGAATTATAAATATAAGAGCCTGAGTTAATACTACCAGAGTAAACTCTAAAAAAGGCCAACTTTCCTACATAAGGATCTGTCATAATTTTAAATGCCAGAGCTGAAAAAGGTTCATCATCACTTGCAGGTCTTGAATCTGGTTCTTCTGTATTTGGATTGATTCCTGAAATTGCAGGAACATCTAAAGGAGATGGCATGTAATCAACAACAGCATCCAATACTAATTGAACACCCTTGTTTTTATAAGAAGATCCGCAAACAACTGGAATGATATCAACATTCAATGTTGCTAAACGAATTGCAGCCTTGAGTTCATCAAGGTCAATTTCTTCTCCTTCAAGAAATTTTTCCATAATAGAATCATCATAATCAGAAATAGATTCAATTATTTTTTCTCGATATTCTTCAGCCAATTCTTGCATGTCTTCTGGAATATCTACAATTTCAATTTCTTCACCTAAATCATCTTTATAAATCATGGCTTTCATGATTAATAAGTCAATAATTCCAATGAAGTCACTTTCTTTTCCAATAGGCAATTGAATTGGAACAGGATTTGCGCTTAACCGATCTTCCATCATACTTAGTACGTTATAAAAATCTGCTCCTGTAATGTCCATTTTATTAATATAGGCCATTCTTGGAACATGATATTTATCGGCTTGTCGCCATACTGTTTCTGATTGGGGCTCAACGCCACCCTTCGCACAGAAAACTGCTACCGAACCATCAAGAACTCGTAATGAACGCTCAACTTCTACGGTAAAATCAACGTGTCCTGGTGTATCGATAATATTAATACGATTATCTTTCCAAAAACAGGTTGTTGCAGCCGAGGTAATAGTTATTCCTCTTTCTTGTTCTTGTTCCATCCAATCCATTTGAGCCCCACCCTCATGGGTTTCGCCAATCTTATGGATTTTTCCAGAATAATACAAGATTCTTTCTGTGGTTGTGGTTTTTCCTGCATCAATATGTGCCATAATACCTATATTTCTTGTTTTTTCTAAACTATACTCTCTTGACACAGATGCTTTCCTCTCTTGTTTCTAAATCTAAAATAATTACCAACGATAGTGTGCAAAAGCTTTATTGGCTTCTGCCATGGCGTGTGTATCATCTTTTTTCTTCACAGCTGCACCACTATTATTGAGAGCATCCATGATTTCTCCTGCTAAACGATCTTTCATTGTTTTTTCTGATCGTTTTCGAGAATAATTGACTAACCAACGTAATCCCAAAGCTTGTTTTCGCTCTGTTCTAATTTCCATTGGTACTTGATAGGTTGCACCACCAACACGTCGTGCTTTTACTTCTAATACAGGGGTGATGTTTGCTAAAGCTTCTTCGAATGCTTCTAAAGCATCCTTCCCTGTTTTTTCATTTACTTTTTCAAATGCATCATATACAATTTTTTGGGCAACACCTTTTTTCCCATCTAACATAACATTGTTTACTAATTTAGTAACAACAATGCTTCCATAAATAGGATCAGGTAAAACTTCTCTTTTTGGAACAGGTCCTTTTCTAGGCACTTTACTTCCCTCCTTAACATTTTTTTATGTTCATCGGTACTCGACATCCAACGGTTAAGTTGTTTGTGCGTATAGCGTCACTAGCATATACATGGTCTCGATCACATTGTAACGAGCGCTTTAATATGCAGCACTATGCACTACTACTTTTTAGGCTTTTTAGCCCCGTATTTGGATCGAGCTTGTCTACGAGCGTCAACACCAGCGGTATCAAGCGCACCACGGATAATTTTGTATCGAACCCCTGGTAAATCCTTGACACGACCACCTTTTACGAGAACAATACTATGTTCTTGTAAGTTATGACCAATCCCGGGAATATAAGCGGTTACTTCCATTCCGTTTACGAGACGAACTCTGGCAATTTTTCTAAGAGCAGAGTTTGGTTTCTTTGGTGTGGATGTTCTAACTGCTGTACATACGCCTCTTTTTTGAGGGTTTGCTTTAAGCGCCGGAGTTTTTGTTTTTTCTTCCGAATGCTTTCTTCCTTTTTTTACAAGCTGATTAATGGTAGGCATTTAGTCCTGCACCTCCTTCTAATTAAATTATATTAATTCCCTGTTAAACAGGTGATTAATGGCTTTTGAGTACCGAGGAATCTTTAGGATTCCTCGGTAAGAATTGTTATCACTGCTGCCCCACGATCAATGCCACCGGCTTGTCCTAAACTCACCTTTGAGTCACATTTTTCAATAGGTACATTGTGCATGTTACAACATTCAATAATCTTATCTTTTATAGCTTCTTCAGTGTCTTCAGCTAAAAAAACTTTCTTAGCTTTTCCTTCTTTTACAACTTTAAGGGTCTGTTTTGTCCCAATTACTTTTGAAACATCAACAAATGCTTTCATGGTTTCGCCTCCTTGTTGTTTGTAAATCTAAACTAAACACACCCATTAACTATACATGGTTCCCAACAAAATGTCAAGAATTATTGTCATCCAAGAAATCCATATCGTACATGTCCAGATCTGATATAAATTCGCTTCCTAATATTTCTTGTTCTTCTTCAACACATGCATTTAAAATTTCATCATCAAATACAATCACTGAAGATTCCTCTTCTACGATTTCTTCTGCATATTCATCATAAAGATCTTCTTCTTCTCGAACATACTCTAGATCAATTTCTCCATACATCTTAACACCTGTCCCAGCTGGTACCAGTTGTCCAATAATAACATTTTCTTTTAGACCGATGAGTGGATCAATTTTTCCTTTTATTGCTGCGTCAGTTAACACACGGGTTGTTTCCTGGAATGACGCTGCTGAAAGGAATGAGTCTGTTGCTAAAGAAGCTTTTGTAATCCCGAGTAGCTCTCTTGAAGCGGTTGCAATTCCCCCTTCTTCTTCCAATGCCAAACGATTTTCTTCTTCGAAATTAAAGATATCTACCAAACTACCAGAAAGGAGTTTAGTATCTCCCGCTTCTTCAATTTTCACTTTACGGAGCATTTGACGAATAATCAATTCGATATGTTTGTCACCAATGTGAACCCCTTGCATTCGGTATACCTTCTGAACTTCTTGTAGTAGGTATTGTTGCACACTATCAATTCCCTTAATTCTAAGGATATCCCCTGGATTAATAGAACCTTCAGTAATTTCATCCCCGGCTTCAACAGAATCTCCAGTATGAACACGTAAGCGCGATCCATATGGAATAAGGTAAGTTTTGGTTTCATCCTCACCAATAACCAGTGCTTCTGTCTTTTTAGGGGTATCTTGTATTTCAATTCGTCCAGAAATTTCAGAAATAATCGCCTGACCTTTTGGTTTTCTAGCCTCAAAAAGTTCTTCGATTCTTGGAAGACCCTGAGTAATATCATCAGCTGACGCAACCCCACCCGTATGGAATGTACGCATTGTCAACTGTGTTCCTGGCTCTCCAATGGATTGAGCTGCAATAATTCCAACAGCTTCGCCAATCTCTACTGGTCGCCACGTTGTTAAATCAACCCCATAGCACTTTTTACAAACCCCATATTTAGATTTACAATTAAATACCGCACGGATCAATACTTTTTCTATACCAGCCTTTACAATGGCCTCTGCGACTTCACTGCTAATAATTTCATTTTCTCGAACAAAGACTTCCCCTGTTTCAGGATGAACCACATCTTCAAAGGCATAACGTCCTGCTAAACGTTCGTCAAGTGTCTCAATGATTTCTCCATGGTCATTAATGATTGAAACTTCATAACCATCAGGGGTTCCACAATCCTCTTCTCTAACAATTACATCCTGGCTAACATCAACTAAACGTCGTGTTAAGTAACCTGAATCTGCCGTTCTAAGAGCCGTATCTGCAAGACCTTTTCTGGCACCATGTGTTGATGAGAAAAACTCAAGGACATTAAGTCCTTCACGGAAGTTTGATCGAATTGGTAATTCAATAATACGACCTGTCGGATTCGCCATAAGTCCACGCATCCCAGCAAGTTGTCGTATCTGGTTCTTACTCCCTCGGGCTCCAGAATCAGCCATCATATTGATTGGGTTTAAGTCGTCTAGGTGATCTAATAGAGCATCGGTTACTTCGTCTGTTGCACCGTTCCAAATATCAACAACATTATTATAACGTTCCTCTTCACTGATTAACCCTTGTCGGTATAAACTTAAATTATCAACAATTTTAACATCTGCACGACTTAGAATTTCTTCTTTGTCTTTTGGTACTTCCATGTCACTAACCCCAACTGTAATCGCACCCTTAGTAGAGAACGTAAAACCTAGACGTTTGATTTCATCAAGTACTTCCGATGTTTTTGTAGGTCCATATTTTTTGTAGGTTCTTTCAACAATACTCGATAATACTTTCTTGTTAACTTGAACGTCTATCTCTAATTTAAAGAGATCATCAATATTGTCTCGTTTTTGGAATCCAAGATCCTGTGGAATCACCTGATTAAAAATAAATCTTCCAACCGTACTTTCAACTAAGCGACTTTGGTTTTCTCCCTCAATTTCTTTATCGATTCGCACTTTAATTCTGGAATGAAGTTCAACATCCTTGTTAAAATATGCCATCTCCATTTCATCCAAATCTTTAAATACACTTCCCGTTCCAATCCCATCTTCTTTGTAGAGTGTCATGTAATAAGTTCCTAAGATCATATCTTGCGTTGGTGCTACAACAGGGGTTCCATCTTGTGGTTTTAAGATATTATTTGACGCCAACATCAAAAATCTTGCTTCTGCCTGAGCTTCAACAGATAAAGGAACATGAACCGCCATCTGATCTCCGTCAAAATCCGCATTATAAGCTGTACAAACTAAAGGATGTAGCTTAATCGCTTTTCCTTCAACAAGAATTGGTTCGAAAGCTTGAATTCCCAATCGATGCAATGTAGGTGCACGGTTAAGTAAAACAGGATGTTCTTGAATAACATCTTCTAAAACGTCCCATACCATAGGATCTAGTTTTTCAACCATTTTTTTCGCACTTTTGATGTTTTGAGACAGCTGTCTTCCAACAAGTTCTCGCATTACAAAAGGCTTAAATAATTCAATCGCCATCTCTTTTGGCAAACCACATTGATACATTTTTAATTCTGGTCCAACAACAATAACTGAACGTCCAGAATAATCGACTCGTTTTCCCAAAAGGTTTTGTCTAAATCGTCCTTGTTTCCCTTTTAGCATATCACTTAATGATTTAAAAGGTCGATTTCCAGGCCCTGTGACTGCACGACCACGTCGGCCATTGTCAATGAGTGCATCGACTGCTTCTTGAAGCATCCGTTTTTCATTTTGAACAATGATATCGGGTGCATCAAGCTCAAGTAACTTGAGCAGACGATTATTTCGGTTGATCACTCGCCGATACAAGTCATTTAAATCTGAGGTTGCAAAACGTCCACCGTCTAATTGCACCATTGGACGTAATTCTGGTGGAATGACCGGAATGGTCTCCATGATCATCCATTCTGGCTTGTTGGTAGAATTTCTAAAGGCTTCAACCGCTTCTAGTCGTCGAGCCACACGTATTTTTTTCTGTCCAGAGCTTCCTTTAAGTTCTTCTTTTAAAACAGCCGCTTCTTGATCTAAATCTACAAGTCTTAATAGCTCTTGAATTGCTTCTGCACCAATACTTGCCGAAAATTGATTGCCATAGGTTTGTTTTGCTTCTTTATATTCAGCTTCTGTTAAAATTTGTTTAAAGTCAAGTTTGCTTTCCCCGGGGTCTGTTACAACATAAGCAGCAAAATATATGACTTTTTCTAAATTTCTTGGGGACATTTCAAGAATGAGCCCCATTCGGCTTGGTATTCCTTTAAAATACCAAATATGTGAAACTGGTGAGGCTAATTCGATATGCCCCATCCGTTCACGTCTTACTTTAGCTTTGGTAACTTCTACACCACAATTTTCGCACACAATTCCCTTGTGACGAATCCGTTTATATTTCCCACAATTACATTCCCAGTCCTTCTGTGGTCCAAAGATTTTTTCACAGAATAATCCCTCTTTTTCAGGCTTTAGGGTTCTATAATTAATGGTTTCTGGTTTCTTAACTTCTCCCCGAGACCATTCTCTGATCTTTTCAGGTGATGCCAATCCAATTTGTAAGGATTTGAAGGTGAATTCCT
Organism: Eubacteriaceae bacterium; assembly: GCA_051649025.1. Lineage (GTDB taxonomy): Bacteria > Bacillota > Clostridia > Eubacteriales > Eubacteriaceae > Acetobacterium. Next base: position 7,326 of record JBOFGH010000042.1, read on the forward strand.
CGTTTAACAAATGGTTTTGCCCCCTTCTTATATAAATTTATTTATTTTAAAATAGGTCGTCTTCGTCTTCATCGATGGTTTTAATTTGGAAGGTATCTTCCAATCGAACATCGTCTCCTTCTTCGGAGATCTCCGCTGTTCCAATTTCAATGGCTAATTCTTCCAATGGGTCCCGTTCATCCATTTCGTCATCAAGAAGTTTTATCACCTCTTGATCGTTTAAGATGTTAACATCTAAACCAAGGCTTTGGAATTCTTTCATCAAAACTTTAAATGACTCTGGTATTCCTGGTTTTGGAATATTTTCACCCTTAACAATGGCTTCATAAGCTTTTACACGTCCCACAACATCATCCGACTTAATTGTTAAAATCTCTTGTAGTGTATGTGCGGCGCCATAGGCCTCAAGGGCCCAAACTTCCATCTCTCCAAATCGCTGACCACCAAACTGTGCTTTTCCACCTAATGGTTGCTGGGTTACTAAAGAATATGGTCCAGTTGACCGAGCATGCATTTTATCATCAACTAAATGGTGAAGTTTTAAAATGTACATTTGTCCTACGGTTACTGGATTATCAAATGGTTCCCCACTTCGTCCATCAAAAAGTTGGATTTTTCCATTTTCTGGTAATCCAGCCGTTCCTAGTAGTTCCATAATATCATCTTCATTGGCTGGGTCAAAAACAGGTGTCGCTATGTGCCACCCGAGTTGTTTCATTGCCAAGCCCAAATGAACTTCAAGAACCTGACCGATGTTCATTCGGGAAGGAACCCCTAGAGGATTTAAAACGATCTCCAATGGTGTTCCATCTGGCATAAAAGGCATATCCTCTTCTGGAAGAATTCTTGAGATAACCCCTTTATTTCCATGACGCCCCGCCATTTTGTCCCCAACTGATATTTTTCGCTTAACAGCAATTAAAACCCGAACGAGGGTATTGACACCTGGTTTTAGATCTTCATCTTTATTTTCCCGGGAAAATACTTTTACATCTAATACAATTCCTGATTCTCCATGGGGAACTTTCAATGATGTATCTCGAATTTCTCTGGCTTTTTCACCAAAAATTGCCCGTAGAAGTTTTTCTTCTGCCGACAAATCTGTTTCACCCTTGGGTGTTACTTTACCAACAAGAATATCATCCGATTTAACCTCAGCTCCAACAAAAATAATACCACGTTCATCAAGATTTTTAAGCGCATCTTCACTCACATTAGGAATATCTCGTGTAATTTCTTCTGGTCCAAGTTTTGTCTCTCGTGCTTCAGCCTCAAACTCTTCAATATGAATTGAAGTAAAGACGTCTTCTTTTAACAGCTTTTCATTAATAAGGATCGCATCCTCATAATTATAGCCTTCCCAAGTCATAAACCCGATTAAAATATTTCGTCCAAGAGCAAGTTCGCCCATTTCTGTTGATGGACCATCTGCAATGATTTCTCCAGCCTCAACCCGTTGCCTTATATTCACTAATGGCTTATGGTTTGTACAGGTTCCTTGATTTGATCGTTTAAACTTTAATAACGTATAACGATCTAGTTCCCCAGAATCTGTTCGTATGTGAATAGCAGAAGCTTCAACGTGTTCAACAATACCACTTCTTTTTGCAATAACACAAACCCCTGAATCCTTCGCAGCTTTATGTTCCATTCCTGTTCCAATTACTGGCGCTTTAGGAATTAATAAAGGCACTGCCTGACGTTGCATGTTCGCTCCCATAAGAGCACGGTTAGCATCATCATTTTCAAGGAAAGGAATAAGGGATGTCGCCACCGAAACAACTTGTTTTGGCGAGATATCCATGTAGTCGACACGATCAGGAGGAATGAGTACAAAATCTCGTTTTGTTCCTGCACGTCCCGTAACCTGTTCTCGAACAAAATGTCCATTTTCATCTAAAGGCTCATTTGCTTGGGCAATTGTGTAACGTCCTTCTTCATCTGCCGAAAGATAGTCAATTTTATCTGTGACGGCTCCATTAACAACCTTTCGATAAGGGGCTTCAATAAACCCATATTCATTAACTCGAGCATAAGTACTTAATGAACCAATAAGCCCGATGTTAGGACCTTCTGGTGTTTCTATTGGACACATACGGCCATAATGACTATGATGCACATCTCGAACTTCAAACCCTGCACGTTCACGACTTAGTCCACCAGGTCCTAATGCAGAAAGTCTTCGCTTATGGGTCAATTCAGCCAATGGGTTGGTTTGATCCATAAATTGGGATAATTGGGAGCTCCCAAAAAATTCTTTTAGGGCGGCATTTACTGGTCGTGTATTAATTAAACCTTGTGGTGTTAGTATTTCATCATCTTGTACGGACATTCTTTCACGTACAACACGTTCCATCCTCGATAAACCAATTCGGAACTGATTTTGCAATAATTCTCCTACTGATCGCAAACGACGATTTCCCAAATGATCAATATCATCAATAGCACCGATATTGTAATCGAGACCGATAATATAACTAATAGAGGCATGTAAATCAGAAATTAAAACATGCTTTGGCACCAATTCATCCATACGACGTTTTAGCATTTTTTTCTTTTCTTCGTCTGTTGCCTCTGATTCTAAAATCTCTTTTAATACTTCAAAGCAAACGAGCTCAGTGATGTGAAGATCCGAAATATCAAAAGGCAACTCTTGAGCCGCAATATCTACAAAACCATTTCCAATGACTCGGACGATCTTGTCTTCAACTTTAACATCTACAACATTAATCCCTGAGTTTTGAATATCTTTTGCGATTTCGCTAGAAATAATTTCTCCCTCTTCAATAAAAACTTCTCCCGTTTCTGTATTAACCACTGTATTTGCAGAACGCTGTCCTGAAATTCGTGTTGCTAAAGAAAGCTTTTTATTATATTTATGTCGCCCTACTTTTGCTAAATCATATCGTCGATCATCAAAAAACATTGAATTTAGTAATGACTGAGCACTTTCCACCGTTGGTGGCTCCCCAGGTCGAAGTCTTTTGTATATTTCGATTAGACCATCTCTAGTGCTTTTCATGTTGTTATTTTCATCTTTTTTTATGGTTTCAATCAATCGATAATCATCCCCATAAAAATCAAGAATCTCTTGATTTGTTCCTAACCCTAAAGCACGAATCAGTGCTGTGATTGGAAGTTTTCTCGTTCTGTCAATTTTTACATACATAATGTCATTGGAATCTGTTTCGTATTCTAACCAAGCACCACGATTCGGTATTACTTGGGAAGAAAATAGTTTCTTACCATATTTGTCACGACTTAATGAGAAATATGTTCCTGGTGATCGAACTAACTGACTAACAATAACACGTTCAGCACCGTTAACAATAAAGGTCCCCGTGTCTGTCATTTTGTGCAAATCAGCCATGTAAACTTTTTGTTCTTTTACTTCGTTCTTTTCTTTATTTATAAGACGAACCGTTACCTTTAAAGGTATAAAGTAGGTTTGATCCCTTTCCTTACACTCTTCAACTGAATACTTTGGTTCCCCTTCAATTGAGTAATCCACAAATTCTAAAACCAAATTTCCAGTATAGTCTTCAATTTTATCAATGTCATCAAAAACTTCTTGGAGTCCTTTTTCGATAAACCAATCATAAGAATCTTTCTGAACCTCAATAAGGTTCGGCATTTCGATTACTTCTTTGATTTTCGAAAAACTTTCGCGTGTTCTTAAACCATGTTTTTCAGGATGCAACATTACCATCCAATAATCACCCCTCGCAAAAATATTAGCATTGGTATGCCATTAAAAAACGATTCCTTTAATTAACGGCTTCCAAATTTGCCTGTTGTGTTTCCTTGCTCATTGTGTTATTATTAACCCATCGAACCAATGCAAATACAGTGCTGTTTTCCCCTTTGATCAGTTATTACAGCTTAGAAATTTACGTTGTTCTCTACTTAAAAACAAACACTTGAGCGCATTATTTTCCTATTTTAAAGGATACTAATGCAATTGTATATACTATCACAAGTCATTCTTTTCGTCAATACCTTATTTTATTAATTTAAAAAGCCTTTTGGAATTTTCTTCCAAAAGGCTTTTCTTTTATTCAAAGGCTTTATATCTTTTTAAACGATACTGCTGTTTAAGTTTTCTTTTTTGGGTTTTTTCTCTTAAAATACTACTCAAAAATGCTTGTGTTCGTTTTTCTTTTGGGGCTAAAAAAATGTCTTCTGGACTTCCTTCTTCTAAAACTTTTCCAGCATCCATAAACAGCACTTTATTTGCAACTTCCCTTGCAAATCCCATTTCATGGGTTACAACAATCATGGTCATATGATCATTGGCTAAGCTCTGCATCACATTAAGAACTTCTCCTGTGAGCTCTGGATCAAGGGCAGAGGTTGGCTCATCAAACAAAAGAATATCAGGATTCATCATCAACGCTCTTGCAATGGCAACTCTTTGTTTTTCTCCCCCTGACAAAGTCGAAGGCATCGCATCGATGCGTTCTCCCAATCCCACTTTTTCCAAATATGCTTCCGAACGTAAAGTCCGTTGAGTTTTTTCTTCCTTTTTTACAATTTTAGGAGCTAATTCTAAATTTTGCCTTACAGTTAAATGAGGAAAAAGATTAAAATGTTGAAAAACCATTCCCATTTTAATAATAATTCCACGTATTTCTTGGACACTAGGATACACGCCATCTTTTAAAAGATAGACATCTTCCATAATAATATCCCCGCTATCCGCTTTCTCCAAATCAATGAGGCACCGAAGTAGTGTCGACTTCCCAGAACCAGAAGACCCAATGATGGCCATAACATCCCCTTTATTTACTGAAAAAGAAATATCCTTCAGCACATGATTCTTGCCAAAACTTTTATTAAGTTTATTCACTTTAATGATTTCCATAAGTGCCTCCTAAAATTCATATTTCTTTTCGAGCTTTTTAAAGACAAGGGTAATAACAAAAACAATGGCTAAATACAAACCCGCAGCAATTAGAAATGGAAAGGTACTTCCATCCCGATTCACAGAGGTTTTTGCATAATGAAGAATCTCCGCTACCCCGATAACCGTCACTAACGCCGTATCTTTAACAAGAGTAATGGTTTCATTACTCACAGCAGGTAAACACACCCGTATCATCTGAGGAATTATGACTCGTATCATGGTCTCAAATCGTGTTAGGCCTAAAACCTTAGCTGCCTCGTACTGCCCTCTATCAATGGCCAACAAACCGCCTCTAAAAATTTCAGCAAAATAAGCTGCATAGTTCATTCCAAATGCAATACAGGCAGCAACAAAACGACCAAAAACTAGGTATTCTCCAACAAAGGGTAATAAAGGCAATCCAAAATAGACAAACATCAATTGTAATAATAATGGTGTGCCACGAACAATATAGATATAGGTGTTTGCAAAATATCGAATTGGTTTTATCTTACTTCGAACCATTAAGGTAAATAAAAAGCCTAAGGGAATTGAAGAAACGATTGTAATTGCAAAAACACTCAGAGTGATGATCATTCCCTGTAGCATTGGTATCGTAATATTTGATAGATAAGTAGTAAAATCTGACATTTTATTCTCCTGAAGGACGTAAATTATTATTTTTATAACGGTAAAAAATCGGATATAAATATCCGATTTTTAATATTCAAGTTTATTTCTCAATATTATTTATTATAAATAATATCTTCGCCAAACCATTCAGTCGAAATTTTAGCTGCGGTTCCATCTGCTTTCATGGCTGCCATGGTTTCGTCAATTTTTGTTTTTAAGTCTGTGTTTCCCTTCTTAATGCCAACTCCATATAATTCTGGAGAAAGACTTTCTTCTAAAACCACAAGATCTGCTTTTTCTGAGGTTATATAGTATCTTGCAACAATTGAATCAACGATTACTGCATCGATTCTTCCAATACTTAAATCACTTAATGCTGAAACATTTTCTGGATACTCGTTCATTGATTCTGTTTCTTTATTAATTGGATCTGCCATATAAGCTTCGTAAGCGGATGAACCTTTTTGAAGTCCTATCTTCTTTCCAGCTAAAGCAGCTTTATTTGTAATTCCAGAATCTTTTTTTACCACAATTACTTGGTCATTTTCTAAATATGGATTACTAAAATCCATGGCTGCTTTTCTTTCTTCTGTGATGGTTAACCCATTCCAGATAACATCAATGTTTCCAGAATCAAGTTCTAATTCTTTTGTGTCCCAATTAATCGGTTGCAAAACAACTTCCATTCCCAAACGCTTGCCAACTTCTTTTGCTAAGTCAACATCAAATCCTACAATTTCGTTTTTATCATCTCTAAATCCCATGGGTGGAAATGAGTCATCTAATCCAACAACAAATGTTTTTTCATCATTTGCGACCTTTGTTTCTGTTGTTGATGGACTACTACACCCT
>JBOFGH010000043.1:0-37300 GCA_051649025.1 Eubacteriaceae bacterium
CATAAATTTTCTCCTCCATAGGTTGTAAAATGTATTGTTGGTACCTATATTATACCACTTGTGGAGAGAAAATTTATATAAAATGAGTAACAAAGCCCAGTAAAATCAAGGGCTTGCGGCATTTATCAAATGCCTAAAATTTATTATAATAGGAGAAAAAAATGAAGCGATCAAAATTAATGGTCATTGGTGGTTTTCTAGGGGCAGGAAAGACGACTTCCATGGTTGAAATAAGTGAAGTTCTCACTCGGATTGGTAAAAAAGTGGCATTAATTACCAATGACCAAACGGATGATTTAGTGGATACGCATTACATTGAAACCCAAAACATTCCTGTTCAGGAAGTCACAGGAAGCTGTTTTTGTTGTAATTTTCCTGGATTTAAGGAAAAGGTTGAAGCGCTAAAAAATGAAGGAACTGATTTCATTTTAGCAGAACCTGTTGGGAGTTGTACAGATTTAGTAGCAACGATTATGAAGCCAGCAAAAATGGGAAAAGCAGGAGATGTTGACGTTCTACCTCTATCAGTGGTTGTTGAACCAAGACGTCTTATGGACTATATGAATCAAGACGAAAGTATCTTTTCCAAAGACGTTTATTATTTATTTTCAAAACAATTGGAAGAGGCAGATTTTATTATTCTTAACAAAATGGATACCCTTAACCGTCAGGGGCAAGAAGAATTAAGAAAATTTTTGGAAACAACCTATCCCGATAGTCGGGTTTTCGAGATTTCTGCAAGAGAAGGTATGGGAATTGAAAGCTGGTTACTTGCTGTGTTAACAGAGGATCCCCTTGCTTGTAGCACCAAGGTTTTAGAGGTTGCCTATGATACCTATGCAAGTGCAGAAGCTGAGATGGGTTGGCTTAATGCCAAGATTAACATAAATTCGGAAAAAGAAATTAACGGAAATGATATTCTGTTTGATTTAGGAAAAAAACTAAAAGACTGTATTACACTCGAAGGAGGGGAAATTGCACACCTCAAATTATTTTTAGAGTCTGGTCATCAGTACGCAAAGTTAAATTGTGTCGGTGTTCATCAACCAATCGATATTGAAAGTGGTTTTTCAAATGGGATTAAATCAGGGGAATTGACGATTAATATCCGAGCAAGTTTGTCACCAGAATTTTTGAGAGAAAAAACACTGGAATGTATGGATCGCATGAAAATGGGACATGGGTTTAGTTTGGACAAAATAGAACTAGATGCCTTTCGTCCTGGTTATCCAACCCCCACCTATCGATACCAATAATAATCTCCCAAAAAAAGAATAAATATTTACTAAAAATGAAGTGTAAACCATTAACAGTCCTAGATTTGGACAAAAAATCATCAAAAATTTTCAAAAAAGAGAATGGTTTGCACAATCAAAAAAAGGTCAAGCAACATATAATTGAATTAATAAAAGGTTATAAAAATCGTAATATATTTTAGGAGGAAAAAATGGGAAAAGATTTAGTTTTAAAAACATTGCGACATGAAAAGGTTAACGAAGTGCCATGGGTGCCTTTTTCAGGAGTTCATGCTGGTTATCTAAAGGGGTATTCTGCAAAGGATGTTTTAACAGATGGAGATAAATTATTTGATGCCTTGATGGAAGTCCACAAACTTTATACACCCGATGGAATGCCAGTGGTTTTTGATCTACAAATTGAAGCAGAAATTTTGGGTTGTGAATTATTATGGGCGGAAGATAATCCACCTTCAGTCATGAGCCATCCTTTTGCAGGAGAATTAAAAGTTCCTTGCAAATGTAGTATTCCTAAAAGAACAGATGGACGTATTCCAATGGTATTGGATGTAATGAAAAGAATTAAAGCTGCAGTCGGGGAAGACACTGCACTTTATGGTTTGATTTGTGGACCGATTACCTTAGCATCTCATATCCGTGGTAGCGAATTTTTTATGGATATTATCATGTATCCAGATTATGTAAAAGAACTTGTTGGCTTTTGTGTTGAAGTTTGTAATGCAATGTCAGAATACTACATTGAAGCAGGTATGGATATTATTGGGTTAGTTGATCCTATTATTAGCCAAATTTCGCCTGCATCCATTGAGTCGTTATTCTTGGAATCATTCCAAGCAGCTTTTGACTTTATTAAAAGCAAAGGCGCACTTAGCTGTTTCTTTGTTTGTGGAGATGCAACTGTTCAGATGGAAGTTATGTGTAAAACAAATCCTGATGGTGTATCAATTGATGAAAATGTTAATATTGTTGAAGCGAAAAAAATTACAGATAAATACAACATTACAATTGGTGGAAATATTCCATTAACAACCACCATGCTTTTTGGTACGCAACAAGACAATATGAAATATGTTGTTGACCTACTAGATAATATTGATCATCATAATTTGATTGTGAGTCCTGGTTGTGATATGCCTTATAATGTTCCTGTTGAAAACACAATTGCGGCGATTCAAGGAATCAAACAAACCGATTCAGTGAGAGAAATGATTAAGAACTATGAAGCGGTGGATGAAGATATTCCAGTTGATTTACCAGACTATGATCAAATAGAAAAACCATTGATTGAAATCTTTACGTTAGATTCAGCGACTTGTGCAGCTTGTACCTATATGGTTAAAGGGATTATGCTAGCAAAAGAAGAGTTTGGCGATAAAGTTGATATAGTTGAGTACAAGTATACTAATAAACTTGATATTGCTCGTATGAAAAAAATGGGAATTCAACATTTGCCATCAACCTATATCAATGGTAAACTTCAATGGTCTTCAATTATTCCAAGCAAACAAGAACTAATTGAAGTGGTTGGAAAATATTTATAAGAATTAGAAATAACAAGCTGCTACACTATTGTAGCAGCTTGACTTTTAATAAGGTTATTAAAAAGGAATAAAAAATGAAATTAATTTTATTGACTGGCTTTTTAGGATCGGGTAAAACAACACTGCTATCAAACCTACTAGAAGAATATCGAGATTCGAAGATAGGTGTTTTAATGAATGAATTTGGAGAAACAAGCATAGATGGAAAGTTGATCAAAAATGGAGATTTTGATTTATTAGAATTGACGAATGGATCCATTTTTTGTGCTTGTTTAAAAGAAAATTTTATTAAAGGTTTAGCAGAATTTTTGAATTACGACTTAGATGTTGTGTTTATTGAATCATCAGGAGTAGCAGATCCTTCAAATATGGGGACAATCCTAGAAACAGTAGAAAAAATAGCTAAGAAGAAATACGATTATTTAGGATCTATTTGCATTGTTGATGGTTTGTATTTTCTTAAACAGTTTGATGTAATTCCAGCAATTGAGAAACAAATACGTTATGCAAGTCATGCGATTGTTAATAAATCAGATTTACAAACCCAAGAGGGATTGGAAGAGATCCGGGAAAAAATTATAGGGATTAATCCTCAAACAAAAATAATTCAAACTTCATTTTGTCAGGTTCCGATAAAAGAAATGGTTGAGGGAATGGTTGGAGACACTTCTTTCTCAGAAGCAACCGCAAATACTTGGGAATCACGTCCAAAGACAAATATTTTAAAAACAATGGAATGCTTAGATTTTCAAAAGTTTGGTGGATTTCTTCATGAAATAAAATTTTCTACCCACCGAATCAAGGGATTTGTTATAACAAATGCAGGAAACTATGAAGTAAGTTGTGTAAATGATTTTGTTGTTATGAACCCTTGGAATGATGAGTTAGAAGAAACTGAAGTAGTTTTTATATCGTCAGTAGGGGTTAAGATTATTAGTGATTTATTAAAGCTATGGAAAAAATACTTTGGAGAAACTCCAGTTAAATTTTAGGCTATAAAAACAGTTTTTGAATAAAATCTTTCAAAACTGTTTTTTTTGTGGTTAAAATTGTAAAATTATATAAAATTATAAAATTCAAATTGACACAGGAAAGGGTTTCGTGTAATATAAAATTATAAATTTGATCAAATTTACAATTTTTAAAAAATGTGGAGGGTGTGATGGAAAGAATGGCAAAGGAAAATTCTGGATTTCGATGGATTATGTTGCTGATTATGTTGGCGAGTTTTACGGTTACATTTATGACACGATTTATTTGGGCTCCTTTAATACCAACAATGAGTGAAAGTTTTGGGATATCCAAAATGCAAGCTGGCGCTTATATGTCGGCTTTTTACACAGGGTATATCATTACTCAAATTCCTGGTGGCGTTTTGGCGGATCGTTTTGGTGTGAAATTTGTAATGTCAATTTCTTTACTTATTGGAGGATTAGCCACATTTTCCCTTTCTTTTATGACGAGTTATGAAATGGGGTTTGCATTACGAATTGCCACAGGCTTGGGGGCAGGTTGTATTATGGCATGTTGTGGGAAAGTAATTGCTCGCTATTTCAAACCAGAAGAACGGAGTATTGCTTTTGGAATTTTACTTGTTGGACCAACAGCAGGATTGTTATTGAGCAATTTCTTTGGTCCTATTTTGCTTAAAAATACTGGTTGGCAAGGCGCTTTTACGGCTGTTGGCATTGCAGCGATGGTCGTTGCGGTAATGGTTTTCTTATTGGTTAAAACAGAAAAAATAGATAAAACATCTTTAGAAAAAGTTGATTTATTTGGCGGATTAAAACTGGTTTTTAGATCTAAAGGTATTTTACTTGTTGCTTTAGCAGGTTTTTCTTTAATGTGGTTAGCTTTAGGTACAGCAACATGGGCAAATGCCTACATGGGATCTCTTGGAATTGAACCATCAGTCGCTGGGCAAGTGATGATGCTATATAGCTTTGGTGGAATTATTGCTTCTATTTCTTCTGGGTTTTTGGTTGATAAATTAAAACTTGATCGTCGAAAATATGTGATGTGCTGCTATGCATTGCTCATTGTGATCACTCTTATTTTTGGGATGCAAACACAAATTAATGTATTAATGATTACAGGGTTTATTTTTGGATTTATTTCTTATACAGCAAATCCTCATTTAAATTCCTTAATTATTGATTATTCGGGAATAAAATATGCGGCAACGGCAACTGGTGCATCAAACTGTTTATTCCAATTTGCGTCACTTATTGGACCGACGGTTTTTGGTTTTATGGCAGATGCAACTGGAAGTTTTACTTCAGTTTGGGTTGCTATGGCAGCAGGCCCATTAGTAGGAATATTTTTACTAATGGCAGCTAAAAATGCCCCTAAAGTGGTTGAATAAAAAAATTAACAAGGGGTTGAGGGTTAGCATGAAAAAAAAGGTCGTTGGAATTGGATTAAGCATATTAATTTTTGTTGTAACTTCGTTTTTATCAACGCCATTGGGGTTAGATATTCTAGGGAAAAATACTTTAGCACTTGTTCTGATTGTTATTGTATTATTGGTAACAGAAGCATTTCCGGTAGGGATAACGAGTTTAGTCATTATTACCTTGCCTTGTTTTTTTCAGCTTGGCTCTTTAAAGACTGTAACAGCAAGTTTTGCCAATCCAGTGATATTTTTTGTATTAGCTTCTTTTGGAATATCATCAGCGATTGTTAAGGTTCCAATTGCAAAAAGAATTTTAACAAAGATTCTTGAAACCATGGGAAAAAGCATCCACTTAATTATTCTTGGATTTATGATTGTGACGATGTTCATTTCTTCGATTATGTCGAATGTTCCTGCGACAGCCTTATTTATGGGGATTGCACTTGGATTTCTGGAATTATTTGATGTTAAAGAAGAAAAAATGAGAACTGGAAAAGCAATGATGATAGGAATTCCTTTTGCAGGAATGATTGGAGGAATGATGACTCCAGCAGGAAGCTCGATCAATTTGATGGCGTTAGGCATGTTAAAAGAGTTTTCAGGTAAAGGGATTCCTTTTGTAGATTGGATGATTGTGGGGACTCCAGTAGCATTAGTACTATTGCCAATTTCATGGTGGATCATTATTAAAGTCTATAAACCAGCAGACTTAGAAAAAGAAAAAATTGATGATTTTATTTTAAAACTTAAAACTTTAGAAAGTCCAAGTTCAAAAGAAATTCTTGTAGGTGTGATTATTGGGGGCATGCTAATTTTATGGATTCTAAGTTCATGGATAACAGTTTTAGACCCAACCATGATTGCAATTGTAGGGATGATCATCATGTTTTTACCTGGAATTGAGATTTTAGAGTGGAAGAGTTTTTCAAAGGAAGTGAGTTGGGATATTATTCTACTCATTGGGGCTGTTATGTGTATGGGAAATCTTATTGTAACTCATGGCGTTGCCCAGTGGTTAGTCGAATCAATTTTGGGGGAGGCCACTGGAATTTCTTTGGGGTACTTAGTATTTTTCATGGGGATTTTTGTTTTTGGAATGCAATTAATTTTGCCTATTGCACCAGCCTTGGTTTCGGCTTTAGCAATCCCTTTGATGATTCTTGCAAATACACTCGGATTGGATCCGATCGTTGTTATTGTCCCATTATGCGCTTATGCAGGATGTTGCATGATTTTACCTTTAGATTCGGTGCCATTATTAACTTATTCAACAGGTTATTATAAGATGCTTGATATGGCAAGATCTGGTATATTAACATTAATTTCATTGGCTTTTTTAATGTCAATTTGGATTCTGGTTTTGAGTCTTTAAATCAGAAAAGATAAATCATGATGTTCGATCACTTTTCCTATTTCAATGCCCTGAGAAAGGCAATGGTTTACTTTTTCTTGATTAATTCCAAACATTCGGGGAACAATGCCATTCACTAAAAAAACAAGTTCGTCTTGCGAGCAGTGAGCGGAGTTTTCGAAATAATTAAAGAAAACTTCTCTTCGGGCACCAAAATCAACGAGTAGAGTATTTGAGAAAGCTTCGGGTGTAATTTGAAGATTGAAGTCTTCTAAGTAACGAGAATAGATTTTACCGATGGATTTATTAAGAATCCGATAGTTTGATTTATTTTTTAAAGTTTCATAATAAAATTGACGATTATTAGAATCGTTTAGAATAATATCATAGTAAATCCAAGATAAAACGGCGTGTCGAATGACGGAGTTTGTGATTCCCTTCGTTCGAGACTCAGCGATTCTAAGGTCAATTTTTGTTATAAATTCTGAATAAATACGTTGGACAACTTTATCTTTTGTTTTGAAATAATAGGTAAAGAGACCAAGGGGGACATCAGCTGTTGTTACGATATCTTTGATGGTAGTTTTAGAATAACCTTTTTCATAAAAAGTTTCTTTTGCAGTTGTATAAATTAAATTTCTAGTGTGAACACCTTTATTGTACATGGATAATCTCCTTTGTCGTTTTTAAAACAGAATAGCACAAGGACACCATTTAGGCAAGATGATTCAGTGATAATAGGTGACATTAACAAATAATAAGGAGAGTGGAAAGTGACTATGAGTCGTAAATATCAGGAGAGTTTAGAGCGTTGTCAAAAAGCGATTAATTTAGAAATTCCAGATCGTATTCCAGTTGTCTGTAAAGTTGATCCAACTTTTGCAATTCAATATGCTGGATTTAATATGAAAGAAGCTTTGTGGAATGTAGATTTGTTGGAAAAAGCATTTGCAAAAGTATATGAAGATTTTTATTTTGATGCAGGAGGATACATGGGGAGATTTCCATTATTTTATAAAACAATGGAAGCAAAATCTTTTGTTCAAAATGAGCGTGATGGATCAGTGCAACATCCAGAAGTTTCTGGTTTATTTCCAGAAGAGTACGATCTGTTTATTAAAGATCCATACAAATGCATTGTTGAAACCGTGGTGCCTCGTCTTTATCCAAGGCTTGGAGAAGGCGGTATTGAAGGGGGATTAAACTGGGGGAGAGCAATTAATGCAAACAATAGAGTAACAGGAAAAATAGTAGCAGGAAATATTGCGTTAGCAAATAAATATGGAGTTCCTAATATTCGAAGAGGAATTATGGAAGCACCTTTTGATTTTCTTGCAGACTTACTAAGGGGGTTTAGTGGAATATCAATGGATGTAAGACGTTGTCCAGAAAAAGTGAAAGAAGCAGCGGAAGCGGCAATTCCACTGATGGCAAAATTAGCAAAGCTTTCAAACCCAACACCTGGGACAATTGCTTCGGTTTTTATGCCGTTGCATATGCCTTCTTATTTAAGAACCAAAGATTTTGAAAAATTGTATTGGCCAAGTTTTAAAGCACTTGTGGAAGAAATAATTGAGGCTGGCTATTCAATACAGATTTTTTTCGAAAAAAATTGGACACGCTATTATGAGTTTCTCCAAGATTTGCCTAAAAAAGGGATTATTGGATATTTTGAAGAGGATGATTTGGGAGTGGTTAAAGAGAAATTAGGAAAAAATATGTGTATTATGGGAAATATGCCATTAAGTATTTTAAGAACTGGAACACCACAGCAATGCATTGATGTGGCTAAAGAAATAATCGACAAAGGAGCACCTGGTGGTGGGTATTTATTTACCACCGATAAATCATTATTGACACTAAATGATGTTATTCCAGAAAACTTTAGAGCAGTTAATGAATTTGTACACAACTATGGTATTTACAACTAAAATAGAGGAATTTAAAACAATAATCTATGATGAGGAGAAAAGAATTATGGAAGTAAAATCTGAAAAAATCAGTTACTGGGATAGTCGAATAGAACAAGGGCTTGAGAAGGATGAAAATACTGAATATATGAAGTCCTATTGGGATGAAAATGAAGATTCTGTTTTTTTATTTGTTATGGGTTTAACAGTTTAAAAAAGTTTAATAATTGATAAAAAGATGAGATTTAAGAGTAGGAGGTAGAGAATAAGAAAAGACTAAGACAGTATATAATGAAAATCCAAAGTCTAAAATGTTGATCAGCTTGAACAGAAAATAAAGCTGAAAGGACAAAGAACTCGTGTAGTTTTTTGTCTTTTTTAATTAAACAGAAAATAGGTGAAAAAACTTGAATTCTATGGATACTTTCTAAAATGAGAGGTATAATACTCTTTAGAAGGGAGTGGTTTTGTTTATGGAATTTGTCATTATTACCGTAGGAATTTTAGGATTATGCTTAATGGGCTATCTTTTCTATGTTTTATTTAAAGGTGAAAATTTATGAGAGGGATTATTATTCAAGACAGCATTTTTATAATTGTGGTAGTATTCTTAGCATGGCCATTGGGAATTTACATTGAAAAGATAATGAATCAAAAGAAAATTAAGGGTTTAAATTTCTTGCACGTCATTGAAAAGCGCATTTACAAAGGGATGGGTATTGCTAGCCCACAGGGAATGACCGCCAAAGAATACACCCTCTCTGTAATACTTTTTAGCAGTGTAGGACTTATTTTTTTATTCTTTATTCTATTATTTCAGGGTTTTTTACCCCTAAATCCAGAAAAATTTTCAGGGGTGACCTGGGATTTAGCTTTTAATATCGCAGCTAGCTTTGTTACGAATACAAACTGGCAGGCGTATAGTGGGGAAATCACCCTATCTTACTTTTCTCAATTTATGGGGTTAACGGTACAAAACTTTTTCTCAGCAGGGGTTGGTATCGCTGTTTTCTTTGCCCTTGTTCGTGGATTTGTTTTTGTGAAAAAAGAAGAAATTGGGAATTTTTGGGAGGATTTAGTAAGGATTATTTTGTATTTGCTCCTGCCACTCTCAATAGTAATGGCAATTATTTTGGTAACCCAAGGGGTGGTTCAGACATTTAGTGGCTACTTAACGGGTTTTAGTTTACAAGATGGTACTGAATTAGTGGTACCACTAGGGCCTGCGGCAAGTCAAATTGCGATTAAAGCATTAGGAACCAATGGCGGTGGATTTTTTGGAACTAATGCAGCTTTTCCATTTGAAAACCCAACATTTTTATCAAATTTCATTGAAAATATCGCAATCATTTTAATTCCAGTTTCTTTGTGCTTCACCTTTGGAAAGGCAGTAAAGGATATGAAACAGGGGCGGACTATTTTAATCATAATGTTTATTATCTTTATTAGCGCTTTGATTGTAGTAACCTTTAGCGAAGTCAATTTAGGGCCACAATTTCAGGGTGTAGCTTCTAATGGCAATCTGGAAGGAAAAGAAATACGTTTTGGTATTGGCGGATCTGCTCTTTGGGCAGTGGCAACAACCGCAGCATCAAATGGTTCGGTAAATGCGATGTTAGATAGTTTTACTCCCTTTGGTGGAGGCGCACTTATTTTTCTTATGCAGTTAGGTGAAATCATATTTGGAGGGGTAGGATCAGGATTCTATGCAATGATTGCATTTGCAATGTTGGCAATTTTTATAGGGGGATTAATGGTAGGACGAACCCCAGAATACCTTGGGAAAAAAATTGAGCCTTTTGACATGAAGATGGTGTGTATTGTGATTCTTGTTCCACCGTTGACAATCTTATTTGGGACAGCATTAGGAACCATGACGCCAGAAGCGCAAACCTGGCTTACAAATACAGGTGCCCATGGTTTTTCTGAAATTCTTTATGCTTTCACATCAGCAGGAGCAAATAATGGGAGCGCTTTTGGTGGCTATCTCGGAAATACCCTTTTTAGCAACTTAACTTTAGGAGTCATTATGCTTGTGGCGAGATTTATTCCAATGGGGGCCATTATTTATTTGTCAGGTCATTTAGCAGGAAAAAAAGCAATTCCTGTTAGTGAAGGAACGCTTTCAACAACAAGCATTTTGTTTGTTGGTTTAGTAATTGCAATTATTTTGCTCATTGGGGCGTTGAGCTTTTTACCAACGCTAGCCCTTGGACCTATTGCAGATTATTTCACTTCATTAGTTTAGGAAGGGGATTAAATGAATAAAAATGTAATAAATAAAAAGATATTATTTGATGCCATGAGCCAAGCCATAAAAAAATTAACGCCAAGGGTACAAATTAAAAATCCAGTGATGTTTGTGGTTTATCTTGGAGGAATTTTGACTTTGTTTCTTTTTGTTTTTTCACTCTTTGATATTAAAGATGCAAATCCTCTTTACACACTTGTCATTTCACTGATTCTTTGGTTTACTGTGTTATTTGCTAATTTTGCAGAAGGCTTAGCTGAAGGAAGAGGACGAGCACAGGCAGAAAGCTTAAAAAGTGTTAGAAAAGATGTGGTTGCTAAAAAACTGGAGAAACCAGAACGAGATGCATCTTTTACAGAAATTTCAGCTTCCCAACTAAGAAAAGGAGATTTCTTTTTAGTAAAAGTGGGTGAGCAAATTCCTATGGATGGTGAAGTGGTAGAGGGTGCAGCAAGTGTAGATGAAAGTGCTATTACAGGAGAATCAGCCCCTGTTATTAGAGAATCCGGAGGGGATCGTAGTGCCGTAACTGGCGGAACAAGCTTAGTTTCAGATTGGTTGATTGTAAAAGTGACTGCTGAAGCAGGGAAAAGCTTTCTAGACAAAATGATTGCAATGGTTGAAGGGGCTTCACGGAAAAAAACACCTTACGAAGTTGCTTTGCAAATCCTATTAGTAACTTTAACCATTATTTTTCTTGGAATCACGATAACGTTGTTTCCATTTTCAAAATTTTCAAGCATACAATCGGGACAAGGGGAAGCTGTATCCATTACGAATTTAGTTGCATTACTGATTTGCCTAGCGCCAACAACCATTGGAGCATTACTATCCTCCATAGGAATCGCTGGAATGAGTCGTTTAAATCAAGCAAATGTTTTAGCAATGAGTGGTAGGGCGATTGAAGCTGCTGGGGATGTCGATGTTCTTCTTCTTGATAAAACAGGAACGATTACCCTAGGAAATAGACAAGCAAGCGCTTTTTTACCCATTGACGGGATTGAAGAAGAAGCCCTTGCAGATGCAGCTCAACTTTCTTCCTTGGCGGATGAAACACCTGAAGGAAGGAGCATAGTTGTTTTGGCAAAAGAGCGGTTTAACATCCGTAGTAGAGATCTGGTGAGATTAGATGCAACCTTTATTGATTTTACTGCTAAGACGAGAATGAGTGGCATTGATTTTGGAGAAACCATGATTCGAAAAGGTGCTGCAGAGACCATAAAAAATTATGTTATTAATCAGGGCTACGACTATCCAAAGCAATGTGATGATCTTGTTAATTGGGTGGCAGGACAAGGTGGAACCCCTTTAGTTGTTGTGAAAAATTACCAAATTTATGGTGTTGTTTATTTAAAAGACATTGTAAAAAATGGGGTAAAAGAACGTTTTAAAGATATGAGAAAAATGGGAATTAAGACGATTATGATTACAGGTGATAATCCAGTTACTGCGGCTGCAATTGCGGCGGAAGCAGGGGTAGATGATTTTTTAGCGGAAGCAACACCAGAAGGAAAATTAGAATTAATACGGGATTATCAAGCAAAAGGACATTTAGTTGCAATGACAGGAGACGGAACCAATGATGCCCCAGCCTTAGCACAAGCAGATGTTGCAGTTGCAATGAATACAGGAACACAAGCAGCGAAAGAGGCTGGAAATATGGTTGATTTAGATTCGAGTCCCACAAAATTGATTGAAGTTGTGCAGATAGGAAAGCAGCTATTGATGACCCGAGGTGCCTTAACAACCTTTAGTGTTGCCAATGATATTGCCAAGTATTTTGCAATTATTCCAGTATTGTTTTTTGGGATTTATCCCCAGTTGACTGTACTTAACTTAATGGGGTTAACCAGTACAACAAGTGCAATTCTATCAGCCATTATTTATAATGCTCTTATTATTTTAGCACTTATCCCTTTAGCTTTGAAAGGCGTAAAATATCGGGAACTTCCAGCGAATAAATTGCTAAAAAGAAATTTATTAATTTATGGGCTAGGTGGAATTATAACACCATTTATTGCCATTAAAATAATTGATTTGATTTTGACATATTTTAAGTTTGTATGAGGTGTGAAAGATGAGTAAAAATAAAAATTTAGAATTTTTTCGCCCTGTGTTGAGTTCTTTTTTGATTTTGACAATCATTTGTGGTGGCATCTATCCCCTTTTTGTTACTGGAATTGCTCAGCTCTTTTTTCCGTTTCAAGCAAATGGAAGTATTTTAGAGGTGAAAAATCAGAATACTTCTGTGATTCTAGGATCTGAAATTATTGGGCAAAGTTTTTCTGACCCTCAGTATTTAATTGGGAGACCTACAATGCCTAATGGGAAACCATCGAATATCTCAGGGGTGAGTTCTGAACAAAAAGCATTCGTTGAGAAAAGAATTGCTTGGTGGCAAGAACTGGACCCTGAAAATAAAAAAGAGATTCCAATGGATTTAGTCACTGTTTCAGGGTCAGGAGTTGATCCCGAGATTTCTTTAGCTGGTGCGGAATATCAAATTGATCGTATTGCACGCGAAAGAGGTCTTTCTATTGATGAGGTTAAGAAAGTGATTGATAAATACACAAAAGCACCAATCCTTGGATTTTTAGGGGAACCGGTGGTTAATGTTTTGATGGTCAATAAGGCATTAGATGGATTAAATTAGGGGCTTTAAATAACGAAGGAGGGAGGAAGTTGTTATGAATTGGGAGGAGCGACCAGATCCTGATGCGCTTTTGGAAAAAATGAGATCAAAAGCTAAAGGTGAGCTAAAAATTTTTTTTGGCTATTCGGCTGGGGTTGGAAAGACTTATGCAATGTTAGAAGAGGCTAAAGTCCAATCACGACGAGGGGTAGATGTTTTAGTTGGGTATGTGGAACCACATTCGCGTCCAGAAACAATTGCTCTAATGGATGGATTAACGGTTTTACCGCCTCAAGAGATTAATTATAAAACAATTCGGTTGAAGGATTTTGATCTCGATAAAGCCCTTGAAATTCATCCTGAACTAATTCTTGTTGATGAATTAGCCCATACGAATCCACCAGGATTTCGGAATAAAAAAAGATATCAAGATATTGAAGAGCTATTAAATGCTGGGATTAATGTTTATACGACCATAAATGTTCAGCATGTGGAAAGCCTTAAAGATGTGGTGGGTGAAATAACTAAAATATCTGTTAAAGAACGGGTTCCAGATTATTTTTTAGATAGTGCTAATAAAATCGAACTTATTGACATTGATCCAGAAGAGCTTTTGAGGCGTTTTGAGGAAGGTAAAATATATGTTCGTGAAAAAGCACAGCTTGCGCTAAAGAGCTTTTTTACCTACGAAAACCTTGCAGCCTTAAGGGAGATAGCAATGCGTCGGGTGGCAGATCGCATTACCCGAGATATTACCATAGGAAAGCATGGGAAAGCAGTGTTTTCAAAACTCATGGTCTGTGTCAGTCCGTCACCTTCGACGGCTCAATGCATACGAACCACAGCAATTATGGCAGAGGCATTCCGATGTCAGTGGGTTGCATTATATGTAAAACCAATTCGTGGGGAATTCTTAACCAAAGAAGAGGAAAAGAGCCTTCAAGAGAATATGGATTTAGCTGAAATGCTTGGAGGGGAAATTGTTATATTGCAAGGTGATGATTTAGCATTAGTTATTTCAAAATATGCAAAACTTTCTGGAATTACTAATGTGGTTATTGGAAAACCAATAAAAAGGGGAATTCAGAAGCTTTTTTTTCATGGGGGACTGGAAGATGAGTTGCTATGGTATTCCCCTGAAATAGATGTTCATATGATTCCCTACGATTCCCATAGTGAAAAGAAAGAAAAGAAATTCTTGGAAACCAATCAAAGTATCAAAAATACCTTTTCATTCTCTTGGAGAGATATCGGAATTTTACTTACCATTTTAATTTTGGCGACAGTTATTTCAGAAATCTTATTCTATTATCATGTAGAAGATCAAAACATCATTATGATTTATATTCTATCGGTAGTCATCATATCCCGACTTACCAATGGGTATTTGTATGGGATTTTAGGGTCGATTATGGGCGTTTTATTATTTACATTTTTCTTTACGCCTCCATATCTGAAATTTTATGGGTTTCAGGCTTCTTATCCAGTCACTTTTTTTAGTATGCTTATGGTGGCATTGATGACAAGCGCACTAACAAATGGAATAAAAATGGAAGCAAAGGCAGCGATTGAAGGGGAAAGACGGACTGAAATTTTATATCGCATCAATCAAAAATTATCGATTACGACGGGTTTAGAAAATATAATCAGTTTAACAAATGATTTTTTAATTGAAATATTTGAACAATCGGTCATTTTTTATTATAAAAAAGAAGGCTTGTCTGCCCATGGTGTTTTTACTCCGAAGCAAGGAGAGGTTGATCAAAGTTATTTACTAGAAAAGGAAGAAGAAGCGGTTGCGTATTGGGTCTTTACAAACGGAAAACCTGGAGGTTTGGGAACAGATACTTTATCTGGAGCAAAGGGATACTATATTCCAATTATTTTTCAAGGAAAGGTATTAGGCGTTTTGGGAATCGCATCTTTAGAAGCTCCCTTATCTTCAAAACAAAAATCATTCCTTAAAATGTTGCTTACCCAAATTGGATTTGCGTTAGAACGGCAACGTTTGTTTGACGAGCAA
This sequence comes from Eubacteriaceae bacterium, assembly GCA_051649025.1. GTDB lineage: Bacteria > Bacillota > Clostridia > Eubacteriales > Eubacteriaceae > Acetobacterium. The sequence continues at coordinate 15,360 of JBOFGH010000043.1, forward strand.
ATAAAAAAGGAAATCGAAGAAGCACAAGATCTCTAGAATATAGGAAAATCAATAATATCAAAGAACGGATTGGTAGATAGGTTGAAAGAGGAAAAATTAAAAAATGGAACCCAATACAGATTTGAAAACATGATCGGCGATAGCTTTGAAATTGCAAAATCAATCATGCAAGCTAAAGTGGTTGCGGAGACAATGGCGTCGGTCTTAATCTCAGGCGAAACAGGAACAGGGAAGGAAGTCTTTGCCCAGAGTATACATAACAGAAGTTTGGTTTCTGATAAACCCTTTATTCCTATAAATTGCGGTGCAATTCCTGAAAATCTCTTAGAGAGCACCCTTTTTGGCACATGCAAAGGTGCTTATACAGGTGCACTTGAGCAAAAAGGACTTTTTGAAACGGCCTCAGGCGGGACTGTTTTTTTAGATGAGATTAATTCAATGAGTCTTAATTTACAAGGAAAGTTGTTAAGGGTCTTAGAGATGAAAAAGTTCATGAAAGTAGGAGGGATAAAAGAGATTGACTCAAAAGTTCGTATTATTGGAGCTTTAAATGAATCCCCCGAAACCGCTTTAAAAGAAAATCGTTTGAGATCAGATTTATATTATCGCCTGGCTGTTTTTAGTATTGAAATTCCTCCATTAAGGAATCGAGGAGAGGATGTTTTAAAACTGGTTAATCATTATTTATATGAAGGGGCTGTTTTTTTAAATAAAAGAACGATGGATATTTCACCAACTCTAAAAAGAATTTTTCTTGAATATCAATGGCCAGGAAATGTGAGAGAACTTAAGCATATGATTACGGAAACACTTTATTTGGTTGATGAGAATGTTGAGGTTCTTGATATGGAACATCTTTCACAGGGGTTTTTGAAAAAAGTCGAAAAATTTCCATTTAGTAATCATGAAATAGGTTTAAAAGAACAGTTAGACGATTTTGAAAGAGAAGTTATCCTCAGACAATTAAAAAACAATAATGGTAATATTACAAAAACCGCAAAATGTTTAAAAATTTCAAGACAAAATCTTCAAAATAAGCTTCGAAAATATGGAGCAAGACAATAAGCGCAATAATACTATACAGTAAAAATGCAAACTTCGAAAGAATGATCCCTAGAAAGTGTCTAAAAAAATTGCTTTGCAAGTATTTTAGACACTTTCTATTTTTTGTTACAAAATTTTTAGGAATCAGCAGTGTTATTTCTTAATAAAATAGGAAAAACGGGCTTAAAATCATAGAAAAAGCATTTTAAGGGAATAATAATTGGCATAGATTTTGCGCTTCTATTGTTTTATGATGCATCATAAATTTCTGCATGAAAGGATGGGAAAGGTGAAAAAATGATTGAAATTCCACTACGTTTTAATAAGGGAGCTGTTTTTCGAAATTTATGTAACGACACAAAAATGCTAATTTATGAAGACTTTGACAATGTTTATAAAGAACTTGAAGAAGAAATATTAGAAATGGCAAAAAATATTGGATTGAAGTTTATGCTAAAAGAATTTCCTGAGTTTAGTAAGTGGGTACATTTGCAAATTCTATTGGGATTTAGTATTAGTCGGCGAAGTAAGGAGTACTTTGAAAATAATGAGGTTATAAAGGGAGTTATGATCGATCAAATGTCAAACCAGATTTTATTAGGAGCTTCCAATGATTTTTACACGATTATTAGAACGGTTGTAAGAAATTAAATTTGAAGAAAATTGGAGAATAACAATGTCAAATAAAAAACGAGAATTAACTTATGTTATCTGCCTTACCAGTTTTATTACCATAACGTTTGCTTTTGGACGATATATTTTTGCGATGATTACACCGGAAATTGTTATGAGTCTAAACTTAGATTATGAGTTTATTGGTCGTATTAACGCAGTTCATCAAGGGGCATATCTGTTATTTTCCCTCTTAGGAGGAGTTCTTTGCAGTTATGTGAGTGTACGATTCTTGATCACGGGATCGGTTCTTTTGTGTGGTATAAGTGTTTTGCTATTAGGGTTTGTAAATAATCCATGGGTTATTTTGGTTGTTGTCGGTCTTCAAGGGATTTTTGCTGCACTTTCTTGGATTCCTATGGTGGAATTTGTTTCGGAAAACATTGGAGAACAAAATAGAGGAAAAAGTTTAGGTATTATTGCTAGCGGAACGTCTTTTGGTCTAATTATCAATGGATTTTTAATCCCGAAAATATTAATGAATGAATCATGGCAAAGTGTATGGATTATTTTTGGAATTATAAGCATTGTTTTAGGATTAATTGGCACCTGTTGGATTTATTATTTAAAAAGGGATAATTCTGGAATTATTTTAGTAGGGAATAAAGAATCGCTAGAAATTGAAAGATCTGTTGTTTCAACTAAAGTAGAAAATTTGGTCGGAAAGAAGAAATCATATTTTTTCTTAATTATCTTACTGATCGTTTCGGGTTTATACTTAATACCATTTCAGAGTTATATTGTGCCTCTTATGAAAGAGGACTTTGGGTTAAGCAAAGAGATCTCTGGTTTGGCTTGGAGCATCTTTGGTTTTGTTGGGATTTTTAGTGGTTTTATTGCTGGGGTTTTAGCAGATCGCTTTTCTGCAAAAAAAGCAATGGTCATGACCTATGGGATTTCAGTAATTTCGATAGGCGCTATTGTTTTTTTTCAAAACAGTGTTGGAGTTTTATTCGCTTGCTTTGTTTTTGGACTCGCGTATAATGGTATTTTTGGTTTGCATCCAACGTATGTGTCCCGTGTATTGCCGCCAGAGAAAACAGCAAAATTCTTTGGACTTCTCAATTTATCCCTTGGATTAGGGTCAATGATTGGAAACTATCTGGGAGGTTATTTTCAAAAAATAACGGGTAATTTTGGACTTACTTATCAGCTCATGTTAGTTTTAGGTTTAGTAGCTGTAGTTTTGTGTTTGGGAATCAGAGATGATCGAAACAAATGTACAAAGTAATATGATTTAGGGAAAATAGATACAAGGCGTATGAAGTAAGTTTTAGTTTTGCTGGAAAAAAATATGAATACGATGTTGATGTGGACATTGATAATTAAATACGAGTTAAAATATTTAAAAGAAATAAAAGGGTAGTCGATTTAAACCACGACTACCCTTTTTAAAAGTTGAATTACACGAAAAAGTTTTTACTTAGGAAGGGACAATTCTTCTTCGCTATATCTAAGTTTTTTAGGAAGAAGAAAAAAGATAGCAATAATAAGGAGTGTCGAGGCGAGAGTGTCATACACTTTAACAACAAAGATTCCGAAAAAAACGGATAAAATTTCTGGAAATCCATTGGCAATTGCAATGGAGTAGTAGAAGATTTCCCATTTTTCGATAAGCACCCCATTGGATTCTAAAAAAAGAAGAAGCGTGCTTAGAAATGATGTCACAAAAATGATAAGGACAAGGGTTGAAAAAATACGTTGCCATCTTATTTTGCCTTCGACACGCATATTAATCCCAACGATTAAGGCAACGGCAGCACTAACAGCATAGTAAATGATGGCAGTACTGTCTCTAAAATAGATGGCTTCATAAAAATTATTTGCAAATCCTACGAGAAGACCTGCGGTTGGTTCCAAAATCAGCGCAGCCAATGCCGTTCCAGGAAGGTCTAACCAGAAAGGCAACTCAAACGTTGCGGCAAGTGTAAAAAGTATTTGGTTTAACAGTGCACTGAAAATCATAAGGATTAAATAACGCTTTTTTTTAGTCACTTTCTTTATCACCTTCCCTTTCATTTTTTTTTGATTGATTAACTTTTTCAGCATTAATTTCCTCTAAAAATCCAGCAGTCACAATCCCGGCAGGCAATGCAATCACGGCTATTCCAAAGAGAGAAGAAATCATACTAATAAATTTCCCAACATCGGTAAGAGGATAGACATCTCCGTACCCAACAGTTGTTAAGGCTGTAGTTGCCCAGTAAAGAGCATCAAAAAAAGAATCAAAGGTTTCAGGTTCATAAGAAAACATAGCTAAGGCTGAAATGAAAATATAAAACAATGCAATGATAAGGACATATCCAAGTGTTTTGCGTTCATTTTTAAAAACATTGCTAATATAAATAAAAGTTTTGGAGTAACGTAGAACAATGACAATCCGAAATAATCTTAAAATCCTAAAACTTGGCCCTAACAAACCTAAGGAAGGTAGGAGTGAGGCTAAATTTAAAATAGCAAATGGGGTAAAGGGATAGATATAAAAGACGGTTTTAGAGTTTTTCTTCTTAGTGAAGTCACAGGTGATCCATCTAAAAATATAATCTAGAAACAAAATATATACAGTAATAACATCTAGCATTTCTAAAAAAGGATTTGTAGTTTTAAACATCAATGGTGTGACACTAAGGAGTGCCACAACCATAATAAAAACATCGTAGCTTTTACTGTATTTATCTTGTAAATTATCCCTTCCAACAATACGGTAAATCTGTTCTCTCATTGAAGTGGTTTTCTCCTTATCCAAGTCTAAAAAATGTAAGCTGAAAGAGGTAATAGAATATTACCGAGAAGAACAAAAAAGAGAATAAGAGAAAACATCACTCTTCCATAATACATGGCAAAGTCTCGATCTTCATATTTAGCTCGGATACGATTGATAGTAATGATTGTAATAGCAACAGATAGAATGGTCATAATCCCCCAAATGTTTACATATTCAAGTAAGCCAGCATCTAGGGCATCAGGTAAAAGGTTGGCGCCGATGAGGATATTTGAAACAGTTCCAAAGAGTGCCGCTGGAATCATACTTAATGGATCAACTTTATGGTAGGTACAAATAAATAGAATAATAAGCACCCAGGTGCAGGTTCCTAAAAGGGCGATAAAACACTTTAGATAAAGTCCAAATCCGTCACGATTTAGTTCAACAGCTGTAACGTGTTCGTAATTTACGTCAACGGTTCCAGCAAATTCTGGATCCCCATGATTGGATTCATAGGCAAAGGGAAGGGCGCCAGTTTCGACACGGGTCAAGGCGTATCCCGAAATTCCAAGGGAAGGATTATACCCACTATTTTCTTTGTCGTCAATAAAAACGACTTTATTTGCTGGAATCTCCGATTCAATGTAGCAACGGATTTGATGGGACTCCAAAGGAAAACGCTTTGTCCAATAGTTTTTGGTGATGCTTACATCAATACGTATTAACTGATAATTAATATTATTTTCATGGTAATCTTTAACAACTTCTTGCTTGTTGATGGTTCCTTTATAGATTCTATAATTATTCATCATATCAAGGTCGGGATCCCCCTCCCAACGAAACCAAACCAACATTACCGGACGATAAAGAGAGTTTTTTAGATTAATCTCTTTGATATTTTCTAAATAGGTTCCAACACTTACAACCGTGGCGTTTGGACTCAAAATATCAGCGATTTCGACTGCTTCAGGAGAGGGAAGCAAACCGGAAGTCCAGTAACTCTCTTCATTTATTTTATCGTTGTATAGTGTGAGGGTGGTAAGTGTTAAAAAAATAATACAAAAAATTCCGATTCCCAAAACACTAAAAAACAATTTAATCTTTTGCCATTTTTTAAGTTCTTTTAATTTCATAGGTGTTCCTTTCTCAATACTTTAAATAATGAGTTTAATGATATCACAAAAAAAATAGGATGTATATTATAAAATACGTTCATGTTAAACACAATTTTGGCCAATGAAAATAATAAAACTTTATACTTATGAATTGTTTAAATTTTAAATTATATTGAAAAAAACTTTTCATTTAAATAAATTATTGTTATAATAATTCTAATTTGTGCGCCCGTAGCTCAGGTGGATAGAGCAGTAGTTTCCTAAACTGCGTGCCGGAGGTTCGAATCCTCTCGGGTGCACCATGCAAATATTAGGAACAGGGAAAAAAAGATAGTGTTGTGAATAACTGATGCCAGTGATAATGGGTTAGTTTTTTATTATATAGAAAAGAGATACCAATGAAAGATAACAATTACGATGAAATTTCTAAAGGAAACGAAGAAAATAAAGTGGAGGCAACCTCGAATCAAAGTGATTTAGGGGAATCTGAAATCATTTCGAAAGAAATGCAAGACGGTAAAAATGATGGAGGCGAAGGACCCTTTGAAAGCTCAAATGTTAAGGAGTTTTGGGAAGCTCAGCCCGAAGGAACTAAAGCTCAACCAAAGGAAGAAATAGTAACTCCCCCCAAAAGGGTTAAGAAAAGACTAATGGTTGTTTTGGGAATTATCTTTGGATCCTTGCTAGGGGTTTATCTTGGATTAACGGTCTATTTTATGGGACACTTCGAGTTTAATACCTTTGTTAATGGTATGAATGTTTCAGGGCAATCTGTGGCACTGGTAGAAGAAGCGTTAAAAGAACTTGAAAAAGATTATCGCCTTGTTCTTAAAGGGAGAAATGGAAAAACTGAGGAAATCGTAGGAAAAAAAATCAATTTAAAAATTGAAGGATCAGGTGAAGTAGAAAAACTTGTGCAAAAGCAGAACCCCTTTGCATGGCCAGTTTCTTTGTTTTCAGGAGACCTTACCATGACGGTTCCTGTGGTTTACGATAACACATTATTAGAACAGAGCATTAAGGAATTGCAAATGATTTCTGGACCAGATATTGTGAAAGCTGAAAGTGCTCGACCTGTTTATGATGGTATTTCTTATAATATTGTGGAAGGCCATCTAGGTAATCAATTGGATGGAGACAAGTTTGCAAAGGCCGTAAAACTAGGAATTGAAGAGAGTAAAGACAACCTAGATTTAGAACAGGAAGAGTGCTATTTGGGAACTTCCTTTGAGAAAGATTCGCCTCAAGTGATTGAAGCCAATAGGATTATGAATCAGTACATAAAATCAGTAGTGACTTATACTTTTGGTGATGCAAGCGAATTACTGAATAAAGATATCATCAATACATGGTTAGGTGTTGATGAAAATATGAATGTGATCGTTAATTCAGAATTAGCAAAAGCATATCTCAATGGACTTTCTGATAAATATGATACGTATGATAAAACGAGAAATTTCCAAACAAGTTTTGGTAGTGTTGTTGCGGTTGGAGGAGGAGACTATGGATGGCTCATTGATATCGATGGTGAACTTGAGGAGCTTTTATCGATATTAAAAGCAGGTCAGGGAGTCACCCGAGAACCTGTTTATGCATCAAGGGGCGTTAGCCATGGTGAAAGAGATTACGGAAACACCTATCTAGAAATCAGCATTGGTGATCAGCATATGTGGTTTTATAAAAACGGAGCACTTGTCGTTGACACGGATGTTGTTACTGGGAGCTTGGCCGGTGGTTATGGAACGCCTTCTGGATTTTTCCAACTGGCCTATAAAGCAACCGATGTTGTTTTAAAAGGTGAAGATTATGCTTCTCATGTGAACTATTGGATGCCTTATGATGGGGATATTGGGGTTCATGATGCCTCTTGGAGAGGGTCTTATGGCGGCAGTATTTATGTCAATAATGGATCCCATGGGTGTGTTAATACCCCATATGCTGCAGCAGAAACTATTTTTTATAATATAGAAGCGGGTGATCCTGTTATTGTGTATTAATAAAAAAGAATCAAGCATCGTCTTTTGACGGTGCTTTTATGTTAGAAACATTCAAAAAAGTTGAGGGAAAAATGGAAAAATATAAAAAATATATTTTTATTGTTCTGGGATTATTGGTTTTTGTTCTTGTTTCTCCAATCTTAATTGCTTGGATAACCATGGTTCTTTCCCCATATATTACAACGATTGGCGTGATCATCCTACTTTTGTTGGGGACAGCAGTGATTGCTTGGAAAAACAAAATTGGAAGAAAATAAAAATCTTGATATTTGAAAGTTTATTACACAAATTTGGTTATATTTTAGGAGAAATTCATGAAATTATTTTTAAGTGATAATGCTTCGGGTGTGCATCCACTAATTATGGAGGCACTGCTTGAAGCCAATAATGAACATGCGCCAGCTTATGGTGAAGACCATTTAACCTTTAAGGCAAAGGAAGCAATTGGAGAGACGTTTGGATGTTCTCCAAGTCAAGTACATTTTGTCATTAATGGGACAGGTGCCAATGTTTTGGCTAATGCAAGTTTTTTACGTTCTTATGAATCATTGGTTTGTGTGGATACAGCGCATATCAATGGGCCTGAGACTGGAGCTTTTGAAAATTTTTCAGGCTCTCGTATTGTAACCGTTCCTCATCTTAATGGAAAACTAAAGGTGCAGGATTTAGAAAGTATTTTTGGACATGAAGGGGACATTCATTATTCGCAGCCCAAAATGATTAGTATCAGTCAGCTGACGGAAATGGGAAGTCTATACACCCCAGATGAGATTAAAGAGATTGCAGAGTATGCACATAATAAAGGCGCATTTCTCCATGTGGATGGGGCAAGAATTGCCAATGCTGTGGTAGCCTTAGATGTGAATTTTAAAGAATTAATTACGGATACTGGGGTAGATGTTTTGTCCTTTGGTGGAACAAAAAATGGCCTCATGTTTGGAGAGTGTATTGTATGTTTTAATAAGGAAATGAACCAACATCTTCCTTACATGGTTAAACATGGTAATCAATTGCTTTCAAAAATGCGTTTTATTTCCGCACAGTTTTTAGCTTATGTAAAAAATGAAATTTGGAAAGAAAACGCATTAAAAGCCAATGCGATGGCGGTATTATTAAAAAATGAGTTAGAAAAGTTAGGGTTTATCGAATATTGTGTCCCGGTTGAAGGGAATATTGTGATGGTTTCTTTACCAGAAAAAGTGGGGACTTATCTAGTTGAAAAAGAGATGGTTCATGATGTTGAGTATAACAATAAGAAGTATTTCCGTTTTGTGACATCTTTTGATACAAAGACCGATGAAATACAAAGACTGGCTGAAATGATTAAGGAAAGACTTTTGAAATAAGAGGACATAAGTAAAGTGAAAATACGATTAGTAGAAAAAAAAGATTATCAACGTGTATTAGATATTTTAAATGAAGCTATTATAGAACGCGCCTACACAGCTCAACTGACTAAAGCGACCATGGAGGCGCGGAAAGAGTGGTTTGTTGGTCATTCTTGTCCCAGACATCCAATGTTTGTAGCAGAAATAAATGGAAAAGTGATGGGATGGATTACATTAACTGAATTTAGAGCTGGGAGAGAAGGATTTCGATATACCTCGGAAATCAGTTATTATATCGATAGTGAAGCAAGAGGAATGGGAATTGGAACCAAGCTGATGGCACACGCAATTGAAGAAGGAAAACGATTGGGCTTTAAAAATCTCATTGCTGTTATTTTTGATAGTAACATTTGTAGCATAAATTTAGCTAAAAAAAATGGCTTTGAACTGTGGGGGAGGCTCCCACAGGTGGTTGATATTGATGGAAATGAGTTTAGTTGTGATTACTGGGGACTTAAGCTAAATAAAATTTAATAAATTCTTGATTAATAATCAAGAAAATGGTATACTCTAAAAGTCATTTGAAAGGCCTTGTGCCTTTTTTTATTTGGAAAAACAGAGGAAAATGTTGTAATTCTCATTGACAGCCTAAAGTTCTTTGTGTTATTCTATGTTAGTGACTATGAAAATAGGGAACGTGTGTCTATGTGTTCCTGAGGGTGTAGATATAAGGATGTAGGAGGTGCTGGAATGAGAGTAAAAGTTACTTTAGCTTGTACAGAGTGCAAACAAAGAAATTATGATACCATGAAGAACAAGAAGAATAATCCTGATCGTTTAGAAATGGATAAGTATTGCAGATTTTGCAAAAAGCATACACCACATAAAGAAACGAAATAATGGATAAAGAGGTTTAAGATGGCAACTAAAAAGAGAAGTAAAAATGCCAATAGTAAACAAAAAAAAGTAAATAACACCCAAGAAAAGCCACAAAGACCTGCAGTAACAGCTGAAATTCCTGTAAGGGAAGAAGAAAAAGCTGTTAAATCTGTGGATAAAAAAGAAAAAAAGAATCAAAAAAAATCAAGTGATAAAGGTAAAAAACCGAATATTTTCAAACGTTTTGTAGCTTTTATAAAGGGAGTTTATTCCGAATTACGTAAGGTTACTTGGCTAAATAGAAAAGAATTGGTTCAGCACACTGGTGTTGTCGCTGGTATCGTTGGAATTTTCGCCTTTCTCGTTTGGATTGTTGATTCAGGATTAGGTGCACTTGCCGCGCTATTTATCACTAAATAGTTAAGGGAGAACCATGGAAAATAATCAAGGCGATCAGGCTCAATGGTTTGTTGCTCACACATATTCTGGTTATGAGAATAAGGTGAAAGCAAGCATTGAAGCGACGGTGGAAAACAGAAACATGGAAGACTTGATCTTAGAAGTTCAAGTTCCTGTCCAAGAAGTTGTTGAAACAAAAAATGGTAAACGCGTAGTAAAAGAAAAAAAACTTTTTCCAGGCTATGTGATGATAAAAATGTTTATGACAGATGACTCTTGGTATGTTGTTAGAAATACCCGAGGTGTTACCGGATTTGTTGGCCCTGCATCGAAGCCTGTTCCGCTTTCTCAAGCTGAATTAAAAAGCATGGGAATACGGCAGCAACGTGTTGAAATTAGTCTTCATGTTGGTGAAGAAGTTAAGGTGATTGAGGGACCACTTCAAGGTTTCACTGGGCTTATTGAAGAAGTTCATCCAGAAAAGTCAAAGGTTAAGGTCAATGTTTCTATGTTTGGTAGGGAAACCCCTGCTGAACTAGGATTTGAACAAATAGAAAAAATAAACACTTAAGGGAAAACTATTCTTCATGCTTACTCCTTCGGGAGAAAAACAAAAATACTAAAGTGAAGGAGGTGTTAACATGGCAAAAAAAGTAATGGGTCTTATTAAATTACAAATTCCTGCCGGTAAAGCAACACCAGCTCCACCAGTTGGACCTGCATTAGGTCAACATGGTGTTAATATTATGGGATTCTGTAAAGAATTCAATGCAAAAACTGCAAATGAAGCAGGAATGATTATTCCTGTTGTTATTACGGTCTATCAAGATAGATCATATTCGTTTATTACAAAAACACCACCTGCAGCAATTCTTTTAAAGAAAGCAGCAGGAATTGAATCGGGATCTGGAGTACCTAACAAAACAAAGGTAGCTAAAGTGACTGAAGCACAAGTAAGAGAAATTGCAACATTAAAGATGCCTGATTTAAACGCAGCATCTGTTGAATCAGCGATGAGAATGATCGCTGGAACTGCTCGAAGCATGGGCATTACAATCGAAGAATAATTTTAGAAGGTATAGAAACCTTAAGTGGGAGGGAAACCGCTAAAACCACAAGGAGGATAAAATGAAAAAAGGAAAAAAATATCAAGATCAGGTAAAGAGTTTTGATAAACAAGAATTATTTGATTTTGAAGAAGCAATTGCACAAGTTAAAAAACTTGCAACTGCAAAATTTGATGAAACCATTGAAATGCATGTGAAGTTAGGGGTAGATTCCCGTCATGCTGACCAACAGGTTCGTGGCGCCATTGTTTTACCACATGGAACAGGAAAGTCAGTTAAAGTTCTTGTTATCGCAAAAGGCGATAAGTTAAAAGAAGCAGAAGCTGCTGGAGCTGATTTCTTTGGTGAAGATGACATGATTGATAAAATTCAAAAAGAAAACTGGTTTGATTTTGATGTAATGATTGCTACACCAGATATGATGGGTAAAGTTGGTCGTTTAGGTCGAGTTTTAGGCCCAAAAGGCTTAATGCCAAACCCTAAATCTGGAACTGTTACAATGGATATTGCGAAAGCCGTTGCTGATACAAAAGCTGGTAAAGTAGAATATCGATTAGATAAAACAAATATTATCCATGTAATTATTGGGAAAGCTTCATTTTCTGATACCGCTTTATTGGAAAATATGGTTGTCTTACTTGAAACAGTTAAGAAGGCAAAACCTGCTGCAGCAAAAGGACAGTATTTTAGAAGTGTAACACTTGCAAGTACAATGAGTCCTGGTGTTAAGGTTAATACAGCCAAAATTTAGAGAATTTTATTCTCAAATCAACTTGACATAGAAAATGACAAATGATAGAATAAATCCGTTGTCAAAGACGCATTCATCCATAGACAGTAGGTGCTAGCGCATAATTCCTACCGAGGTTGAAGAGCAAAGCTTAGTTAGCATTTTTAGGCTCTCTTCACTCTGTGGAGTGAGCTTTTTTGGTGGAAATTTTTTAGAAGGAGGTGCACTTATATATGGCAAAAGTTGAACAAAAACAAGTGGTTGTCCAAGAAATTGCTGAAAAATTCCGTAATGCTCAAACAGCAATTCTCGTAGATTATCGAGGATTAAATGTTGAAGAAGTAACTGAGTTACGGGCTAAAGCAAGAGCAGAGGGCATAGATTACAAAGTTTATAAAAATTCTATGATGCGTTTTGCGGCAAAAGAAACTGGTTTTGAAGGTCTTTTAGACGTTTTAGTTGGTCCTACTGCAGTAGCATTCTGCGATACTGATCCAGTTGCTCCAGCAAAATTAATTAATGAATTTGCAAAGAAACATAAAGCTTTAGAGATTAAAGCAGGGATGGTTGACGGTAAAGTACTCGATGTAAAAGGGGTTCAAGATCTTGCAGAATTACCATCACGCGAAGTGTTGGTTGCAAAAGTCCTTGGTGGCTTAAATGCTCCAATTTCTGGTTTTGTTAACGTATTAAACGGAAACTTGCGAGGATTGGTAGTGGCTTTAAACGCTATTGCAGAACAAAAACAAGCCTAGTTTTTAGGCAATTAAAATTTTAGAAAGAATATTTGGAGGAATTATAAAATGGCAAATGAAAAAGTAACTCAATTAATTGAAGAAGTAAAAGGTTTAACAGTATTAGAATTATCAGAATTAGTAAAAGCTTTAGAAGAAGAGTTTGGTGTTAGTGCTGCTGCTCCTATGGCTGTTGCTGCTGCTCCAGCTGCTGGTGCTGCTGAAGCTGCTGAAGAAAAAACTGATTTTGATGTTATCTTAGCAAGCGCTGGAGATCAAAAAATCAAAGTAATTAAAGTTGTTCGTGAATTAACAGGTTTAGGACTTAAAGAAGCAAAAGCACTTGTAGACGAAGCTCCAAAACCACTTAAAGAAGGCGCTACTAAAGAAGAAGCTGAAGAAATTAAAGCTAAAATCGAAGAAGTTGGCGGCGGCGTAGAAGTGAAATAGTTAACTGCGTAAAAATTATAAGGTGAAAAGACAGGTCAAACTGTTTTTTCACCTTTTTTTATTTTTATTGGGTGCCATTATAATCATTTTTCTGTTTTGAAAGAAAAAAACAATGAAAGTTGTTGTGTTTTACTTTCACAATTTCATTAATATGATATAATAAATGACGTATCAAAAAAATTATTTAGTGAGTATTTAAAGTTTACTTCGTCTACGAAAGGAATATAGCATGGCAAAAAAACAAAACAATAAAGTTAAAGAAATAACATCAATGGAGGTTGATTTTCCTCAATGGTATACTGATGTAATTTCTAAAACCGAACTGGTTGATTATTCGCCAGTAAAAGGTTTTATGGTGATTCGTCCTTATGGGTATGCAATTTGGGAGCTTATTCAAGAGGCCTATGATAAACGTTTTAAGGAAACAGGTCATGAAAATGTTTATTTTCCGTTACTAATTCCCGAGAGTTTATTAAAAAAAGAGGCAGAACATGTCGAAGGTTTTGCTCCAGAGGTTGCTTGGGTAACCCATGGTGGGGATAAAGAACTGAGCGAGAGATTATGTGTTCGTCCAACATCTGAGACAATTATCTGTTCGATGTATTCTAAATGGCTAAATACCTATCGCCAACTTCCATTTTTATATAATCAATGGTGTTCTGTAGTAAGATGGGAAAAAACAACACGTCCTTTCCTACGTACGTCAGAATTTTTGTGGCAAGAAGGTCACACATTACATGAAACACCAGAAGAAGCACAAAGGGAAACAATGCAAATGTTAGGCATTTATAGGGAAATTGCTGAAAACAATCTAGCAATTCCCATGGTCGTTGGGCAAAAGAGTGAAAAAGAGAAATTTGCTGGAGCACAAGCAACCTATACCATGGAATCCTTAATGCATGATGGACAAGCCTTGCAATCTGGAACTTCCCACAATTTAGGTCAACATTTTACTAAAGCATTTGATATTACTTATCTTGACAGAAATAATGAGCAATCCTATCCGTTTCACACATCTTGGGGTGTATCCACTCGACTTATTGGTGGGGTTATTATGGTACATGGGGATGATAATGGATTGGTTCTTCCACCTAAAATTGCTCCAATTCAGGTGGTTATTATTCCAGTGGCTCAACATAAAGAAGGGGTCTTAGATAAAGCTTGGGAAATTAGTAAAGAGCTTGGGGTAAAATATCGGGTAAAACTCGATGACTTAGATGGCTACTCTCCAGGTTGGAAGTTTAATCAATGGGAAATGAAAGGGGTTCCAATTCGGTTAGAAATTGGACCACGTGATATTGAGAATAATCAATGTGTTTTAGCCCGTAGAGATACGGGGGAAAAAATACAAGTGAGTTTAGATACTTTGGAAGATGAAATCGGGAAACTTTTAGATGAAATCCAGCTGAATCTTTTTAACAAGGCTCTTAAGATGCGAGAAGAAAAAACCTCTCTTGCGGAAAATATGGAAGACTTTAAAAGCAATTTGACAAATAACCCAGGGTTTATTAAAGCAATGTGGTGTGGGGAAAGAGGCTGTGAAGATAAAGTAAAAGAAGAAACAGGGGCTTCGATTCGTTGTATCCCATTTGATGATGAACAAGAAATCCTTTTTGATGGAAAATGTGTTTGCTGTGGAAAACCAGCCGAAAAACTGGCATATTTTGCTCGAGCTTATTAAAAGCGAGGAATATATAAATTAATGAATATCATTTTGCTAAAAGATGTGGCGTTTAAATTAAATGAAGGTGCTTTTTATGAACATATTCGAATGGAAAAAGGATCTCGGCGGGCGAAACCGATTGAAAATATTTTGCTAAAGGCTTGTGAAATTCCCATGCCAAAAGTTCTCTACTCAGTGGTAGAACCAAAGATTATTGATGAAAATTATTTTGAACTTGAACATATGACATTTAGAAGCCCTGAGGTAGTAAGTAAAATTAAAAAATACTCTTTAGTGATCCCAAACATTGTGACCGCTGGGATTGAAATCGAAGAATACTGTCTGGAAAAAGAAAGTGTTTTGGAGCAGTACATTATTATGGAACTCTGCAATTTTGCCTATTACTATGCTCAAGAAGCAATGGCCGAATCCATTAAAAAAACCTATGGAATCTCTCTTGTTGATTGTTCATATCCTGGGGAGGATGGTTTTTCATTAAAAACTGGAAAAGGTATTATTAGTTTGTTTAAGGATAGAATTGAGGAAATTGGGGTTAGTTTCTCGGAAATGGGATTACCAAATCCAAGTAGAACAGGATATAGTATTTCTTTTGGTTAAAAAAATGACATCAGTTAAAACTGATGTCATTTTTATTTATGGTGTTAGATTTAAGGAATCTCTAATTTCAATCATATTTTTATTTAAAAATGGGTGGATAAAATAAGGCGCAATTTCTGCCATGGACTCCATTACAAAACCACGATGATGGGCTTGAGGATGGGGAAGAGTTACCCTTGGATCATCAGAAATTATATCATCATAGAATAAGATGTCTAAATCGATGGTTCTTGGTCCCCAATGAACCTTTCGTTCTCTTTTTACCGCGCTTTCTATTTCTAATAATTTAAACATTAGCTCTTGAGGAGGAAGATAAGTTTTGACTTCTAAAACACCGTTTAAAAATGAGTCTTGATCTTCATATCCCCAGGGTTCAGTTTCAATGATAGAGGATTCTTTGGTGATTATGACTCCCTCTAACTGGGTAATTAATTCTTTTGCAGCCTTTATATTTTCTAATTTATTACCTATATTTGCTCCAAATCCAATAAAAACACGATGCCAACTACGAGAGATTTCAATGGCCACAGTATCAAGTGATCTGAGAATAGGTGCCCAGGGTTTTTTAATTTTAACCTTGGCCTGGGAAACCATAGGGTAATGGTTAAGGATATACATGGTTAACATTTCTCCAGCCGTTTCGATGAGATCGTAGCTTTCTTTTTTGAACTCCGCTTCTAATTGATGGCAAAGTTCTCCATAATGGACAGATTTTGTTAAATCGCCTGTCATTCCAGCTTCGCGCATGTCAAGAGAAAGTTCAACTGAAATAAGAAACTTTTGACCAAGTCTTTTTTCCTCTTCAAAAACACCGTGGGTTCCAAAAACTTCCAAATCTTTTATCGTAAGCTTATCCATCGTTAAGCCTTTAATATGGTTTGTGCCATTTTGGCAGCAAGTTTATTTTCGAGAACATCGTGAACTCTAATAATAGAAGCGCCTTTGGTAATACCTAGGACGGTGGTAGCAACGGTTCCTTCTACTCGTTGGTCAACAGGGCGATCAAGGGTTAGGCCAATAAAACCTTTTCGGGAGGTTCCTAATAAGATTGGAAGACCAAGGGTTTTCATTTTTTCCATATGGTTTAGGACGACGAGGTTTTGCTGATAATCTTTAGCGAAACCTATCCCAGGATCAAGAATGATTTTATTTTGTGGAATCCCAGCGTTAATTGCAATATCAATGGATTCTTGGAGGTCTTCTAATAATTCATCCATGAGATTTAGGTAAGTATTGTTATCCCGATTGTGCATAAGAACACAAGGAATATTGTACTTAGCGGTTATTTCTGCTAAGTAGGGATCTCGCTTAAAACCCCAAACGTCATTAATAAGATTGGCACCTGCTTTAATGGCAAGCTCTCCAACATTGCCCTTATAAGTATCGATGGAGATGGGAATATCAAAGCGTTTTCGGATACCTTCAATCATAGGGATGACCCGATCAATTTCTTCGCTTTCTCCTAAGGGGGCGTGACCAGGGCGAGTAGATTCGCCACCAATATCAATGATATCAGCTCCGTTTTGGATCATTTTTTCAACTTGGTTTAAGCTTGCATCAAGGTTGTTATATTTACCACCATCTGAAAAAGAATCAGGGGTGACATTTAGAATTCCCATGATGTAGACATTGTTTTCTAGATCAAAAATTTTGTTGCCGATTTGCATAGTTATCTCCTTGGTTATGATGTTATTATCTGTTAGTAATTTATTTTCAAATTCTTCTTTTCTTTAGACCAATGGCAATTTTGTTCTTCAATACATCCAAAACAACTTCTCGAAAGCTTATCGCTCTCATAAAAAATGCGATTAAAGCCTTCGGTGTTTGGATTTCGATGATTTATAATTGCTTCTAATATGATTTTTTTTTCATCCCCACTAAAATCGAGGGTTTGGATAAGCCCGGTTGCAAGTTTATGAGAAGCAATTTCATGGGGAGTTTTATCTTCATACTGCTGAAAACGTCCTATGTCGTGGAGAAGTGCAGTGGTATAAATAAGATCTCGTGTCAAGCTTAAAGGTGCTTCTCTGGACTTAATCGTGGCAATTCGTGCTACATCCAAAAAATGTGACAGATTATGTTTACAAAAGGCCCTGTTTTTTTCGTGAAAATGGATGCGATTTAAATAAGATTGGTAATCCTTATTCTCAAACAATCGGTTTGTATTTTCCATGGATTCAAACAAGGGCTTACTTAATGGAGAGAAGCTTGTGAACTTCATCTTTTAATTCTTTATTGTTTTTAAAAATACCAGCTTGCATTGCGGTTACAGTTTTTGTTCCAGGGCGTTTAACACCACGCATGTTCATACAGAGATGTTCGGCTTCAATAATTACCATGACGCCGTGAGCGTGTAAATAAGACATAACGGCTTCTCCTATTTCTGTGGTTAAGCACTCTTGCAGCTGGGGTTTTTTTGCATAAACATCCACAGTTCTTACGAGTTTTGATAAGCCTGCTACTTTGCCATTGGGAATATAGGCAATATGAACTTTTCCGTAAAAAGGTAGGAAGTGATGCTCGCACATTGAATAGAAAGGAATATCACGTTCGATAACGATATCGTCAGATTTGACAGTAAAGGACTTGGAAAGGTGATGTTCTGCAGTTTCACCAATTCCAGCAAAAATTTCTGCATACATTCTGCCAATACGTTCGGGAGTATCAATGAGTCCTTCCCGATTTGGATCTTCTCCAATGGCCTCAATAATCATTACAACAGCTTCTTGAATTTTCTTTTGATCAATCATTTTTCTCCTATCGCCGGGCTATTTTGTGAGTCCGGAATGGTTTTTACTAAAACCAAATAAAAAAAGCATTACTTAAATAAAACAAATGTTTTAAGCAATGCTTCCGCAGCCCACGATTTTCTGTCATGGGGTCCAGCGGAAGCAACAAGATATCGCAATGAGTTCATTTCGTTTAAAGGCAACTTCCCATCCTTTAACACTTCACGCATCTTGTCTACTCTGTTCATATTTAATTGGGAGTATTTTAACATGATTACTGTATAAGCACAAGGGTAATAATGCGACTTTTATTAGGTTTGATCCTTTCATTTCTAAAGAAGTTTAAAGGATCAAGACTTTTTTAATCCAAAATATAATGGTAAGGGTAAAGAATTGCCGATTATTTTTGTTCTGCTCAAAATTTTTCAAAAATTATGTTCATTATTTTACTCATTTTACTAAACTTTATTAAAAAGGAATCTCATAGTTTTATTGTTTTTGTTGTGGTAAAATAAATTATAAAATTTGATTGAACAAGGGTGAGGGATAGTGGATAAAGAAGGATGCAAGTTTGAAGAAGAAAAGAAAGCTTCGATTAGAATTTATAAAGTTAAAAAATTAGAGATGCGTTCAATCCCTCGAAAGGAATTTAAAAGATATCTTGAAAAAATAGGTGAGAACTGTAGTTCAGGCTGCTATTGTGGAGAGGGTTGGAGAGTCGTGCTATCCGAGGAGTACAAAGTTCCCTTTGGAAAATTTTCGATGATTGCCTGTGATGTTACAATGACGGTTGAGGAAGAAATGTTTGATGCCTTCTTATTAACATTCCGGAAAAATTTCATGAGAGGTGGTGGTTGAAAATGGAAGAGAAAAGCCGAAGGAAGTTTTATTCCCTTGATAATGCTGGCTTTTTATACACCGCCATCGCATCATCACGTTTATCAACGGTCTATCGTATGACCATTGAGCTTACCGAGGAAATAGATCCCATAATATTACAAAGTGCTTTAGATCAAACAATCTTACGTTTTCCATATTTTCAGGTAACACTTAAACGTGGTTTTTTTTGGTACTACTATGAACATACAACAGCGCTTCCTAAAATTGAAGAAGAGACGTATTATCCCTGTAAGATTATGCGCCAGAAACAAGGCAAGACTTTCCCTTTTCGGGTGCTTTACTATGGGTCAAATCTCCATGTTGAATTTAATCATAGCATTTGTGATGGTAGTGGGGGACTTATTTTTCTTCAAACTCTAGTGGTTGAATACATGAAAGAAAAGTATAATATTTCTCCAAAAAACTTAGGGATGGCAAAGGATATTCATACAGAAGTCGATCCGAAGGAATTCGAAGACGCATTTAAAATATATTATAAGGAGAATATTCCGCCACCTCCTGCAAATAAAAAAGCTTTTCATTTTTCATTTGATCTTTTAGATAAAGGGGAATATATCTTATTAACTGGGATTTCCCCAGTGGAGCCATTATTATTTTTGGCGAAAAGCTATGGTTGCACCCTAACCCAATTTGTTTTAGCAATCTATTTTGAAAGTATTCAGGAATATATTCAAGGGCTTCCAATGTCGGAAAAAAGGAAGACTAAGCAGCGGATTGCGATTAATGTTCCTGTGGATTTAAGAAAGATGTTTCCATCAATTACCTTGAGGAATTTTTTTATTAGTTTAAATCCAGAATTAGATTTAGGGTTAGGCTATTACTCGAGAGAAGAAATAATAAGTCAAATAAAAGGTTATATGGGACTCTATCTTAATCCCAAAAATATGCATCGCTATATTTCTAGAAATGTGAGAAATGAGCAATTTATTGTTTTAAGAGTGATTCCTTTATGGATAAAAAAACTAGCAATGCCCATGGTTTATAAATATTTTGGAGAAAGAGGGTATACCAGTGGTTTGTCTAATCTTGGAAATGTCACGTTTCCAAAGGAGATTGAACCCTATGTTAAGGGACTCGAAGTCTTTCCCCCTCCAAGCGCAGAAAGCCGTTTAAAACTTGTAATGGTTAGTTTTAATAAAAAAATATATATGTCTTTTGGAAAGACCACAAGTAATACGGAAATAGAAAAAATCTTCTTTAGAAAATTGAGAAAACTAAATATTCCAGTTAAAATTGAAACGAATAAGAGGTGATAAAATGGCGTATTGTCCAAAATGTGGGGTAGAGGTCGAAAATAAGATAGAAAAGTGCCCTCTCTGTGAATTTCCGATACCTGATATTGGTGAGGGGGAAGAGGTGGGAAATAAATATCCTAAGGCGATTAACACTTATAGTGAGGATCACCTTGGGAAAAAGAATAAAGCCTTTTTTACAATTGGTATTATTGCATTAAGTATGCTTGTGATCTTGTTCGTGATTGCTTTAGTTTATCCTTGGAACCATCAGATAATTTTGTATATTGGCATTGGTGATCTTTGTATTTTTAGTATCGTTTTTTTTTCCATGGGATATCTGAAGCCGAAATACAATTTTTTAGGGGTTTATTTGACATTGATCATCGGATCATTTTGCATTTATATCAGTGGGAATAATGAAGGAGGATGGTTTTTTGATTTCGCTTTGCCCATTGCGACACTTGCTTATATTGATGTGACAATTTTCAGATTAATTTTTCGACATAATCGTCATCGTAGTCAGTTTATATATATCCCATCAAATTTGATCCTATTTGCAATTGTTCTTTCATTAGGGATGGATGGCATTATCAGTTATCATTTTTTAGGGATTCTTCAATTAACATGGTCATTGATTGTTGCGGCTTCTGGAGGATGTATTATTATCTTACTGCAAGTAATTTATCATCGTATTCCAGAAAAAACACGGAAAATGCTTAAGAAAAAAATGCATGTCTAAAAAATTACATCAATCGATATTTTCGATTTAATAAATCTTCTCTTTCTTTCCAATCTTTCATCAGATCCCCTAGGGCTCCATAAAATGAGAGATTATGATTTGGAAAACGGAAATGAAGCATTTCGTGAAGTGCAATATATTCAATACATTCTTTTGGTGTTTTAATAAGTTCTAGGTTAAGAATAACTCTTTGTGATTTAGGGGAACAGGCTCCCCAACGGCTATCTAGGCGGTATATTTTTAAATCAGGAATGGTTATGTCATAAGGTGCAACGGTCACAATGGCTTTTGCTAAAGCCTCAACAAAAATCTCTCGGGCTTGTTCACGGTACCAAAGATCTAAAATGAGCTCTTTATGTGAGTGAGACTTAAGATCATTAACATAAAGAAGTAAATTGTAATTTTCAATTTCGACGGTGGCTTCTGTTGACTCCTTCACAACGAGGCGATAGTAGTCCCCAAGATATTTATGCTTTTCACCCGTATTATAATGGTACTTTTTTAAAAGTTCAGGAATATTATCTAAATTGCTTAGCATTGAGAAACCTCCAGAAGTTAGATTCTTGACTCTAAGTATAGAGGAAGAGTCCTTAATAAAAAATGAAAATTGTTGTCGCCTTAGTGAAAGAATTAGTGTTGAAGCTTAAATCTCTTTTCTATGTGCTAGATGAATTTCTCTGTGTTGTGTAAATTAGAAAAAAATGATATAATCAATACCAAATTTTGCTCCTGTTTTTAGGAATTTGCGAGTGATAATTTGGAAATCAGTTATAATTAAAAGGAGAACATGATGGAAACAAAATTAAGTGTAACCTTGATTCAACATACCCCAGAACCAGAAAAACTTGTGGCGGCGGCTGCAAAACTTTGCTATTCGAAAGCTGGAGCTGGAGAAATTATGGAGGATTTAACAGAGGAAAATGTGGCTCGCTTTTTAA
>JBOFGH010000044.1:0-16060 GCA_051649025.1 Eubacteriaceae bacterium
AAATTCATAATGTCCCCAGTGTAATTTTTAATAACAAGTAAAACGCCTTTACCAGCATCAACTGCTTTTATTGCTTCAAATACTTGGTCTGGGGTTGGCGAAGTAAATACTGCACCTGCAACAGCGCCATCTAACATTCCTTTTCCAACAAAACCGCCATGGGCTGGTTCATGTCCACTTCCACCACCGCTTACTAGTGCAACTTTATCAGATTTTTTGTCGGTTCTAACAAGAACATCAAAACCCTCTACACGGTTTACGTATTCAGGATGTGCTAAAACAATCCCTTCAAGCATCTCATTTTCTACATTTTCAACATTGTTAATAAATTTTTTCATAAGAAAGCCTCCTACTAAAATTATTCGTATATGCATACTATAACATGATTTTCCTTTTTTGTAGAGGTAAAAAAACTGACTTAAGCTATTTTTTTTTATCTTTATTTTAATGATAATTTTTAGTCCTACTCAAGTAATAATTTTTAAGAAAATTCTAACATCTAATGTTGATAACACCTTTGTATTTATGGTTATTTCTCTCAAAATAAAAACTTTTGAATAAAATATTTTTTTAAGGTAAAAAAAGAATTTCAAACCTTAAACTTGACGAAAATTTAAGTATCTAGCGTTAAAATTTAAATATTGAAAATAGTATTACTTCATTTTTCGATTAAAAGTAATATTCAATCATATCCTTTAAATGTTTCTAGCTTAGCAGTCAATGGAACTAATCGATTAAACACACTTTATCACCCTCTCTTATATCATTTACTTTTATATTTCACAATGTATTGATCAAACTAAATTATTTAAAAAAGGAGTAACCTAATGATAACCAAAATGAATCTAAAAGATTTCGATGCTATTTATAAAATTATGGAAGAAAGCTTTCCTCAAGACGAGTACAGACCTTATTCCGAACAAAAAAGTCTTTTAGATAAAGAAAATTACACCATTTATGTTTTTAAAGACCAAGGGTTTGATACGATTAAAGGATTTATTACCCTTTGGGAATTTAAGTCATTCAGCTATATTGAGCACTTTGCCGTGAACTCAAAATTCAGAGGGTCTGGCATAGGGTCTTCTATTTTACAAGAGGTTATGAAAAAATGCGAAACTAAAATTTGTCTTGAGGTTGAACTTCCCGAGGATATTATTTCTGAAAAAAGAATTCATTTTTATGAGGACAATCATTTTTTCTTAAATCACTATCCTTATACACAACCACCCATTTCAACAGGACGAAAAAGCATCCCACTCTTATTGATGACTTATCCTGAAAAAATATCAGAGCTTGATTTTATTGATATCAAAAAAGATCTTTACCGATATGTTTATAACATGAAGTAATTAAAATATTTTAGATTTTTAGTTACTTCATTCGATTGTTCCCTAATTCTATTAAATTTTTCTTTATACCAGCAACCCTTTTTCTTTCATTACTCTTGTGTTATACTTAATTAGATAAGAAAATCTTATTTTTTTCTGTATTATACTTTCTAGAGAGTGGGTGACAAAATATGAATCAAAAGCTAAAGGAAAAAATATTAGAATCTTTACGATCAGTTTTACCCATAACAATGATTGTTTTAATTCTCAGTATTCTTTTTGTTCCAATGGAAATTGGTATCGTCGCTATGTTCCTTGTTGGTGCCTTGATATTAATTATTGGCATGGGATTTTTCCAGCTTGGAGCAGAAATGGCGATGATTCCCTTGGGAGAAGGAATGGGGGTTCAAATCTCAAAACGTCAACGAATTATCACTATTATTCTGATTACATTTATTACTGGAACCATTATTACCATTGCAGAACCCGATTTACAAGTTCTCGCAAACCAAGTCCCCTCGATTCCAAATGTTATTCTTATTTGGACAGTTGCATTAGGGGTTGGTGCCTGCCTTGTTCTTGCCATTTTACGAACTTTATTTAAAATCAACTTATCTTCAATCCTGTTTATTTTATACGGCATTATTTTCCTTGTTTCACTCTTTACACCAAGTGATTTTTTATCCGTTTCCTTTGATTCGGGAGGGGTAACAACAGGGCCCATTACTGTCCCTTTCATCATGGCAATGGGAATTGGTCTTGCTTCCGTCAGAATTGACAAAAACGCAAATGAAGATAGTTTTGGTTTAGTTGCACTTTCTAGCATTGGTCCTATCTTAGCAGTGATGTTACTGGGTATTTTCTTTAATCCCATCGATAGTGGCTATATCCCAGCTACCGTCGCAACCGTTGTAACCACACGAGATATTGCCCATGAATTTTTACTTGCATTACCCATCTATGCAAAAGAAGTGATTATTTCCCTTCTTCCCATTGCAGGTGTTTTTATTATCTTTCAGTTAACAACACGACGTTATCAACATAAACAACGTATACGTATGATTGTAGGCTTTATCTACACCTATATTGGTTTGGTGTTTTTTCTGATGGGGGTCAGTGTTGGATTTGCTCCAGTAGGAAGTTTATTAGGCCTTGAACTTGCATCAAGCCGATTTAAATGGCTCCTTATCCCAATTGGAATGCTGATTGGTTATTTCATCGTAAAAGCAGAACCTGCTATTCAAGTTTTGAATCACCAAGTTGAGAACGTAACCAACGGTTCTATTTCTGCTTCTGCAATGAATTATTGCCTTTCTATTGGGGTTGCCATTAGTGTTGGACTTGCCATGCTAAGAGTTTTAACCGGAATCAGCCTTTATTGGATTATCCTCCCTGGCTATCTCATTGCACTTTTACTTTCAAAAATTGTTCCTAAAATATTTGTGGGAATCGCTTTTGATTCAGGGGGTGTTGCCAGTGGACCTATGACCAGTACTTTTTTGCTCCCTCTTTGCATTGGTGCCTGTCAAGCAGTTGATGGAAATATTATGACTGATGCATTCGGAGTTGTTGCTTTAGTCGCAATGACACCTCTCATTGCCATTTTAATAATGGGAGTTGTTTATAAATATAAATCAAAAGATAAGAATACCTATCAAAATTTATCTGTTGATGACTCGGATGAAATCATAGATTTGGAGGATGCATACTAAAATGGACGACCCATTAACTAAATTTGAACTCAAGATGTTGGTTTTAATTATAAACTATAAGGATTTAAAAAAGGCTGAATCTGTTCTTGATGCCCATAAAATACCAATCCAACAACTTTGCAAAGGAGAAGGAACCGCTTCTAATGAAATTATCAATTATCTAGGTCTTAACAATTCTGAAAAAGCAATCATCTTTTCTGTTGTATCAAGTCATCTAGTAAAGGATTTGTTTATCTCCCTAAGCCAATCAATGGGACTTAATAAATCTGGAAAAGGCATCGCTTTTACTTTTCCCATCTCAGGAGCAAATTCTTTCATTACGAAATTTTTAACTATTCCAAACATAGAAAAAGGAGAAAATCAAATGGAAAGCCAGTTTACCCATAGTTTATTAATGGTTACCCTTAATCAAGGATTTAGTGAAGATGCTATTGCTGCAGCAAAAACAGCAGGCGCTTCTGGTGGTACCGTCCTTCACTCCCGACTTCTCGATTCAGAGGTAACCGTTAAAAAATGGGGCGTTTGTGTTCTACCAGAAAAAGAGATCATCTTGATTCTTATTAAACGGGAAAATAAACTTGAAGTGATGAAAGCTATCGGGAAAAAATGTGGGTTTCAAAGTGAAGCTCAAGGGATTATCATTTCCATTCCAGTTGATGCTGTCTTAGGAATAGAAAACACATAATTGTTTTATAAATATCATAGATTTTAATTTATGGTGTTTTTCATATCTTTATGTCAAAATAATACTAACATTTTTTAAGTGTTAAACAAATGCAATTAATAAAACATATTTGGAGGAAAATTCATTGAAAACAGGAATCGTGTGTGAAGGAGGCGGAATGCGTGGAATCTTTACTGCAGGGGTTTTGCAAGCATTTATGGAAGCGGATTTTTGGACTGATATTATTGTGGGGGTTTCAGCAGGAGCTTCCAATGCGGCTTCTTACATTTCCCGTCAATCTGGTCGTGGCTATCGAACTTATCTCGACTACGCTGGTGACAAGCGCTATGCTAGTCTTAGCAGTTTTTTAAAAACAGGTTCTTATTTTGGTATGGACTTCATCTTTGGAGAGATTCCAGAGAAGCTAGATCCATTCGATTATGAAGCATTTTACACTTCCCCTGTCCAATACTTTGCTGGAGCTACCAATGTAGACACAGGCAATATCCATTGGTTTGAGAAAAAAGATATCAAAACAGGATGCACAGCTTTACGTGCATCCTGTTCATTACCGATTTTTTCACCCATCGTCGACGTTGATGGTGGTCATTATTTAGATGGAGGCATCGCTGCCCCCATTCCTTATAAAAAAGCACTTGATGAAAATTGCAAACGGATTATTGTCATACTAACCCAACCAAGAGATTATATAAAATCCTCTCAAAAGATGAAAATAATATACCGTACTGCACTGCGTAAATATCCAAAAATGAAAAAAGCAATTGCCCATCGTCATCTCGTTTATAATCAATCCCTAGAAGCGTTGCGGCATTTGGAAAAAAATGGTACTGCAATCGTCATTGCGCCTTCGGAGCAGCTTGCTCTAAAACGATTTGAGAAAGACAAAGATAGACTCCATCAAGGATTCTCAATCGGTGTTGCCTGTGGTAGAAAAGCTCTTCATCAATATTCTTCTAAAATTGGTAACTTCCAGTCCATACTTAAAACTGAAGCTTCTGGCAAATAAATACGCATGGTTAAAGAAATTGGACCTGGACAAGTAGGAAGCCAATTTGCCTCTTTCTCCCCACCTGGGGCATCTTTTTGGATATATAGATCCAAAGAGCCATCCGGATTGAAAATCGTAGAGGTTTCTTCATTGATGTTGTACCGTTTTAGAGGATTTTTTATTAAGTGTCCAGCTTCATTGTATACTGTCAGGGACCACCAACCTTCCTTTTTATGTGGTGGTAACATCCCTTTTTTAAAATGCAAATGGTATCTTTTGTTTCCTTCGAGAAAATTTCCCTTTCCATCATGAGACATTGAAGGATACACGGCCATACTTACAGGATTTGCATATCCACCATAAGCAACTACCGCTCTAAACCCATAATCTGTTCCAAAATGACCAACGTTTCCTCCCATATAGACCCAATGATTGACGACTTGTACCCGTGCATTCTCCATTGAAAATTCAGGTGTGAAAATTTTTGACAACTCTTTTGCTTCAGATTGAAGTGGCTCTGGTAATCCATTCAGGTCAAATAATTCTCCAGGACCAATCCCAAATTTCTTAATCGCCCCCAAGATCGGTTCATCCTCAAGCCTCCCAGGATTGTTTTTAGCAAGTCTGTTAAATTCTTCAAAAAAATCTGTTATTGGCATTTTCGACACCTTTTTAAGGGCAACAAAGTCGTTCTCTTCACAATAGGTTCCTTTGGGAGGGCTATAATCTTTCCCATATGCAGAAAGTGGAAATAATTTTAGTTGGTGTTGTACCTCGTAAACCGAAGCCATATCCTCAGGTCCAAAACATTTAGTCCGTATTAATAGCCACAAAAAATTTGTTGATACATCAACTCGAATGACATCTTCTGGAAGTGTTCCCTTAAAAAAAGGTCCTGTAAGTGCATAGACATGGGCTTCACTTCCCCCCAATCCCCCTGTTCCTAAAACAATGGGTGTGTCTGAATAACCATTAAACAATTGCACCGAGCAATATCGGTCGGTTTTTGGCTTTAATAGTAAATAAGGCTCTTCCCCAAGATCAAGATATCCTTGGGAATAAACGGTGTCAACATTTGGTCTCGTCAAGCTTGTAAGCTCTGGTGTTGCCAATGTCTTTGCATGAAAAAGCTGATTGATTGGTGCCTTAGTATCTGTGGGTTCTTCTGTATTAGTTACCATGATTTTTGTTTCTTCTAATAACACCAATGGGTAAGCATATAAATATGCCTGCCTCAATAATTCAACTTCTTCATTACTAGCTTTTACAGCAGTATTATCCATAATAGATTCCTTTCTATACACAATTCAAAATGATTTTTAACGCATCAATAGGATATCAAAAATTTAAAAAGTTGTTTTTATAGCTCTTTTCATCGCCGAAGATCACGAATACGCCTCAAAATATCCTTTGTTTTGTTCATATTATATAACTTTCCTCGGAAACTTACAACTTATATCCCCCTAAAAGCAACATTATTTTAAGCAAAACCCTCTCTAATTGATACCTTGTACGATTAGGTGTCTCAACAACATTTTAACCATCTCCACACTTCTAAAGAACCAACAAATTAGAGTATAAGGCTAAGATGATATTGACAATTTTACAGATTATATAGTAGGATGTCACCAGTGACTCGATCTTTTACCTCACTATGAAAACGCATGTACATAGTGAAACCTACGAATTGATTATTTGCATCGCTAGGAGGATGTTTTAATGAAAACAATCGGCTTTATTGGTGGCATGAGTTGGGAAAGTACTGTGAGCTATTACCAAATTGTCAACGAAGTTATTAAAAAACAGCTTGGTGGACTACATTCAGCAAAGGTGTTGCTTTATAGTGTCGATTTTCAAGAAATTGAAGAGTGCCAAGTAAATGATAATTGGGATAAAAGTGCAGAGATATTATCAACAGCAGCAATTTCTCTTGAAGGCGCAGGCGCCGACTTCATTGTTATTTGCACAAACACGATGCATAAAGTCGTTCCCCAGATTCAATCAAAGATTCAGATCCCAGTGCTACATATTGCCGAGGCAACTGCTCAGGTACTACTTGAGAACACTATCAATACAGTGGCTTTACTGGGTACAAAGTACACCATGAAACAAGACTTTTACAAAGATAAATTAATTGAAGTTGGTATTAATGTTTTAATTCCAAAAGATGATGACATTGAATTGATCAACCATATTATTTATAATGAACTATGCCTAGGCATTATTTCTACAAAATCTAAAAATGAGTACTTAAGGATTATTAACCAACTTAAAGATCAAGGGGCTGAAGGTGTGATTCTAGGTTGCACAGAGATAGGATTACTCATTCGACAAAAAGACTGCACATTGCCTGTTTTTGATACCACTCAAATACATGCAAATACCGCTGCTCTCCTTTCGATCAAATGAATCTGGAGCCGTTATGAAAGTAAGAAAGGAATCCACCTGTCCTTTGGAACTTACCCACGATATGATTAAGGGGATCGTTACCACCTTTTTGCAGGCGATTTTAAGATCAATCTCCACATAAGCAAAAAAGAACTATCCCCTCACGCCTTAAATGTACAACCTGGAAGTGCGGATTTATGTTTTGAGATAACAGAAGACCTTGATGATTTTAAATCAGCATTAATCATGAAAGGACTCTCCCTCGAGTTAGACACAATAAACCGCACAGGGGTAAGAGGTGCCATGCAATCTATTTATTTGCGTGATCCTGATGGAAACCTTGTGGAATTTTGTTCGTATTAAGACACCAAAGTTTCCATAAGAGTAAAGAAGTATTTAGGATCACCTGTACTAAAGTATTTATACCAAGCTTCCAATGTATTTGATTGAAAAACATCTAAGTGCTCAATAATTTGCTTTGCCCACAACAAAGCACCAGTGGAACTTGCAGTAATAAGGTTATTATCCGCTACCGATGGCTTGTCTATATAAAAACTTTGCCCTTTATAAACGGAAGAAAACATTTGAAGAAATCCTGATCCATTACTGGTATGTGGGCGATTATCCAATAGTCCACAGTTCGCAAGTGCGGTGGTCGCCCCACAGATTGCACACACCATAGCACCCAATGATAGAAGCTCTCCAGCTTTTTCAATAATTGTTCCATGCCTTGGATCGTCCCATGTATTCGCCCCTGGTAATAGCAATAAACTTTTTTCACTGATGACAATATCATTAATTAAACAATCAGGGACGATTGTCATTCCGCCCATTGTATTGATTGGCTCCTTAGAAAAGCTCACTGTTTTGAGGGACACGTGTTCCGCTCCTTCTTTGAAGAATCGTCCCGAATTCAGCTCTGAAATAGCATACCCCAGTTCCCAGTCAGCTAAAGTATCAAGAATATAAACATAAATTTTAAACATGATTACCCTCCATTTTTTCTCTTAGTTAAACTAATTTGTTTTTATTATACCTTTCAATTGTTGACAACAGTATGGCAACAATCTATAATGATGAAAAGAAATTTTAATAAAACGAAGGGTGGCTAAGAATGAAGATTGACAGACTCGTTAGCATCATCATAATTCTCCTTGAAAAAAAGAGGATAAGTGCCCAAGACTTAGCCGATGTGTTTGAAGTATCCTCACGCACAATCTACCGAGACATCGATACGATTAACATGGCTGGTATTCCTATCTGTTCTACACCAGGGGTTGGTGGCGGTTTTGAAATCATGCAAGAATATAAAATTGACAAAAATGTTTTTTCAATTGCTGATCTTTCCGCTATTCTGATGGGACTTTCCAATATTTCTACTATGATACAAAGGGATGAACTGGTTAACGTCCTTGCTAAAGTTAAGAGCTTTATCCCTACTGAAAGGGCCAAAGATATTGAATTAAAAGTAAGTCAGATCCACATAGATTTAAGTCCGTGGATAGGCAACCGAACCATACAATCTTATTTAGAAATCACCAAAACAGCATTGCAAAATAGCAAATTGCTTTTATTTGAATATATAGCCCATCACGGAAATAAAACTGTACGAATAGTCGAACCCTATCAGCTTGTACTCAAAAGCAGTCATTGGTATTTACAAGGGTATTGCTATAAAAGAGATGATTTTCGCTTATTTAGGCTATCGCGGATTTCAAACCTACAAATTCAAGAGGAAACTTTTGAACTACGAGATTATCGAAAACCAACTTTGGATTTTGAGAATATTTTGGAAACAATTCAAACAAAAATCAAAATCCGTATTCATAAATCTGTGATGGATAAAGTCCTTGATTTTTGCTCCTATGAAGATTTTTCCCCAGACGGCACCGAGGCTTACATTGTTAATTTTCCATTTATAGAAAACAATTATTACTACAATATTCTCTTTAGTTTTGGTGAAAAATGCGAATGTTTAGAACCATTGCATATCCGGACAGAAATGAAGCGTAGAATACGTGAGTTAGCGTCACTCTATGAAAATTGAAAAAAAGGATTGTGATTCTCATATCCCCGAATGCTTTATTGGATCGTTACACTATCAGTACCACTCTCTTCACATTAACCTTTAATATACGAATAATGCTGTTTTATGATATCGCTACACAATGAATCTTGTGATTAAATCTATTCGATGTTATACTATGTAGGAAAAAATACAGTTTTCTCTGTATTTATGATAATGACACTCCTTAAAAGCTAATGACTTCAATTATTTAGGAAAGAATAGGAATTGTCAAAATTTTAGGAGAAATTTTATGTTAGACTTCATTGTTGTGGGAATAGGCGGTTTTATAGGTTCATGCTTTAGATTTGCATTAACCAAAATATTTTCATATTCTCAATTTTTATTTCCATTTGGCACACTTTTTTCGAATGTGATTGCTGGATTGTTAATTGGCTTTATTATCGGTTTGGAAAATCAATCTATTTTGATTTTGCCTAAAACGAAACTGTTCCTTACCACTGGATTATTGGGTGGACTTAGTACATTCTCAACTTTTAGTTTAGAAACAGTTAACTTATTTAGAGATAATAAGCCTTTTCTTGCTTCTGGAAGCATCTTTCTTAATCTTATTCTCAGTCTTCTAGGAGTTGTAATTGGTCTTATTATTGCAAAATTTGTTGTTAAAAGAGCATAGTATTTACAAAACCATTTCTGCTCAAAATATAAAAGCCACCTTATCAAAAGGTGGCTTTTATATTTTCAATCAAATTCTGGTATAACCGAAAAAGAATTCATGAATCCCTAAATTACATGCCCCATGAGAAGGAGACTATGTTTAATAGCGTGCCTAAAAGCCTTCATTTTTTACTTGACGAAAGCATGCAAAAGTTGCACTCCCGATAACGCAGCCTGTGAAGGCTTCTTTAGCCCTCTCTTTGACAGCAATCGTATCTGAAACCTGCCAGTGAGAAACTTCGTCTAATAGTTTAAACAATTGTTGTTGCTCTTTATTCATCCTAACACCTCACGTCATTCTTTTCACTCTAAAACATTTTATTTCAACTACAAAAAAAGACCCTTTCGAGTCTTCCTACAAATTTCACCTGATTTATTTACTTAATAACTGTAGTTTATCACAATTCTAACTCCCATGAATCTTCGTGTTCTTGATCCTTGCCTTCTTTTTCGATGCTCTTTTCAATTGATCGTTCACTCATAAACTCAATACCTTCGATACAATTTTCAAAGATGAATTTTTTTAATTCATCTGATTTTCCACTGGTGTAGTAACTCGTTAGTTCTTCACTAAAGGTAAGTGCTTTTTCATTGTCGACTGGGATTGAAAATATTCCTGCACCTTCTGAAATCATAATCTTATTTGCCACAAGCTGACTAGTACGCTTATTGCCATCCCAAAATAATTGACTTCTTGTTC
This sequence comes from Eubacteriaceae bacterium, assembly GCA_051649025.1. Taxonomy (GTDB): domain Bacteria; phylum Bacillota; class Clostridia; order Eubacteriales; family Eubacteriaceae; genus Acetobacterium. The sequence goes on from JBOFGH010000044.1 coordinate 10,545, forward strand.
CATAAAGAAAGTAATCAATGGCTTTCTCTACTCCTGATTTTTGAGGATCAAGTATTTTTTCAAGTTTCTTCTGTACAGCCCCTTCATTTGGCAATTCTGGAATATGATCTGTTCCTGAAATTCCTACTTTGCCTGTTCGCAAAACTCCCCATGTAAGGCTTTCATTACGTGCTACATATTCGTTAATTTTACAAATATAATTAAGATCCGTTGGATCCTCAATGGTTGCTAACAGATAGTGCCATGCATCCCTTAGATTTAAAACTGTTTGTATATCATCTAAGGTCACACTGGAAATATTTTTTCCATCTAAAATTGTTTGTGTCTCTGGAAAAGTAATGTTTGAACCTTCAAGTTTTGCCCCAACATAAATATTTTGAACAAGCTTTTTCTTTGCAAGAAATATATTTTGTTCTTTTGTTAATGTATATTTATTTTTCATCATTTACCCCTTTAAAACCTTTCTTTGGCTTTCATTCCAACACATTTTACTTACACCTCTAGCTCCCAAGAACTATCTTCTTTGCTAATCTGTTGTTCATCATTTAATCCTAATAAACGAATAAATGATTTTTGCTCTTCTGTTTCCATTTCTGCAATGAGTGTAATAAAGTCACTTGGATCTCGATGCGCTTTTTCTAAAGCTCCAATATAATCGACTCGGCGAATGAAAGGGATTATTGCTGGCAGATATCCATCTTGCATGAGCGCTAAATTCATTAATAGGCGTGCCGTTCGGCCGTTTCCATCAGAAAATGGATGAATAAAAACAAACTTTTTATGCAATTCTGCTGCAAATTCAATGGGGTGAAACTTACTTCTTTCTGACTTAATCCAAGCACTTAGTTTTTCCATCTCTTTTTTAATGTTTTGTGGTAATGTCACTGGATAGTTTGAACCAGTAATCACAACTTGCTCCTGGCGATAATTGCCTGCTTCCTTTTCATCTATTTTTTTGTAAAACAAATAGTGAATAGCTTTTACATTTTCCTCTGTAATGTTTTTATTTTTTAGAAGTGTAAAAATAAAGTCATAGGCTTCTGCGTGTCCAACTGCCTCAAGTAAATCTCTTAATGGTTTTCCGCCAACCGTCAAACCATCTTCAATGAGTACTTTTGTCTCAGAAAGGGTTAATGTATTTCCTTCAAGGGCATTTGATGCCCATGTTGTTTCAACTCGAAAATAGTCCTTTACTTGATCAAGCATTTTTCCTTCAAAGGGTCTTACTTTTTCTATGATTGACTTTTGAAAGTCTGCTTTGTTAATATATTTATTTTTCATCATTTACTCCTTTAAAGCGCTTCTTTAGCTTTTATTATAGCACACTCTCACTTGTTGATTAGGTTGTTCTCTTACTATTTTTTAGAAAATTTAAAAAACACCTTTTGCCTTCCTGAATATGCCCCAGAAGATATCCTTGAAGCTTTTCAAAGGGAGGAAATGTTTGGAATGGGTCCTCACTGAATACTCAAACATACAAAAACGCCAACTAAAATTTTACTTTTAGCCGACACATTAATCTAATTTTATACAATTTAGTCATATATTTCTTTGTGATTGATCAACTGGAAAGAGATATCTTCTCTCCTGAAGCAATAGATAAATTAGTTGAAAGAATTGATGGTTTTGCTCATGATAAAAAGGAAACATCAGCGCAGCAGATTAAAGAGCTATCGATTGAAAGAACAAAAGTAAAAAAACAAATGAATAACATTGTAGAAGCAATCGCAAATGGGATGTTTCATCAGTCAATGCAAGAAAAGTTAGATCATCTTGAACTTAAAAAAGCAAACTTAGACTGTGAAATTGAAGAAATTCATGAAAATTTGGCACTTTGTTCGATTTCCCGTGAAGAGATGGTTGCCTATTTTAAGAAGGACGCAAACATAAAAGAAAAGAGCCCGACTATCCAAAAGCAGATAATACAGGCATATGTTTCTAGGGTTACTATATTTGAGGATACTATCGATATCGATAATATTGTCACCTTAATTGGTGGAGGCGGTGGGAGTCGAACCCACGTCCGAAAGCTCATTCACAGAAGCTTCTCCGAGTGCAGTCATTGTTTATTTTCTTACTTTTTTTCTTCTCCAATAACATAGAAGTAAAAAAGCCAGCCCCTTAGTCGTTTAGAATGCGAGGCAATATCCCAAACGGTTCCCTGCTTCAATGAACGCCAAAAGCCTAAACCACAGGTTGAATAGGGTGGCGTGAGGCATTAATTATGCCCCGTAAGTCTTAATATTAAACTTTAGTGCGTAATTACGCAGCTAAAGCCATACCGTAACTTCTATTTGTTTTTGCGTTTATATTTATGTGCCACTTTTAACGATGATCAGCAACATCGACTCGCTACTTAAGCTTCAAAACCCCCGTCGAAACCAGTGCGCCCCCAAATAACTAAACTTCTCGCCTTAAATTCTTCTGAATCCTCCGGTTTGAATCTCGTTCAGCAATAGCATGTCGTTTATCATAAAGCTTCTTGCCTTTTGCTAAAGCCAATTCCATTTTAACCCGATTATCTTTAAAATATAAAGTGAGTGGAACTAAGGTGTATCCCTCACGCTGCTTCAGACCAATCAATTTTCTAATCTGTTGCTTATGCATGAGTAACTTCCTTATTCTCAAAGGATCTTTGTTATAAATATTCCCTTGTTCATAAGGATTAATGTGCATTTGATAAACATAAACCTCACCTTCAAAAATGTCGGCATAGCTTTCTTTTAAGCTAACCTTCCCCTGACGAATTGATTTTACCTCAGTTCCTGAAAGAACCAAGCCAACTTCGTAGGTGTCTTCAATGAGATAGTCGTGACGTGCTTTTCTATTCTTTGCCACAATTTTTATATTATCGCTCATTTGTTTCTCCTCAGTTTCTTAGCTAGCTTTTAATTATAGCACATCAACGTTTATTTTTCAAGGACTATAAAATCAATTTGTTTTAAACTAGGATCGGCTTTTTCCACTTTTATTGTTACTTCTTCACCTAAAGTAAATATTTTTCCTGTTCGTTCTCCCATTAATCGATGATACTCTGGCTGGAAAACATAATAATCATCCTTTAGATCTTGAAGTCGCACTAGTCCCTCAATGGTATTCGGAAGCTCAACAAAAAAACCAAAACTAGAGACCCCACTAATTCTCCCAGCATAGATTTCTCCAATATGTTTTGACATATATTCAGCCATTTTCATTTTTGTCACTTCGCGCTCAATTTTTTCTGCACGCCGTTCTGCTTCTGAGCATTGTTTTCCAATGCCTTCTATATTTTTTTCTAAATAATCAATTGCTTTTTCACTAAGCTTTCCGTTCAGTGTTTTTCCTAAATAACGATGGACCATTAAATCTGGATAACGTCTTATTGGAGAGGTAAAATGGGTATAATATCCGGCTCCAAGAGCAAAATGTCCCATGTTTTTTCCTTCATAAATAGCTTGTGGCATGGTGCGAAGCATTAGTAACATAATCACTCTCTCCTCTGGTTTGTCTTTCAAATCATTCATAAGTTTTTGAAAGTCTTCTTTCGTTGGAGATTCCGACTCCGAAGAACCCAGATGATAACCAAATCGTTCGATAAAGGTTCTCAAAGCTTTAACTTTATCAGGATTTGGGATTGGATGATTTCTAAACAAAAATGGAGTTTTTAGTTTTGCAATGTGTTCAGCTACGGTTTCGTTACAAACCAACATAAATTCTTCAATTAAACGATGTGACTCTAATCGTTCTACTAACTGAATTTCTTCTGGGAATCCTTTTTTATTTAAAATTACTTTAGCTTCAGGAAAGTCAAAATTAATGGCACCTCTTTTTTGTCGCCGCTCATCATGTAATATCTTTTGTAATTCTTCCATCAACATCAAATCATCTTTGTATTTTAAGTAAGATTCGTTTTTCTTCGTTATTTTTCCATTTAACAAATCCGAAACCCCTTCATAAGTCATTCGTGCTTTAGATTTGATCATGGATTTAAAAATCTTGTAGTTAACAACCTTTCCTTCTTTTGTGATTTCCATTTCACAACTAAAGGTTAGTCGGGTTTCGTTGGGTACAAGACTGCAAACTTTGTTGGAAAGGTTAAAAGGAAGCATCGGGATAACTCTATCTAAAACATAAACACTGGTGCCTCTTTCTTTTGCAGATTCATCCAGTGCTGATTTCTGCTTGACATAATGGCTAACATCAGCAATATGCACCCCTAAAAGATAATTACCATTCTCTTTTTTTCTTAAAGAAACTGCATCGTCAAAATCCTTTGCATCGTCACCATCAATTGTAAAAATTCTTTCTTTTTGTAAATCCTTTCGGGAAGAAAGATCATTTCCAGAAATTCGATCATTAATTGCTTCTGCTTCTCTTTTTACCTCTTCCGAAAAGTCAATTGGAATATCATACTCCATAATAATTGAAAGAATGTCAATTCCTGGATCCCCATTTCTCCCTAAAATTTTCGTAATTTCCCCTTCTGGGCTCTTTCCTTTTTCAGACCATTTTAAAATATCCACCGACACTTTATCCCCATCAGCAGCTTTATTCCCTTTGCGATTTGGTATGAATATATCTTTGCAGAGACGATCATTGTCTGGAACGACAAAACCAAATCCATTCCCTTTTTGATAGGTTCCAATAATCTTTTTATGACCTCTTTCTAAGATATCTAATATTTCTCCTTCACGTTTTTTTTCACCTAGATCTGTGGTTAATCGAACCCAAACCCGATCTCCATCAAGTGCACCATGTAAGTATCGTTGTGGGATAAAGATATCATCGGAAGTTTTTCCTTCTTCTGGCACAACAAAACCAAACCCACGTTGATGCCCCTGGAGAATTCCAATTATTTTTTCATTATCTTTCCCTTTTTTATAAGCACCGGTTTGGACTTTTACTACTTTTTGTTTCTTTTCTAATTCCTTGAGAACATTGTTGAGCATTTGCCGATCCTTTTTCTTTTTTAGACCAATCAAGGTGGATAACTCGTCAAAATCCATTTGTCGATATTTCGGATCATTTAATAATCGTCTTACAATTTTTTTAAGCTCTTTTGTTTTCATCCGTTCTCCTCTATAGCTTTTCTTTTAATTGATATACTGTGTTCATCACTTCCAATGGACTCATTTCATTAATTTTAAGATCTCTAATTTTATCAAGCACCTCTTCCTCCTCTGGAGTAATACCTTTTGCAAGTTCAAAAAAGGTCATTTGATCTCCTTTTCCCTCACTTAACAAATTAGGTTCGGCTACCATAAGTTCTTTTCGATAGGTTGTTTCACTTGACTCCAAATGCTTTAAAATCTCTTGGGCTCTTCGTGTGACTTTTGAAGGAAATCCAGCAAGTTTCGCTACTTCTATTCCATAACTTTGATCTGCACTTCCATAGTTGATTTTTCTCAAAAAAATGACACCTTCTGGGGTTTCTTTTAAGCTTATACTATAATTCTTTATTCCTTCTTTTAGAACCTCTAATTCAGTAAGCTCATGGCAATGTGTTGCAAATAAAGTTTTAGAACCTATAGCATTTT
>JBOFGH010000045.1:0-120602 GCA_051649025.1 Eubacteriaceae bacterium
CATCTCTCTTTTTCTAATGTCCGTAGACATCTTAGAATTTACAGGTTTTATGGTACTATTCTCTTTTCTATGACCTTCGCTCTCTCTCGAAAGCTTTTCTATTATATCGTCTTTTTTCCTTGCTGTCAACCTGTTTCTGGAAAATTTGGAGGCGCCACCCAGACTCGAACTGGGGATGGAGGTGTTGCAGACCTTTGCCTTACCACTTGGCTATGGCGCCTTATTAAATTGGAGCGGAAGACGAGATTTGAACTCGCGACCCTCGCCTTGGCAAGGCGATGCTCTACCACTGAGCCACTTCCGCATTTAGTGGTGCCCAGAGGCGGAATCGAACCACCGACACGAGGATTTTCAGTCCTCTGCTCTACCGACTGAGCTATCTGGGCATTTAAATAATAAGTTCATTTTGTCTTCATGCTTTTCCATCAAATCGCTTTGCCTAACTAAGTGATTCACACCAAATCAAAGATTTGGGTTCTCTACTTATACCGACTGAGCTATCTGGGCATTTATACGAAGAATAAGTTTGGCGACCTGGAAGGGACTCGAACCCTCGACCTCCAGCGTGACAGGCTGGCATTCTAACCAACTGAACTACCAGGCCATTTTTAGAAAAATGGTGGTCGCAACAGGGCTCGAACCTGTGACCCCCTGCTTGTAAGGCAGGTGCTCTCCCAGCTGAGCTATGCGACCATCACTTGAGATACAAGCGTTATTATACGGCAGTAACGACAGATTGTCAATAACTTTCTATGATATTTTACTGTTTTTTATTTATTTCTTTTCAGCTATAATCTGAACTCTCTCACTTTCGTTACTCCCTTGAACATAGGAGCCAAAATCATATATTTTTATATTTTTAAATCCAATATGTGTTAGACTTCTAAACACATCTTCTATCGTAAACAAATACTGTGTTTGAGTTTCCTCATGTCGATTATAGGTATTGTTATCATTTTTTGAAAAAAAGGTGAGGTGAAACTTCATTTCGTTTTGAGCAAAATTAGGTTCATTTTCCCAAACACAATAAATATCATCCAAGTCATAGACGTAGGTGTTATCATAAATCGTTTGTTTGTATTTAGTAATCGTATTTAAATCAAAATAGAGTCTTCCATTCGTTTCTAAACAATCATAACTACAAAGCAAAAAGCTCTGTAATGTCTCAATATCCTTAAGATAGTTAACACTATCGCAACACGAAATTACTGCATCAAATTTCTTATTAATTTGAAAACTGCTCATATCTCCTAGATAGAATTGAATGTTCTTTAGCCCAAGTCGATCTGCCTTTTCATCTGCAATTGTTAACATCGTTTCTGATAAGTCAACTGCTGCAATATCAAATCCTTTTTCTGCTAAACGGCAAGTGATATTCCCTGTCCCACATCCAAATTCAAGGACTGATTTAATTTCACGTTTCGCATTTAAAAAAAGGCGTTGTAAATAAGATGTCCACTCAGAGTAATTTATTTCCTTCATCAATTCATCATAAACTAAAGCAAATTCTTCGTACATATTTTCCCCCTGTTTTAATAGAATTTATTGTAATTAATAAAACGTATTGAAATGTCAAGACCTGTCAACAATACAGATTCATCAAAATTAAATAATGATGTATGTAAATTATTATCCAATCCCTTTTCTTCATTTTTTGTCCCTATTCCTATAAATAGTCCTTCGTATTTTTTTTGATAATAAGAAAAATCTTCTGAAAGCATTACTTTATTGAATTCAAGAAATGGTAAATCACCTATTAATTCCTTAAAAATGCTATATAAAGCTTTGTCATTAATCACAGAAGGATACATATCAATAAATTCTTCCTTAATGATGCAATCCGTTGATAGCTCAATTCCTTTTGCAATTTTAGACATTTTTTCTTTCAGAAGTTGATGTGTATGGTCATTGAAGGATCGCATTGTTCCTCCAATTTTAACTTCATCTGCTATGACATTTACTCTTACCCCACCATGAATTTCACCAATGGCGATAACCGCTGATTCTCCTGGATCCACATTTTTACTTATAATGCTCTGAAAATTGTTTATTAACATTGCTGAACTGTAAATAGCATCGATCCCCATTTGCGGTTCGGCTGCGTGCCCACTTTTCCCTTGAATTGTGTAATAAAATTCACTGTTTTGTCCCATCATAGGCCCTGGAACAGTACTAATGACCCCTTCCGGAATAAAAGGAAAGAGATGATATCCTATGACTGCTTTTATATCATATTGATCTAAGATTCCTGATTTAATTATTGGTTCAGCACCACCTGGTCCTTCTTCTCCTGGTTGAAATATTAATAAAACATTACGATTAGGTTTTTCTCCAATCTCTTTCAAATACTTTGCCAAAAGCAAGTTCATGGTAATATGTCCGTCGTGTCCACATGCGTGCATAAAACCATGATGTTTTGATGCAAAATCAAAGGTGTTTTTTTCTTCAATGGATAATGCATCCATATCAGCTCTAAATGCAATGGTGTTTTTATTTTTTCCTTCAATATATAAAAGGACACCCGTATTTAAAATTTTGAGTGGTGAATAACCTAAATGACTTAAATATTCAAAAATATAGTTTTGTGTTTTATATAAATTAAAACCTTCTTCTGGAATTTCATGTAAATCTCTTCTCAGTTTTTTAGCTTCATCTAGGTAGCTACTAATTTCAATTCCCATCTATTTATTTTCCTCTCAGATTTTCATTATCTTAACTGACTTGTTTAATCATACCTTATATGGCTGTGGCTTTCAATCTCTTCTTAGGATATTAATCATAGAAAAAGAGGTAGAAAACCACCTCTCTTTTTGCATCTTTATTCTTTTTACTTTTTTTATAGATTTTATTTTTGTGGAAGAACAATTTTAAAGGTTGTTCCTTCTCCTATTTTGCTATTTACTTCAATGCTCCCATTAAAGTTTTGTACAATATGTTTTACAATCGCTAAGCCTAAACCAGTGCCACCATTTTCTTTACTTCTGCTTTTTTCAACCCGATAAAATCGTTCGAAAATACGACTCACATCTTTTTCTGGAATTCCATAGCCTTCATCCTTCACATAAATAACCATATTCTGATCTTCTTCTTCGATACTTACAGTAACAATTTTGTTTGTCTCTGAATATTTAATGGCATTATCGATTAGATTAAGGATCATTTGCCTAAACTCATCTCGATTAAATTGAATATAAATTTCTTTTTTATTCGTTAATACAAGATTGATTCCTTTTTCTTCGGAATGTAGTTTTAAAATGTCAAATATTTGAAAAATTTCTTTTCTAATTTCTAATTTCTCAATATTTGGCTCTAACCCACTTTTGTTTTCTAATTGAGATAAAACTAAGATATCTTCTGTAAGTCTACTAAGACGATCACTTTCATCAGCAATGATGCAGTAAAAACGATTGAGGGTTGCTTCATCTTTGATATTGTTTTCTTGTATCGTTTCAACAAATCCCTTAATACTTGTAATTGGTGTTTTAAGTTCATGAGAAACATTTGCAACAAAATCTCTTCTTATTTTTTCCAAATTTTTAAGAATTGTAATGTCCTCTAGAATAACAATGAATCCATTCCTTTTTTTCTTATTATCATTAATATCATTAATGTAAATTTTAAAGAAATGATTACTATCAATCCGTGATTCAAAATTTCTTTTCTCAGGTATATCTTCTTTTATTTTCATCATTATATCTAAGATAAATGGCGACTGGTAGATTTCTATCAAATTCTTACCAATAACTTTTTCATCCAAAGAAATCTTAATCATTTTTTTTGCCGAATCATTCATATGTATAATTTTATTATCTTCGTCAATTGCAATGACACCAAGATTCATACTCGCAAGAATTGAGGTTAATTCCGAATTTCTTTTATTCATATTTTCAAAAGAAGCTTCAAGCTGAGAAGCCATTTGATTTAATGATTCAACCATTTCACCAATTTTATCATCTCTTATCATGGTCAATCTTTGACTGTACTTCCCAGAAGCAATTTTTCGTGCAAAAGTGGTCGCTTCATCGAGAGGTTTCATTTCGCTATTAATATAATAATTAACCAAAATAACAGTAGCAAGTAAAGTAATTAGCAAAACAAAGATAAGATTGTTAATCATTTGTACGATTGAATCTTCTAAACTATTCGCAAGCATCGCTACTCGAATTACGCCAGCAACTTCATTATTTTGGTAAAATGGAGCGGCCACATAAATCATTTGATCGCGTATGGTTTCAGAAAATCTTACTTCTGTTGCTGTATTTCCTTTTAAGGCCGCTTTAATTTCTGGACGCGTTCCATGATTTTCCAGTTCTCCAAGCCCTTGTTGTGATTCATAAATCACATTTCCTTGTGTGTTAATGACGGTGATCCTTAATCCTGTACTTTTTGAAAAATGATTTAAATCTTCCGTTTCATTTGTTTCTATTAATTCAGTTAACAAATAATTACTCGCATACTTTAGGTTTTTCGTTAGATTACTTTCAGCCTCTTTAAAATAGTTTTGTCTAAAGATGATCGCTGAGAAAATACCACAGGTAATAATGCTGACGGCAATAATTAGTGTTAACGCAATTGATAGTCTTTTTTTCATTAAACCTCACCTAGTTTTTCAACAAAACGATATCCAACACCCCGAACTGTTTCTATGTATTTTTTATTATGACTCGAATTTTCTTCAATTTTTTTTCTTAAATATCGGATATGAACATCGACTGTTCGTGTTTCACCGTAGTAATCAAATCCCCAAATTTCATCGAGAAGTTGATCTCTTGTTAATACTTGCCCACGATGATTTGCTAAGTACAAAAGTAACTCAAATTCCTTGAGTGTTAGGGCAAGTTTTTTTCCCTCTAGTCTAACTTCAAAAGCACGTGGTTCTATTTCAATATCACCGACAACAATTTTTTCATTATCTGAACTTAATATTGTCTCCGATCTTCTTAAAACTGCTTTGACTCTTGCGCAAAGTTCTTTAATCCCAAAAGGCTTTGTTAAATAATCATCTGCTCCCATTTCTAAACCTAAGACTTTATCAAACTCTTCGCTCTTTGCTGTTAGCATAATAATTGGAATATATGGAATTTCTGAATTTTGGCGAATTTCTCTACAAATTGTGATCCCATCTTTTCCTGGTAACATTAAATCTAGAATAATTAAGTTTGGTTTGAATTTTAGAATTTTGTCTACTGCTTTTGAACCATCATGAACACCCTCAATTTCAAAACCTAAAGCTTCAAGATTAAACTTGATCAGTTCAAATATATTTACTTCATCTTCGATGATTAAAATCTTTTTCATTAATTTTCACCTTTCCTAATATAAATTGATTATAACATATACTATGTTAAGCGGATGTAAATTTTGTAGAGGGTTGCAATCCTTTTATCTTAATTTGAAAACGTTACACCAAAAAAAATCATTGAAAAATTCTTTTTTCGTTAATATAATGTCTTTGTCACATATAATCCTTTATTCCTTAATGAATTACTCCCCTTTTTCATTAAGAAAAAAAGAGCTATCTACAACAGATAGCTCTTTTTTTATTTAAATTAAAATCTTTATAAAGGATGTAAATCATTTCTAAATTTTTGTCTCTAAGTTTTTCTTTGCCGTTTCCATCATTAGTTTAATCCTATTTAACTGGTTAACTTCACTCGCCCCCGGATCATAATCAATTGGAGCAATGTTTGATAATGGATATTTTTGACGGATTGGTTTAATCATACCTTTCCCCATAACATGATTTGGTAAACAAGCAAAGGGTTGAACACATACAATATTTTCAATGCCCTCCTCAATTAATTCAAGCATTTCAGCTGTTAAAAACCAACCTTCACCACCTTGGTTTCCTAGGGAGATCAATTCCTTTGCTTTTTCAGCTTTTTTTTCAATGGTTGAAGGACTGCTGAAATATTTACTTTCGCTTAAGGCTTTTTTCATATTTTTTCGAGAGAATTCTAACAAATTAATTCCGAATTTAGAAATGTTCATTGCTTTTCGACTCCCTGACAGCTCTTTATATTTAAATATTTGGTTATAGCAACAATATAACAAAAAGTCCATAAGATCAGGCATGACCACTTCTGCCCCTTCATCTTCTAATACTTGTTGCAAATTATTATTTGCTGTTGGGTGGTATTTAACTAAAATCTCTCCAACAATCGCTACTTTGGGAAGTCTTTTTTCCACACGAGGGAGTTTATCAAAATCTTCTACTAGAGCATTGATATTTCTTTTAAAAATTCCTAAGCTCCCATTTCGCATATTGTCCTTCGCTTTTCTCCTCCAGATTTGATAAAGCTTTTCTGTTGAACCTTTATTTTCTTCGTAAGGTCTCGTCGATGAAGTGACCCTCTGGAGTACATCTCCATAGACAATTCCCATCAACAAACGAGAAAGTAAAGGTAGTGTTATTTTAAATCCAGGATTTTTTTCAATTCCTACCGCACTAAGTGAGATGACAGGTATTTGTTCCATTCCGGCGGATTTCAAGGCTTTTCGAATAAAACCAACGTAATTTGATGCACGACAGGGACCTCCTGTTTGTGTCATTAATACAGATACCTTATCAAGATCATATTTCCCCGACTTTAAAGCTGCCATAATTTGACCTGTGGTGATAATTGTAGGATAACAGGCGTCATTATTAACATAGGTTAAGCCCTCTTCAATTGCTTGATTATCGACACTTGGCATGATTTCTAGGTGATACCCTTGGCTTTCAAGGGCTTCTTCGATAAAATCAAAATGTATTGGCGACATTTGTGGGGCTAGAATCGTATGTTTCTTTTTCATGGATTTAGTAAAAATTACTTTCGGAGGTAGAGCAACCGGAACAAAACCTAATTCTTTTTTCTCTCGTTCTATCATCGCTGCCTTAAGAGAGCGCATCCTTATACGCACTGCTCCTAAATTGTTTACCTCATCAATTTTAATTAGGGTATAGACATTACCATGGCTTTCTAAGATTTCTTGGGTTTGTTCAGAGGTAACAGCATCAAGGCCACAACCAAAAGATGTCAGTTGAACAAGTTCTAATTCTGGATTGTCATTAACAACGTTCGCCGCTTTATAAAGTCTACTGTGATATTTCCATTGATCTAAAACACGATAAGGCTCTAATGTATCCTCATTATACAAATGAGCAACTGAATCTTCTGTTAGAACTGCCATTCCTAAATTCGTTATAATATTATCTAAACCATGACTAATCTCTGGATCAATATGATAAGGTCTTCCTGCTAGAACGATTCCCTTTTGTCCAGTTTTCTTCAAAAAATCAAGGGTCTCTTTTCCTTTTTCTTGAATTTCATTTTTAAATAAATCTTTTTCAATAATTCCTTTTTCGACGGCTCTCCTTATTTCTTCCCTTGGAATGTCGAAAGATTTAAATTCTTCGTATAGCCGCTCCTCTAATCGTTTATGATTATCAAAAGGGATGAAAGGGTTTAAATAGTTTATATTTTTAAGACGAACATCATCTTGATTATGTTTAATTGTTTCTGGATAAGACATAACAATTGGACAATTGTACCAATTATCTACATCCTTAAATTCTTGTTCTTCGTATGGTAAACATGGGTAAAAAATAGTACGAATTCCCTGATTAATCAGACTCTGTACATGCCCATGGGCAAGCTTTGCTGGATAGCAAACTGATTCGGAAGGAATCCCTTCCATTCCCAGTTCATATATTTTACGATTGGATTCTGGTGAAAGTAGAACTCTAAAACCTAATGAAGTAAAGAAAGTATGCCAAAAAGGATAATTTTCATAAATATTTAAAACCCTAGGAATTCCAATCTCTCCTCTCGGAGCCTCATTTATTTCTAAAGATTGATAATCAAAAATTCTTTGATATTTATACTGATATAAATTAGGAAGGTTATCCTCATTCTTTTTATGCCCTTCTCCAATTTCACATCGATTTCCAGTGATATGAGAGCTTCCATCGTTAAATCGATTAACCGTTAACAAACAGTTGTTACTACACCCTCCACAACGCTTATGATTTACTTTTACATCAAAATTATAGAGTTCCTCTTGGGTAGCCAGAGTACTTAGTTCAGATCCTTCATGATTCTCTTTAGAAATAAGAGCTGCTCCAAAAGCTCCCATCAAACCAGAAATATCTGGACGAACAACTTCTTTCCCTGTAATTTTTTCAAAGGTTCTTAAGACCGCTTGATTATTAAAGGTTCCTCCTTGTACAATGATATTCTCTCCCAGTTCTTTGGGGTTATGAATCTTAATAACCTTTTGCAAGGCATTTTTAATGACTGAATAAGAAAGACCTGCTGAAATATCACCAACTTCAGCCCCTTCTTTTTGAGCTTGTTTGACCTTGGAGTTCATAAAAACTGTGCAACGTGTTCCCAAATCAACAGGATTTACAGCATTTAATGCAGACTCAACAAATTCATCCATCTTTAGTTTTAAAGACTTTGCAAAGCTTTCTAAAAAAGAACCACACCCTGAAGAACAAGCCTCGTTAAGAATAATATTATCAATGGTACCATTCTTAATTTTTAGACATTTCATATCTTGCCCGCCAATATCAAGTATAAAATCGACGTTTGGCATAAAATATTTAGCCCCTTTATAGTGAGCAATTGTTTCTATTTCACCGATATCTATTTTTAATGCTTTTTGGATCAGACTTTCTCCATAACCAGTAACTGTTGATTTTCCAATGACCACATCTTCGGGTAGAATTTCATAGATTTCTTTAATAATTTTTATCGTTTGTGTTAAAGGGCTTCCTTCATTGCTTCCATAAAAACGATATAACAACTCACAATCTTCACCAATTAAAACTGCTTTTGTTGTTGTGGAGCCCACATCAATCCCAAGATAAGCAACCCCTGAGTATTTTGATATTTCCCCTTTTTTAACTTGATTTTTGTCGTGTCGATTCTGAAATTCAATTAATTCATTTTTGGATGTAAAAAGAGGTTCAAGACGACCTACTTCATTTTCTCCAACTGTATTAATATTTTTTACTGCTTCAACTAAATTATTTAGTTCAATTGGACATTCTTTTTCCGCCGAATAAGCGGCTCCCATCGCAACAAATAAGTTAGATTTTTCAGGAAAAAATATCTGATTTTCTTCTAACCTTAAAGTAACAATAAAGCGTTCTCTTAACTCAGATAGAAAATAAAGCGGTCCACCTAAAAAGGCAACATTTCCTTTGATTGGGTGACCACAAGCAAGTCCACTAATCGTTTGGTTGACAACAGCTTGGAAAATAGACGCAGCGATGTCTTCTTTTTGTGCCCCTTCATTAATCAAAGGCTGTATATCTGTTTTTGAAAAGACGCCACACCGAGAAGCAATAGGATAAATTGTCGTATGTCCTTTAGACATTTCATTTAGCCCTAATGCATCTGTTTTTAAAAGGGTTGCCATTTGATCTATGAATGCACCTGTACCACCAGCGCAAGTGCCATTCATTCTTTGTTCGATGGCTCCTTCAAAAAAGGTGATTTTTGCATCTTCACCACCAAGCTCAATGGCTACTTCTGTTTCAGGAATCAATTTCTCTACGGCTAATGTCCCTGCTACAACTTCTTGAACAAATGGAATTTTAAGCCATTGAGAAATCATTAATCCTCCTGACCCAGTAACACACACTTTTAAATCTATATTACCTAAAACGTCATACGTTTCAACCAATAAATTGACAATGGTTGTTTTTATGTTTGAAAGATGTCGTTGATATTTTTCATAAACAATTTGATCGTCTTCCATCACAACAATTTTAATGGTCGTCGACCCAATGTCTATTCCCATCATGTAATTTTTATTCATTAATTTTTATGCCTCTTTTTTTGTTTTGTAATTACATACCCTTATACAAGGGTTTTAATTTTTTATATAATCTTCTATAAACTTTATTGTTAAGTCGATTATAAACTTCAACATTTTCTTTCTTTGGATTAAAAATCTTTTTTTGTTTCGCCATCACTTTGGTTGCCTTTTCAATGGTCTTATATTTACCGAGTCCGACTAACGCTGCCATTGCGCCTCCGAGCCTGTTTTTTCTAAGGTGTGAACTTGATAGACTGGATAATCAAAAATATCTGCTAAAATCTGCAAAACACTTTCACTTTAAGACCACCACCTAAAACACCAACAATCTTGATTTTATTCTTTGTTCTCTTTTCGATTCTTTCCATCCCTTCTTTTAGTGCATAACCAAGGCCTTCAATAATTCCTCAATATAGGTCTTTTTTTGTATGCCCTTCAGTTAATCCCACAAAGGAATCTCTTAAAGGTTCCCATTTTTTATTGACAACAGTAATGACATCCCTTTGACAGGCAATGAACAAAACTACATTAGTTTTCACACAATCCTCCACTTATAAATACTTATCACTCGTATGATATTATACCAAATAGATTCGATTATGCAAAAGAAAAGGCGCTTATTATTTCCCAAAAAAAGACTTAATACTTTCTTGATCATTTAGTTCAAAATGAATTCAATACTAATATTAAGTCTATTTTATACTATTTTCTTTAAAATTCAATTTAAATTTATAGTTTTATCTCTTTAAAATCTTTTACTTGTTTTGTTATTGCAATTTCAGTTGGTAATCGTTCAATACTCGATGCACCAAAAAATCCACAAACACCTTTTGTTCGGTCAAGCACATATTTTGCATCCTCTGGCTCTGCCACGGGTCCTCCATGAACAATTACCATAATATCTGGATTAATTGCTTTCCCTACATCGCAAATTTCTTGAGTTAATTTTACACAATCATCTAATGTTTTTGCTGATTCGGCTCCGATACTTCCCTTGGTTGTCAATCCCATATGTGCTACGAGAACATCAGCACCAGCTTTTGCCATTTTTTCAGCTTCATCAACATTAAAAACATAAGGTGTTGTCAAGAGGTCTAATGCATGTGCTTTTTTTATCATCTCAACTTCGAGATCATATCCCATATTTGTTTCCTCAAGATTTTGTCTAAAAACCCCATCAATTAATCCAACAGTAGGGAAGTTTTGTACCCCTGAAAAACCTGCTGCTTTAACTTCTTTTAAAAATATATCCATATCTCTAAAGGGATCTGTTCCACATACCCCGGCAAGAACAGGGGTATCTTTTACAATAGTGACCACTTCTCTTGCCATATCCATTACGATTGCATTTGCATCTCCATATGGTAAAATTCCCGCTAAAGAGCCTCTTCCAGCCATACGATATCTTCCAGAGTTATAGATAATGATGAGATCTACCCCCCCTGCTTCAGCACACTTGGCTGAAATCCCTGTTCCAGCTCCAGCACCAACAACTGATATTCCTTTTTCCGATTGTTCCTTTAATCTTCTTAATACTTCTTTTCTTTTGATTGGCATTTTAATTCTCCTTTTATCTTAGTTTTCTATTAATTCGATTAATTTTTTAGCCATCGCTAACGCAAATGTTTCATCATTGATATCAGTGTCTAATTCAACCACTTCAACACAATCATTTACGTTTTCTCTCAATTGTTTAAAGAGTTCTTTATCTTCTTCTGGTCCATAAAAAGTCGCTCCTTCAACATCAATGGCCGACACGCCTTTTAGAGGCAAAAATAAAACCGCAGGGCCTGTTGCCATATTTAATTTACTGGCAATTATTTTACCAAGTTCTGAACACTCTTCTTTTGTTGTACGCATCAGTGTGACACTTGCGTTATGTTTATAGAGATTTCTACCTTGATACTTTTGTGGAACGGTATCCATCGCACCAAAATTAACCATATCTAAAGCCCCCACAGAAACCACCTCAGGAATTCCAACTTTTCCAGCAGCTTCTAAGCGTGTTGGTCCAGCGGAGAAAACTCCTCCTGCAATTTCATCACACCATTCTGTTGTGGTTACATCTAAAACACCTTTAATAAATCCAGCTTCAACCAAGCTTTCTAAAGCCATTCCTCCAGCTCCAGTCGCGTGGAATACTAAAACCTCATACCCCTTATCTTCTAAATATTCTCTAGCGACAGTAACACAAGGCGTTGTTACACCAAACATTGAAGCCGCGATGAGAGGTTTCTCTTCTTTTAATTTAGGCATTTCAAAACTAACCATTCCAGTAATTGCGTTAGCGGCATTGGCTAAAATCCGATTCGAAATACTGTTTATTCCAGAAATATCAACAACCGAGTACATCATGGTGATGTCTTTTTCTCCAACATAAGGTCTTGTATCACCTGATGCCACCGTTGAAACCATGATTTTAGGAACCCCCACAGGAAGGCTTCTCATAACAAATGTTCCAATGGTGGTCCCTGCTGACCCTCCAAGACTGATGACTCCATCAACTTTCCCTTGATCATAGAGTTTTTTAACTATTTTTGAAGCCCCTAACATCATTACATCAATTCCATGGCCACGATCATTTTTTTCTTTGAGATTCATAATACTTGAACCTCCCGCAATGGCCACTTCTTCATTCGTAATATCAGGTTCAAATAAAGGTCCCCCAATAATTCCAGTATTAATTGTCGTTGTGGTCACCCCTTGTTTTTCAATGATCCCTTTAATAAAATCGAACTCGAGTCCTTTTGTGTCAAAAGTCCCCACAACAATTACATTTTTCATAATTGTCCCCCTTTAAACTATATTTGTACTTCTGAAAATAAAGCAATTTTTGTGCCAAAAAAAAATTGTGTATTTCTTGATTTAAAGGGACATTTATGTCAACGCGGGAATTTAATTTCTCATGTAAAAATAATTCGAGAAATATTTTCCCATAAAGTGTTAAAGTGGGGTTTATTTGCTCATTTTATCTTTGAGTCCATATTTTTTTATTTTGCTGTACAATGTCCTTCGTGTAATTCCAATTATTTCGGCTGCTTCTGTTCGATTCCATGTGCAATCTTCTAAAATTTGAAGTATAAATTTTTTTTCTAACTCTTCTTTATTTTGAGCAAATAATTGATACGAGTTTTTCTCACTCAAATGATCCTTATTAAGAGGTAGATCGTCCTTTAAAATTAAATGTTCTTTCTTTATTTCCAAATCTTCTGGGCGAATATAATCTCCATCACACAAAATTACCGCTCTTTCCAAAATATGTTTCAATTCTCGCACGTTTCCAGGCCATGAATAGGCCATTAATAATTCCACCGTTTCCGGGGATATCCTTTTCTCATTTAATTGGTATTTATGTTGAAACTCCTTTAAAAATGAACGGCATAATAAGGGAATATCTTCAATATGGTTTCTTAACGGAGGTGTTTGAATGGTGATGACATTAAGACGATAAAACAAATCTTCTCTGAAAGTATTTTTGTTAACTGCTTCTTTTAAATCGATATTACAAGCACAAACAATCCTTACATCAACAGTGATTGTTTTCTCTCCTCCAATACGCTCGAATTCTCGTTGCTGTATGATTCGTAACAGTTTAGCTTGGAGTTCATAATCCATTTCCCCAATCTCATCTAAAAAAAGAGTTCCATGATCAGCCAATTCAAATTTTCCAAGTCTTCTTCTATCCGCACCCGTAAAAGCTCCTTTTTCATGACCAAAAAGCTCGCTTTCCAATAAATTAGGAGGAAGTGCCGCACAATTTACTTTAATGAAGGGTCCCAAATATCGGTTACTATTTGAGTGCAGAGCCTTAACCACCAATTCTTTTCCTGTGCCACTTTCCCCCTGAACCAAAACATTTACATTTTTGTCTGCAACCTTATTAATGAGTTCATACATGTCTTGCATAATTAAGCTTTGACCAACAATTTCATCAAAACCTCTTTTCTTCAAGAGTTCTTTTCTTAAGTTTTTGTTTTCTTGTTTTAGCTTGTAATAGTTTTTAAATTTATCTGTTGTCTCTGAAATAGCCAGTTCTGTTGGTATTCGTTCAAAACTGGAGCCTCCAATATAACCAGCAATTGTTTCAGAGTTCTTATAAAAAAAGTAGGCATCTTCTGGAGTATTGATTGGTCCACCATAAATCATTTTATGAATTTTAGGATTAATTGCCTCAACCGATTTGAATATTTTTTCTGATAATTCTAAGCATTCCTCAATGGTTGAAAAAACCTTCCCTGCTTTTTCTCCCCCACCAGTCCAACCAAAATGAGCACAGATAACATCCACGTCAATTTTTGCCATAGCTTGTCCTTGAGCTTCATTAAAAACAAATGCAATTGTAAATAGCCCTTTTTCCACCGCTTTTTCCATAAAATCAATTTCTTGCTGAAATCCTAGGCCGACACCTTCCAAGTATTCTCTAAACTTTCCATCGATGATTCCAACTGTTGGAAAATTGTTTACACCACAAAAACCTGACGCAATTACTTTCTCTAAGAGTTCAGAATGTGTGTGGATCGGATCTGTCGCACAGATCCCACAGATGACTGCTGAATCCTTTAATCTTGGCATGATTTCTCGATTGGAAAATTCAAAAACAATTTCATTGCTATTTCCAAATGGCATCATACAAGCAATTGAAGGAATTCCAGCAATACGAAAACGTCCTGCATTCAAAGCAAGAAGAAAATCTGCCCCTCCCTTAAGGGCTTGCTTGGCAAAAAGTCCTGAGCCCACAGCAACTCCAATGACAGGCTTATTCATTTCAAGACTATTTCGGAATATTTTCTCAAGTTCTTTTCTTTTTTTCATGGTTTTCTCCTGAAAATATCTTTTACTTTGTTATTCAACCCTTAGAAATCAAAATCAATTTAATTTGTCTTGATTCAAATATTATATATTGAAAATAAAAAAAAAGCACTACAGATTACACTGAAATACTTTTTTTATAAGCTACTAAGTCTATAAGCCGAGTTCTGTTTAAATAGTCATCTATCTCGATTTATTGTTACCAATAAATTCTAGCAACCTACCATAGGACAGCAACGAGCCATCGCCTTTTTATCGTCCGTTCTTGGTCTTGCTCCAGGTGGGGTTTACATAGCTAGCATGTTACCATACTACTGGTGAGCTCTTACCTCACCCTTTCATCCTTACCTTTACCAGGCGGTTTACTTTCTGTTGCACTTGCCTTGGAGTCACCTCCACCGGGCGTTACCCGGCACCCTGCTCTTTGGAGCTCGGACTTTCCTCAAACGGCTAAACCGTTTGCGACTATTTGACTTACTATCTCACATAATTTTACACTAACTTACTTGTTAAGGCAATCCTTTCTTTTAATAAAGTCTCATGAAGTCTTTTGATTTTTCTGAGAAATAAATTTTAACTTTATTTTCATTTATGCCATGGGCTAATATGACCTTAAAGCAATCAAGAACCCATTTTTCTGTTCCAAAATGTCCTGCATCCAATACCCAAAGATTCATTTCATTGGCTCTTTGTCCATCATGGTATTTTAAATCTCCTGTGATATAAGCGTCAACATTTTTTGATTTAGCAGTTCCAATAAATTCCGCACCAGATCCTGAGCAAATTCCAACTTTACGAATAAACTCTGGCATTTTTCCTCCACCTTTTAATACATCAATTTCTAAAACAGTTTTAAGGTGTTCAACAAATGCAAGACCCGTCATTTTTTCTGGAAGCATTCCAATTTTACCGTTCCCATGAACTTTTTTAAACGCTCCATTTTCAAGGGGATAAACATCATAAGCCATTTCTTCGTAGGGATGAACTTTTTTTAATTCATTGATAATGTTTTTTATTTTATCTTTTGGTAGGATACTTTCAATTCTCACTTCTTCCAATTCAGAAATAACATTGGTCGTTCCAACAGAGGGTTTCGAACCTTTTAAGGGTCGAAATGCCCCTTTTCCATTAACCTGAAAAGTACAAAAATCATAGTTGCCAATGGCACCAGCACCATATTTACCAAGGGTTTGAGTCATTTTTTCTACAAACTCTTTTGGTGTAAACAGAACTAATTTATAAAACACTTCTGGGTTTGTCCCTTCCAAAGGTTTAATTTCTTTTAATCCTAATTTTTGGGCTAAAAAAGTATTTAAACCCATATCAGATTTATCTAAGTTGGTATGGGCAATATATACTGCAATATTGTTTTTTATTAGTTTTTCTATATTCATCCCCATTTGAGAATCAGACAATATATTTTTAATCCCTTTAAAAATAAAAGGATGATGAGCTATGATTAAATCAACCCCTTTCAGAATTGCTTCCTCAATAACCTCTGTTGTTATGTCAAGTGTTAAAAGAATACTATTTACATCTCTGCTTTGGGAACCAAGTTGAAGTCCAACATTGTCCCATTCTTCTGCTAAGCTCTTGGGAGCAATGTACTCAATTAATTTGCAAATTTCTTTTAATTTTACAGACATTTTAGAACCTCATTTAAATCTTTTATATATTTTCGACACTCACTGTTTTTTTCTTTTGCTTCTGTTGTATTTTTAGCGTTGGTACTTTCTAAAATCAATTGAGCCTTCCCGAGCTTTACACGAACCAATGTTTCTAACAATGGGTGCTTCTTAGTTAAAAATTGATGTCCTAGTTCATACTCCAACGAATTCTCAAAGATCATTTTTCCTTTTTGAGCAACGATGATTTCATAAATTCGGGTTCCTTCAATTGCCAGTTCTTCTTTAACAATCTGAAAACCACGCTCTTCGCAATATTTTCTAAGAATTTTCTGATTATTCATTGGTTGAAAAATTAATTTCTTTGCTGAAAAAGCTATTGCTAGCTGTTCTTCCAATAATTCACTGATGAGGATTCCGCCCATTCCAGCCAAAATGATCGCATCAACCTCATTTTCTTTTAGAACCGAAAGACCCGAACCAAGTCGGGTCTCTATCTGGTTTTCATAACCATACACTTTAATTAAATTTTCAGCCTTTTCTAAAGGCTTTTGATTGATATCACAAGCAATTCCAAAGTCAACACCCTTATTTTCTATGAGATATACAGGAATATAGCCATGATCGGTTCCAATATCAGCAAAAGAAGAAACATCTGTAACACAATCTGCAATTGTTTTTAATCGTGGTGAAAGACGACTCATCATTTTAGGTTAAATAATCTTTTAGTTTCTTACTACGGCTGGGGTGTCTCAGTTTACGTAAAGCTTTCGCTTCAATTTGTCGGATTCGTTCTCTCGTTACGTTAAATTCTTTACCCACTTCTTCTAATGTTCGAGCTCTACCATCATCTAAACCAAAACGCAACCTTAAAACTTTTTCTTCTCTTTCCGTTAGAGTGTTTAAAACTTCAATTAATTGTTCTTTCAACAAAGCATAAGAAGCTGCTTCTGCAGGAGCGGGAGCATCTTCATCTGGTATGAAATCTCCAAGATGGCTATCTTCTTCTTCTCCAATAGGTGTTTCTAAAGAAACAGGGTCTTGGGCAATCTTCTGTATTTCCCTTACTTTTTCTTCAGAAAAACCCATTTCTTTACCTATTTCTGCTGGAGTAGGTTCTCTCCCATATTCTTGTAATAATTGTCTTGATACACGAATTAATTTGTTAATTGTTTCCACCATATGGACTGGAATACGAATTGTACGGGCTTGATCTGCTATCGCTCTCGTAATTGCTTGCCGTATCCACCAAGTTGCATAAGTACTAAACTTAAAACCTTTGGTATAATCAAATTTCTCTACTGCTTTAATTAACCCTAAATTCCCTTCTTGAATTAAGTCAAGAAAAGACATGCCTCTACCCACATATCTTTTTGCGATACTCACGACAAGTCTTAGATTAGCTTCAGCAAGTTCTTTTTTTGCACTATCATCCCCAGCTTCCATTCGTCGAGCAAGAATCATTTCTTCGTCTCCTGTTAAAAGTGGCACCTTACCGATTTCTTTTAAGTATAGCCTTACAGGATCGTTAACACTTACTGAATCTGCTAATTCCATTTCTTTACGGTTCTCTTCTTCGATCTCAGCAGCTTCTAAAGCTTCAAGATCAAGATCTGTAAAAGAAACCTCAACCCCTTCTTTTTGCAGATACATATAAATACTATCAATTTCTTCAGGATCTAAGTCAACTTTTTCTAAACATTCTTCAAAATCTTGATTGTTTAAACTCCCTTTTGTCTTTCCACGTTTTAATAGTGTTTGAACTTCGGGCATTTGTTCCAGCAGCGCTTTATCAACCTCTATAATTTCTTCATTTTCATCAAAAATTAAATTTTCATCACTATTTATCATTCCCTATTTCCTGCTTTCTTTCATCTTTTTTTCAGTTCAATGAGTTTGTTTGTAAGTTCAGCGACTTCAAGTTCATTCCCTAAAGCCGTCGCTTCTTTAATTTTGTTTGAAATCTCTAGAATTTTAGTATTTCTAAAAAAAGTTTCCATAATATTCAGTGCATCCATAAAATCTTCTCGACTTAAAGATTCTTCACTCATTAATAAAGCAATCAGACCTTTTACTTCCAGTCTATCTTGATATTTATTAATCATTTTTTTTGTATCAAAGTTAGGATTTTTTTCATACTCTACTAAAATATCAGAAATAACTTCTCTGTAAAAGGAATCCGTAATAAATTCCATTGGAAGTTCTTTTGCCATCTGGGGATTTTCCAAGCAAAAGATTAAACCAATTTTCTGAGCACGCTCATAGGCCTTGGGAACCTTGATGTCCATTTGATGTGAAATGTCTTCTTCTGTGATCATTGATCCTTTGAATCTTTGTCCACTTTTTAAACGAACCACCTCATTTTGGATGGTTTTTACATTTATCCCTGTTTGTTTTGCAACGATCTTACTATAATAATCAATTTCCATCCTTGAATCCAGGGATTTAAGAATGTCAACTGCTTTATTACTAAAGTTAATTCGTCCATCGGTTTTATCCAAATTATTTGTTCGTTTTAATAGGTCTAACTGATATTCAACAATAGTCATAGAATTATCTAAACCTTTATTAAATTCTTCTAAACCAAACTTTTGAATATAAGTATCTGGGTCTTCTCCTTCTGGTAATAAAAAAACTTTAACATTTAAGCTTGTCTTTTTTAAAATATTAACAGCTTTTTCAGTTGCATTAATTCCTGCACTATCACCATCGAAAGTTAAGATGACCTCATTAGCATATCTCTGAAGCGCTTTTCCATGATAAGGTGTAAACGCTGTTCCTAAAGCAGCCACTGTATTCTTTATTCCCTTTTCATATAGAGAAATAACATCCATATAGCCTTCAACAATAATTATTTTGCCCTCATCTAAAAAATTTTTACTGCGATTCAAATTAAAAAGCTCAAAGCCTTTTGCAAATATTGGGGTTTCAGGAGAATTTAAATATTTAGGTCCATTGTCTGCATCACTTATTTTCCTTCCTCCAAACCCAATAATTTGATTTCTAGGGTTTAAAATTGGAAACATCAAACGATTTCTGAATCTACTATAATAACGTTGGCTTTCACTTTTCATGACAAGTCCTGACAAAACCATATCCTCTTTTGAAAAACCCTTTTGGGTTAAAAAATTAACTAAATCATCCCAGCTATCTACAGCAAATCCTAATCCAAAGGTTTTTATTGTATCAATGGAAATCCCTCTTGATTTAAGATAATTTATAATGGTATTGTTATTATTTAAGCACTTAAAATAGTAATTTGCTGTTGCTTTGTGCAATTCATACAAACGTTGTCTTTGTTCGTGATTTCTTCGATCTTCATTCTCATCTGCTTTTTCTGGAAGAATGACATTCCCTCTCTCAGCAAGAGCTTTCAAAGCGTCCAAAAAAGTTAGCTTATCCATTTCCATTAAAAAAGTTATCACATTGCCCCCAACACCACAGCCAAAGCAATGGTAGAGTTGCTTTTCTCTTGACACTGTAAAGGAAGCTGTTTTTTCATTATGAAAAGGACATTTCCCTTTATATGAATTGCCAGCACGCTTTAATGTCATGTACTCGCCAATAACATCTACAATATCATTTGCATCTATAACTTCTTGTATAATTTCTTCCGAATAATAGGCGGCCATTTTTTTCCTTTATAAGTCACACGACTTAGAATTCGCTGACTTTGAATACATAGTAAAAATAAATTCTTTCCATATGGTCTATATTTTACAAAAATAAAAAAAATCCTTTTTATTTTTAAAAAAGATTTTCTTTATAAGAATTGTTTAAGCTTAAAAAAACAACTATTTTAATGAGCTACTTTTTAAAAAACTAAAAGATTCTTGAATGTTTGTTAAGTTCTTCTTGAGTTCTGGTGGTTTTTCTTTTAAAAACCCTTGTGTCAGAAGGTTATTAGTGATCCATTCATCAATCAGTTCTTTCTTGATCAGCAAAGGCATCCGATCATGTATTTCAGAAACAGAAGAATTTGACGCTGTCGTTAAAATAACAAATCGTTTTTCATTCTCAAATTCTTTCCATATTCCTGCCATGAACATTGGACTTTCTCCTTTTAGTTCAAATTTTATTTTATTTTTTAAAATGTCCCATTCATAAAATCCCTTGCAAGGAATGACGCAACGCCTAAATCGAATACTTTCAGAGAAGGTAAATTTCTGAAAGACTGTCTCTGACCTTGCATTAATAATATTTCCTTGTTTGTTCCCTCTTGTAAATCCCCATTTCATCTCTATTGCATTTATCTCTTCTTTTTTTCCGTAAATAACCCAAGCTTTTTCTGTTGGATAAATGTCTCTGTTAAATTTTTCTTCAGTCATTTTTTCAAGGCCTAAGTTACCCATTAATTCAATTTGTTGTATTATATCTATATGATAGAAAAATCTTCCACACATTTTTACCCTCGCATTTATAATTTCTTAAAAAATCATATAAAATTTTACTCTTTTTATTTAAATCATACCAAATTATTTAAATTTTTACAAATTTATTTGCTTGTCTCCGTTTTACTATTTATAATTACCCCCACTATTTTTTTAAATAAAAAATCTCTCAAACACTTATTAATGAAAAACATGACCACTTATTCTCTTCTTTTATTATTCTTTTTTTGTATTGACTATGAATTAAAATGTGATAAAATTGTCTCTAAGGCAAAGGAGATTTACTTATGATTGAATTATTAAAATCTTTTTTTATCGACTTAAATGAAAAAAAGGTCTTAAACCTTGTCATGCGATGCTTAAAAGCCAATTATTCACGTTTACAAATTTTGAATGCTTTAGATGAAGCACTATTGATCGTTGGAGAAAAATTTAATTCTGGTGAGTACACATTGTCAGATCTTATGATGTCCGGAATCATCTATGAAGAAATAATTAATCTCGATGCATTATCCATTACGAATGAAATTAAAGGTCGTTTGTCCGATGGCACGATTCTTCTTGGTACAGTTGAGAGTGATATCCATGATATTGGAAAATCACTTTTTAAAAATGCCGCTATTAAAGCTGGGTTTAATGTGATTGACCTTGGTGTCAACATAAGCTCTGGGTATTTTTGTCAAAAGATAAATACCATAAAACCTGATATCATTGGCATAAGCGTCATTTTAACCAACGCTTTAGGGTATTTAACATCGACTATCAGTGAAATTAAAGAAAAATCAACCGTAGAAAACATGAAAATTTTAGTAGGAAGCAATCTTCTTGATAAAGAAATACTAGAAACGGTTGGGGCTGATGCCTATACAAACAATGCTGTTTTAGGGGTTGAAATTTGTGAAAATTGGGTGTCTAAAAAATGAAAATTTATTTAAAATACGCAAAAATAGCAAAAGATATTAAACAAAAGATTATTAATAATATCTATAAAACAGGTCAATTGCTTCCCTCTGAAAGCCAATTATCACAGGAATATAATGTTTGTAGAAGAACTGTCCGACATGCAATTCTTACCCTTGTTGAAGATGGCTATCTATATACTGTTCCTGGAAAAGGTACTTTTGTATATGTTAAACAAGCCGAAGAATACCAAGTTAATCTTCAAATTGAAGATGTAATTTCACAAGGATTTGATAATGTAAAGCTTTATTCAGCAAAAATTCAAAATCCAGATATATATCAAGTCTATAATCTTTCTGTTGCTCCTAACGAAAAGGTACTTTCATTGCAATGGTTACTTCTAAGAGAAGATAATATCATTGGTTACGATGTTAAAACAATTCCTTATTATCCTGGGATTCCAGTTGATGAATCCGATTTTTCCTACACCACTTTAAGAGAAATACTGGAGAGTAAATTCCTCCATTTTCAGCTTGAAGAAGAAGCTTCCCTCTCTAGCTTAATACCAAATGAAGAAATAAGAGGGATTATGAACTTAGACCCTAACTATAAAAACCCAGTCCTTACCATCGATATTATGGTATACAGTACCAATATGCAACCTTTAGGTTGGAACAAAATTTATTTAAAACCAGATGAATGCGAAATTGCAGGGGAGTCCATATTCTAAATGACAAATGAACGAAAATACACCGCTTATGAAATAATTTTCCAAGATATTAAAGATAAAATACTTAAAGGTCACTACGAACCTGACGAACGACTTCCATCCGTTCTTGAATTATGCGATTTATACAATGCCAGTGACTCTACAATACGTAAAAGTATTGAGTTATTAAAAAAGAATGGTTTTGTTTATAGTATAAAACGTGTTGGTCTTTTTGTTGCAGATTTTAAAACACCAAAATACAGTGCCTATTTTAATGAGCTTGAAGAACTTCACAAAGTACTAGATGATTACAAGATTTTATCCTGGAAAATCGATATCCGTCGAAACACTCATTTAAGTACAGAGGAAAAACATCTTGTGATCCAACGTCTGTTTTATTCGAAGGGTTTACCTATTTTCTTAAAAATTGACCATATCTGTTTCCAAAAAAAAAAGTGACCTTAACGACAATTCCATAAAGACTATCATTGAACTCTATGACAAAATGTTAAAAAGCCAAAAGGTTCGAAAAGAGATTCGAATCTCACTGGAAATTCATCGTAATGACATTAAGGATCTCATAATCATCCCGGATAGTTTAGGCTTATTTAAAATAACAGAAAAATTTTATTCTAAAGAAAGAACCTACCTTGGTTATTCCCAACTCTATATTTCAAGCTCTGATATTAACTTTAAATTTAACTCTAAAGCGATTTTCTAGGAGATTTATAACCTTTTTAGGATACGGCTAAAACAAAACACTTTCATGAAAAAACCAGTAGACAAAGTAACGTTTGTCTACTGGTTTTTAAATTAATCCTTTATTTACCTAATGCCGCTTGTGCTGCGGCTAACCTTGCAATTGGGACTCTAAAAGGTGAACAAGAAACATAATTTAATCCTGCTTTGTGGAAAAAATAAATGGATTTTGGATCTCCACCATGTTCTCCACAAACACCAATTTTTAAATCTGTATTTGTTTTTCTTCCAAGTTGAACCCCAGTCTCAACAAGTTTCCCAACCCCTTCAACATCAATGCTAGCAAAAGGATCATTGGGTAAAATGCCTTTATCTTTATAATCCGAAATAAATTTTCCTGCGTCATCTCGAGAAAAACCATAGGCCATTTGTGTTAAATCGTTAGTTCCAAAAGAGAAAAATTCAGCTGTTTCTGCAATTTGATCAGCGATAAGGGTTGCTCGTGGGATTTCCATCATTGTACCAACTAAGTATTGAATATCAGATTTCTTTTCTTCTTTTACCATTTCAGCAGTTTCTCTAACCACTTTATCCAAATAAGTAAACTCTTCCTTAATCCCAACTAATGGAATCATTATTTCTGGGATTACATCAAATCCACACAACTCTTTGACTTCTACTGCCGCTTCTAAAATTGCTCTTGTTTGCATCGCAGCAATTTCTGGATAAGTAATCGCTAATCGACACCCTCGGTGACCTAACATGGGATTAAATTCTTCAAGGTCTTGAATAACAACCTTCATGTCCTCATTGGAAATCTCTAAATCCTTTGCTAACGCCTCGATGTCTTTCGCTTCCGTTGGCAAGAATTCATGTAATGGTGGATCCAATAACCGCACTGTTACGGGTCTTCCTTCCATGGCTTTATATATCCCAATAAAGTCTTCCTTTTGCATTGGTAGTATTTCTGCCAATGCTTTTTCTCTTTGCTCTTTAGATTCTGACAAAATCATTCGTCGAACGCTAGGAATTCTTGCTTCATCAAAGAACATGTGCTCAGTTCTACAAAGACCTATTCCCTCAGCACCAAAACGAATTGCAACTTCTGCATCTCTTGGTGTATCAGCGTTTGTTCTTACTTTCAAGGTTCTAAAAGCATCTGCCCATGCCATAATCTCTCCAAAATGACCTGACAGCTCTGGGGTTACTGTTTTAATTCCACCTTTGTATACTTTTCCTGTACTACCATCTAATGAAATATATTCTCCTTCGTGGAAAATTTCACCATTAACAACAAATTGTTTTGCCGACTCATCTACTTTAATACTTTCACATCCAGCCACACAACATTTCCCCATCCCTCTTGCAACAACAGCTGCATGAGAAGTCATTCCACCACGAGCAGTTAGTATCCCATTAGCAGCATACATTCCTTCGATATCTTCTGGAGATGTTTCTTTTCTAACCAATAATGCTTCTTCACCATTTGCAACGGCTATACAAACTGCTTCTGCTGTAAAATAAACTTTTCCAGTTGCTGCACCAGGGGATGCTGGCAAACCAGTTGCGAGAAGTTCAGCAGCTTTTAAAGCTTTTTCTTCAAAGGTTGGATGTAATAATTGATCTAAAGATAATGGATCTAATCGAAGTATGGCATCTTCTTTCGAAATCAAACCTTCTTTTACCATCTCTACCGCTGCACATAATGCAGCTGCTGCGGTTCTTTTTCCGTTTCGTGTTTGTAACATATAAAGCTTACCTTTTTCAATGGTAAACTCAATATCTTGCATATCTTTGTAATGTTTTTCCAAGAGTTGAGCTGTATCGTGGAATTGTTGATAAATTTCTGGCATAATTTCTTTAAGTTCTTCAATATCTTTAGGGGTTCGAATTCCAGCAACAACGTCTTCCCCTTGAGCATTAATTAAAAACTCACCAAATAATTTCTTTTCTCCTGTTGCGGGGTTACGCGTAAATGCAACACCTGTACCGCAATCATCCCCCATATTTCCGTAAACCATTGATTGAACATTAACGGCTGTTCCAATATCGTGAGGAATGTCATTCATATTTCGATAAGTAATGGCTCTGTTATTATTCCAAGATCTGAAAACAGCTTCAATGGCAAGAAGTAATTGTTCTTTAGGATCTAATGGAAAATCTTCTCCTGTCTCTTCTTTTACAATTTTTTTATAGTCAACTACGATTTTTTTAAGGTCATCCGCTGTTAGTTGAGTATCATCTTGATAACCCTGGGTTTCCTTGGCACTTTCCAAAACGTGATCAAATTTTTCTTTGTCTATCTCTTGAACAACATCCCCAAACATTTGGATAAAACGTCGATAGCTATCATATGCAAAACGTTCGTTTTTTGTGATTTCTGCAATTCCAGCAACTGTTTCGTCATTCAGTCCAAGGTTTAAAATTGTATCCATCATTCCAGGCATGGAAAACTTTGCACCAGACCGAACTGATACAAGGAGTGGATTTTTTTTGTTTCCAAACTCCTTATTATAAAGTTTTTCCATTTCTGCTAAACTAGCATCAATTTGTTCTATCATTTCCTCGGAAAGCTTTCTGCCTTGATTATAATACTCAATACAAGCTTCTGTTGTCACAGTAAATCCTTGTGGTACTGGTAAACCAATATTTGTCATTTCTGCAAGATTGGCCCCTTTTCCACCAAGTAACACTTTCATTTCAGCATTACCTTCCTCAAATAAATAAACCCACTTTTTTGACATTTTAATTACCTCCTCATTATTTTTCCTAAAATAACCCCTGCAATTTCTTCAATTGCTTTGGATGTTACATCAATAACAGTACATCCTAATTTATCGAAAAGCTTTTGCGCTTTTTCTAACTCCATAATCACACGTTCATAGCTTCCATAATTAGAGTTTCCAGTTAAACCCATGGCCTTTAAACGTTCACATCGAATATTCACTAAATGATTTGGATCCAACATCAATCCAAAAATTTTGTCTTTAGATAGATTAAACAGCTCACTAGGAGGATCAATTTCGGGCATTAGTGGTATATTAGCCACTTTATAGTTTAAATTTGCTAAATAAATACTGATTGGGGTTTTTGAGGTACGGGAAGCACCAATTAAAATGATGTCTGCTTTATCTAAATCTGAAGTGTTTTTTCCATCATCGTATTTAACCGCAAACTCGATTGCTTCTATTTTTTTAAAGTAATTAGAATCTAATTCACTTCCACCGTTAATATCTTTTTTGGGTTCTTCTCCAATTAATTTTCTCAGTGTTTCAACCAAAGATCCCATAACATCATAGGTAAGAATATTTCTTTTTTGAGATTCTTCTAAAAAAAACTCTTTCAATTTAGAAGAATTAAAGTTATATACAATTAAGCCCTCTTCTTGTTTTGCAAGCTCTAAAAAAGAGATAATACTCTGAAAATCATCTACAAAAGGGTGTAATCGTACATCTTTAATATAGTTATCAAAATAACTCTTTCCAGTTTTAACAAGTAATTCGCTAATTTCGCTCATGCCATCAGAAACAACAAAGATAACAAGGTTCTTCATGATTTACCTCACTTACTAATCAGTTCCCCATATTTACCACATAGCGGGCAATATTAGTTCGAGAAACTTTTCCAATTAAAACAAGTCTTTCTGATCCTTTTTCATCGATTTCTTTCTGTATAATTGGTAATGACTCTACCTCGTAAAACATGGTCTTATGGGCCGCATCATAAACCGACTCATTAGGTTCTAAATAAATTAAGTTTGGCATGCGAGTCATGATTAAAGGAATAGGCAATGATTCGACGTCTTTACGCCCTATCATTGCTTTAATAAAATCTTTACGAGAAACAATTCCCGAAAGATATTTTCCATCAACAACATAGAGTGTGCCAGCATTTTTGGTAAACATGGTAATGATACCATCATATATCGATGTTGATTCATTAACAGTGGTTGGCTCAGATTGTATTTCCATAACACTTATTTGCTTGATATAGTTCCCTAAAACGTGAGTAAGAGACCGTCCAGTATAAAAATATCCCACTTTGCGTTTAGCCTCTAATATCTCAAGCATAGTCAAAATTTTCAAATCTGGTCGGATTGTTGCTTTATTAATATTTAAACCCTTTGCTATTTCATCACTTTTAATGGGTTGTTTTTCTTTTACAATTTCAATAATTTTATTTTGACGCTCGGTTAGTTTCATTAATTTTCTCCAAAGAAATATTTACATGATTTAAAGTATAACACATATCTTTTAAAAGTAAACATTTAAAAGTGTATTTTTTATATATTGATAATTTTTTATCAATATATAAAAAATGTAAGCCATTTCATAGGGTGATCAATGATACTATATTTTCAAAAAGTTTTTCTCCAATTCTAGAAACATTTTTCAAATCGTCCAGTTGTGTGTAATTTCCATTTTTTTCTCTATAATCTACAATTCCTTTTGCCAAAACTTCACCGATCCCTGGAAGCGATTTCAACTCATCGACATTGGCCGTATTGATATTGATTAATTTATTATTTATTTGGGCGTTATCTCTAATACTATCCCCAATTTTTGAAACAATTATTTTCTCTTCGTCCTTAACTTTTCGAGCAAGATTAAGACCTTCTAGATCTCCATCAAGTGTTATTCCGCCAGATGCATCTAATGCATCAATGACTCTTGCCCCTGCTTCTAATTCGATTATCCCGGGTTGCATAACTTCTCCAGAAATATGAAGGACTATTTTATTCGAATCATTATCTGTCCCTAAAGTTTCAACTTGGCTAATCTCTACTTCAACCAATTTGTTATTGACTGAAAAATACCAAAAACAAAATAATCCAAGAATCCCTCCAATGACAAATAAGTAAATGATCTTACTTCTTAGGGTTTCTTTCATCCTCATTCCCCTAGGGTTGCAATTTCCCAGTTCCCTTTACATAAAGTCCAATATTCTTTAAAACCACATTCCAAAAGAAATTTTTCAGTTTCTTCAAACATTGTCTTAATCCCTTCAGTACTGTGACTATCTCCATTAATGGTTATGGGAATATTACGTTTATATAGTTCTGAAATGATCCAATCTGATGGATATCTACCAACATTTTTCACACGCAAATACGCCCCGGTATTTATTTCTATAATAACATTCGTTTTTTTTATTTCATCTAAACATGTCTTCACAATTGTTCGATACCATGCTTCATTTTCGTCGAAAAAATAATTATTTTGGTTGTATTTTCTAATGAGATCAAAATGTCCTAATATTGTTGGCTTAAAATTTTTGACACAAGAAACAACCCCTTGATAATAATCATTAACAAAGGTCTTGATATTTGAATCGTAATATTTTTCTAAACCTAAAGCAAAGTCTTCTTTTGTAAAATCGATATAGGATACTTCTTTCCCATAAGTTGATCCAATACAATGAATTGACATAATAGAATAATCGAGTTGAGGAATAAGTTCTTGAGAAAGTTGAGAAATACTGTTTCGGTCATAGAAATAATCAATTTCTAATCCACAATAAATCTCTATGAAGGAGGCATACTTTTCCCTTAAATCAGCAATCTCCTGGAAATATTTTTCCAATAGTTCCTCTTTTAGAGTGAAAGTATTTTTAAATGGCAGAGGGGCATGACTCGTAAAACCAATACTTTTAAGCCCAGCATCAATTGCAGCAATTACCATTTCTTCTAAAGTATTTTTTCCATCACAGAAAAGAGAGTGAATATGATAGTTTGAACGAATCATTTTGTTATCCTCCCAGGATGTCTTTTCTTGATTGTAACATGGTAGATATAAAAAAACAAACAAAATAATTCTTGAAAATATTTCATTCCAATTATTTTGTTTGCTAATTAATTTATAATATTTTATTTAGAAAACTTTGTGTTCTTTCTTCTTTAGGATTCCCTAAGACTTCTTCTGGGGTTCCTTCTTCACAAATAACCCCTGCATCCATAAAGATCACCCGATCAGCGACCTCTCTCGCAAAGCCAATTTCATGAGTGACCACTAGCATTGTCATACCAGCTTCTGCTAGTTCTCTCATTGTTCCTAAAACTTCGCCAACAAGCTCAGGATCAAGTGCTGATGTTGGTTCATCAAACATCATAATTTTAGGTTCCATCGCTAATGCTCTAGCAATGGCAACACGTTGTTGTTGTCCACCTGAAAGACGAGAAGGATACTCATCTTTTTTTTCCGATAGTCCAACCATCTCAAGAAGATCTAGCGCTCTGTCAATAATTTCTTTCTCATCGACTTTTTTAACTATTTTAGGGGCAATGGTAATATTTTCGATTACTGTTAAATGCGGAAATAAATTAAAGTTTTGAAAAACCATCCCTAATTCAGCACAAAGTTCTTGGACTTTTTCAGTACTAATTTTCATTAAATCTTTATTATTTTCTCTTTTGTCTGTAAGTTCATTTTCAATATAAATTTCCCCATCTGTAATTCTTTCCAAATGGTTTAAACAACGGAGCATTGTACTTTTTCCCGATCCACTGGCCCCAATAATACAAACAACTTCTCCTTGTTCTACTTCTAAATCGACACCCTTTAAAACCTCAAGATTTCCAAAAGATTTGCGGACGTTAACTAATTTAATCATACTCATTTTAATTCCCCTATCTTTCGTAAACTCCAAGTTTCTTTTCCATTCTATCAAAAATGACTTGTATCACCGTTGTTAAAAATAGATATATGGTAGCGGCATAGACATAGTAAATCCAATCACCTGTTGCACTTGCCATGGTTTTCACTGTTCTTAATAAATCGAAAAGAGCAATTGTCGAAACCAAAGAAGTATCTTTTAAAAGCATAATTAATTCATTCCCTAAAGGAGCTACCAAACGTTTAAACGTTTGGGGGATAATAATTTTTGTCATCGCTTGTCGATAGCTCATTCCCAATGCTTTTGCAGCCTCCATTTGACCGCCGTCGATTGACTCAATGGCAGCACGTATAATTTCAGCTAGATAAGCTGCTGCATTTAGAGAAAAAGCGACAAAAGCACAAATCATTTGATTCACTTCAAAAGTCGAGCCTGTGGCATCTAAATATATGATTGGGATTGCATAATAAATAATAAATAATTGAAGTAATAATGGAGTTCCTCTAAAAAACCAAATATAGAACCAAGAAATACAATTGGCAAATTTGTTTTTAGAAATCCTCCCAAGAGCAATAATCACACCTAAAATTGAACCAACAATGATAGCAACAATGGCTATCTCTAAGGTTACAATCGTTCCATCGAAAATTGCTTGTAACTGGATTGAATTTAACACACTGATCTTCCCTTCATTTTAAATTTTATAATAATACACAATAACAGGACTTGGTTTTAATTCTCCAAGTCCCATTTTGTTTGCTATAAAATTAATTATTCAATAATAACCAAATTTGTATCAATATTGCTTGTCATATCTTCATTAAACCACTTCATAGAGATTTCTTTCATCGTTCCATTCTCATGCAATTTTTTTATGGCTTCATTAATTTTTTTTGTCATTTCCTTGTCTGCTACCCGTGATGTAACACCAATAGGTTCATTTGTTAGAACTTCCGAAGTTACGACAAATGTTTCTGGACTTTTAGAAACATAATACATTGCAACGCCAACATCTGTAATCACATTATCGATTTGTTTTCCTTGAAGTGCTGCAAAGGCATCTAACATCCCATCATACTTTTTAATTTCAACATTAACAGCCTCTGTGCCTTTTAAAGCTTCTGCTGCAATGTCTGCTGTTGTTTCAATTTGGGCACCTAAAGTTTTTCCTTCAAGTTCCTTAAAAGTTTTTACAGGGGTTGCATCTGTTCGCGAAACAATCACTATCCCATTTGCAACATAGGGATCTGACATACTAAAATTCTTAGAACGTTCTGGAGTAATACTCGTACTTGAAATGATTACATCATATTGCTTTGCATTTAGCCCATTAAAAATACCATCCCAAGATACCGTTTGAAATTCAGCGGTTACACCTAATTCGGCTGCCAAAGCATTAGCAAAATCAATGTCAAAACCTACTAATTCATTTTGATCATTTCTAAACTCCATTGGTAAATAGGTATCATCCACACCAACGGATAAAACACCATCCGCTAAAGGATCCACTGTTGCAGTATCACCACTTGATGCACACCCAGTGAGAGTTAAGGCTAAAACCATAAGGACAACCATAGACAAAAGCATCGATTTTCTTTTCATCATCTTCTCCTTTTTCATCTAATTTCATTGTATTATATATTATTTTGTATACATAAACAAGTTTTTTTCATGGAGATCATTCCCCAATTAATAATTATGATCAATTCATTGAAAATATACATACGAAAGAGGTTTTTATTACCAAAAACGTATAATTATTAAATTGATTGAATGAAAATCCCGATAATATTAATGCCTCCAAGCCATGTTCCAAGCATTGATCCTAAATTTGCAAAAACAACCACCATCAAAACTTTAGTGACCTTATTTTTCCACAAACCTTTAAAGCTTCCCAAATCTTTTGGTAGCGATTCAAAATCTTCAACCTTTGGTTTTCTAAAATGTGCTTCCACAACCCCTGCAAACCATCCTGCTGCTAATAATGGACTCAAAGAGCTAATAGGAGCCGCTAAAAAGGCAGTAATAACCGACAAAATATGTCCACCTGCTAGAAGAGTGCCAATCCCAGCAAGGGTACCATTCCATAAAATCCAATTTTTTGTTTGTTCCCAGCCTGCATTAGGATTGATCATAAAAGTAATACCAACAAGAACAACGATTAAAATGGGGATCAACCACCCTAAGACTTTCCCAACATTCGTCTTCTTTGGAATTTCTTCCAACAAATCCATGTCTTGCGTTTTAAAGATTTCTTTTTTAATCCCTGGAACATGAGCCGCCCCTAAAACGGCAACCACCTTTTTCCCAGGAGCTTCCTTAATTTTATTGGCTAAGTATTGATCTCGTTCATCTACTAAATATGTCTTAACCCCTTTAAAAGCCGATCCCATTTCTAAAAGTGCCGCTCCAAGCATGTCTTCTGATTTTAAATTTTCAAGGTCTTCTTCTGATATTTCTTCATCATCAACAACACTAAGAATAATGGTAAATAGTAATTTGATCTTTTCCCAAAAACTACATCCACGCCAAATTCGATTAAAAGTGATTTGAATATTTCTATCTGCTAAAACAAGATTCAATCCATATTCTTTGGCACAAGCAATCCCTTCCATCATTTCCTGTCCAGATTCAATGCCAAACTGTTCAGCTAATTTTCTTTGGTAATTTGACAAAAGAATATTAGCAAAAAGGAATCCTGCCTTTTTACTCTTAATAATTGCTACGATATCCGTATCCGACCATTTATCCTTTTGATTGATTGCTTCGTACCTTTGAGCATCCAGTTCGACACAAACTGTATCGGGTTGTTCTGCCTCAATGGTCTCTCTAACCTCTTGAACACTATTTTTTGATACATGAGCTGTTCCAATGAGAATTATTTCTTTATCTTCTAATTGAATTCTGGTGATATTATTTGATTCCATCTCAGTCTTTCCTCCGTTTTAAGCAAAACCAATACAAGGCGTGATTGATGGATTTGAGTCTCCTAATCCATCCTTAGTTCATACCTTTGGATGATCATTTTTAAATATGCCCTAAAATGGATTACTCTTTTGGAGCAACCGACCCACGAATAAAAAGCTCATGAGGCACTTGTACCGTTTTGATTCCACGATCTTCTTTTTCACAACGTTTAATTAACATCCGTGTAGCAATTGCTCCAATGTCATACATTGGCTGTGCTACCGTTGTAATTTGTGGTCGCGTCCATTCAGCAATCCAAAAATTATTAAATCCGCAGATGCTCATGTCTTTGGGAATCTCTTTTCCTGCTTCTTCAGCATAACGGATTGCTCCTAAGGCTGTTTGATCATTAAAACAGAAAACGCATCTAAAGTCTAGCCCCGTATCAATCGAAGTTTTCATCATATTATATCCGCCGGATAAACTAAGTTTCCCTTTTAAAACCCTCGACTCATCAAACTCGACTCCCCATTCTTTAAATGCTTTTAAAAAGCCTTTTCTTCTCTCTTGATAAATATACCCTTCTTCAACTTCATCAAAAAACAATAGAAATTTACGATGACCCATTTCTAGGACTTTAGTTGCTAATTCATAAGCGGCAGCTTCGTTATCGATAAGAACACCACTTAACTGACCTGTTTCGTCTGGAACACACCCCAAAACTATTTCACTTGGTGCATTCACAAGTTCATTTCGCATTTCTTCTGAAAGATCTTTTCCCACATAAATAATCCCATCACATTGTTTTTCTACTAATACATCAAGGGATTTACGTTCTTTATCTGGGTCGAAATCTGTATTACTCAAGATAATATTATAATGGTATATTCCACAGACATCCTCAGCACCCCTAACAATTTCAGTGTAATAGGGATTTGAAATATCTGGAATCATAATTCCTAAAGTATTCGTTCTTTGGATTTTTAAGCTTCTTGCAATTGCATTTGGTTTGTAACCAGTCTTCTTTATTGCTTCTAATACCCGTTCTCTTGTTTCCTCGTTAACCAAAGGAATATTGTTAACGACACGTGAAACAGTTGCTACAGAAACATTTGCTTCCCTTGCAACATCTACGATTTTAACTTTCATTTTCTACCTCTCATCTTATATTAATAAGCCTTATTTTAAATCTTTTACCTCGTTCATAGCATTAAGAATCAATTCCGGTGATCGTCGACATTTTTCTTCTGAAACAGCACAAGGTGCAAACCGCAACCCTTTTTCTAAAGCAACAACAAACATTTTATTTTCCATTAATTTGTCACTGACTTCTTTGGCATTTTTGCAAGGAATGCTAATGAAAAAGCCATCTTTATAGGTTAACATTTCTAAACCTATTTTGTTTGCTTCCTCAATAAACGCATTAGCGCGACGTTTCAAAATACTTTTATGAAAATTTTGTTCAGCCATTGTTTGATTATACAATTCTTCGTTACTAAAAATCTTAGTGATCGTCTCCATGGCACCACGAGTCCCATTTGACCAATTTCCTCGATTTGAATAGGTACAGCTATTTGCAAATTCTTCTGCTATTTCTTCAGTTGGCGCAACACATATAATTGCACCATTTCTTAAACCGTACATTGTATAGCCTTTTGAAGCACTAAATGCATAAAGTGTTAACACATTTTCTGGTAATCCCGTTAAGAGCTCCATAAATCCTCGACCATTCTTCTCATCTTCTCCTGCAAAATCAATGTAAGCTAAATCAACTAAAAGAATAATTTTTGAATCTGGTTGCTCATTTCCTGTTTTTGTAACAAAAGCGATTATTTCTTTCCACTCTTCATCAGAAATAGTATAACCTGTTGGGTTATGAGCTGGGGTATTTAATACCGCTAAGACTCTTTTTTGTTTTTCTAAAAGGTCTAAAACATTCTCTTTAAAGCCTGCGAGATTAAATGTCCCTTTTTTATTATATAAAGGGAAAGTTCTAATTTTTCTTCGGTTTTCATCTGCGATTGTTGTGTAGGCAGCCCAATACCAATCCGTTATTAAAATGGTATCCCCAAATTCAGCATAATTACAAAATGCATGACGTACAGCACCAGTGCCACCGGGTGTTGCGACCGCTTTAATAAAACCTTTTGGCTTGCAATCCATAAAACAAGCATCCACAATTTTTTCTAAAAAATCAGGTTGTCCAGCTAAACCTGCATAATCAGCTATTAAGTTATTTGGTAAGCTCTTTAAAGTATCATAAACTCCTTTGAAAGTTACTAAGTTTCCATCGTCATCCATCAATGCTCCAATTGTAGAGTTAATCACAGCTTCAGATCCAAATTCTTTTGTACATTTTGCTGCCTCAGCTGCAATTTTAAAAATCGGATCCGTTCCACCCGCTCTGTATGATGTTCCAATTACCATTTTTTCTTTGCTCATCTTTTCCTCCTAATACTTTTAACCTTAGTTTTAAATTTTGTCATCATTATTTATTTTCTGTTTCTTCAATGTATTTTTCCTTATTTTCTTTTTCCAATTGTACTTCTTCATCAATTGAAATCATTTTATTCTTTCCTACCCGTATGGATTTAAATGAAAGGAAAACTCCACCAAACATGATAATAAAATAAAATGTAATAATTCGCCAAAGAATCATCGCAATGGGAGCCATTGCACCATAAATCCCTCCGAAAATAAGTAAAAATCCAGCTTCTGCACCACCTGCCGCACCTGGTGTTGGTATAAAAGCAACAGCAACATATAAAATTGATTGTAAACAAATAATGCTAAAAATAGTTTCGGACCGAAGTCCTATCGCTCGATATACCCAATAATTAATTGAATAAAAAAATAATATCTGTATGATAGAAACAATAAACAATCTTAAAGTCTCTAAATGATGCTTTTTAAGAGCCGAAATTGCAATGCTATATTCCATAATAAAACGATCGATTTTCTCAGAATACTTTTTAAAATCTTTAAGAATATGGAGTTTGATTAGAAACTTAACCACACCGATCATCATTGATTTCGCAGCGTTAGCATTTAGAGCTAGCACAAAAATTAAGACAACCCCTGCAATATTGACAATTAATCCAATAAAAATTAGCCATTTTGCTGAAACAAGCCCAAAATGTAAAGCAACTGTGCTTAAAATTGTCCCGATAATGGCTAGCAATGTTACGGTTACTTGGTATAAGGCGTATTTTTGAACCAAAACTGCCGTTCCAGTTCCAAAACTGTAGCCACGTTTTAACATTTCGTACAACTGCAAAGGTTGTCCACCTGTTGCACTTGGTGTAATGAGATTATAATATTGTCCTACAATGGTTAACGTAAAAGCAAAAGAAATGTTCTCATCGGGTTTGTCCCGTCGCATTAACATTAAAAGCATATAAGCTTCCAAAAGCCAATAAACAAATACACATCCAATCCCAACGAATAAATAAGCAATTTTCGTTTCTTTAATCGCATTGACAAAGGTTTTTGGATCAACTTGTGTTAAAATAACAAGGCATGTAGCGCTAATTAAAAAAACAAAAAATATATAATTTGAATACTTTTTCCAGAAACTTTTTAGTTTATTTTTTTTAACTACATCTAAAGAACCCATTGAAACCTACCTATTTATAGTTTTATTTGTTGTATTATAACATACTCTCGTTGTAAAGTAATGAAATTTTCATTTGTTTTCAGTAAAATGCATAAACTATTTTAAGTTTGCAAACCCATTTTGGCGTAAGCTTTCAAAAAGAACGATGTTTACCGAGTTTGCTAAATTTAAAGACCGTGCCTTTTCATGTGAAATCATTGGAATTCGGAAACGATTTTCTAAATATGCGTCATGTATTTCCTTTGGAATTCCTGCTGTTTCCTTTCCAAACATTAGAAAAGCATTCTCATCATATTCAATTTCTGTATAATTTTTTTCTGCTTTTGTGGTTAACAGATAAAGTTTCAATCCTTCATTTAAACAAATAAATTCTTCAAATGAGTTATAAAGGGATAAATCCAACAGATCCCAATAATCGAGTCCAGCTCGTTTTAAATGTTTTTCCTCAAGTGAAAAACCTAATGGCTTGATTAAATGTAGTTTTGTATTGGTCAATGCACAAGTTCGTGCAATATTCCCAGTATTCTGTGGAATTTCTGGCTGATATAAAACAATATTCATAGTGTCATCTCCTGTCCTCTTTTAATTAAGATCTTGTTCAGTATAATACAAATCTGGTTTAATGCCACTAAAAAAATTCAAACACCAAATTTTTCATTGGAAAATTAGTAAATCCTCCTCTGAATAAAATTGGCATTTGAATTCTAACGCAATTTTTTCTTAGTTATTTCTAATTTATCGAAACCTTTTTGGGATCTTTTTTTAAATTAGTTCTTTGCAAAAGAATAGAAAAAGTACTTCCCTTATTCGGGATAGAGTCTATCTTAATTTTGCCTCCATGTTTTTTTACAATAAAGTCAGCTATATTAAGCCCAAGTCCAACACCACCCGTTTCCCTATTTCTCGCATCATCAACACGATAAAAACGGCTAAAAACTTTCGCTTTTTCTTCTTCTGTTAGTCCAATACCAGTGTCTTTAACTTCAATTAAGATATTACGTTTTCCTTGAACTAAGCAAAGCTGAACCTTCCCACCACGTGGGGTATACTTGATTGCATTGTCTATTAAAATTCGCACAGCTTGTTTAAGGCGCTCTTCATCTCCTTTAAAGAAAATGCCTTGAGTAATATTTTTACTTAGTTCAATCTCTTTTTCATTTGCAATTTGTTCCATTAATTCTACTAGTAGACTACACATTGAGGACAAATCAAAGATATTTTTTTCTAAAACAAGACGCTGATTTTCAGCCTGCGCTAATAACAGCAACTCAGAAATAAGTTTTGCCATTGTATCACTTTCGCTACTAATGTTATTTAGCCATTTCATATTATCACCAATGACTTCATCTTCTTTAATCTTAAGCACCTCAATATTTGTCTGAATAACTGTCAAAGGTGTTCTCAATTCATGGGAAGCATCAGCAATAAATTTCTTTTGATTTTCAAAAGTCTGTTTAATTGGGATTAAGGATTTTCCTGCTAAGAAATAACTAATTGGAATCAAAATAAGGATTGATCCAATGCCAATTAAGAACAAAAAAGTAATCACATAGGTAATA
Source organism: Eubacteriaceae bacterium (assembly GCA_051649025.1). Classification (GTDB taxonomy): domain Bacteria; phylum Bacillota; class Clostridia; order Eubacteriales; family Eubacteriaceae; genus Acetobacterium. Next base: position 37,641 of record JBOFGH010000045.1, read on the forward strand.
ATTGAACGCTCTGTAACAACTTGTTGAAACACCTGCAAAATATAGTCATTTGAGTTGTCAGAGTATTTTAGGGTATAGATACGATATTCTAAATTTGATGAATTAAGAAAAGAAAACCTCTCGGTTTCAGTTTCTTTTATAATCGTTTCATAGCTAGCAATAATAAGATTTCGATCATCAATCTTAGAACTTTTTACGGTATGATTAGAATCCCAGACGATATATTGATATCCAAATTTATCGTGTACTGAATCATTGCTTTCAATATTAACAGTGGTCATTCCACCATTGCTTCTTATTATTTCCTTAGCTATATTCCTTAAGTAGGCCTCTCCTGAAAAATTAAGGCTCCACTTTACAAGAAAACCTAAAAGAAAAACAAAAATAAACATAAAAACAATGAGAATCAAAGTGTTAAATAACGTTATTTTTCGCTTGATATCACTAAACATCAGTTATAACTTTCCAAATTATTTTTTTCCAAGGGTATAACCAACCCCTCTAATGGTATCAATCTTAACTTGAGTATCGATGATTTTTTTTCTTAAATTATGAACATAAATTTCAATATTATTTTCATTTACTTCTTTGTCAAAGCCCCAAACTCGGTCAAGTATTTGCTCACGGGTAAAAACTTGATTAGGTCTTTTTAAAAGCATTTCAAGAATTTTAGCTTCCTTTACCGAAAGTTTAAACTCTTTTTCATTCGTTTGTAAAATGTTCTTCTTTGTATTAAAACTAACATCTTCAAAAACAATCGTTTCTCCTTTTATTCCATGATCAGGCCGACGCCCTAGCGCTCTTATTCGAGCAAACAATTCCTTTGCTGAAAATGGTTTGATAAGGTAGTCATCCGCCCCCATGTCTAAACCTTTTACTTTGTCATCAATTGTTCCTTTTGCAGTTAACATCAAAACTGGGGTATTAATCCCCTGCTCTCGAATTTGTTGCAAAATTTCAGTTCCACTCTTAATTGGCAACATAATATCTAAAACAATGACATCATAGATCGGGTTTAAGGCAAACAATAATCCTTCTTCTCCATCGTTTGCAATATCGCAATCGATGTTTTGTATTTTACAAAGCTCTTGGAGTGCATCGGTTATTTTCTTTTCATCTTCTACAAATAGTATTCGCATTTAAACAACTCCCTCTCAATCTAATTCTTTAGTTTTTATTAATTAATATTATAGTTGTGAAATCTTAAAGGTATATAAAAACTTAAAAATATGCTATTATTTTATAGAGCAAAAATTATTAACCTAGTTTTTGCATCCATAGATAGTGGAGGTTGATTTATGGAAAATATTCTTATTGTAGAAGACGATAAAAAAATTTCAAGAATCATTGAACTTCAATTAACACACCTCGGATTTACTGTTTTAAAAGCTTTTTCAGGGAGAGAAGCTTTAGATATCTTAAATCACAACCCTTCAATTTCTTTAGTTTTGTTGGATATTATGCTTCCAGAAATGACTGGTTATGAAGTTATTAAATATATGAGATCTCAAAAAATGGATGCGCCTGTTATTTTTCTAACGGCCAAAGATGATACTGATGATATCGTTAAAGGATTTGACCTTGGTGCAGATGATTATGTGACAAAGCCATTTAATTTTAATGAACTTCTTGCTCGAATTAAAGCCAATATTCGAAAAAAAAGTGTTTTAAATTCCAATAAAAAGGTAATCACCTATAAAGACATTTCAATTGATCTTGACACCTTTGCTGTTATGAGAAATCAAACCCTGATTGAACTTTCTCGTACTGAGTTTGATTTATTTTATTATTTAGTTTTAAATCATGACCTTGTTCAATCTCGAGATCAGATTCTCGATAATGTTTGGGGTTATGATTACTCTGGTAATGATAACATTGTCGACGTTTATATAAAATATTTAAGAGATAAAGTCGACCGAGATTTTCACGAAAAAAGGATTCATACAGTGAGAGGACGGGGTTATGTTATTCGATAATCTGAGAATCCCTGGTTTTAAAAAACCACTCAAGCTTTATCACAGAATCGTTTTGTTTTTTATTCTGGCTTTTGTCTTTGTCTTAACCTTATCTTTCTTTATGATTTTTTTCTTTTCACAGCAAATTATCTTAAATGAAAACCAAGGAACCATGATTCGGTTTAATAATTATGTCACCACAACCATTGGAGAAAACGAAGCAGAAATTGTTAGACTTTCACCCGAAAATAGACTTAATTACATTTCTGAAAAAATATATCCTTATGTTAAAGACAATTCTCTCATCGCCTATCAGCTATTAGATGAATCTGGAAATAGATATCAATCTTCCCCCATACTTAGGGATATTCTATCTCCTGAAAATCTTTCTCATTATGACATTGATGCTCTATTTAATTTTAATACAAAATCAGGAAAGGCACCAACCACTGATATGATTTCAGTGGATGATTTTCGTTATCACCAAATTGAATACTATTATTTGGATTCTTACTATCTCCTTAATGATGGTAGCTTGATTTATATTCAAATTATTAAAAACCTAAATGACAGTTATATTTTTATGACCATCCTATTTGTGATTATGGTTACCATTAGCATTTTAGGTTTAACGGCCATTATTATCATTGGTATTTATGGGACCAAAGGGTCCTTAAAACCCCTCATAGAAATATCAGAAACTGCCAAAAAAATTACCGAAAATAATCTTAATATGCGTATTGAAGAAACTGGAAATGGAGATGAACTAGATCAGTTGATCATCTCATTGAACCAAATGATCGAAAAACTTGAATTTGCTTTTCAAAGTCAGAAACAGTTTGTTTCAGATGCCTCACACGAACTTCGTATCCCCTTAACTGTTATTCAGGGATATGCAGATATTTTAGGAAGCTGGGGGAAAAATGATCCTCAGTTAATGGACGAGTCCATTGAAGCCATTAAAGATGAAATTTCAGGGATGAAAAAGACCATAATGGATTTACTCTTTTTATCCCGACTTGACAACAACCATTTTAGAGGTATCTTCGAAAAAATAAACCTTACTGAAATGATCGAAAAAATTTATGTGGAATGTCCAATGCTCGATTCAAATCATCACTATGCTTTAGAAAACTCTGAAACCATTTATTTTAAAGGAAATGAAGGTCTTCTTATTCAAGCGCTTAGAGGAATTATTGAAAATGCACAGAAATATACTCCTAACGATGGCACTATAAAGATTTCCAGTAAAAAAATAAAAGGATTGATTCACCTCTCCATTGAAGACAATGGGATCGGAATTCCTCACGAGGAAATTGATAAAATTAGACAACGGTTTTATCGCATTGAAAGTGACCGCTCGAGAGAAACAGGCGGAACAGGTCTTGGCATTCCAATCATTGAAAGCATCGTAAAAATTCATCATGGAAAATTGATTATTGAAAGTGAAGAAAAAGTAGGGACCAAAGTTACCATTGAATTTAAACTATAGCAAAAACTTAAAAAGTCCATTCAGCATTTGCAAAATGTCGAATGGACTTTTTATTTCCGATGATTCTATGCATATAAAACCAACTATAAACACTCAAGAAAAATTTCAATGGCTTTGTCGATTTCTTCTTTTGTAACAATAAGTGGTGGAACAAAGCGTACGGTTGAAGTTCCTGCTCCTAAAATTAGCAAGCCTTTTTCCATGGCTTTTCCAACAACTTCGCCGGGGTTAACCGAAACCTCAACCCCTAACATCAACCCCATTCCCCGTACTTCAACAATTTCGGGATGATTGATTTTTTGTTCTTCTAGTTTACTTCTTAAATAACGTCCCTTATCTTCAATCTCATCATAAAAACCTGGGGCTGTGATTGTACTTAAAACATATTTTGCAGCGGCACAAGCAAGGGGATTTCCTCCAAAAGTTGATGCATGGGTCCCTGGTTTGAAAACCTCAGCCACCTTTTCCTTAGCAATAATGCCACCAATTGGAATTCCACCACCTAAGCCCTTCGCCATCATAACAATATCTGGGGTTACCCCATATTGTTGATATGCAAAAAGTTTTCCTGACCTTCCAATCCCACTTTGAACTTCATCAAAAATAAGGACAATATTATTTTCATCACAAATCTGACGAACCCCCTCCAAGTATTTCTGGTCTGCAGGATAGATACCGCCTTCCCCTTGAATTGGTTCTATGATAATACCGCATGTTTTTGAGGATACTTTCTTCTTTAATGCTTCAAGATCGTTAAATTGAACATGGGAAATTCCAGGCATAAGAGGCGCTAAATTCTCTTGATATTTCTTCTGTCCAGTCGCTGTAATAGCGGCATAGGTTCTGCCATGAAATGATTGCTCCATTGCAATAATTTCCACCGCTTCGGGATTTTTCTTAAGTTTGCCATACACCCGACATAGTTTTAGGGCGGCTTCACAGGCTTCTGCCCCACTATTACAAAAGAATACTTTGTCAAGTCCACTTTCTTTTGTCAATATTTCTGCACAAGCAATTCCTGGTTCAGACCAATACAAATTTGAAATATGTACTAAATGATCCATTTGATCCTTCATGGCATTTATAAGTCCAGGATGGCTATGTCCAAGGGCATCCACTGCAATCCCTGCTACAAAATCTAAGTATTGTTTACCTTTGTCGTCTATTAAAACGCATCCTTCCCCTTTGTTAAAGACTAAGGGAAATCGTTTATAGGTTTCCATAATCACATGGTTTCCTCGTGTTATTAAATCCATTTCTTCCTCCTAAATAATTGATCGACGAATCATTGTTCCCACCCCAGCTGCGGTAAAGAGTTCCAAAAGTAAAGAATGTTCAACTTTTCCATCTAGAATATGAACAGAATTAACCCCTTGATTAAGTGCGTCAACTGAATTTTCCACCTTCGGAATCATCCCTCCAGAAATAACCCCTTCTTCTATGAGCTTAGGAACATTTTCAGCAAATAAACGTCGGATAATTGAATCAGGATTATCTGGGTCCATATAGACACCATCGGTATCTGTTAGATAAATAAGCTTTTCAGCCCGAAGTGCTTTTGCAATTGCATAAGCAACATGATCAGCATTAATATTATAACTTTGCCCTGTTTTATCTGTCCCAATGGGGGCAATTACTGGCAAGTAATCCCCTTTGAGTAAGGTTCCTAAAATTTTTGCATCCACATGAATGATATCCCCTACAAAACCAATATCCAAGTCATTAATAAATTTCTTCTTTACTTTAATCATCCCACCATCTTTTCCTGAAAGACCAACGGAATTAATTTCTCGGTTTTGTAACAATTGTACAATTTCCTTATTGATTTTACCTGACAAAACCATCTCGGCGATTTCAACTACTTTTTCATTTGTAACCCGAAGCCCATCAACAAACTCTGTTTGGATATCCAAATCATTAAGGAGTCCAGAAATATCTTTTCCTCCACCATGGACAATTATGGGGCGTATACCAACGAGCCGCATCAAAGCAATGTCATCCATCACCGATTGCTTAATTTTTTCGTCATACATAAAACTACCACCATACTTTATCACCATGGTTTTTTTCTTGAATTGTTGTATATAAGGTAAGGCCTCAATTAAAATCTTAGCTTTTTCTATATATTTTTCCATTATTTCACTTCTTTCTATTTGTTTATTTATTAACTTCGATAATCCCCATTTATTTTAACATAGTCATAGGAAAGGTCGCATCCCCAAGCAACTGCTTTTTCTTGCCCTTCCTCCATTTCTATAATAATCGTAATATCTGTTTCTGATAATACCTTTGAAGCTTCTTTTTCTTCAAAAGCAATAGGAATGCCATCGACTAATAAGGTAATCATGCCAGCGGCACTAGAAAAAACTAATGATACTTTCATGGGATCAAAGGTTACTCCTGAGTATCCAAGGGCACACAAAACACGTCCCCAATTTGCATCCTCTCCAAAAATTGCTGTTTTGACCAAACTTGATGTAATCACCGATTTCGCTAAAGCCCTCGCATCATCAATGGTTTTCGCCCCTCTCACTTTTACATCAATGAATTTCGTTGCGCCTTCCCCATCCCTTATTATTTTTTTTGCCAAGGTTTTATTCACATAATGAAAGGCTTCTTTGAATTTTCGGTAATCTTCCGATCCCTTTATTAACGGCTTATTTCCAGCTAGCCCATTCGCCATGACTGTTACCATATCATTTGTACTAGTGTCACCATCCACTGAAATCATATTGTAGGTGTCAAGTATCACTTCGTTTAGTAATTCTTGTAAATTATCTGGATGGATGGCAGCATCTGTTGTAATAAAAGATAACATCGTAGCCATATTCGGATGAATCATTCCTGAGCCTTTTGCCATCCCAGCAATTTTAACTTTGACACCATCAATTTCTATTTCAACCCCGACATTTTTGCGAATGGTGTCCGTTGTCAAAATAGCATCTGCTGCCATTTCTCCATTAATATCAGCATTGCCGATTTCATTCCCTTTTTCTCGAATGCCATTAATCATTTTTTCAAGTGGTAGAGGTACCCCAATAACCCCAGTTGATGCCACCAACACACGGTCTTCTGGAATATTTAAAACTTCACCAACTGCTTTTGCAGTCATTAATACATCGGTGAATCCTTTGTCTCCCGTACACGCATTTGCATTCCCACTATTTATAACAATCCCTTGTTTAAAGGGTGTTTTCATCACTTCTTTACACCATAAGATGGGTGCAGCTTTAACAACATTTGTTGTTGTTACAATTGCAGTCCCCGCTGGTACTTCCGAATAAATTAGAGCTAAATCTAATTGGCCATCGTTTTTAATTCCACATGAAAACCCTGTTGCCTTAAAACCTTTTGGTGAGGTTACTACCCCATTTTTAATTATTTCCATTTTATCTCCATCCTAAACTGGGAAATCTCCAATAAGATCAATTCCCAATTTTTCTTCTAAATTAAACATGATATTCATATTTTGAACCGCTTGCCCAGCGGCGCCCTTAATCAAATTATCAATCGCACCAACCACCACCACACGCTTTGTTCTTTCATCAACTTTTATACCAATGTCGCAAAAATTAGAGCCTTTTACCCATCGTGTTTCTGGCATTTTATCTCCTGTTAATCGGACAAAAAATTCATTGCCATAAAAATCTATATACAACTCTCTTAACTCATTTTCCTTAACTTCTGTTTTTAGTTTTCCATAAGAAACTGCTAATATTCCCCGATTCATGGGTACTAAATGAGGTGTAAATAACAAATGAAACTCTTTACCATTTAAAAGCCCTAATTCTTGTTCTATCTCTGGTGTATGACGATGCTCTCCAATTTTATAAGCTTTTATGGTTTCGTTGCATTCGCAATACATTAGCTCTAAAGAAGAGCCTCGACCAGCACCTGTCACCCCTGATTTAGCATCAATAATAATCGAGTGTTCATCAATAAGATTATTCTTAATCAAAGGTGCTAAGCTTAAAATACTACAGGTGGTATAGCAACCTGGGTTAGCAATTAAGCGTCCCTGTCTTATTTCTTCTCGATGAAGTTCACACAAACCATAAACAGCTTCCTCTATAAGGTCGGTACTAAAATGTTCTGTTTGGTACCATGTTTCATATTCTTTTTTATCCTTTAGCCGATAGTCAGCACCTAAATCAATAATTTTTGTTTTCTCTAGAATTTCTTTATTAATCATTTTTGAAGCAATTCCGTGGGGTAGTGCTAAAAAAATCACATCGGATTTTTCAGCTAAAACATTAATTTCTCCCACTTCGCAAATGGCTTCTGTTAATTGGTCAAAATTTCGATATATCTCGCTAAACTTCATCCCAGTAAAACTTCGAGAACCGACTGTTACAATTTCAACCTCAGGATGCCCTAACAATAAGCGAATTAATTCTTGACCCGCATACCCTGTTCCTCCTATAATTGATACCTTTAGCATTTATATCATCTCACTTTCTTATTTCTCATTGGAAAGTATTTGAAAAAACAATTCAAAACTTTAAAAGATTATTTTATCAAATTAATCTGTTTATGTCTTGAAATATATAAAAATTTATCATAAACTTTCTTTTTATTTATTATACATAAATTAAAATGAATATTCAAGCATATTTTATGCATAATTATTATTCGTATGAAAAGTTTTTTATTTTTCAATTTTACTTTGAGCCATTTCCATTCTTTTTTTTACCGCCTGTTCAACTCTCTATCTGTCCGTTACCTTATTTAAGCTCCTTAAAACAACCCCCAATATTTAATTGCAATATTTATGAATTTTTTTCTTGCATTTTATCCAAATGAATTGTATAATCATACAAGAATTAAATCTTAACTCATATATTTCAGGAGGATATAAAATGACAAAAAAAGTAATCCTTGCTTATTCTGGAGGACTTGATACCACAACGATTATACCTTGGCTTAAAAACACTTATGACTATGAAGTGATTGCTGTTTGTGTTGATGTTGGACAAGGGACTGAGCTTGATGGTTTAGAAGAAAGAGCCTTAGAATCTGGTGCAAGCAAATTATATATTGAAGATGTTACCGATGAATTTGTTGAAGACTATGTATGGCCTGCTTTAAAAGCAGATGCCGTCTATGAAAAAAAATACTTACTAGGAACTTCACTAGCACGTCCACTTATTGCAAAAGTTTTGGTTAAATATGCAGAATTAGAAGGTGCCGAAGCTATCTGCCACGGTGCAACCGGAAAAGGGAATGACCAAGTTCGGTTTGAATTAACCATTGGCGCTTTAGCTCCACAATTAAAAATCATTGCTCCATGGCGAATTTGGGATATTAAATCCAGAGAAGATGCAATGGATTATTGCATTATGCACGATATTAAAGTCCCAATGACTGTAAGCAACAGTTACAGTCGTGACAAAAATATTTTACATATGAGCCACGAAGGTCTCGAATTAGAAGATCCTACTCTAGAACCTCAATACAAAAAACTTCTACAAATGACAGCGCCACTTGAAGAAGCACCAGATCAAGCTGAAATCGTAAATTTAGAATTTGTAGAAGGTATCCCAACAAAACTAAATGGTGTCGAAATGACTGGGCGTGAGTTATTAACACAATTGAATGAAATTGGGGGGCGTCATAGCATTGGGGTTGTCGATCTCATCGAAAATCGTGTGGTTGGAATGAAATCCCGTGGTATTTATGAAACCCCTGGAGGTTCTATTCTTTACAAAGCCCATGAAGAATTGGAACATATGTGTTTAGATCGTCAAACTTTTGGATTTAAGCAACAAGCTGCCGTGAAATTTGCTGAACTGGCTTACAACGGCGAGTGGTTTACCCCACTGAGAGAAGCTTTGACTGCTTTCGTTGACGAAACACAAAAAACAGTTACTGGAACCGTTCAACTGAAATTATATAAGGGAAACATTATTTTAACTTCCGTTGCTTCACCTTACTCTTTATATAATGCTGAAATCGCAAGTTTTACAACAGGTGATCTTTATGACCATAAAGATGCCGAAGGCTTTATCCATCTTTTTGGACTTCCACTTAAAGTTCGCGCTTTAATGCGTCTGAGCCGAGAAGAAAAAGGTGAGAATTAATGAAAAAAATGTGGGGAGGTCGGTTTTCAAAAAAAACCGACCTTTTAACAGATGATTTTAATTCTTCTATTGCCTTTGATCAGCGCTTATTTAAGCAAGATATCCTTGGCAGTATTGCCCATGCAAGAATGTTAGGAAAACAGGAAATAATAGAAGCCCAAGAGTCTGAATTAATTATCGCGACACTTCTCGATATTTTAGAGGATATTAATCAGGGAAACATTGAGTTTTCAGTGACCATGGAAGATATTCATATGAACATCGAATCAATTCTAACTGAACGTATTGGAAATACTGGGAAAAAGCTTCATACTGGTAGAAGCCGTAATGACCAAGTCGCAACAGATATGAGACTCTACGTCATTGAAATTTCAAAAGAAATGAGACAACTCATTAAAGAACTAATTTCGACCCTTTTAGAAATTTCTGAAGAAAACGTTAAAACAATTATGCCAGGATATACCCATTTACAAAGGGCTCAACCCATTACCTTTGCCCATCATCTCATGGCCTATGTCGAAATGTTTAAACGCGATATTATACGCTTTGGTCAAGTAATTGAAATGTCGGATATTTTACCCCTTGGTTCTGGAGCCCTGGCAACCACTACTTATCCCCTCGACAGGGAGTTTGTTGCAGAAGAACTCGGATTTTCCCAAGTCTCGTTAAATAGCTTAGACGGAGTTTCTGATAGAGATTTTTGTATTGATTTCTTAGAAGCTGCTTCAGTGTTTATGATGCATTTAAGCCGTTTTTCAGAGGAAATTATTTTATGGTGTACCTCTGAATTTAACTTTATAACTTTAGACGATGCTTTTAGCACAGGAAGTAGCATCATGCCTCAAAAGAAAAATCCTGACATTGCTGAATTAGTAAGGGGAAAAACCGGCCGAGTCTATGGTAACCTCAACGCACTTCTCACGACTATGAAAGGTCTACCCCTTGCTTATAATAAAGATATGCAAGAGGATAAAGAACCTGTTTTTGATGCTTATGACACCATCAAGATTTGTGCAATTACTTTCACAAAAATGATTAAGACCATGACCATAAATACCTCAACCATGAGAAAAGCCGCAGCTGGTGGATTTTCGAATGCTACAGATGCCGCAGATTGGCTAGTCAAAAATGGAGTCCCTTTTAGGGATGCCCATGAGATCATCGGAAAATTAGTTTTCTATGCTCTTGATCAACAAAAGAGCTTGGATGAATTAACCCTTGAGGAATATCAAAGTATTTCACCCATCTTTACTTCAGATATTTTTGAGGCCATCGACTTAGATGTATGTGTAAATCAGCGTAATATCATTGGTGGACCAGCAGAAGAACAATCAAAAAAAGTGATTTTATTTAATCAAAATTGGCTAAAAACGATTAAATAAATAAAAAGTTCATTTTAAGAATTTCTTAAAATGAACTTTTTTTATTTCCATCTGCAAGCTTTTATTGGGCCACGGATTTGTTCGGGATCAAGCTAAACCCAATTCCAAGAAGAATTAGTCCAAAACCAATTAAAGCAAAGGAGGATGGTATTTCCCCTACAAAGAAAAAAACTAAAATTGGATTTAAAATTGGTTCTAATAGAGAAATCATGGAAACCTCTAAGGCTGTAATTAATTTAATGCCCTTATACAAAGCTAAATAGGATAATCCTATTTGAAACACCCCTAAAAAAGCAAGACCAAACCATCCATACAAACTCAACTCTGTGAAATTTATATTTCCTGGCATAATGATAAGAATGACCAAACATAGCACCCAGTTATTTAAGCCAATCACTGTTTTTTCAGAAAAGGGATACTCTTTTTCTAAAAAATACTGTATCATCGCGTAAGCAATCCCATTTGATAAGGCTAAAAGATCTCCAAGGGTATTTCCACCACTCGAATCACTTAAAATTGAAACAATTCCAAGAAGAATAAAAAGCCTTGGAATCAATTCATTTTTTGTCACTTTTCTTCCTTTGATGACATAAAAAATATACAACCACAAAGGAGCTGTACATTGGAGTATGATTGCATTTGCCGCTGTTGTTATTTTTGTAGTTAAAACAAACATAATACATAAATAACAATATGTAATCGCTAATATTAAATATTCTTTTGTAATTTTAATGCGTTTCCATTGAATAAATGGCAAAAAAAGAATTCCTGCAAATAGAGCTCTTCCAAATGTGATCGTATAGGAATTTGCATCAATTAGTTTTATAAAAGGCCCCCCTGTACTAAAGAGAATCATCGCTATTACTACATACAAGGCGCCACGGGTTTTTTCTTTCATTCTTCATCTCCCCTCAAAATGTCCCATTCATCATAACATATATAAAGAGATTTCTCTATGTTTATATCCTATCTTCATGTATAATGTGAATCATATAGGAGGTAGACATCAATGCTATCACAAATTAAGAGTTCTGGACTTCTTGGAATTAATGGTGTCATGGTAACTGTGGAAATCGATATTTCTAGAGGCCTTCCATCCTATGCCTTAGTTGGATTACCTGATACAGGGATCAAAGAATCTAAGGACAGAGTATTTTCTGCTGTAAAAAACAGTGGTTTTAAATATCCAATGGAAAGAATAACCATCAATCTTGCTCCAGCAGATTTAAGAAAAGAAGGTCCTGCCTTTGATTTACCCATTGCTCTTGGAATACTAGCCGCTTCAAATCAACTCTACAGCTCTGAAAATATCACTCCTTTAGTCATCGGCGAACTTTCACTTAGCGGGGATATCCGTGGTGTTGCTGGCGTTCTTCCTATGGTTTTAGAAGCAAAAAAATCAGGGATAAAAAAAATAATCCTACCATTTGATAATCGTTATGAAGCAGGGGTGGTACAAGGGATTGAGGTTTTCCCCATGAAAACCCTAAATGAGGTTGTTTCCTTTTTAAATGGAGAGCTCCTTATGTCTCCCTTTATTGTTGATCTAAAGAAACTCCTAAATCAAAAAAAATCCATGGATGCAATGGATTTTTCTCATATTCGTGGACAAAACCAAGCAAAAAGAGCCTTGGAAATTGCTGCAGCAGGCAGCCACAACCTACTTATGTCGGGGCCTCCAGGTTCTGGAAAAACAATGCTAGCTAAGGGATTCCCAAGCATTCTTCCTGATCTAACTCTGGAAGAATCTTTAGAAATCACAAAAATCCATAGCATTGCCGGTCTGATTAAGGAAAACGGAATTATGTGCGATCGTCCTTTTCGTTCTCCTCATCATACGATTTCTAAGGTATCCCTTATTGGAGGAGGGCGCATTCCTAAACCTGGTGAGGTTTCCCTTGCTCATTTAGGTGTTTTATTTTTAGACGAATTACCTGAATTTCAAAAAAGTGCTTTAGAAGTGTTGCGCCAACCCATTGAAGACCAAGAAGTGACTATTTCCAGGGTCAATGCTTCCCTGACCTATCCAGCAAGTTTTACATTAATTTCTTCTATGAACCCTTGTCCTTGTGGTTATTTAAGTGATCCTCGTCACGAATGTATTTGTACCCCCACCCAAATTCGTAATTATCAAGGCAAAATATCTGGGCCACTCATGGATCGTCTCGATCTTTTTATTGAGATTCCCTCTGCAACCTACGAAGAATTACAAAATAACTCTGACGGTGAAAACTCTTCAGTTATTAAAAAAAGAGTCGATGCTGCAAGAGAGATTCAAAATAAACGATACAAAAACCTTCCTCTTTTCTATAATTCACAATTAACCCCTTCCCTTCTTGGAAAGTTTTGTTCCCTTGGCGATTCTGAAGAAAAGTTAATGGAGAAAGTCTATCATAAAATGAATTTGAGTGCTCGAGGATACCATCGCATTTTAAAACTTGCCAGAACCATTGCTGATTTAGACAATTCCTTGAATATCTCCATTTCTCATTTGTCTGAAGCTATCCAATATCGGGGTAATATGCAATCCCAATAAAGTTAAAAATAAAAAAACTATCGCTAAATAAAATTTAACGATAGTTTTTGTTGCTGCTTACTTTTATTTTTGGCGTAATTCCAGACTCTTTTTTCTTAACAGAATAATCCCACCAAATCCAACGATAATCCCAATCAAGCTAATAACCTGAGCAATTCTTAATCCCAAAAACATAAGGCTATCAGTTCTCAATCCTTCGATAAAAAAGCGTCCAATGGAATAAAGTCCGAGATAAACAAAAAACAATTCTCCATCTGCTTTCTTAAGTTTTTTCTCATAGTAAAATAAAAAGCCAAAGATTAAAAAATCCCAAATTGACTCATATAAAAAAGTCGGATGTACTTTAATCAAACCTAGGTTAATATCATTGACCGTAATTGCCCATGGCAAATTCGTTTGACTTCCGTAAGCTTCCATATTTAAATAATTTCCCCATCTTCCAATGGCTTGACCTAAGGGCAAACCTGGAATGATTGCGTCTGAAAATTTAAAGAATGGAATTTTTTTAATTCTGCATAAGATAACTGCGACAATAATCCCCGCAATAATTCCACCATGAATTGCTAAACCACCACTTCTTATGGCAAAAATCTCTTCTGGATGGAGCATATAGTAGTCAAAACTAAAAAGCACAAAATAAAGTCTCGCTCCAATAACAATCGCTGGTATTAAAAAAAGGAAGAAGTCGATGATGTAATCCGGATTGATCCCATATTGAGATGCTCGTTTCATTCCTAACAGTAATCCTAGAAACAAAGCAAAGGCAATCAGGATTCCGTACCACATCACATCGATGCCAAAAACTGTAAAAGCAACTGGACTTGAAAAAAGCATTATTAAATGATGGTTGCTACCTGGCCATTTTTAGCTCCAGCAGCATTTCCTTCCTCTACATCTAAATGCATGTCTAATTTAAAGTTTGGATGAACCCGAACTAATACATTATCAAAAGTAAGTCCACGAGGTCCATCAAGTTTCACTGAAACTACATCTTTGTCTTTTAATCCAAGAGCTTCCCCTTCTTCTGTACTCATGTGAATATGACGAGCCGCAACAATCACCCCTTCTGGTACTTCAACTTCACCGGCAGGTCCTACAAGTTTAACACCAGGTGTTCCTTGAATATCTCCAGAATTTCTAAGTGGTGCAGGAATTCCTAAAGTAAATCCATCTCCAACAGAAATTTCCAATTGGGTCTCTGGACGAACAGGTCCTAAAATACGAATTCCTTTCATTGTGCCTTTAGGTCCAACAATATCAACCTTTTCTTCACACGCATATTGGCCAGGTTGTGACAAATCTTTCATGGGTGTTAATTGGTAACCTTTACCAAATAATACCTCTAAATCTGCTTGAGATACATGAATGTGTTTGTTCGATAATCCTATGGGTACTTTTCTTTCCATAATAACGCCTCTTTCTAAAATATTTTTAAAAGTTTTATTTTTAACAATCTTAATTGTAACCAATAATGTTGAAAATGTTAATGCAAAATTTTGCTCTCTTTTATTTTTTTGGCTTTTTTTAATTTTTTACTCAATTCTAACATTTCCTGGGCATGTTCCCATGTTTTTTGAGTCACTTCCGCGCCTCCTAACATTCTTGCTAACTCTTCTTTTTTTCCTCTCTCATCTAAGGAAACAAATTTAACATCAACTGTCGATTCATCTGTGAATTTTTCCACGCAAAAATGTTGGTCTGCCATTGCCGCAATTTGTGGTAAGTGAGTGATACAAATGATTTGTTTTTCTAGAGGTGGAGTTACCGACAAAGCCTGTATTTTTTCTGCGACCACTTGTGCCGTCCTACCACTAATCCCTGTATCTATTTCGTCAAAAACCATGGTATCGATATTATCTAAGCCACTAAAAATACTTTTAATACTCAACATAATTCGGGATATTTCTCCACCAGAAGCAACTTTTCCAAGGGGCTTGGGATCTTGACCAGGATTAACAGAAATCAGAAATTCAACGGTATCTTGTCCATTCTTCTGTATCTTCTCTTGATCATATTGAATATCAATTTGGAAGTTTGCTTTCTCCATGGCTAAATCTTTTAATTCTTTTTCAACCATTTCTTTTAATTTTATCCCAGATTTTTCTCTAAGATCGTGCAGTTGTTTTCCATACTCTATGTATTCTTTTTTCTTTTCTTTGTAACGCTGATAGTAGGAATTTAGATTCTCTTCCCGATGGGCTAACACCTCATACCGCTTTTTAATTTCTTCCCCATAGGTTATAATTTCTTCAATGGTATTCCCATATTTTCTCTTTAATCGACTAATCAGGGCTAAACGGCTTTCTATTTCATCTAAGTCACCTAAACTGTATTCCATATCTTCCAGGTATCCACGTATCTCAAAACTGAGATTTTCAAGTTCTGAAGCGAAATCATTTATAAAGTCCAGTTTTTTCTCAAATCGGTTGTCAATTTTTGTAACTTCTATCAAATTGTTTTGAAGTAAACTCAAGGCATCAATCACTGAACCACTTCCAGTATTTTCTCCTCTTAAATGTTCATAGGCTTCACTTATATTAGAAAAGAGTTTTTCTTTGTTATCTAAAATTCTTTTTTCGTCTTCTAGGGTTGCGTCTTCGTCAGATACAAGGTTTGCACTTTCGATATCTTTGATTTCAAATTGTAGGGTTTCTTTTTCTCGTTCAATTTCCTGCTCATTCACTTCAAGCTCATCGATTTTCTCTTTGAGGATCTTAATCTCCAAAGCTAATTCCTCGACTTTAAATCTTAGCTCTTTGTTTTTTTCCCCACCAAAAGCATCTAAAAGTTCTCGATGATGGTCTCTCTTAAATAAGGATTGATGTTCATGCTGTCCATGAATATCTAAAAGATTTTCTCCAATTTTTTTTAGCTGCGCTACAGGGATAATCAAGCCATTGGCTTGACAAAGGTTTCTTCCTTTATCGTCCATCTCTCGGGTTAAAATCAATTGATCATCTTCAATAGGAATTCCAAAGGATTGGCATAGTTCTTTTAATTCTCCATGATTTTCAATGTCAAAAAGACCCTGAACAACAACTTTCGTTTCCCCTTGTCGAATATTACTTTTGTTCCCACGATTTCCTAAAACCATGGATAGTGCATCAATTACAATTGATTTGCCAGCACCAGTTTCTCCTGTAATAACATTCAAGTTTTTGTGAAAATCGACTCTCAAATTCTTAATAAGAGCGTAATTTCTAATCACTAGATTCCTTAACATAAGGCCTCCTACTTCATCATCTTTTTAAACTTTCCAACGATTTCTGAAACGAGATCCGCATTTCTGATTAACACAAAAATAGTATCATCCCCAGCAATCGTACCAACAACCTCTTGCCATTCCATTCCGTCAATGGCAAGAGCCGCTGCTTGAGCCATCGCTGGAAGTGTTCGCAATACAACGGTATGTTCAACATAATCAATGGTCAAAACCGATTCACGAAAAACTGCGGTTACCCGTTCATTATAGATTGCACTAATATCTTTTAGGGGAGCATAATGCTGAACCCCATCATTACTAAGAACTTTTATCAATTTTAGTTCTTTGATATCTCTGGAAATTGTTGCTTGAGTCACATAAAAGCCACGGTCTTTAAGCGCTTGGGCTAGTTCTTCCTGTGTTTCAACGATATCATTCTCAATAATTTCTATAATTTTAGATTGTCTTGCACCCTTCATTTTTTCTCCAATCTTTTAAATTAGTTATTTATCACTACTCTTCATTATCACTTGACATTTTCAATCGTATTCGGTCAAAATAATTCATTTTATTTAACCGAATTAGTTGGGTGGTGTAAGGGGATTTTTGAATACATACTTCATCATCCTGGGAAACCGAAATAGCTGTTTGCCCATCTAAGGTAACAACTAACTCTGCTTCTCGTTCCCCAAAATCAAGTGCTATTACTTCATCATCTGGTAGGATATAGGCACGATCATGTAGACGGTGTGGGCAAATTGGATTTAATATAATTGCTTTTGTTCTCGGAGCCACCACTGGCCCTCCAGCCGCAAGGGAATACCCTGTTGAACCTGTAGGCGTTGAGATAATTAAGCCATCTGCGCGAATGGTGTCGATAGTATTACCACTTGCAAATGCTCTAATATCAATCATTCTAAAACCTCGACTTTTAACTAACACATCGTTTAATGCCACGTAGCTTTGCCATTGACGGTATTTTTTCTTAATTGTACAACTTAACATCATACGCTCTTCAATGTAAAAATCCTCAGCCACAAGTGCTTGAAGAGGTTCTTTATAATTTGCGCCTTCACCTTCGGTTAAAAACCCTAATTTCCCTAAATTAATACCAAAAAGAGGAACTTGATAAAAGCAACACTCTCGGGCAACTGATAATAAAGTTCCATCTCCACCTAAAACCAGAATGCAATCTGGTTTTCCAAAAAAAACATCGTGTCCATAACTACAAACACTTTTGTGTTCATAATGAATCTGTCCAGTTAATAAAACGATCTCAAATCCTTTTTCGATTAAATAATCAATACAGTTCTTTCCAAGTTCGTTACTGTTTGGTTTTTCTGTATTAATAAAAATTCCTATCGATTTAATCGACTTCTTCATCTTTACTTCCCTCTTTGTTTTTTTTGCTAGATTCGTGTGCTAAAACGACCACCCGCTCAATAAGAGCTTTTCTACTATCTAAATCTATTTCTGAGGATGGGTGATTTCTAACATGGACTAAAAATTCAATATTTCCCTTCGGCCCTTGTATTGGGGAATAGTCTAAACCTAAAACCGTAAATCCTTGGTCTTCAATTGACGCTAACACTTTTTTTAAAACATCAATATGAATTTTCTTCTCACGTATGACCCCATTTTTCCCTACCCGTTCTTTTCCTGCTTCAAACTGTGGCTTAATTAGCCAAATACCTTCTCCATCTGGTTTCAAAAAAATTTTGATTGGATCAAGAAGTTTCAGAATTGAAATAAACGAAACGTCCATAACGGTACCATCAACTGTTTCCGTAATATCATTTCTCGTGAGATGACGAAAATTAGTACGCTCCATTGTCACAACACGTGGATCTTTTCGCAATTTCCAATCGAGTTGTCCATATCCAACATCAATAGAAAAAACTTTTTTCGCCCCATTAATTAAAAGACAATCCGTAAACCCGCCTGTGGATGCTCCAATATCGATAAAAGTTTCTTCACAAACCTTCATCTTAAAAACTTCTAACCCTTTTTCAAGTTTTAGGCCTCCACGACTGACATAAGGAAATTCATTCCCTTTAACAGTCAAAATTGCTTCAGAATCAATGAGTTCCCCAGCTTTATCTTTCATTTGTCCATTGACAAAAACTAATCCCGCCATAATCGCTTTTTTAGCTTTTTCACGGGTATCAAACTGACCCTGAGCAGTTAATAATTTATCTAAACGTTCTTTCAAATTATCCTCTTTTCATTTTTCTTTTTGTTATTCTTTTCCTCTAAATGTAATTTTAATACTTGCGATAACAACCGATAGTCCATGGATAATCGGTGTGCCATTTTTCATTGCAATGTCTTTCCCCAATGCCTTACCTCCAACGGTAATACAAGCAATACAACTGCTTAATAATAAGGTCATTAGGGTAATGTTTATCAAGGGATAGAATTCTGCTAAATTAATAATAATCGCGGTCCCAGTTGCACCACTTACAATGCCACAAATATCACCAATAACATCATTGCAAAAATTTGAAACACGGCTTGCATTTCTAACTAAATTCACGGATGTTTTGGCCCCTTTTATTTTTTTTGAGGCCATGGCATTAAAGGGATCAATCGAAACTGCTGTTACTGCAATCCCTACAATATCAGCAATAATTCCAATGAGTACAATGGCTAAAAGAATAATAAAGGCAACAAATATTGGGGTATTGGAAAGTAGCACATCTGAAATATAACTAATAAATAATGTAAGAAAAAAAGTACTTATGGTAATTAATATAACCCATTGTCGATGGCGTTTTGCCATTTGTTCTTTTTTTGTCAGTTTTGTCTTCATCTTTACTCCTGTAGAATTGGAATTTCACTTCTCATTATACAACAAAAGGAATTATGAAACATCATAATTCCTTTAATTTTTTATAGTCAGGTGGTAGCATAATAAGTAAACTTTGCGCCTTAGGTTCAGCAGGATTTCCCAATGTACGACTAAAACGTCGCCGTTTTAGCGGTTTCCCTTTATATACATTCTGTAATGTCACCAGTCACAGGGCTGAATTACCACTGAGTGCACACTATAATCCCTATTATGCCTCTTTCGAGCAGCCTAGGAGTTTTCCTCAACGTCTCAAATTAATCCTTAGCCTCTTTTGCAGATTAGGTTTCGAATTGCAATATTTCAATCCTTTGGGCCCAAAAGCATTTGAAACTGTCCATTCATCCACCTAATCCACTCAAGGCAGGCTACACTGCTTCTGAATTATTTTTAAAGACTGCTCTTAAAAAAATAACACTTTCACAGGTTACTCCTATAAAATAGGTCTCCACGGAGGCAGGGTCAACGCCCGCATGCCATTGCGGATCGCCCCATCCTCCTTAACCCCCTGAATCAACCCTCAACTGGGCGTCAAAAGCAAAAACAAGGGACTTCATCGATATGCCCTTCAACGGATTTTTAGGCCCGCCTTCGAGATTAACAGAGCCGACTAGAATACTGCACCACCTGAGTACCAATTATAACATAGCTCCATTTCTAAAACAATCTATCCACTTACTTTCTGCGATTACAAATATATATCGCCAATTCTTGCAAAAATTGGGTACGTTCTCCAATCGGTTTAAGCATTTCTAAAGCTTCTACTTCTAGTTCCTTAACTTTCAGTTTTGCCGCCTCCAGTCCATAAAGGGAAACAAAGGTCGATTTATTGTTTTTATGATCACTCCCAACATTTTTCCCCAAATCTTTAGCATTCCCTTCAATATCTAAGATATCGTCTACAATTTGAAACGCTAGCCCAATATGATTACTATAAGTCATCAGCCGCCCCTTGGTCGCTGGCTCAGCATTTGCAATTAAACATCCACAATGCACACTCGCTTCTAAAAGAGCAGCAGTCTTATGAAGATGAATATAATCCATTTCATCAAGGGTAATGTTTTTCCCTTCGCTAAGCATATCAGCCACTTGACCACCAATCATCCCAGAAACACCAGAAGCTTTCATAATCACTTCCATTCCTTTTAAATAGGAAATCACGCCTTCTCCTGAAAAGGTTTTTGCCCCTTCCAACATTGTTTCTACCGAATAATTTAAAAGTCCATCTCCTGCTAGAATTGCAATCGCATCCCCATATTTAATATGGTTTGTTGGTTTCCCTCTACGCAAATCGTCATTATCCATTGCCGGAAGATCATCATGTATTAAAGAATAGGTATGTATCATTTCCATTCCCATCGCTAGTGGCAAGACCTTTTCAACATCTCCTTCGAGAGCCTGACAGGTTTCGATCATTAAAATTGGCCTTAAACGTTTTCCACCAGCAAAAAGACTATACTGCATCGATTCTGTAATAATCTCTGGCGCATCTATCTTTGACTGAAATAGTTCCTTCAAATTCAGGTCAAATGCTTTAATCCTATCTTTTAGCTTCTTTTCAAAACTCTCCATTTTCATCCTCCTTTTCTGGTTCGCTTTCCTCTCCGTCAATCAAGATACGCACCCGTCCTTCGAGTTGATCCAAATTAAGATTGCATTCCTTAATAAGGCTCATTCCCTCCTCATAAAGTTTGATGGATGATTCAATCTCAAGGGAATCATTTTCAAGGGATTGTGTAATTTTTTCAAGACGATCTAATTTTGCTTTTAATTTTTTTACCGCCATTATTCTTTCTCCTTTATGGAATGTACTTTTGTTTCTACTTCTCCGTCTTTAAAAACTAAGGTTAGTTTATCTCCTAATGCAATTTTATCCATACGAGTTACAGGTTTATTTTTTTTGTCTAAAACAAGGATATATCCGCGTTCCAAAAGATTTAATGGATTTCCTACCTTCAGACGTTTTTCAAAAATATTTAAACACTCTTTTTCTTTTTTGAGCAAGCGTATTATCATTCCTGTTAATCGTTCTTGAGTCCCATCTAAATCCAACCGCATTTTCTCTATTAATTTTTCTGGTTTAAGATGATTTAAATCCATTTTTTTATTAAAAATATTATTTCGTTCTTTTTCAATTCTTAAATGAATGCTTTGAATCAGCTTCACTTTTTTCTGTTCGAGCATGTTCACCAGATTTTTTAGCTCTTCAGAAACAAGTTCTGCCGCTGCAGATGGGGTTGGAGCACGAAGATCTGCAACAAAATCAGCTATGGTAAAGTCTGTTTCATGACCCACTCCAGAGATAATTGGAATTCTTGATTCAAAAATGGACATTCCTAGTGATTTATCGTTGAAGGCCCATAAATCTTCAATTGCCCCACCACCTCGTCCAATAATGATCACATCAACATTATCTAATTGATTAAATGTTTGAATTCCCTTGGCTATGCTTTCGGATGCGCCTTCTCCTTGGACTGTTGCGGGGTATAATATAATATCAATTAATGGATTTCTTCGTTGAATAATTGATATCATATCTTCTACCGCAGCTCCTTTAGGCGAGGTCACTAACCCAACACGACTAACCTCCGTTGGAATTGTCTTTTTATGTTTTGAGTCAAAATACCCTTTACTTTCCATATCGTCTTTTAGTTTTAAGTAAGCTTGATATAAATCCCCAATCCCCAAAGCTTCCATGGTGCGAACAATAATCTGATATTGACCATTGGTTGTATAAACACTCAACGAACCTTTTAAGGTAACTTTAGACCCTTCTTTGTAATTGATTTTTAGTTTTGTTACTGCGTTCTTAAACATAACACAGTCAATCTTTCCACCATTATCTTTCAAAGAAAAATACAAATGACCTGACGTTGCTCTCCTTACATTAGAAAGCTCACCTTGTATGGAAAGATTTTTTAAAATACTATTTGATTCGAGTAAAGTTTTAAGATATTGATTGACTTCCGAAACCGTAAATACTCTAGAACTTTCCATGGCTTTTTTCCAATTCCTTATAAAAATCATTGCCTAAAAGGCTATTTCCCAATGCATTATCCCGTGCATATATTCCAGGGGTAAAACACAACTGTAAGGATTTTCTGTGAAGCTCCTTTTCAACAATTTCTTTTATTAATAAGTTTGACATGACACCTCCTGAAAACAACACCGATTTAAATTTGTATATTTCCTCTAATTTGGAGATGGATTTTGCCAATGTTTTCCCAATAGATTTTAATAATCCAAAAGCCACTTCTTCAGAACAGATTCCCTTTTTTAATTGAGTTAAACAATTATTTTCCTGTCCTGAAAAATGAAAATTTACCCCATCCATTGTTGAAGGAATAATACATTCTTTCATTAATGCTTTTTTTGCTAATTTTTCAAGTTCTTTGCCACAGGGAAATTGACACCCTAAAACCACACCAATTCGATCAATAAGTTGACCTGCATTTAAGTCCAAAGATTCGGAAACTATTTTGCATTCAAAACCAATTTTCTTTTTTTTTACTAGTAAAATCTCTGAGGTTCCCCCTGAAAAATGCACCCCTAAAAAAGTGTCTTCAAGAATAGGATTTCCACTACCGTAAATTCCAGCGCGAAGATGGTTTTCTTGGTGACTTACCGCAATGCAATTAGCACCAAGAAGATTCGCTATTGACTCCCCAAAAGATTTTCCAGCTTTAAAAACTGGCATATAAGAATTTTCCAAAGGTCTGGGTCGATCGGAATAACAAACTGTTTTTATTTCTTGACCTCTGGTAATTTCTTTTAAAAGCTTCGGTAAATTATTTATATGCTGAAAAAGGGCATCCGATTGTCGAAGTCCACGTTCACCTGGCTTCACTTCCAATAAGATACCCTTGTTGTAAATAATATTTTCATCTTGATCAATGAGTCCG
Organism: Eubacteriaceae bacterium; assembly: GCA_051649025.1. Classification (GTDB taxonomy): domain Bacteria; phylum Bacillota; class Clostridia; order Eubacteriales; family Eubacteriaceae; genus Acetobacterium. Next base: position 61,038 of record JBOFGH010000045.1, read on the forward strand.
ATTGACGTTGTATAATTGCTAGTATCAATCCCTAGACTAAGGCTTTTCATTCAGTACATCCTTAACAATTTTATTTAAAATTCCATTAACGTAATTCTTACCGTCTTCTTCCCCATATTTCTTTGTTAGCTCAACTGCCTCATTGATGATAATTTCAAAAGGAATGGGATCATCCATAAACATTAACTCACAGATACTTAAACGAAGAATCGATTTTTCCATTTTGGGAATCCGATCAATTTTCCATGTTTTTTTTAAAAAATCATTTAATATATCATCTATTTTATCCAAGTTCTCTTCAGTTTTAGCTACAATTTTGCTACCATAGCCTAAATCAAAGCCCTCATTTTCTATAAAATAGTCAATACTGTCTCGATAGTCATTATGACCATCATGAAAATCTAACTGAAAAATGCATTTTAAGGCATTTTCTCTTTCCTTCTTTCGGCTCATGCCTTCTCCTTTTTAAGAAACTACATTTTTAATATTCAATTCTAATCTAAAATTTCCAAATTTCTTTGTAATTTTAAAAGAGGATGACTAAATAAAGCATCCTCAATCAAATCATTATCATCGCCTTAAAGACCAGAACCTTCAATTCGAACATTGACAGTATCAACCATTAATCCTGCCATTGTTTCGACCGATTCTTTAATTTTTAATTGTACCTCTTTGGAAACCTTTAAAATATCTACGCCTGGTTCAGTGATGAGATAAACTCCAATGATTACTTTATCTTTTTTATGGCCTATTTTTACCCCTTTAACAGTGGTTGTCAAATAAAGTTTATCTAAAATTTCGTCGGTAACTCTTAAGGAAATGCGTTCAATACCATTAACTCCTGTTGCCGCTAAACTTACAATAGAACAAATCATTTCGTCAGAAATTTCTGATTTCTGATAGTCGTTTCTCTCAATTTTCATTATTTCACCAGTATTATTTAAACTTCCTGATGACAATCGCAGCCATCTTCTCCACAGCAAGAAATTTCTTCATCAAGTTTAAATTGTTCACCACAATCTGGACAAACTACAGCATCATTTTCAAATGCTTCAAATTCTGTAACATAAGCATTACCGCAGCCTGGGCAGATCACTTCATAATAATCATCGTCTTCATAATCTAAATCGTCATCATCTGAAAATAGACCTTCTTCATCAAGAATAAATTCTTCGATGTCCGTAAGATCTTCATCGACCATTTCAATATACTCTTCTAACTCTTCTTGAGCTTCTGTTAATCCATCTAGTGCGTCAACAACATCCTCTAAGATATCAAGCACTTGGACAAGAACCTTTCCCTCATTTGACTTCATGTCAAAATTTAGGCCATCCATCAATCCTTTAGTATAGGCTACTTTTTCATTAATATATTTCATTTTATACCCTTTCCATGTACTCACCAGTACGTGTATCAATTCTTATTTTATCACCTTGTTCAACAAATAAAGGCACGGTAATAACAGCCCCTGTTTCAACCGTTGCAGGCTTATTTGCTCCAGTTGCCGTATCTCCTTTAAAACCTGGGTCCGTTTTTACGACTTCAAGTTCAACAAAATTTGGAGGTGCAACTGAAAAAGCAACGCCTTTGAAAGAACGAATCGTCGCATTATCATTCTCTTTCAAGAATTTTAAAGCTTCTTCTACCTGGTTTAGATTAAGAGGAATTTGCTCATATGATTCAGGATCCATAAAGTAATACAAACCACCATCCTCATATAAATATTGCATTTCCTTGGTTTCAATATGGGCTTTAGGAAATTTTTCTGTGGGATTAAAGGTTTTTTCAACCACAGATCCAGAAATAACATTTCTTATTTTTGTTCGAACAAAAGCTGCCCCTTTACCTGGCTTTACGTGTTGGAAATCTACAATACTATAGACATTTCCATCCATTTCAAAGGTTACACCTTTTTTAAAATCACTTGCTGATATCATATTTACCTCCATTATGCCAATTTAAAATTTACATGATTAATTATTATTATTCTAACACATTTTCGTTTGTTCGTCATCTCTAATTCAAAATTTGAGCCTACAACCTTAAATAAGACCCTAGATTCACTTTTGTTTTAAGGGGCACTCTCCCCAATGAGACAACGAACTTTACCCGATAGATCTTTCATCCTTTTTATATTAAAATATCCGTTAAAAACAAGAATTTCTTCAATCTCTTGTTCTTGGTCATCTCCAATTTCAAGTGCAAGATAACCATTTTCCTTTAAATATTTTTTTCCATCCTTAATAATTCGTTTATAAAAGTCTAAACCAGTTTCTCCACCATCTAAAGCTAATTTGGGTTCATAGTCGAGAACATCCTTCATTAATTCTTTTATGTCATTTCTTTTTATGTAAGGGGGGTTTGAAACAATTAGTTCAAACTTATTCCCCTCCGAAAGTTCCTCAAATAAATCACTCTCTAAATAGCCAACTTTCCCAGAAACCAAATGGTCGCCATTAATTTTAGCTATTTCAAGAGCCCTTGGGGAGAGATCACTTAAGAGGACTTCTCCTTGGGGATAGTACTTCTTAATGGATATCCCAATACAACCACTCCCTGTACACAGGTCTAAAATTTTTGATCCTTGACTAAATTTCTCTTTGAGAAGATCCAATAAGTATTCGATCATTGGTTCAGTGTCTGGTCTTGGAATAAGAACATTTGGGTTTACAGTAAAAGACAACCCCATAAACTCTTTTTTTTCGATAATATAGGCAATGGGTTCATGGAGACAGCGTCGATCAATCATATTCTGGTACTCAATAACACTCTCACTACTAACATTATCAAATCCATGGGTATAAAAATAAACACGATCACATTTAAGGATTTCTGCTAGAAGAAGCTCCGCTTCGAATCCAGAATTTACTATGCCAGATTGGGATAATGACTTTCTCCCATTCTCTAATAATTTCTTAATTTCCATTCCAACCCCTTTTATTTAAATCCTCTTTACATAATAAAAAAGTCGGTTACAATAACCGACTTTTTATTATTCTGCTGACTCGTCTTTAATACCGTATTTTTTATTAAATCGACCAACACGTCCACCAGTATCAACAAGTTTTTGTTTACCTGTGAAAAATGGATGACATGCAGAACAAATTTCAACTTTAAGTTCTGGTTTAATAGAACCAGTTTCAAACGTATTCCCACATGCACATTTTACAACAGACTTGTTGTAATTTGGATGAATGCCTTCTTTCATCGAATTCACCTCGCTTCATTTTATTTAATAATTCATTGTAATTTTATCAACCGCATTATTATAACAAAGAATTCTTAAAAGATCAATTATTTTGTGCATTATATTTATTAATAAATTTTTCCATAAATTCTTTGTTATCTTTTGTTCTTTCTAAAATTGAGATTACTTTATCTGTTAGGTCTATTATGGTCGATCCTTTATAGAGCTTCCGAATATCAAAACTAACCTTTCTTTCTTCATCGGTAAGGAGTTTTTCTTCACGTCGTGTCCCCGAACGATTAAGGTTAAAAGCCGGATAAATACGACGCTCAGCTAATTCTCTCTCAAGATGTAGCTCCATATTCCCTGTTCCTTTAAACTCTTCATAGATAATATCATCCATTCGACTTCCTGTATCCACAAGAGCTGTTGCTAAAATCGTTAAGCTTCCTCCTTCTTCAACATTACGTGCCGATCCAAAAAACTTTTTAGGAAAAAATAAAGCTTCTGGATCTAATCCACCTGACAGCGTTCTTCCTGAAGGGGATACCACAAGATTATTTCCACGGGTTAAGCGGGTTAAACTATCCACAAGAATAACAACATTCTTACCTTGTTCTACAAGACGTTTCCCCCGTTCTAAAACAACTTCCGCCACTTTAATATGGTTTTCCGGAGGCTGATCGAAGGTTGAATAAACAATATCCGCATCAACCGATCGTTTAATATCCGTAACTTCTTCTGGACGCTCATCAACCAAAAGAATAATCAATTCAATTTCCGGATGATTATGTGTAATCCCATTTGCTATTTCCTTAAGTAAAATCGTTTTCCCTGCTTTTGGCGGTGCCACAATCAAACCTCGTTGCCCTTTTCCCATGGGAGAAAAGAGATCGATCATTCTGGTTGAAACCACATCACGACTTGTTTCAAGATTAATGCGCTCCTCAGGAAAAATAGGAGTTAAGTGCTCAAATTTGGGACGATTTGCAATTTTTTCTGGCACATCCCCATTTACCTTCTCAACATACAAAAGAGCATCGAACTTTTCCCCTTCTCCAGACATTTTAATTTTCCCTAAAATTTTATCTCCGGTTCTTAGATTAAATCGACGTATTTGATTTGCAGCAACATAAATGTCATTCTCACCTGACAAATAATGATTGGTTCTTAAAAAACCAAACCCATCTGGATTGACATCTAGAATTCCTTCTTGAGAATTTTTAAACCGTTCAAGGTCTTTTTTGTCTTCAACATAAAGCATTCGATTAATCTTTTGAATAATATCCGCCGTTTTCGTCCCATTCACTTTTTCTAAAAAAAGCATGGCTGAATATTTTTCTCCAGGTTTTGGTGGTCTCACTTTCCCACTTAAAATATCCCCTGTTTCCAATTTAAATTTTTGTATTTGGGATCCTGAGATATAAACAAAATCTTCTGAGGAATTCATGTCTTTATTCTTTACAAAACCAAACCCTTCAGGCAAAACGTCTAAAACACCCTCAACAACAATGGCATTGTCCATTGAATCTTTAATTTTATAATAGGGCGAGCGACTGGTTTCTGTGTTTTGATTATTCGTACTACTTTGATGTTGGGTTTTAAGACTATCTAATTTTTCTGATTTCTTTTTTTCAATCCTTGGATTCTGTTCCTGATATTTTTCTAGGATCACCTCAACAAGTTCGGTTTTCTTTAAACGACTCGTCTTATCAATCCCTAAATCATCTGCAACTTTACGTAGTTCAATGACTGTTGATTTCTCTAATTCTTTCTTTTCCAATCGGTGCCTCCATCGATAATTTCTGATAAATTCGGGGTGATTTTGCTTTAAAGTTTGAAAATATAGTAGACTTTTGAGATTTTTCTGAGAGAATTTGCACTAAATTTATCATAGATTTATCCTTTTGTCAAAAAAGAGGGATGCTCTACTCATGCAGATCATCTCCCCATAATTATTTTTCTTCCAAAATTGAAAGCATGATTGCATTTTCAACACGCCGACGTTCAATTTCGCAGCTTACATTGTGTGGTTCCATAATTGATCCATTAAAATTATAAGCATTCGCATGACATCCGCCACCACAAAAGTATTTTGCCCAGCATTTCTTACAGGCTTCTTTTTCTAAAAGATTTCCGGCATTAAAGACCTCTTTTACCTCAGCATTTTGGATCCCATCAAAAACATTCCCCATTTTAAATCCGTCTTTTCCAACAAATTGGTGACAAGGAAAAACATCTCCTGTTGGGGTAATTGCCACATAGTCTTTCCCTGCTCCGCACCCCGAAAGTCGTTTGTAGACACAAGGGCCATGATCCAAATCAATGTTAAAATGAAAGAAATTATAATTCAATCCTTCCTCGTCTTGTTTGAGATACTCAAGGGCCAAATGATCGTATTCCTCTAAAATTCTAGGAAGGTCTTCCTCTGTGATTGCATAACGATGTTTTTTTTCTGCAACCACTGGCTCCACTGAAATGCTTTTAAAGCCTTCTTTAGCTAAAAAAGTAACATCCTTTGAAAAATCTAAATTGTGATGGGTGTAAGTTCCACGGACGTAATGATCCTTTTCTCCACGCATCTCTGCCATTTTTTTAATTTTCTCTATGATGACATCATAAGATCCCTGATCATTGATTGTTTTTCTCATCCGATCATTTATTCCTTTACGGCCATCTAAGCTTAAGACAATGTTATCCATGGTTTCGTTTAAATAAGTCATGGTTGGGTCATCAAGTAACACGCCATTGGTTGTCATGGTAAATTTAAAGACCTTATTGTTTTTTTCTCCAGTTTCTTTCGCATAATCAACTAAGTCTTTTACTACCTCTAAATTCATTAAAGGTTCTCCACCGAAAAAATCAATCTCGAGATTCTTTCGATTTTTAGATTGAGCCACAATAAAGTCAATCGCCGCTTTTCCAACCTCAAAGGTCATCATTTCTTTCTCACCTTCAAAATCCCCTTGGGCTGCAAAACAGTATTCACATTTTAAATTGCAATCATGGGCGACATGAAGGCAAACCGCTTTAATTAAGTCCTCATTTCCATAAGCATCCTCTGAATAGTTTAACTCAGTAAATAATAACCCTTGATCGACAAGAGTCTTTATTTCATCAATGCCTTCTAAAATTTCTGAAGGTTCATATTTCCCTTTTAAGCTTTCTAAAATTTCGTCCTTTGTTTTTTCTCTAAAATCTTCGAGTAATTCATAGGTCATGTCATCAACGGTCATTACCGTACTTGTATCAACATCCAATACAATATTAAGTCCATTTAATTTATATTTATGTAACATAATTCTCCTAAAATTAATATAGGGGGATGTCTTAATAAGACAACCCCCTAAAATTTTTCTTAATTATTTTTCTGTTGTTTGTTTGCACTTTTGGTTGCCAACGGTACAGGAAGTTTTACAAGCCGATTGACATGAAGTTTGGCATTCGCCACAACCTTTGTTTTTAGTATCCGTTAAGGTTCCTTCTTTAATTACTTTGATGTGTTTCATTTTTTCACTCCCCTCTCATTATTTACCAAAATTATTTTTCTTCTTCAATTTCTTCAAACTCTGCATCAACAACCACACTGTCGTTGTCATCAACAAAGTCTTCATGCACTTCTTCAACTGGTGGGTTTTCTTCTTCTAAAGGTTCAACTTGATCAGCTGAATTTACAATTTTAGAAATCGCACCCTTAACAATTAAAGCTTTATGGTAATCTGGTAATAATTCGATGGTAACATTTTCCTCACCAATTGCATAAATTATTCCATAAAAACCGCCAATTGTTAAAATTTCATCCCCGGGCTTCATGCTTGAACGCATTTCTTGAACTTCTTTTTTCTGTTTGTTTTGTGGACGGATAATAAAGAAATAAAAGAAAACGAGCACTAACGCCAAAGGAAGTAACAATTCAAAACTCATTGCACACTCTCCTTATTTTTATTATTTTGTTATGCCATATTTCTCAAAGAAAGATTCTTTATAAGCCAAAAGTCGATCTTCTAAAATGGCTTCACGAATTTTTCTCATTGTTACAAGTGTAAAGTATAAATTATGATATGTCAATAACCTTGCCCCTAAAATTTCATTACACTTAATTAAATGTCTTATATAGGCTCTTGTATAATTACGACAAACAAAGCAATCACACTCAGGGTCCACTGGAGAAAAATCTTCTTTATAAGTTGCGTTACGGATAACCACTTTTCCATGGCTTGTAAAAGCCGTTCCATTTCTGGCAATCCGACTTTGTAAAACACAATCAAACATATCTATTCCTCGGATCGTCCCTTCAAATAACGCATCAAGGGAACCCACTCCCATTAAATACCGTGGTTTATCCTTTGGTAATAAAGGGGTGGTTGCATCTAACATACGATACATCACGTCCTTGGGTTCTCCAACGCTAAGACCACCAATAGAGTAGCCTGGAAAACCAATTTCAGTCAATTCTTTAACACTCTGGGCTCTTAAATCTTCATACATTCCACCTTGGACGATTCCAAACAGCGCCTGATCATCAGGTCTTTTATGGGCTTCTTTACAACGTTTTGCCCAACGGGTAGTCATTTCTAAGGATTTCTTTGTGTATTCGTAATCTGCATCAGGAGGAGCACACTCATCAAAACACATAATAATATCAGCACCAATGGAATTTTGCATGTCAATGGATTTTTCTGGGGTCATAAAATGTCGAGATCCATCTAAATGAGATACAAATTCCACGCCTTCTTCAGTAATTTTTCTTAAATCATTTAAAGAAAATACCTGAAATCCACCACTATCTGTTAAAATGGGTCTCTTCCAATTCATAAATTGGTGCAAACCACCAGCTTTATCCATAATTTCCTGGCCTGGTCTTAAATAAAGATGATAGGTATTTCCTAAAATAATATTGGCATCCATGGCCTCTAAGTCTTCAGAAGTCAAAGATTTGACTGTCGCTTGGGTTCCTACTGGCATAAAAATTGGGGTATTAATCACCCCATGCTTTGTATGGATCTTTCCTAAACGTGCTCCAGTCTCTTTACACTCCTTAATTAATTCATAACGAAATTCACTCATTCATTTCTCCTATTTCTATTCAATCAACATCGCATCCCCAAAACTGAAGAAACGATACTTTAAGTTAATGGCTGTTTGATAGGCCTTCATAATTTCCTCTTTACAATAAAAAGATGAAATCAACATCAATAAAGTCGACTCAGGTAGGTGAAAATTTGTAATTACGGCATCCACAACTTGCCAATCAAATCCAGGATAAATAAAAATATCCGTTGCCCCTTTTGTTCCAACAATCTTTCCATTAAAAGCTCTTGCCACACTCTCTAGCGTTCTTACAGAGGTGGTTCCCACTGCAATTACTCTTCCACCATTTTCTCGGGTTTCCTCAATAATTTTAGCTGCTTCCTGAGAAATCTCATAAAACTCCTCGTGCATTTGGTGTTCTTCAATCTTTTCACATTTCACAGGTCTAAAGGTACCAAGCCCCACATGAAGGGTTATCTCAACTATTTTTACACCCATGTCTTTAATTTTCTGGATTAATTGTGGCGTAAAATGCAAACCTGCTGTTGGTGCTGCGGCCGACCCTTTATTTTTGGCATAAACCGTTTGATAACGTTCATTATCTTTTAAGGTTTCATGAATATATGGGGGGACTGGCATCAAGCCGATTCTGTCAATAATTTCTTCAAAAACACCTTCCCAGGTAAAATCTATTATACGGAGACCTCCCTCAATGGATTCCACAATTTCCCCAATTAGTTCTGTTCCAAAAGAAATTCGTGTTCCAACCTTAGCTCTTTTACCGGGTTTTACCATAATCTCCCAAGTATTTTTAGAAAGCTGTTTAAGTAAAAGAATTTCAACTTTCCCTCCGGTGTCCTCTTTTATCCCATATAATCTGCCAGGAAGGACCTTTGTATTATTCATCACCAGTAAATCCCCTGGTTTTAGAAATTGCGTAATCTCAGAAAATTGCCTATCCTCAATTGTTTTTCTTTCTCGGTTTAAGACCATCAGTCGCGAGGCATCTCTTGCCTCTAAAGGCGATTGAGCAATTAATTCTTCAGGTAAATCATAACTAAAATCATTTGTGTTCATCCATGTCCTCATCTGTTCCGTAAAAATTTATTTTAATTTGGTCTTTATCAAGAATTTTTTCCCCTACCACGGAAATACCAAGATGCTCATAACCTCGTGGGGTAATAATACGTCCTCTCGGGGTTTTCGTCAAAAAACCCATTTGAATAAGATAAGGTTCATAGACTTCTTCGATGGTATTTTTTTCTTCCCCAATAGCAGCTGCTAATGTGTCAAGACCCACTGGACCACCACCAAATTTTTCTGCAATTGTAAAAAGCATCACCCGATCAATCTCATCAAGCCCCACTGCATCCACTTCAAATAAGTCAAGGGCTTCACGGGTTATTTCTAAATCAATTTTCCCTTTGCCTTCAATTTCAGAATAATCCCGAACCCGCTTCAGTAAGCGATTAGCAATTCTTGGGGTTCCCCTTGACCGAACCGCTAACTCAACCGCCCCTTCCTCATCAATTTCAACCTCTATAATACTTGAGGATCTCAAAATAATCGAGGCAAGCTCCTCTGGATTGTATAATTCCAACCGTTGGATGACTCCAAATCGATCCCTAAGCGGAGAGGTTAAAAGGCCAACACGAGTGGTTGCCCCAATTAAAGTAAAGGGAGGGAGCTCCAAACGAATTGATTTTGCCCCAGGGCCTTTACCAATAATAATATCCAAAGCAAAATCTTCCATTGCTGGATAAAGCACCTCTTCCACTGACCGTTGCAATCGATGAATTTCATCAATAAATAAAATATCCCCTTCTTTAAGTCCCGTTAAAATAGCCGCAAGATCTCCAGCTTTTTCAATGGCTGGCCCTGAGGTCGTTTTAATTCCCACACCCATTTCCCGGGCAATAATATTGGCCAAAGTGGTTTTTCCAAGCCCTGGTGGTCCATACAAAAGCACATGATCTAAGGTTTCTTTTCTCTTTTGAGCCGCTTGTATAAAAATTCCCATTTGCTTTTTAACACGCTCTTGCCCAATATATTCTTTAAGCCCTTGAGGTCTTAAGGTTTTTTCAATTTCTAATTCTACTTCTGTAATGTCAGAAGTAATAATCCGATCCTTCATTTTCTACCGTCCCTTCAGAGGGTTATTTGTCATTAGTGCCCCTTTAATTAATTCCTCTAAAGTGCTTTCAGGGGTATAGGCTCGCCCAACCATATCTGAGGCTTCTGGAACTGAATATCCTAAACCTACCAAGCCATTAATTGCCTCGGAAGCTACATCTCCCATTGTTTTTGGTCCATCAATGGTTAAATGCGTTGGTTCGTAATTCTTATAACGATCCTTAAGTTCTAAAATAATTCGGCTTGCAGTTTTTAGTCCAATTCCTGGTGCTTTCGCAATACTTTTAGGATCGTCGTTTAAGATATGATGCACCAGTTCATCCCGACTAAATTGTGACAATAATCCTGTTCCTGCTTTTGGACCAATTCCTGAAATACTGATAATGGTTCTAAAAATTTCTCTTTCTTCCTGTGTTGCAAAACCATACAATGACATTTCATCTTCTTTAATTACCTGATGTAAAAAAAGCTTCACCTCAGAATGTAATTGTGGTAATTCATTGAGGGTATTGGTAGAAACTTTAATTTTATAACCCATATGATTTAAGTCGATAATAACAAAATCAAGGCCTTGTTCTTCTAAGCTTCCAATGATATATTCGTACATAAAACCCTCCTTATTATTTTAATCAACATGTTTAAAACACTCTCACCATTGTACCAAAAGATAGAAATAATTCAATAAAAACCTTGAAATTTCCATTCCTTTAAACTAATTAAAGTCATAAAAAAAAGCACCCATAGGTGCTATCCCGAACGTGCCGTCCCTCATTTTTGACGCCTAGCTATTGCTAGGTGGGTGTCTTGTCTTAAGTTTCTGTTTTCCACTATCTAAACGGAGGCATAACATCTGCTTCTGAACAATCAGACTCCCGAATTTATGTTGTAGGTTCAAAAATAAAGTTACGACGAACACTTCAGGATAAATTTATTATAGCTGTTTTTCCCAAAAAAGAAAAGGATAAATTTTTGCATAGTAATGCCATTTTTGAGGATCTCACTCTTAAATTAAGATATCTAAGGCTTCCCTTAGATTATCAACAGGATATGTTTTCATTCCTTTAATATTCAACCCTTTTTTATTTCCTTTTGGAATAATACACTGCTTAAAGCCTAATTTTTGGCCTTCGATAAGGCGTTTATCGATGTGCTGAATATTTCTAACTTCTCCAGTAAGTCCCACTTCTCCTAAAATCATCAGATCCCCAGGAATTTGAAAATCTCTTAAACTTGAATAAAGAACCGCAACCACCCCTAAATCTAAAGCAGGCTCATCTATTTTTAATCCTCCCACAACATTGATGTATGCATCCACCGATTGCATTTGTATTCCTAAACGCTTTTCCATAATCGCTATTAACAATACCATTCGGTTATAATCCATTCCTGTTGACATCCGTCGTGGATTTCCACCAAACCCTGAGGGGGAAACTAAACCCTGAAGTTCAATTAATAAGGGTCGAGTTCCTTCCATACAAGGGACGACCACAGAACCACAGGTGTTTTCGGGACGGGAATCTAACATCATTTCCGAGGGATTTGCCACTGGTTGGAGTCCATTTTGGGTCATTTCAAAAATCCCAATTTCATTGGTTGATCCAAAACGGTTTTTGACCCCTCTTAAAATACGATAAGTGTGGTACTTTTCACCTTCAAAATATAACACCGTATCAACCATGTGTTCTAAAACTCGTGGTCCTGCAATATTGCCATCTTTTGTGACATGACCAACTAAGATCATTGAAACATTGTCCTTTTTTGCCAGCTGCATCAAGGCCCCTGCATTTTCGCGAATCTGACTAACACTGCCAGGGGCGGAAGAAATATCGGGGCTATACATGGTTTGAATTGAATCAATAATCACAATGTCTGGTTTTTCCTCTAAAATAATACTTAATATATAGGGAATATTAATTTCTGACAGAAAAAGAATGTTTTCTGATTTTACAAACATTCGCTCTCCTCGCATTTTTAATTGTTGCTCGGATTCTTCTCCAGAAATATAAAGAATCTTATATCCCTGATTTCCTAGGGCTTCCGTTGTTTGGAGAAGGATCGTCGATTTTCCAATCCCAGGATCCCCACCTAAAAGAATCATTCCACCAGGGACAATTCCACCACCTAAAACCCGATCAAACTCTTCATTTTGGGTTGGATAACGGATTTCACCCGTGTAAGAAATGTCTTTTAAAGCACGGGGTTTAGAATAAACAGATCGTTCTAATAAGCTTGTCTTTCCCGTTGTTTTTGAATAGTCTATTTCTTCAACCATGGTATTCCATTCCCCACACTCCGAACATCGACCTGTCCATTTCGGGGAGTCATTTCCACAGTTTTGACAAACAAAAATACTTTTCTTTTTAGCCACACCACACCTCTTTACACCTTTTATTTTTACTTTTCATTAATCAATCCATCGATAAATAATATAACCAATCACTCCCCCAATAAAATTGAGGATAATATCATCAATATCCCCCCGGCGACTTGCTAAAAAGAAAAATTGCAAAACTTCAATGATGCATGTTGTCCCAAGAATGACACTAAAGGCTTCAAAAATTCCAACTTTTTTCTTTCGGGCTAGCGGGTAAAATAACCCCAATGGTACAAATAATAGAATATTACCAAAAAGATTCTTGAAAGAATCGGTAAATGTATACAAAATGATTTCTGTTACATCTGTTGGTTTTGTGCTTAAAAAATCCCAGTTAATAAATCCATTTACCCAAATATCATAAGCGAAATTATCGATGCTAGTAATGGGTACTAAGTTAAAGGTGGTTTCATAAGTGATGTTTTGTCCATCGGGTAATAATGTTAGCATTACTAACACTCCCAAATAGACCAAAAGTATTAATTTCATTAGTATTTTTACACGATTATTTTTTGCCATCTTTATGCCTTTCTAAAGAATGATTGTCCACAAAACATCATAAAATTAAAAGTTTTATCAATCATTTGTAAATATAATTCTTTAATTATAATCAAACATTCTTTAGAAATCCACATAAAAATGATCTCATCTTAAAGATCGAGTTTTAAATCTCCATCTTTAATCCAATTCTTTTTATAAAGTAGTTTATAAAAACCATAGGTTAGTAAGGCGGGTAGTATAAATTGTAATAAAGCAATCCCCGTAATGATGGTTATTAAGGAATCCCCTGCTTCCGTCATTGCCATGACGGTCCCTATTTGCCCTACGAAACCACAGGTTCCCATTCCTGAAGCGATTGGTGTGTTTTTCATTTGAAAAACCGTTGTGGAAATCGGTCCAAGAATGGCTGCTGCCATTGTCGGTGGAATCCAAATTTTCCAATTCTTAATAATGTTTGGCATTTGAATCATTGAGGTTCCTATGCCTTGGGCAGCTAGTCCACTAACACCATTGTCCTTGTAACTTTGTATTGCAAATCCAACCATTTGACAACAACATCCAACCGTCGCCGCTCCTCCAGCAATCCCTGAGAGCCCTAACATGATACAGAGGGCAGCACTTGAAATTGGGAGTGTTAGGGTTATTCCAACCACAACCGCTATAATAATTCCCATAATAATTGGCTGTTGTTCTGTTGCCCACATAATGATATCTCCTAATCCCACCATAAGGGCTCCAATGGGAGGCCCAACGAGCATTGCGGTAAGGGCTCCCATTAGCATGGTTACAAAAGGTGCTACCAAAATATCAATTTTAGTTTCTCCTGAAACTGCTTTACCAAATTCAGTCCCAACGACGGCTGCAAAAAAAGCGCCTGCTGGTCCTCCTAAGGTATTTCCCATTGCCCCTGCGATGGTAATTGAAAACATGACTAATGGCGGTGCTTTTAAACTATAAGCAACAGCAACAGCAATGGCCGGACCTGTCATTGCTTGGGCAACGGGCCACAAGGTCTCATTTAAAAAAGGAATATGAAAAAGAATCCCTACTTGATTTAAAATGCTTCCCATTAGCAGTGTCCCAAAAAGACCAAAGGCCATAAACTTTAAGGCATCAAGTAAATACCTTTGCACTGAAAACTCAATGTCTTTTTTTTCTAAAAAATCCTTAAAACCTGAATACTTTTTTTCTTTTTTCAAATTATCTCTCCTCGTTTTTTTTATTTATATAAAAAATGACCCTTGGAATTCTCTTCCCAAGGATCATGGACAAAAGAAAAAATATCGAAAGGACTCCCCCGATATTTTTATTCTTGTGTCTTAAACTAAAATACATTTTTGTATCTTGAATAATTTAAAACTCGATATTTATTTTTCAATATTATACATAATTCCCTATCATTTGTAAAGCCGTTTAATCCAGTTTTTTAATTTTGGGTTACAGCAATCTTTATATATTCCTCTTTTCCTTGTAAAAGTTTGGCATTTCCATTGGTAATATCCTCAACCCAAAGTTTAAATATGTCCACTTCTTCAACAGGAATCTGAAAGGATAATTGAACGTTCTCACCAAAGTCTTCACTAACAGGCACAATCTTTTTTTCTTGCAAACTGTTTATGAATCCCCCATAACTTGGGTAATTAATGATTACATCCATGTTTTGTGAAAACTGCATTTTAACTATTTGACATTGGTTTAGCACATCGCTTCCCCCACTGCCGTAGGCTCTAATAAGTCCACCTGCCCCAAGCTTTATTCCACCAAAATATCTTATTACCACCACTAAAACGTCCTTTAGCTCCCGATGGTTAATGACTTCTAAAATTGGCTTTCCTGCTGTTCCTGCTGGTTCACCATCATCGGATGCTTTTTGTCTTTCGGGGGTTGTGTTAAGGACGTATGCCGAACAAATATGCGTCGCTTTATAGTGCTTTTTCCGAATTTCTGATAAAATTAATGCCACTTCTTCTTCATTTTCAACGTGAAAAACGAGACTAATAAATCGCGACTTCTTTATTTCTTTTTCTATCTCATGGGGTTTAAAAACTGTTTTATAATTTTTCATGATAATCCTTATTAAATACTAATAATCCGGAAAAGAGTAACGCCATCGCCCATAATCCAATCCCTGACATTAAGAACTTCATTTCTATGTTACCCTGCATTATTTCAACAAAACGGCTTGATACAATGGGAGAAATAAACATGCCTAAACTTACTGCCGCCGTTACAATGGCTATTGCGGTTGCACTTAATCGATTAGAAACCGAATTTGCAACTAAAAAAGTACTTGCTGGCATCATGGTTGCCATCCCAAAGCCAAAACAAACTGCTGAAAAAAATAAGATCTCTTTGCTTCCAACCACAAATACTAAAAGCATTCCAACCCCTGTAATGAACAACGCCATGGGAATAGTAAATTTTTTAAAAGCTTTCTGGATTTTCCCAAACAATATTCCTGTTATCATGCCTCCCACCGACATCATTGTAATGATAATGCCACTGGTCGAGGCATCTCCATAGCTTTTCTCCGCCACTAACAGGGCAATATTGGTTTGAAAAACAAAAATAAAAATTCCAAACAAAAACATGATTCCTGCCATAAAATAGACTTGTCCACTTAATTTATCTTTAATTATCGGTTTTTCCGAAGGTTGTGGAATCTCTTTAGGAACATTAGGCAAATTTACAATGGTTATGATTAACACTGGAAGAAATGCCAAATAAACCAAATACGAATAATTCCATTGGATTTTTGCTAAAAAGCTTGAAGCTAAAAAAAGAATTACACTGCCACCATTCACATAGGCAGATTGAACTCCCATCATTTCACTCCCCACTTTTCCTTTAAAATGATCGGAAATAAGAGCCATGCTCATCGTCGAATTAATCCCTTGAGCGACCCCAACGAGTAAACTACAAAAAAGCAAAATCTCAATACTTTTCACGCCTCCAATAAAGGCAATCCCTCCTCCGAGCAGACCACACGTGGAACCAAAAATTACTAGGTTTTTCTTGGATATTTTAAGTGAAATCGGTCCAGATATAAACGCAAACAAAACAGCAACTAATGCTGGAATGGTTAAAACCATTTGAATAACGGGTTCATCAACCTTTGGAAAATGGATCTGTATCTCCGCAAGAATTGCTGAAACCGTCGAGGAGATCATTAATAAAGATGATATTGAAAAAATCGCTAATTTAATTCTTTTTGTTTCCAAATGCCACTAACCTTCATCTTTCCGTTTAAATTACATATTTTTCAAATAAGTGTATGGGAAATTCTTCACTCACTATGATTGTTACTACAATTCCATCCCCTTCATAAGAACTTTCTAAAATCACTTTCTTCTCGTGAAGGATTGCCATTAATCGTTGCTCATCATAAGGAATTGAAAGTTTCAACTCTTTTTTATTTCCTTTTAAAACCTTCTGAATTACTTCCAACAAGGTTCCAATTTCTAAACCTTTTCTTGCCGAAATATAGACTTTTGGAAATCTATCTCCCCCTATTTCAATGGTTTTGTTCTTTTCAATATAGTATTGCATTGTTTCTTCATCACATTTATCAATTTTATTATAAACTAAAATAATTTTTTTATGTCCCGATCCAATATCATTTAAGACCTCGTTGACTACTTCAATTTGTGCTTTATAATTGGGGTTTGAGACATCAACCACATGAAGCAAAACCTCTGCTGTTTCTACCTCTTTTAAAGTGGTTTTAAATGCTTTGATAAGATCATGGGGAAGTTTTTCAATAAAACCTACAGTATCTGAAACAAGATAGTCTCCATTTTCTGGGTTTATTTTCCTTAAAGTGGAATCCAATGTTATAAATAAGCCATCCTTTGTTTTTGCTTCACTTTCAGTTAAAAGGTTAAACAACGTACTTTTTCCTGAATTGGTATACCCAATAAGGCTCACGGTCTGGATATTATTCTTTTGTCGTTGGAGGGCATTTAATGAATTACTCTTATTAATGCGTTCGTTTTTTGCTTCTAGCTCTTCAATTTGCCGCCTGATATGTCGTCGATCAGTTTCTAGTTTTTTCTCTCCTGGTCCTCGGGTACCAATCCCTCCGCCTGTACGTGACAACACAATCCCCAAACCTTTTAGATGGCTTAGACGATATTTCTGTTGGGCTAGCTCAACCTGAAGCTTTCCTTCCCTTGTTTTTGATTGCATTGCAAATATCTCTAAGATTATGGTTGTACGGTCAATGGTTTTTGTTCCTGTTGCATTTTCGATGTTTCTTATTTGATTCGCATTAAGTTCATCATTGGCAACAATGAGATTGATCTCATTGTTTTGTATCATCTTAAACAGCTCTTGAAGTTTACCTTTTCCAATATAAAATGAAGGATCAATTTTACTTCTGCTTTGGGTTACTTTTTCCATAACCACGCCCTTTGCTGTTTTGACAAGCTGGGAAAGCTCCTCCATTGAATCCTCAATCTCAATTCCATCATGTTTGGGTAGTTCAACCCCAATTAAAAGGGCTCTTTCTTCTTCATCTTCGTTATCAAAAATAGTATTAGGATCGTTTTTAATAAACCGATTTCCTTGAAGAACATAGTATTCAATTGGAAAGTTATTTAATTCTTTAAGGTTATTAAAAAGACCTTCTCCATATTCTAAACTCTCGTCTTTTACTAGTGGAACCCCGATGCTAAATCTGGGAGGATTTTTTTCAGTAATCCCAACAGCAATAATACATTGGAGATTCTGATTTTTAGCTGCCGAAAAATCTTCGTCTGATAAATGTGGATTCCCACCTGGATGCGTATGGATAACACGGTATTTATTTAGTGTTTTTTTGTGATACTCCATTTCTTTGTCTCCAATGTTAACCGTTGAAGCATCTCCTATATTTACCCATTGTACCCTGTTTTTATCATTAGTAACAATGAGAACTTCCCGACTTGTTACTAGGGTGAGACGTCTTAAGATTTCGAGAACTTTTTCATCTAATAATACCTGATTTTCCATTTCATACCCAATGAGTTCATTGAGTTCATTAATTATACTTTGTCGAATACCATCTTTATTTATCATTATTGTTTTCCTTCGAATTTATTATTTCCATTATAACATAATTGTAACTAACTTTCTTTGTGTTTCCATTAGAAATAACAAACCCTGTAGTAAGGAAAAGCCGCGCTCTCCATTATTACAGGGTTTGTTCTTATAATTTAATGACTTCGGCATTTTCCACAGCTCTTGCCATCATTTCAACCATCATTTCATTAATAGCCTCTTCAGATCGTAACATTTCTTTGATTTTTGGTTTTGTTTCTGGATGCTTTGGAACAAAGATAGTGCAGCAATCTTCATAAGGGAGAATTGAGGTTTCAAATGTTCCGATTTCTTGGGCAATTTTAACAATTTCTGATTTATCAAAACCAATTAAAGGTCTAAAAACAGGGAGATTTGCTACCGCATTTGTTGCTCCTAAACCTTCCATGGTTTGGCTAGCAACCTGACCCAAGCTTTCCCCAGTAATTAAGGCTTTAGCCCCTTCGTTTTCAGCAATGGTTTCTGCAATTCGCATCATATACCGACGCATAATAATGGTGGTTTGTCTTTCTGGACAAAGTTCTACAATTTTGGTTTGAACCTCAGTAAAAGGAACTACAAACAATTTAATCTTTCCACAATACTGACTCATTATTTTAGCTAAATCAATTACCTTTTCTTTAGCACGGTCACTCGTAAAAGGAAAACTATGAAAATAGACACCAATGACTTCAACCCCACGTTTTGCCATTAAATATCCAGCAATTGGACTGTCGATTCCTCCCGAAAGAAGCAATGCGCCTTTTCCACTACACCCAACAGGAAGCCCTCCATTACAAGGAATAAATTTATGGTAAAGATAGGTTTTCTCTCTCACTTCAACCCACATATTAAGGTCAGGCTCATGAATATCCACTGTAATGCCTTCAACCGCTTCTAAAACTTTCTCCCCTAAGCGCATTCCTAAATCTGGAGATTTAATCGGGAACCCTTTATCCCCACGTTTTGCTGTAATTCGAAAGGTTTTAATTTCAGGATCATTTTCAAAAGCTTCTTTAATCAGTTTAATTGTGTTTTCTTCAATCACTTCAATTTTACTGTCAATGACAATGGCATGACTTATAGAAACAATCCCAAAAACTTTTTGTACTCGGTGCATCCCAAATTCTAAATCCGATTCATCAATGGTGACAATAATACGCCCTTGAATTTTTTTGACTTTTGCCGATTCAACAGACCTTAACGTATTTCTAATATTTTTAGCGAGTAAATCGATAAAGTAATTTCTATTTAAACCCTTAAGGGCTATTTCACCATATCGAACAAGTATTACATGTTCCATTCTTATTCTCCTATTTCCTATTTCCAGGCAGTTTTTTCGATAAAAGTCGTAGACTCCTCACCGCTTCAGCTACAATATCGACGACTTCATTGATTTCTTCTAACGTGTTCTCCTTTGAAAAGCTAAAACGTATGGTTCCTTCTTTGTATTCTTCTGGTAGACCAATTGCTTTTAAAACGGTTTGCTTTTCTTTTTTATGTGTGGAACAGGCTGATCCCGTTGATACATAAACCCCTTGAGCTTCCAAGCTATGGAGTAATACCTCGCCTCGAATTCGATTAAAGGACATACTTAGAATATAAGGGCTTCCATCTGAGGAACCGTTGACTTTAACATCCTCAATTTTTTCTAAAATCCCTTTAACAAATTGATCCCGAAGTTCTTTTATTTCAATGGCATTTTTTTGAATCTCATCTTTTCTTAAGGCAACAGCTTCCCCTAATCCAAGGATTCCGTGAACATTTTCAGTCCCAGATCGCCCATTTTTTTCTTGTCCGCCACCACGGAGAATTGCTTTAAAGTTTGTCCCTTTTTTAATATAGACACCACCTATTCCCTTTGGTCCAAAAATTTTATGTCCACTTAAAGTTAAACCATCAAGTTGACATTTTTTCACATTTATGGGAATCTTGAGATATCCTTGAACAAAGTCGGTATGATAAAAGCAATCCGGATTTTCTTTCTTAATTATTTTTCCAATCGTTTCCAAATCTTGAATGGTCCCAATTTCGTTATTAACACCCACAATCGAAACCAAAACGGTATCTTTATTCACGGCTTTTTTTAGCCCATCAAGACAGACTCTCCCTTGGTGATCAACCGCTAAATGAACAACCTCAAACTGATGATGTTTATAAAAATCAATGGTTTCTAAAACAGAAGCATGTTCAATCTCTGTTGTCACAATTCGACTTTTTTCTCTTTTTTTGTTCTCTAGGATTCCTTGGATAATCATATTATTTCCCTCTGTTCCCCCTGAAGTAAAATAAATTTCTCCTGGTTCACAATGAAGGGTATTTGCAATCCTCTCACGAACTTTTTTAATGCTTTGCTCTGCCTGAATTCCCAATCGATGTAAAGAAGAAGGATTTCCATAATTTTCCAAAGATTCTTTAAATATTACTTCAGCAACACGAGAATCTATTTTAGTGGTTGCTGCGTTATCTAAGTAGATTTCTCTCATATTTCCTTATCCATAAATATTCGACTTCCAACAGCCGAACGTTGACCTTGATATTTCCCTTGATACGGGTTAAGTGCAACATTGTCCATTTGAGCAAAAACCAATTGACAAATCCGACGTCCCGTTTCCAATCGGATAGGAAGTCGGTTTGCATTATAAAGTTCAAGGGTAATCTCCCCTTCAAAACCGGGATCTACCCAACCCGCATTTTGAATAAAAAGCCCCATTCTTCCAATGGAACTACGTCCTTCCACAAAAGCTGTTAAATCACAGGGTAATTTAATATATTCCATCGTGGTTGCTAACAAAAAAGAATTGGATGGAATAATAATTTCGTTGGCATCCATGGAAATATATTTAATCTCATCGGTTAAAGACATCGCTTCAAAACTGTTCTCATCAAGCTTTAAAAAGCTTGAGCCAAGGCGAATATCTACAGAAGCGGGTTGTACCTGTCCCTCTTCTAAAGGATCAATTACAAGATCCCCGTTCTCTAAATATTTATAAATTGTTCTATCGGATAATATCATCATAGCCTCCTATGGTCATTAATGACTTTTAAATACATATTTTACACTATAAAAACTTTTGGTTCAAACATTAATTTAAACTAAAGGGTAACAATCGTCGCTCCAGATCCCCCTTCATTCATTGCACCTAAACGAAAATCTTCTATTAGAGGATTCGTTTTTAGATATTCATGAATAATTTCACGCAGTCTTCCGGTTCCTTTCCCATGGACAATAACAATTTGATGATTTCCTGAAAGCATGGCATCACCAATCATTTTGTCGATTAAAAACAAAGATTCTTCCCCATTTTTTCCTCTCAGATCAAGTTTTGTATTCATCACATGACGATCAATTTTTTTGAAGGTCACCTTCTTTTCTTCAACTTTTCCAAGGGCTTGAGATTTAACAAGATCTCCTACATCCACTTTTAATTTCATGGCATCCAGTTGTACCATTGCTTTGTTTTCGTTCTGAAGTATGGTTATAATCTCGCCTTCTCTTCGAAGACTCTTAACATAAACCTTCATTCCAATTTTTAAATCCTCAATTCCTAAACCATGTGCGTCGTAATTTTTAGGCACATCTCCAAAATTGTAAATATTTTTTTCTTTTTCTTTAATCCGTCGTCTTATGGCTTCCAGTTCCTTGTTATCTTTAACACCACTGACTGTACTTTCTTGGATGGTTCGGATTTCTCGATAAATGGCTTCGGTTTCCTCTTTTGTTTTTCTAACAATTTCTAAGGCTTCAACCTGAGCTTTTCGATTAAGAGCTTCTTTTTCAATCTCAAAACGTTCTCTTTCTTTGTCCATTTGAATTTTTAAATCTGCGGTTTCCCTCTTAAGCTTTATAATTGCATCATGCTCAGCCTCAGTACGACGTCGTTTTTCATCTATCTTAATCAAGGTTTCTTCAAACCGAATCGCTTCATTTTTAATAAGCTCCTTCGCGTTTTCGATGAAACGATCCCCAAGTCCCAAACGTCGTGCAATTTCAAAAGCATTGGACTTCCCAGGAACACCAATAAGTAAGCGATAGGTAGGTTTAAGGGTTTTTACATCAAACTCAACGCTTGCATTCACTACCCCCTTTGTTACCAAGGCGTACTCCTTAAGCTCACTATAGTGAGTAGTTGATACACTGGTCACGCCTCGTCCATGAAGTCCATCTAAAATCGAAATTGCCAACGCTGCTCCCTCTGTAGGGTCTGTACCTGCTCCTAACTCATCAAAAAGAACCAGGGTGTTTTCATTTGCTTTTTCTATGATTTCTACAATATTTGTCATATGTGATGAAAAAGTACTTAAACTTTGCTCAATACTTTGCTCATCTCCAATATCAGCAAAAACATTTTCAAAAATTCGAGTTGAGCTTCCTTCCCTCACTGGAACAAACAAACCCGATTGCACCATTAAATTTAAAAGCCCCATGGTCTTTAAAGAAACCGTTTTGCCCCCTGTATTTGGTCCAGTAATAATCATGGTGTTAATATTCTCTTCGAAAATAATATCAGAAGAAACCACCTGTTCTTTTGGAATAAGGGGATGTTTTGCTCTTAAAAATGAAATAGAACCATTTTCACTAACGGTCACATTAACCCCCTCAATTTCTAATGCATACTTCCCTTTAGCAAATTGAAAATCCAATTCAACCAAAAGGTCGTAATTATCAATGATCATTTCTTTTTCGTCGGCAACTTTTTGAGACAATTCTTTCAAAATCCGTGTCATTTCTTTTTCTTCTTCTGTCACAAGGATTTTAATATCATTATTTAGTTCCACCACTGCCATTGGCTCAATAAATAGTGTTGCCCCACTTGAAGATTTATCCAACACTATTCCAGGCACTTGGCTTCGATATTCTTGCTTTACAGGAATTACGTAGCGATTATTTCGAATGGTTACAATCTTTTCTTGTAGATATTTTTCATAGGCGGTTGAGCTAATCATATGATTTAGTTTTTCACTAATTCGGTTACTCTTAAAATGTATTTCTCTTCGGATACGGCTCAACTCCCGGGATGCATTGTCTGCCATTTCATCAGGTCCTAGGATTTTTAAACTAATCTCTTTTTCTAAGGCTTCGCATAAACCTAGATTTTCAAAAAGTTCCTTCAATAAAATCAGCGCATCCTTTTGAGTGTCATTTTCAAAATAGCTTTTCAGATCTCGAACAACCCGTAATAAGGTCGCGATGGATAATAATTCGCCCATGGAAAGCATGGAACCAATCCCTGCACGTTTTACGTAATCGCTAGTATTCTCTACATCAATCATAGGGGGACGTCCATTTCTTAAAATCATCCCCATCCCTTCATTTGTAAAATGAAGTCCTCGATTAACACCATTGATGGTTTTTGCTGGGCTTAAACCCCTGGCTAGTTTTTTACCGCCTTGGGTGACGCAACACCCCTCGAGGCTTTTTAAAATTTTATTATATTCTAAAACATTTAGACTTCGTTGATCCATTAATTATTTCACTCCTCGTTTTAAAGCTCCCCGTGTCGTTTTTTCTGTTGTTAGACCCTCGGGAAGACTTTGGTTTCCTTCATATATGTTTTTTTTGTAATAAGTTAGTATTTTTTTTAAAACTTCTAAAGACTCATTTTGGTGGTCAATCCGTAAGGTTTTAATCTGTTTAAGCCCTAAAATTTCTTCTCTTAGAAATAATTTATTGCCATTATAGATGTGGATATATCCGTTCGAATCCCGTTCAACTGGAAAGGTATTTCCACGTTCATCAACTAACTCTCCTTGCATAACCTGACAACAGTTTACACATCCTTTTTGTTCTTTTCTCTCGCAATTAAAGACGCATTTTTTGCTAATCATTAACTCTTGCCTTCCATAAACAGGAAGCACCGTTTCTATCCGTCCATTTCTAGAAATCTCATCTAAGGCATTGTAATCTAATTCAAGTGATAAAACTCCAGATTGAAATCCCCATTCTTTCATCCCCTGGGATGCTAAGGTATTAAACAGATTAAAACTTAAGCCACCTTCCAAATAAAGATTAGAATGCCGATAACGGCTTAGCACCTCATAATTTTCTACTAAAATGCCTTTAATTCCCTCTTCAATAAACCTTTTTGGTGGCCAATTTTCATAAATCCTTCGCGTTTCTTCGGTATTCATCACTCTTGGAAATGTTATTAAAATGTCCCAAAATTTTTGTCTAGCAATCCCTATGTTTTCTAACACCCCTTCGTTGGCACAATCCCCGATTGGCAACACAATTTCATCTAAAAGATCTTCGGGAATACTTTTTAATAATTCAGGAGATGGTAAGATCGAAAATTTAAGAGAAATCTTTTTCTTTTCATAACCTTTTTGATTATTTTTATTTTTTAGCACCGCCAATAAAGGCACTTCTTTTTCTCTTATTATTTCTAAAGAAGATTTTTCCTTATTCTTTTCAAGCTTATCAATCACCGCTTTTCTTAAAAAATTAAGTTGTCCCCGAGATAAAAATAAATTTTCGTCTAAAATAACCATCACCTTTCCCAATTCAAAAGGAGTTCCACCCAGTCGTGATAATTGAGCCTCAACCATCTCTTGGGTTAATGGGTTTTTTAACGCTTTTTCTGGAATAAAATCAGAAACAAATTCAGCATAACCTTCATGGCTTTTCCCAATAATTTTTACAGGCATCCCTTCCTTAATTTCCACTTGAAAATCAATGCTCTCCTTAGGAAATTCAATGACCTTATTCCCCTCAATCTTTAAACTTGTCATTAAAGATTTATCGAAATTTTTATATACTTTTGTTCCAGAAGCGATACGATGTCGGCAAGGTATCCCGAAGATCTCATCATTTCTTCCCCTGTCTAAAACTTTTCCTAACAATGAAAACAATCCGTCAACCTTCGTCCCAATATTTCCATCTTCACCAAAAGAGATTCCGTCCCCACAAATAAGGGTGCATTCTGGTTTTAATCGAATCCCTAAAAGTGGGAAATCAGGATGGGAACCCGGATAGGAGATTTTAGGAAACTTAACGACTTCACCAATTAAAATCCCTCGGTTTTTCCCTGTTTCAGAATTAATTATGTTTTTATCATCAAATAAGTGTCCCAAGGTAAAATCCCGATTAAACAATTGTTTTATCTCTAATTCGCTTAAAGATTTTTTTTCTTCTTCCAAAAAAATAGCGTCAACCGCTTCACGGTAGGCTCGAGTAATACCAAAAACATATTCAGGTGTTTTCATTCGTCCTTCTATTTTTAGGGAATCAACTCCAATATCTACTATTTCCCTCATTTTTTTTAGTGTATTCAAATCTTTAGGACTCAATAAATAACCCAATGATGCACTTACCTCTTGGTTCTGATTCCTTTCATTGGTGGTTTCTCTTATTAATCGATATTTCTTTCGACAGGGTTGGGCACAAAGACCACGATTTCCGCTTCTGCCACCAATCATGCTGCTCATTAAGCATTGTCCAGAATATCCATAGCAGAGTGCCCCATGACAAAATATTTTTAGTTCAATCTTAGCCTTCTTTTTGATTTCTGCGACGTCACTCAAAGACATTTCCCGGGGTAAAACAACACGACTAAACCCCAAATTTTCAAAAAACAAAACCCCATCTAAGCCATAAATTGATACTTGGGTACTTGTCTGCAATTTAAACGCTGGAAAATATTTTTGTAGTAGATAAATAACCCCGATATCTTGTATTATTAAACCATCAATATTAATCGTCTCTAAAAAATAAAGGAATTCCAACAAAAGTGGGATTTCCGAATTTTTAATCAGTGTATTTAACGTCACATATACCTTTACACCTTGTGAGTGACAAAGCTTTGTGGCAATTTCTATTTCTTCATTTGTCATGTTTCCTGCATTTTGTCGGGCACTAAAACTTTTCCCTCCAAAATATATGGCATTAGCACCAGCATTAATTGCTGGGATCACACTTTCCATTGTTCCAACAGGAGCTAATATTTCAGGTTTTTTCTTCATCTTGACCTCGATTATTTATTAAGTTCGTATTTAAAAATTATATCATATTTTATTCTTTAAGAATAGCGAAGTAATTTTAGTCCATTCATAGTATAATGGTTTTAAATATAAAAGCATTTTTAGAAAGGAAATCGAATGAATCATTCATTTAATTTTAATGAAAAAATTGACCGTCGCCAATCGTGGTCAATTAAATATAACCCTGATTTTAGTCCAAACAAAAACAGCGATTTATTACCTCTTTGGGTCGCTGATATGGACTTCAAAAGCCCACCCGAAGTAATTAAGGCAATGCAAGAAAGATTAAATCATGGTGTTTTTGGTTATACTTCCCCTGAAAAGCCTTATTTTGATGCCCTAAAAAATTGGATGCAAACCTCCTTTTCCTGGGAGATTTTAGATGATTGGGTGGTTCCTGTTCCAGGAGTTGTTTATGCTTTATCAACTGCTATTCGTTCCTTAACCAATCCTGGAGATTCTGTAATCATTCAGCGTCCTGTCTATTACCCTTTTGAAAAAGTGATTAAAAATAATCAGAGAAATCTTGTTAATAATCCGTTATATCATAACAAAGACACTGGAAAATATGAGATAAACTATAAAGATTTTGAGGAAAAAATCATTAACAATCATGTAAAAGCATTTATTTTATGTAACCCTCAAAATCCCGTTGGAAGAGTTTGGAAATTAGAAGAACTCCAAAAGCTTGGGGCCATTTGCTTAGAACATGGTGTCATCATTATTTCAGATGAAATCCACCAAGACTTTGTTTTTTCTGGTCATCGACATCAAGTATTTGCTAATATTTCCGACGAACTTTCAAATGTGACAATCACCTGCACTGCTCCAAGTAAAACCTTTAATTTAGCTGGGCTAGAAACCTCAAATATCATCATCAAAAACTCCAAATTAAGGCGTGGGTTTATTGATGAAAAAAACAACCAATTTGTTAACGACCCAAACCTAATGGGTCTAATTGCCTGTGAGGCTGCCTATGCCTATGGTCGACCATGGCTTGACTCTTTGCTACACTATTTAAAAGATAATGTTACCCTTCTTAATGACTTTATAAATAATAACCTTCCTAAAATAAAACTAATTAAACCACAAGGCACTTATCTTGCTTGGCTCGATTTTAATGCTTTAAATCTTAATCCAAACGAACAGCAGGCGATTATGATTAATCACGCAAAGCTTTGGCTAGATCCTGGCACTATGTTTGGACCAGAGGGAAAAGGCTACGAACGTCTTAATTTCGCTTGTCCCAAATCCACACTCTTGGAAGCTTGCGAAGGACTAAAAAAAGGGTTTTCTTCTTTTCAATAAACAAAGAGAAAACAGCGTACACTTTGTTTGTGTACGCTGTTTTATACAAGCTATTTTCCAGCTTTTTTTATCAAGCTAATTCTTCAAAACCACTAATTTTTCTTTGATATTTTTTAGAATTCTAAGGGTTGAAGGATTTCTAATTTTCTTTTCTACTTCAAGACCTTTTCTATAATGATCAATTGCCGCTTTGGTATTTCCTTTTTTTAGCTCGATTAAGGTCATATAAGCTTCGGCTCTTCCGATTCCCCATCGGTAACCATACTTATAGAAACATTCTAAGGCTTTAATGAGTTCTTCCTTACTTTCTTCAACCTTTCCTAAATGAAAAAGCATCTGTCCAGCATTGGAATGAAAGTGTGCTAGCCCATTGGTCATCACTTTTTCGTTATTTGTTTTAATTGCTGTACAATAATAATCGTAAGCCCCTTGAAAATCTTTTTGATGTCGGCGAATATCCCCCATATAATTATAACAAGCAGCGATATTCATCGAGTGTCTCCGTTCTCCATGGGGTCTGTTTTCAAAAACAGCAACCGCTTCATCAAGAAGAATTTGAGCTTCCTCATATTTTTTTGTTTGTATGGAATATAAACTTCTTAGTCTTAAAAAAATCCCGTATTGATAAACTTCTGTCTCCTTAGAGATTAGTCCTTCAACTTCATCTAAGTTTTGTCTAATTTGTTCACTATCTTCAATTTGAATGCCTAAAAAGACGAGTTGATAGTAGCTATTTAACAAGGATTTTAAATCCTTCAGCTCTTTTGCAATTAAAATACATTCTTCAATATGCCTTTTCCCATTATCATATTCTCCTACTGCAATCCCATATCTTCCAGTAATATAATGCATTTCCATTTTTAATTCTTTCGCTTCCTTCGAGTGATCTTCCCAGCTTGTCACTTCATCTGCAAGCTTAATAATTTCTGTGACACCTGTATTAATAATTGAAGCCTCTTGACTAAACTCAATTTCATCATGGAGTACTGGAAAATTCTCATGGACAATCGTGTAAAATTCATTGTAATACTGCACTTTATATTGATAGGTTTTTAGCTGATTATGGGCACGTTCATAATGATAAATAATCATTGGAAGTTGCTTTAAACGATTCACTTTTTCAAGTTTTTCCTCATAATGATTTGCTAAGATCTGATGGTATTGTGTTTTTTTACCTTGGCTTTGAGTTTCATAAATATATTCATGAAAAATCCGATGAGAGAAATCGTAATAGACGTTCCAACCAATTAAAATCTCTTTTATGAGATGTCGCCTTTCTAAACGTTCAAGTTGGCGTAAAGTATCCAAACGATCATCCCTAAATAATAACTCCATTTCTTCAACCGAAACTTTTTCAGGAAAAATAGAGATAATATCGATGAGCTCTCGCTCTTTATCTGATAAACCTGCAAGCCGCCCTTTTATAACATTTACTGTTTTTTTTGATAATTCTAAAGTATACCCTTTTTCCTTAATCAAGTTTCCCAATTCCATTAAGAAAAAAGCATTTCCTTCTGTCATCTCATAAATTTGATCTTTCTTCTTAATCTCATCCTTTAATTCTGGTAAATATAAATCGATGATTTCATTAGTTTCTGATCTTGTAAACCCTTCAACCGAAATGCTTTTGATGAGATCTCGATAGAATAATGGATCCAACGCTTCATAAATTTCTGACTCGAAATTTTTCGGAAAAGCAAAAATCAAGAAAACCTTCTTAAGCCCAAAGGTTAAAATGACACGGTTAAGTAGTTGGTAGCTCATAGAGTCCATCCACTGGATATCATCAAAAAATAAAACCACTTGATGTTCCTTCGTAATGCGCTTAAACATCCCAAGAATAGTTTCCTCTATCACCTGATAGCTTAAAAAACCACTTTCCTTTTCCTCGTTTCTGAGAAATCCTCCATGGAAAATCCGATTGAAGACTTCCTTTTCATCATAAGAAATATTCCCAATCTTAATTTTCTTTTCTTCAATTTGTCGATTAATTTCATCGATAATATCTCGCCAAGGTCGAAGAAAGAATTCCGATTCTTCACGAAAACAATTTGCACTTAATATAATATTTTCATTGTGTTTTGCCAAGTTTTTGGCTTTGTCCATAAGGGAGGATTTACCAACCCCAACATCCCCTGAAATCCCAATGCATTTTTTGCCTTTTCCCTGATCAAAATAATCGATGCTTTCTTTTAATTCCAAAACCTCTTGAGATCGTCCATAAAAAAACACTTCTTCTCCCATACTGAGATCTTTTAAATTTTTCTTTAAATTAAAAATATCATGAAAAAGATCCACTATTTCCTTAGAAGGCAAAATACCAAGTTCTTCCTTAAAAACTTTTTCTAAGTCATAATAAAGCTTAATCGCCATATTATAATTGCCATTTGAAGCATACATATTCATAATTTCATGATAGATATTTTCATTATAGGGATCAAGTTTCGTTAAGGTGTCACTATAATATTGCATTTTTCGAATGTCTTTAGTTTTGCTGGATTCTTCGAGTTTTTTTCGGATAATCTTCATCAATTTTTCGCTATAAACATCCCGCATAGAATCGATCCACTCGTCATATTCATAGCTGTTTTTTATAAAAAAATGGGTCATAAATCCATTGTCATCAAAATCCTCGAAATCCCCACTTTGGAGAATATCCCAATCGATAATGGGGAGTAAATCAGGGTTTAAACCAATCGCTGTTCGCCCAAAGATTACTAAAAAGTCTTTCCCAAAAAGTTTCTTAATCTGATAAAGAGCTTCCCTTAAGTTTTTTCTTCCAATATTTTCATTTTCAGACCCCCACAAAACATGGATAATTTCGTCTCGTGTCGCATTTTTTTTGACGCAAAGGTAGTAAAAAAGACCTTCCATTTTCTTATATGGAAAATGAATTCTTTCATCATTTATTTCAACATATGGGTTTCCAAGAAGATGCACCTTGATTTTTTGCATATCTCTTCTCCTCGCTTTCTTTTACCTTTGCTTCCCTTCAAAGTCCTTTTGAAGGCTATTCTTATATTATTATTTTAACATTTTTTTGCTTATCTGAATACCAGTTTCAGCCACAATATTTTTTAATCTGCCACATGTTAAAAACTTTCATCCAAATAGTTATCTAAAAAATAAAGAAAATAAACGATGGCTAATAAATCGGCGCTGCCTCCTGGACTAATGTTTTGGGTAGTAAAATAAGCATCTAAGATCAACATCACAGTTTTATCATCATATGAACCGATGGGATTATTTTTAACAAACCCCTGTATCACATTTTGAATTTTTTTAAAGACCATAAAGTTAGATCTAGCAATGATATTGGTATCCTCCGAATATCCCATAAGGTATAGAAGTGCAATACGCCCTGCCGAGTATAGGGAATTCTTTTTTCGCATTCCCTCGTAGAAAGCAGGAAGTCCTATGTTAAAAACGGTTGGATACCCATGAATACTTTCCCCCTTAATTCCCTTAAGCTGATGTTTTAGATAAATTAATTCCCCATTTGTCTTATTTTCTTTTCCCTCAATTCCCTCATAGTCTTTATCCAATTCACTTAAAAAATCTTGACATAACTTCCCAAGCTCACTTATTTTAATCTCGCCATTCTGAGCATATTGATAGCCAACAGCACCACACAAAATTCCTCCAGAAAAGATTAACCCTTTGTGGGTATTAACCCCCTTTGTTCTTTCGAACATTTTTTTTTCAGCATCTAAACCAAGAATCCTTAATGCTTCAAACAGCTTTTCTTTTTTATCCGTTTTCACCCCAATATGGACACATTCTTTAAAATATGGAGCCAATTCCTCAATGCTTTCCATAAAGAGCGCAATATCCATATCTGTGTGGGTTCCATTATGATGGCGATCGACAAGTCCTGGTTTGGGAGTGGTCATTACTTCATAGGTTAAAGCTTTTACAAATAGCGATCCTATCGTATCCGCAAGGTTTCCTTTGATAAAATTATTCATTATTTCATATTCTTTTTCAAAGAGTTCTTCATACCCATGCTTTCTTGTTGATCCACAAATAAAGGCTGACTCTCCACATAATAAACATCGTCGTTGCGAAACTCCAATATCCTCTCTTGAAATCTTAGTCAAGTGGGAATCGAAAACATCAATATCAAAAATACGCCCTAGGGGGTGTCCATCTTCAATATTTCTCATGAGTTTCTTAACCTCATAAGGATCTGCATCTAATACAAAATAGCTTTCATAACCGCAATTGTTGCAATTTTTTTCCATCGTAATCACTGGTATATTATTAGCTTTTAAAAACTTATTAATCTCTAAATTTCCAATAACAAACGTTTTGTCCGCCAACAAAAAAGATTTAACAGGCCCAACAATATTTAAAGTAAAACAAACCAGTGTTTTTCCATATTTTTCATTTAAGCTTTTTTGTTTTTCAAATCGTTCTTCTCGATAATTTAAAATTCCATTTAATTGTATTTCTTTTCCTGTACACCATCGTTTCTTATTCAAAATAGATCTCCTATTTCACTTTACTTAAACTTACATTTCTCTTATATTATACTCTATTTTATTATAAAAACCCAATATAATGCCAGTACCTTAAAGTAACTCTTTTGATTTCAAAAAATTTAAAACCCCGCCATCCCTTGTACGGATTTTGGGGTTTATCTCATTTTCTTTTATTTTAGTTTTTTTGAAATCGAGGTCTTAAAACTTTAATTAAGTTCCATAAATCGAATTTTATATTTTTTTATAAAGCTCCAATGCTATTCTCAACCATTTTAACAGGTTCTCCGGAATGAATCCAGCTTTTTAATTTTCGAATATAAGGAAATAAATATAAATCTTCTTCCATTACAGGAACCATTGTTTTTATGGCTTCTAAAATCACCGCAGATCCTTTTCCCCTTTTAAGATCAGAATCCAAAAACTGTTGGGCTTGATACGCTGATAAAAGTTCAATGGCTAAAACATATTCTAACTTTTCAACAATCTGAAGGGCTTTTTTTCCTGCATTATAACCCATAGAAACATAATCTTCTTGGTTTGCGCTGGTACTGACACTATCCACTGTTGCTGGCGAAGAGAGCATTCGCATATCGTTTAACAAACCAGCTTGAGTATATTGGGGAATCATCAACCCCGAATTCAAACCTGGCTTTTTAACTAAAAACCAAGGATATCCTGAAAGGTTTGCATCCAAAAAGCGCGCATTTCTTCGTTCCGACATTTTTGCTAAAGCCGTTGCAGCAATACAAGCCGAGTCCATTTCTATCCCTACATAAGAAGCATCAGGGTTGCCATTGGAAAAAACTTCTATTTCACCTTCTGTTTCGCATAAAATAGGATTATCACCACATGCATTTATCTCTGTTTCAATTACGTCATATGCATCATTTAGCGTTCTTTTTACAGCACCATGAAGCTGTGGAATACAACGAAGGGATAAGGCATCTTGAATATGGCTCCCTTTTGCCTTTTCAATTACTTCTGACTGATCTAAAATCGAAAGTATGTTTTTTGCAGTCGCCTTTAGTTCTTTTTGTGGTCTGCAATCTGTCACTTCATCTGAATAAGCACGGGTTAATCCTTGTAGTGCTTCAAGGGATACTGCTCCAATTATATCAGCTGTTTTCACTGCTTTTTGTAGATCGTAAATAGCTAACGCTGCCATTGCAGTTGATGAAGTTGTTCCATTTAGTAAAGCAAGACCTTCTTTATAACTTAAAACAAATGGTGTTAACCCGGCTTTCTCAAAAGCTTCTTTTGCTGGATAAAGTTGACCTTGATAATAACATTCCCCTTCACCAATCAGAGCTGCAGCAATATGACCTTCGGCACATAAATATCCAACTGACCCTTCTTTAGGCGTATAAGGAATTAAATTCAAATTTAACATCTGTCGATAAACTTCTAGAAGCTCCAGTCGTACACCACTTACTCCACGGCCTAAACTATTAAGAACCATAAGAATTATTGCTCTAACCTCTTCTTCTCCAAAAGGATCTCCCACAGAAGTTGCATGGGTAAGAACAATATTTCGCTGGAGTTCTTCAGTTTCTTCTTTACTAATGCTTTGATTAACCAAAGCACCAAATCCTGTTGTTGTTCCATATACAATACGTTCTTCTTCAACACATTTCTTTACACAATTATTTGATTGCTGAACCCTATTGCAATAACTTTCAGAAAAATCAACTTTTTTGTGGAAACGCGCTACATCAACAAATTCTTCAATTGTAATCAATCCATTTCCAAGAACAAGTCTTTCTTGATGTTTTCCCATATTATCCTCACTCCCTCTTAAAAACTTATTTAGAATACTCTTTTTTCTGAAACTGTGATCTTAAAAACACAATCCATCCCCAAGAAATAGAAATTGCTGGCAAAGCAGAAAGTAAGATCGCTTTCACAGGATGCATATTAGAAAATACAATGGGCCCAAAGAAAAGCATAAATGTAATTAGCAAAAGTAAAAATAGCGAAAACTTTTCTCGGTTACCTTTTGGGGGTGTAAAGAAAATCTTCTTCATGTCTATTTCCACTTCTTCTTTTTTTATCGGTTCAGATTTCTTTTCTTTTGGTTTCATTTTCTATACTCCTTTTAAGTCTTCTGTTTCTATAAAAATTTCTTCACTGTCTTTTTTTAGACTACTTCCCTTTTCATATTGAGAAGGCTCATAAACAAGTTTATCAATAAAAAACATTTTACAAGCTGAAGCTACAATCAGCACAAACACCGTTAATACAACAAATCCTCCGCAGGCTGCTAAATATTTAACACCATCAACGCCTTGAGCGCCACCACCAAAAGCAACCATAACAAATGCAATGAGTCCAATGGAGACTCCCCAAACAATCTTTTGCCAATTTGGAGCTTCTTCATCATATTTAGCATTTTTTGTACAAACTGTTGCAATGGTTGTTGACATCGTATCTGCAGTTGTTGAGAAAGCCGCAATTAAAGTAATCATGATAAGTGGAATAATAATGAAACTAAGGGGAAGTTCTTGTAAAAACGCCCAAAGTCCTGCAACTGCTCCACTTTCTTTAATCACACCAATCAAATCTACTTTTCCATTAAGCTGCCAATGCAAAGCGGTATTACTCCAAATAGCCATCCATACAAAAGAGAAAGCAGAGGGTAAAATCCAGTTAATAATCATAAACTGACGAATCGTTCTTCCATAAGCAATCATTGCAAAGAAGATACCCATTAAAGGAGCGTAGGCAATCCAAATAGCCCAATCATACATTGTCCACCAGGTAACCAGCGCTTCCCCACCAACAATGTGTGGGTCGAGTCCCCATGTCCAAAAATGATCTAACCAATAACCTAACCCTACATTTGTCATATTAAGTATGTACAAAATTGGTCCTGTAAAGAATAAGAAAAATAAGAGTACATAGAAAATCTTCGTGGTACCACTGGCTAAGAATTTAATCCCTTTATCAATACCAGCAACCGAGGCAATAGTGAAGGTTGCTGTAATAATGGCAAATAATATAAACCATACAACCGGTCCTTGTTTAATTCCATAGGCTGTTTCTAGTCCTGCTCCAATTAAAGCAAGTCCTGCCCCTAAAGAAGAAGCAAGTCCTAAAGCAATGGCTAAAACCGCTAAAGTGTCTACAATCCCTCTTACCGTTTTGTTTTTTGCTTTTTCTCCTAAAATTGGAACCAATGCAGAAGTAACTGAAAGCTCTTCTTTTCGGTTGAAATACATATAAGCAATCGCAACACCCGCAATCGCATACATTGCATAAGGGATAAAGGTCCAGTTATAAAAAAGTCGACCCATTCCGAATATTGCCGCTTCTGTACTTCCAGGTTCAATTCCAAATCCACCAAGTTCTCCATAAATGTCACCAAGATAGATCATGATTTCGTTAACACCATAGGTGATTAATCCGGTTGCAATCCCACCAGTAAGTGTCATTGCAAACCATGCTCCAAATGAGAATTTTGCTTTAGCATCTTTTCCACCAAAGCGAACATTCCCAACCTTTGAGAAAGTAATAAGTATAACAATAAATAAACAACCTAAGGATAGCCACTGATAAAGCCAACCAAAGGTTTGAAGCGACCATACAAAAACGCTTGATGTAACGGCTGTTAGCATTTCATTGTTTAAGATTCCAAGTAATGCTGCCCCGCCAATAATAATGAATGTTGGAATAAAAACTTCCCAACGAACTTGTTTTTTCTTTTCCATTATTTCTCCTTTTCTAATTAATTTTTCCAATTTCTGCTTCTGCAATTCCTAAAAGTTCTCCACTATGAATGAGGTCCCTTAGATATTCGATATGAGGGTATAAATAAATGTCTTCTTTCATTAAAGGTACTTTTTGACCAATTTTTTCGAAAATCTTCCCTGAGAGACTACTTCTCTTTAAATCTTTGTCAATAAACCCTTGGGATTCATAGGCAGATAAGAGTTCTATCGCTAAAATATACTCTAATTTCTCTGTAATTCCTAGGGCTTTTTTAGAAGCATTATAACCCATTGCCACATAATCTTCTTGATTTCCGCAAGTTGGTGTATTGTCAATGGTTGCTGAGGTCGATAATATTCGCATATCATTAAGTAAACCTGCTTGGGTATATTGTGGGATCATAAGACCTGAATTTAACCCAGGGTTTTTGATTAAGAAGTATGGATATCCAGACAAGCTACCATCAATGAGACGATTATTTCGACGTTCTGACATTTTCCCTAAAAGTGTTGCTGCAATACAAGCTGAATCCATTTCAAGGCCAATATATGCTGAATCTGCATTACATGCTGATATCACGTCTTCATTCCCTTCTTCTGGCCAAACAATTGGGTTATCGCAACAGGAATTCATCTCAATTTCTAAAGTCTTTAGTGCATCGTACAAGGTTTTTTTAGCAGCTCCATGTAATTGAGGAATACATCGTAGGGAAAGAGCATCTTGAAGTTTGCTGCCTTTGTATTTTTCGATCACTTCTGAATCTTTTAAAATATTTCTTAAATTGCTTGCAGTATTTTTTTGATCTTCATGAGGTCGAACCCCCATGACGCGCTCATCAAAAGCCCGCATCACACCTTTAGATGCTTCTAAAGTAAGGCCTGCAATCACATCAGCGGTTTTACTTGCTTTTAATAAATCATAAATGCCTATGGCTGCTAAACCCGTCACTGAGGTGGTGCCTGATACTAAAGCTAAGCCTTCTTTAGAACTAAGTTCAATGGGAGCTAAGCCCGCTCTTTTAAGAGCTTCTTTCCCAGCAAGTAATTCCCCTTCATAATAAGCTTGCCCTTCCCCAATAAGTACAAGTGCCATATGTGCTTCAGGGCTTAAATACCCAACCGAGCCTTCTTTAGGTGCGAAAGGAACGACGCCTCTGTTTAAAAATTCCTTGTACTGATTTAGGACCACCATTCGTATGCCACTATACCCTTGTCCAAGGTTTTGTAAAATCATTAGCATCACCGCTCTTGCCTCTTCAGTGTTAAAAGGTAGTCCTACGGATGTTGCATGGGATAAGATAATGTTCTTTTGAAGCTGTGCCGTTTCTTCTTTATTAATGACATTCGTACAAAGTGCGCCAAAACCTGTTGTAATACCATACATTACCACTTCGTCTTCAATCCATTGTTCCACAATCTCTCTCGATTTTTCAACCCGTTTAACATAGTCTTCTGAAAATTCTACGGTTTTTCCAAAGCGAACAATCTCCATAAATTGATCCAAATTAATTGGATCGCCTAAGATAATACACCCTTTTTCTTTCATTCACACTCCTCCTTAATTTAATATCTATATTTAAACTGTTTAAAAACAGTATTGTCGTTTATTTTTCATGCACCATTAAAGATTCTACTATACTTAGTTAAAGCAAGTTATGTGCCAACTTTTTTTAAAATAACACGCCATTCCCCCTTGTTTTGAGCACTTTATAAGAGGTTTTACAAAGATTTTCTGCCTAAAATGCCTAAAATAATTCCACTGGAATTATTTTAGGGACTCCTTGTAAATCCTTATTTACCAACAAAAAAATAAAAACTGCCAAGAAAAATTCCGTTTTTTCTAAGCAGTTTTCAATATTCTAATTTAATTATTATTTTTCCTCTTGATTGTATTTTTTTAATTTATTTCTTAAATTTTCTCTGGAAATTTTGAGATCTCTTGCCGCCTTACTAATATTGTTCCCTGTTTTGTTGAGTGCTTCATCAATGAGTTGTTTTTCCAAAAATTCCATGCGTTCTTTTAGACCTCTTTTCTCATTTAAAGCGTCTTCAATAGTGCACTCCGGAGTAATTTTTCCTAGATCCAATAAATATTGTGGAAGAAAATGAGGCTTTAAAAAACGCTCATCACTTTTAGCCATATAAAGACTTTGCGTAATAACATGTTTAAGCTCTCGTATGTTGCCCGCCCAATGATAGCGCTTAAAAATTTTCAAAACATCCTGGGAGAGCTTTGAAACTTTTTTTCCTAATACACTTGAAAGATTACTAATAAAACTTTCGGATAAAACGAGGATATCCTCTTTTCTTTCTCGTAAGGGAGGTAAATGAATTACAAAAATTGCCAAACGATAATAAAGGTCACTTCTTAATCGTTTTTCTTCGATTGCTACAAAAGGGTCTTGATTTAAGGCACTAATCACCCTGACATTACTTTTGATCTCTCTCGTGCTCCCAACCTTTCGATAATGCCCTGTTTCTAGAACCCTTAGCAGCTTAGATTGCACATTAATATCCATAGAGTTTAGCTCATCTAAAAACAAGGTTCCCCCTTCAGCTTCACTAAAAAGCCCTGGGGTATCTGCAGCTCCTGTAAATGCACTCTTAACCGTGCCAAACAAGGTGCTCTCTAGAAGATTAACTGGAATTGCAGAGCAATTAACGGCTACAAAAGGTTTTTCTTTACGATCACTTGCATTATGGATACTTTGTGAAAAAACTTCTTTTCCAGTTCCAGTCTCTCCATAAATCAAAACTGGTGCCTGTGTGTCTGCACAAATTCGAGCTTGAGCAATGCATTTTTGCATTCCCATACTATTCCCTATAATATCCTCAAAAGCATATTGTAACCCATTGTTCTTAAGCTTCAGATTGGTGTATTTAGAATCGGCACGACGGGTATTAAACACCGAAACCATCTTTAAGTATTCACTCACTTCTTGGTATACGGTAATTGATCCTACCACTTCGTTTTTTTCATTTTTAATGGGGTACCCACTATTAGATACATCAATTTCTTTTTTTACACTTGTTTGATAACAGTCATAAAGGTCTACATAAGTCTTCCCTTCCCTCAAGGAAGTGAGAGAAATTGCAGCATCCTCCCGATCTTCTGACAACAAAGGATGGATAATATTATACACACTCCGTGGATGTTTTCCATAAACCATTTCGTGGGTATAACCATCGATTTTCTCGCAGCCCTTCGAATAACAAATGATCTCTTCATTTTTATTTAGAATAAACACCCCTAAATCTTCAATGAGTTCCAGAGCTTCAATGGGGACATATCCCTGGTCTAAAGCTTCTTCAACGGATATTTTTTTCTTTTCTTTCAACCCCGACTCCTTTCGATCCCAGTTTCAAATTTAATAGCCACTGCATTGTAATTCTTCCTATGCATTGTTTTCATGAATATATCATGGAACAAACTTTTGTACAAGAAAATATGTCATGTAAAAGATTTCTAATTGATAATCGCTTTACTCTAGTCTGACATCTCCACCTCAGAAATAGCAAGGACAAGAGACTCATTTTCAGGGTTGCTTATAAAAGTCACTTCCCTTGGTGAAAGATTAATAATGCAGACTTCATTTTCCTTAACCTCAAGTTCCCCAATGGAACCTTTTCCCTTAATGACATAAATAATAACCATCACCGAGTGAAATTTTTTAAATTTAAGCGACGCATTTTTTTGAAGTGTTCTTTGGGATAAGTGCCCCTTAACTCCTTTTAACATCAAATTAAAATCACGGACTTTTCCCCTACTTTTTACATCTAAATCCCCCATAAAATGGGTGATATCATAAGGTTCCATCATAAATTCTTTATGATTCCCTTGTTTTAAACTAAATTGACCCTCCAATACCATAAGCCATCGTTCAATACCCTCTAATTTTGTAAAAGTTGAATTTTCCAACTCAACTTTTGCAGAGCTAACCCTTATCAAAAAATCGCGATTTTCATAATGTCCATCTTCTGGGTATATATAAAGCTGGGTTGTTGTTCCACCTTGCCATTCACTTGTTTGATAAGTCTCTGGCTTCATTATTTTTATCTTCATCTCAAACCTCATTTAATTATTTTTTGACAGTCTTTTGTCTCAATATTTGATATAATAAAATTAAGTAAATTTCACAGGAGTAAATATGAGTAACTATTTAGAATTTGGTCATCCTTTTAAAAATCGAAAACTCGACAAATTAAAGGACTTTTTAAAAGACTTAAATCTTGATTACGATGAGACTATTACCTTCACCGCTAATCTTTGCGACGAAACAGGAAAACTTTTAGGTACAGGTTCTTGCCATCATAACGTTTTAAAATGCATCGGTGTTTCAAAGGAATATCAAGGAGAGGGATTCCTTAACCGCATCATGACTGAGCTTCTAAACAACTGTTACAACCAGGGATACACCAATGTTTTCCTCTTTACGAAACCTTGTAATCAAGGAATTTTTCAGGATCTCGGTTTTTTTCCAATCATCAATAACAAACATATCTTATTAATGGAAAATCAAAAGAACGGTATCCAAACCTATCTTGAAAACGAAAGTAAAAGAACGCCAAACCTTGAAAATCAATCGACCATTGGAGCCGTGGTCATCAATGCTAATCCCTTTACAAAAGGGCATCAATACCTCATTGAATCGGCACTAAAGCACTGTGACTTTCTTCATGTCTTTGTTCTCGAAAATGACGCAAGTGATTTTCCTACTCAGGTAAGGCTTTCCTTAGTCAATGAGGGCTGCTCTCACTTTAAAAATGTTTGTGTTCATGAAAGCTCTGAATACCTTATTTCTTATGCAACCTACCCAGACTATTTTTTAAAAGACAAAATCATTGCTGGAGAAGCTGCTGGAGCTTTAGATCTCGAAATCTTTTGTCAATATTTTTGCCCAGCGTTTAACATTTCAATTCGATTTGTTGGCGAAGAACCCTTTTGTAAAACAACAAATGCCTACAACAAGGAAATGAAAAAAATCTTACCTAAATATCACATTGATTTAATGGAAATCCCTCGCCTCGAAGAAAACGGATTGGTCATAAGCGCCTCCTTTATAAGAAAAGAGTTTTTAAAGGGAAAGGCTTCGACTTTAAAACCTTATTTACCACCAACAACTTATGCCTATTTAAATTCTTTAGAAGGTGAAGAACTCAGACAAACCATACTCAATAAAAAATAAGTAAAAGGGGCGGTTAAAAACACTTACTATGTTTTAACTGTCCCTTTTCAAATGGTCTGTTTATCTGTTTTCGCTCTCAACTAAATCATAACAATTGTTCCCTTGTGAATCAATAACTACGATCACAGGAAAATTCTCAACTTCTAATTTATGAACCGCTTCAGCCCCTAAATCTTCGTAAGCAATGACCTCTGATTTTTTAATCCGTTGGGATAAAAGAGCACCAGCCCCCCCTACTGCAGCAAAGTAAATTCCTTGATTCCTAATAATCCCTTGTATCACTTCGGGACTCCGTTTTCCCTTACCAATCATTCCTTTGAGACCTAAATCCAATAATTGGGGGGTATATCGATCCATACGACTCGCTGTTGTTGGCCCTGCTGAGCCAATGGGTCTTCCCACTCTTGCTGGAGAGGGACCCATATAATAAATAATATTATTGACGATGTCAAATGGCAAGGATTTCCCTTCAAACAAAGCTTTTTCCATTCGTTTATGTGCTGCATCCCTTGCTGAATAAATAGTCCCTGTAATATAAACGACATCCCCTGCTTTTAAATCCGAAATTGTTGAGGGATCTAATGGTGTGTTAATATATTTTTCCATTTTTATTCCTCCTAAATAATTTCTTGGATATGTCGATTGACATGACAACAAATATTGACTGCAACAGGAAGTCCTGCTATATGGGTGGCATAGGTATTGATATTAACCGCTAATGCCGTATTACTTCCACCAAGTCCACCAGGCCCAATTCCTAGAGAATTAATTTTTTCGAACAGTTCTT
The DNA here is from genome assembly GCA_051649025.1 of Eubacteriaceae bacterium. Taxonomy (GTDB): domain Bacteria; phylum Bacillota; class Clostridia; order Eubacteriales; family Eubacteriaceae; genus Acetobacterium. The sequence continues at coordinate 102,774 of JBOFGH010000045.1, forward strand.
TTTCAAGGGTTGCAATATGAGGAAGTGTTGACAATTCTCCAACACTTCTTGTGAGGGCTTTTTTTGCCATTAAGGCTGATTTTTCGAAGGTTCCACCAATACCAACACCTACAATTACTGGAGGGCAGGCATTCGGGCCTGCTTCTTTTATGGTTTCTACAATAAAATCCTTAACCCCTTCAATGCCATCAGCGGGTTTTAGCATTTTAATACGGCTCATGTTCTCACTACCAAAACCTTTTGGAGCTAAGGTGATTTTAACCTGATCTCCTTTTACAATATCATAGTAAATAATTCCTGGGGTATTGTCCTTTGTATTTTCACGAAGAAGGGGATCTCCAACAACGGATTTCCTTAAAAAGCCTTCGTCGTATCCTTCTTTAATTCCTTGGTTAATGGCTGTTTCAATGTCTCCGCCAACCAAATGAACGTCTTGTCCCACTTCCAAAAAAGCAACCACCATCCCTGTATCTTGACAGATCGGTATCATCTCTTTTTGTGCAATTTCCAAATTTTCTTTGAGCTGTCCTAAAATTTGTTTTCCAAGTGGAGAAACTTCATTTTCATGAGCATCATTTAAAGAATCCACCATATCCGATGATAATTGATGATTTACCTTAATACACATTCTTTTAACCGCTTCTTTAATTAATGAGACTTGAACTTCTCGCATTTTCTCCTCCTCGAAATCCGTTTTTAGTTTTACTCAGCAATTTTTATTTTATTTAAATTTTTAATCACTTCTTTATTTTTGTTTCCAACCTGTCCGATAAGCATATAACAACCTGCAGTCTCATCATAAACAAACTGTTTGACTAATGAGAAGCCTTCGATTTCCCCAGTGCTTTTAACATGGATTCTAGGGCCTTGGCAAGGCATGGTATAATCTCCGATGGCAATATGACCTTCATCTACAAGAGAGATTGGAACATTTTCTTCAATCATTTTTTTAACTTTTTCTTCAAGCTCTTCAATACTAAAATCTGGTTTTTCATCAAATTGCAGTACGAAACCATGTTGTACATCCGACCGCTCTTCCTTAGCATCCAGTCCCATACAGTGAACACAAAGGTCTTCAGCGGAATGTGCCATTCTTCGATATTGAATTGAACCATAGACGATGTCTGCAATATTTTTGGGTTCAGGACCAAAAATCGTGGGACGGGTAATAATAATCTCTTCCCCAACCCCGATTAATAAATCGGCATTTCGCTTAAGTAGAGGATAAATCATTTCGAAGTGCTCGACCACCACCCGTTTTTTTTGTTTTGCAACTTCTAAAATCGCATCTGCTAATTCAAAAAGAGGGGTAAAGGCAGCTTCAAAACGAATATCAACATGATAGGTATGAGGGGAGCTAAAACTTGGTTCTTTCACCCCCAGCAATGGAAGGGGTCTAATTTTCATCCCCCCATCGTCATTGGTGAGGTCTAATCCAGGAAGCATCCCCTTGATTAGCATGCTTTTTCCAGATCCTGCATCGCCAATAATTCCAATAATATTATCAAAGGGGCTCATGTATTGCTGGGCGATTTGCATACCAAGTTCTACCATTCGACTTTGGCCTCGTGGGGCAAAATAAATGCTATACAAATTATTTTTTTGCATTTTCTGAGAATAAGACATCCAATTCCCCTCCTATCTTGATTTTCTTAGGGCTAAGATTCGTTGCATCTCATTATATACGATCATGAAACCTTCATCAACACCCATTCCCGGTTTTGCAAGAATCTGATCTGGTTCTGTTGCCATTGCGATGTTAACACAAACCGCTGCTGATCGATCAGTTTCGTTACAGGTTCCACCTTGATAAGCACCAATCCCTTTTTCTTTACAGTACAACACTGCCTCAATAATATTATTGATCCCACCTAAATCTGGGGTTTTAATTTGAACCATGTGCCCTGCTTTATTATCTGCAAAATATTTAATATCTTCTAAGGTATTACACCATTCATCAGCTACAAGTTCTACGTTAAGACGACGTCGATCAACCTCTGCGGTTAAATTCCTTAAGCAAATCATTTGTTTTTCCCGTTCTTCTGCATCCATTGGTCCTTCGATTCTCAACTTAAAGGGGGTTGCAGCTTCTCCTAATTTCTCCAAATAATCTGCCATTTCTGTCACATTATCAACACCCATCAATCCACCAATGGTTCCATAAACATCAATATGCAATACGGGTTGATAGGAGATATCTGTTCTTAACTCTTGAATACGATTGGATAACCAACGCACATATTCTAACAGAATGCTGCCATCTCTACCAAGTTTTGTGTCAATGTTGTTAATAAGAGCATGTGGTAATACCGAAGCCCCTTTTAAAATCATTTTGTCTGCATTGTCGTAACGATTATCTCCCGATTGTGTAAAGATCGGAATCTCCTTATCCGTTACTTTAAGTCCATACTCATCTGCAACCACTTCACACATCAATCGCTTGCTTCCTTTTGCAACCGCATCCAAAACAGCTTGGGTAACCCCATAACGAATGGCAGTATGGAGTCTATTTCCATCATATTCAATGCTTTCAATTTCTTCAGCAATGGTTTTAAAAGAGTCTAACTCACGACCAACAAGACGTGGTTTAACACATTTATCAATCACTGGAATAAAGTTTTCTGCTAGAAAGAGTGGATCTCTTCCACCGGCTCCACTATATTGAACCGCTGCACAATCACCATAAGCAACTTGACCATCTTCTAAAATAATCATTACAGAGATCGCTTCGCCAGCTTGCCGAATGGTCTTAAATCCAGGGGTCACTGGTTTTCCTAAATAGACTTCACCATTTTTTACAGCCCCTTGCTTAATGGCTCTTTGATCATCAAAAAAGAATCCTGTTCTTGCTTTAGAACAAACAACATCTACAATTTTCATTAATTTCATTCTCCCCTATCTTGGTTTCCCTACAAGTCGTCCCTTGCTAATGGCATAAATATCGTCAATGACCATTTGGAAAGAAGCTTCTCTTTTTTCCTTTTGGGCTCTAAATTCAATTTTCTCTCGATTAAAATCTGCAAGTTCTTTATTAAGTGGCACATTTCCTAAATCTAAATAACGAATCGCCCCTTCAAAATCTCGTGCTGGCAACATTTTTCCAGCATTATGTCGACTTGGAGCAAAAGGAATATCTAAAACACCGGCTTTAACAGCTCTCACTGTCCCTAAGGCAATATCTCCTGTTCCAAGTTCCAAACACTTATCTACAATACAGGTCGTTTCCCCTTTGATAATTGCTTTTTCCATTTCTAATCCAGAGGTGTTTAATTCCTGATCCGCTAACAAGGATAGGGCTTGTTTTGTACATCTTAAACCCTCAGCATTAGCTTCTTTGGTCGGAACACCCACTGCTTCATGTGGGGTTTTTACAATAACTTTAGTTGCTTTTGCCAAAGCAGCAACAGCACTCCCCCAAGAAATAACAGCAAATGCCTTGGCTTCATCTTGTGGAAATCCACCCATCCATTGATGTAATACAGTGGTAACTTCAACATCATCATATCCAAATTTTTGTAAATACTCTTCTGTTAATTCATTTAGGACACGTAGGGCAGCAATGTCTTGAATAAGATTTCCACACTGTCCGTACCCAACGGTAATACTCTTAACCCCTTGTTCCGCAGCAAGTAAACTTTCGATGATCGCAACTGCATTAGAAATCGAAGGTGGAACTAGAGTTCCTGTGAGTGGCCCATAAGGTTCACGGTTAATAGAAACCCCAGCTTCTTCATAGATTCCTGTTAAACGATCTGCATATTGCCAATCTGCAATGGTTCGTTCTAAAGGCACATCTTTTGCGTAGGGAATATTATAGGAGATGCCACCACCTTCATAACTAGTAAAACCACCTGCATACGCAATTTCAGTTAAAAGTCTTGCATCGGGTGTCCCATGACGCATTTGTACCGGGGTATCTAATGCTTCAATAATTCGACGGCATCGATCTACCCCTTGATTCACTGCTGGAAATCCATTAAGCATGGATTTATTTTCTCTTCGTGATTCAATAATTCCCGCTTCAGCTTCTTTATATCGATTTTGGCGTGTATAGCTATCAATGGTGGTTGGTAATAAATCCGCTTCACCATAATCTTGAAGATAAGTTAATAAGTCGATATGCTCTTGGACAAGTGCAACCCCTGCCCGTGGTTGAATTAAAGTTCTTTTTTCAGCTTTAGCTTTGCTCAATTTTTTAGAAAATATTTTATGTTCTGGCAAGGACTTATGAAATTCAATGGCATTTTCCATATCAACATCTTTCCCTGTTGGCCATTGGGTTAAAATATCTTTTCTAATTCCATAAAACTCATCATTGGTTAATTTCTTATTTTTGATTTCCACTATTTACAATCTCCCTTTTCATTATCTCTAAAGCTGCTTCTGGATATTTAAGACTTAATAAACCCATTGCCGCTAAGATGTATTTTTTGTCAATCCATATTTCTCCATGGGTTGGCCGTAATGATTCTGGATCCTTTGGATCGTAAAACCCGTGTTTTACAATTTCAGTTGGATCTTTGGAATGGATTAATGCCCCTCCAGTTCCAATGACATTTGTAACCCCCCGTAAATCTTTTCCTGTTTGAAGATACGTTTCACCAACTGGGGTATAAACCTCTTCAATTTTTCCTGCATGTCTTTTAACTGCAATTTCGACTGCTAAAGAGGCCAGTGCTTTGTCTAAGTTTTGGTATAAGTCACAATCTGGAGTGTAATTTTTATGTGCTTCTAAAAAACAAATTCCTTCTTCTGTTTTTTCCTCTGACCCCCCTGCAACCTCAGCAATTCTTTTAATTCCTGCAACTTCAACAATGCCTCGAATACTATAACGCATCCCAATGTCTCCTTCGACGGATCGTTTTGCATAGGGTTCTTCCAACCCTTTATACACGGTTTTAACCTGTGAAGGTGATCCTTTGGCTATGGAATATACATCGGTGGTTGCTCCACCTAAATCGATTCCGACTAACTCCCCAATCCCTGGATTGTTTCCGATACCATCCCCTAAAAGTTTCATGGCTTCTAACATTGCAGCTGGGGTTGGCATAATATCCGAGGAGGCTAAGCTTTTAATTTTCCCAAGACCTTTTCCATACACAATTTTGTTTAAAAATATTTTTCTAATCAATTCTTGGGTAGGAAGAATATTAAGTTTTCCAAATTTCGGCATTACATTTTCACAAAAATAAACTTCTTTATCTCGGAGTAACTCCTTACACACATCTGCACAGGAGCGATTTCCTGCAACAATAATGGGTATCTTATTATCAAGGGCTGTTAACATCTCTGCGTTATGAATAATACATTCCCGATTACCACCATCTGTCCCTCCAGTTAGGAGGATAATATCAGGATCTAGGGCTTTTATTTCTTCAAGATCAGACTTTACTATTTCATAAGCATAGGATTTTAATATCTTACCACCTGCTCCCAAAGAAGCTTCTTTGGCCGCTTGAACCGTTAATTCTGGAACCAGTCCAAGCGCTACTATTTTTAACCCTCCTGCAGCACTCGAGCATACGTAAACTTCATTGAATACAAGCTCTTCTTTAAGCCCAATTTTTAATTTGTTTAATGCATTCTCAAATCCGATATAAATATCTGTCTCTACCGTTGTAAAACTTGCCGCTGTTGAAATTAAGGTATGACTCTCTAGGTCAACCGCCGTTAGTTTTGTGTAGGTACTCCCAAAATCTGCTAACAGTACGGGTTTCATTAGGCTTGGTTAAAATCTTTATTTAACTCTTCAATGGCAACCTCTGGGGTTGTTCCTGGTCCAAATACTTTGTTATATCCCATTGATTTAAATCGGGCCTCTACTTCTCCAAAGGGTTGTTTCCCTACAACAATATTTCCGCCAACATATAAGATAATGTTTTTAAGACCTGCTTCATCACATTTTTCTCTAAGTCCACGGCAATCAATCTCTCCATGACCATAGAGGGAAGAAACAATAATTGCATCCGCATTGGTTTCTACTGCCGCAGCAATAAATTCTTCTTGGGACACCATAACCCCTAAATTAACCACTTCAAAACCGGCGCCAGTAAAAGCGTGATACAAAATTTTATTGCCAACAGCATGGACGTCTGCTCCAATAACACCTAAAACTAAAACTCTCTTTTCCACTTCTTATTTGCTCCTTTTTCTAATCCCTTATGATTGATTTAATAACATCTAATTCGCTTCCGTCACGATAAAGTACTTTTCCTACAATTTTTTTCCCAGTTTTAATTTCTTTAGGTTTCCCAGAAATTTCTTCTGCAATCGACTTTAATTCGCTTATTTCCTTTATTGGTAAACCCGCCTCAATTAGCCGATTCTTAAGTTCTTTATTCTTTGGATTAACGGCAATTCCCCGTTGGGTTACCAACACATCAATGGTTTCCCCTGGGGTCGATTTGCAAATGACTTGGTCAACAATTAAAGGTAATCGTCCTCTAATGAGAGGTGCAACAACAATGGCAACCTTCGCTCCAAACGCAGTATCACTGTGACCACCTGAGCCCCCCATGATAACACCATTTGAATCGGTATGAACATTAACATTAAAGTCTACGTCCATTTGTGTTGCCCCTAAAATAACCACATCTAAACTTTCAACGGCTGCACTTTTAGCTCGAGGGCTTGCATAGCGTGTAGCGGATATTTCTTCATGATTTTTATTATCTCTAATGGATTCCACCGCTTCTAAATCGAAACATTGAACATCCAAAATCTTTTCGAAATACCCTTTTTTCATCATCTGAACTAAATATCCAGTGATTCCACCCATGCAAAAGCTTCCTTTTATTTCTTCTGCTTTCATGATTTCTTCAAGACACTTTGCAACAGCTAAAGAAATTCCTCCAGCACCGGTTTGAAAAGAAAAGCCATTTTTTAAAGTCCCTGAGTGTTTTACCACTTTTGCTGCTAAATCAGCAATCCGTAGTCCAACAGGATCTTTCGTTATTTTTGTTGTTCCTGAAACAATTCTTGAAGCATCACCAATACGGTCTACTTTTACAACATAATCAACAGTCACCTCTGAAATTGAGGTTTCTAAGGTTGGATAATCAACCAAATAATCGGTAATCACCACCACCTTTTTTCCATTAAAAGCGTCAGAAAAAGCATACCCTAATGATCCACAGGCTGAAGGACCAAATTTTCCAGTTATATTTCCCATAGTATCCGAACAAGGTGCTCCGATAAAAGCAATGTCGACCTTTGCCTCTCCAATATCCATGTCTCCTGCTCTTCCACCATGGCTTCTAAAAATAACTGGTTTATCTAAAATCCCTCCTGAAATAGCTTGTCCTACTTTTTTACTCATATAATTTGTTTCAAGGCCAGTTACAACCCCATTCTTTATATGTTGAATTAAGGGTTCATGAACATCAAAAATGGAACTAATATTAAGGGTTAAATCCTTAAATCCCATATTTGCAATTTCTTCCATTACCATATTTAAGACGTAATCCCCGTTACGCAGATGGTGGTGAAATGATAGGGTCATTCCATCTCTTAATTCTGTTTTTTGTATGGCTTCTTGAATACTATTAAGACATTTATTCATTTCTGCCACCTCCAAACATTTCTTTTTCCATTAGCAAAACTTGCTGTGCTCGTTTTACGATTGGAGCATCAATCATTTTCCCCTTTAATGAAATAACCCCTTTTCCTTGTCGTTTTCCTTCTTCAATGGCTTCCATGACTTCATACGCATATGAAATCTCCTCTTCTGTTGGCGAATAAATTTGGTTAATGAGATCGACATGTCTTGGAGAGATAACGGCTTTACCAGAAAAACCTAAACCTTTCCCAAAAGAAGCATCTCTTTCGAGACCTTCCATGTCCTCTACATCCGTAAAAGGAGTGTCGTAAACTTCAATTCCCGAAGCTCTTGCTGCCATTACAATGCGACTACGAGCATAAAAAATTTCCGTTCCCAGCTTTGTTCGTTTACATTGTAAATCTGCTGTCAAATCTTCTCCCCCAAGTAACAAGCCTTTAACACGCGGATTTCCTTTTCCTATTTCAAAAGCATTTTCAATCCCCAATGCTGTTTCAATCAGTGGGAGAAGTCCGATTGAATTTGGTTTTAAACCATGTTTTTTTTCGATCTCTAACATATAATCCCCGATAACACATAGATCTTCCTTAGTATTAACTTTTGGGGGCATAATAAAATTTGGTTTTAAAGGTATGACCTCGTTTAAATCCTCTTTCCAATAAATAGTATCCAAGGGATTAATACGAATAATGGTTTCACAGGAATGGACCCTTAAATATTTTAGGGTATTCCGTACAAGTATTCTGGCTGCATCCTTTTCATCGGGGGCCACTGCGTCCTCAAGGTCAAAAATAATACTATCGGCTCCAAGAATATCCCCGTTAATCAACATGTTGGGGGTATTTCCTGGTAAAAAAAGTAGGGTACGTCTCATCATTTAGTCCCCTCCTCTTTTGACTGCCGTTTCAAGACGAGCTCGAATAACACAATCGAGTGCGCCTCTGTCTTTAACAGTAATTTTGCCTTTATTTACCTGTAAATCCTTTAATACTTCTGTTACAGTTTTTAATATCGCCTCATGGTATTGATTACCAACCACAGAGTCTATATTAATGATAAGTTCTTCTTCATCAGGTTCCACATGAATATAGGTGTCACTTGATTCTAAAGTCCCTGCCACTGCACTTTTAATAATAGTCATAATACCTTCCTCTTATTATTTTTTATGGATCCAATCGACTGAGTACCTGTCTATGGTTCTTCTAATCATTGTATGTTAGACCATAGACAGATGGTCTGGCGACTGAATCCAAATTAATTTATTCTAAAATGCCTTCACTAACAAAGGACTGCTCTAGAATTCTTTTCTCAAATGCAACTGCCTCTTTTTCTAAAACTTTAACTTCTTCCATAATCTCATTAACAAAAACGTCATCTTTAATGGAATCTAAGTTAATTTTGACATTAAATAAAGCTCCTAAAACTGCGGTTCTTGCCATCATTGTAGCCACTAATCCATCCGTTACTGCTGTCGCATTTCCCTTGGTCACCATCAGTTCCGCCACTGGCAAAATCTTATAGGAAGCCTTTGCAACTGAAAGAGGAACCTTTACCGCTTCTTTTAAACCATTTTGCATCTCTGCTGTTCTCGCTTTTTTTTCTTCTTCTGTTTCTTTTGGTAATGTCAATGCTTGCATGTATAAATCAAAGGATTCACTATCCCTTTTAATATCCAGTAAAAGTTGTTCCTGAATTTTTCTCATTTCAGGCATCACAGCTTTCATTTCTAGTTCAACATCAGCATACTTTTTTTTGCCTATGGTTAACCCTGCAACCATTTCAGCTAAAGCTGCTGCTAACGAACCTGCCAAAGCAGAAATACTTCCACCACCTGGAACGGGTTCATTGGAAGCTGTTTGCTGTGCAAAAGCTTCAATTGTCATATTTTTCATAACCGTTATCCTCTTTCTTTAAATTAAAGTCTTGTTTCTAACACTTGGGATCCGTCAAATCCTTCAAATCCTAAATAATATTCAGCACAATCAACAATGGCTTGTAACGGAATAAGTCCTACCACTTCGCTTCCCAAAACATTAACACCATAACGTTTCGCTTCCATTCGCACTGTTTCAAAAACGGTGTAAACCGCTGTTTTGGAGTAGTCTGTTAAATTCATGGAAACCTGTGCAATATTTCTTTCTTCAAGCATAACACCCATGGCTTTACAGTATCGGAAACCACCTTTAAGATGTCTAATTTTATCAGCAATCTTTTGTGCAATTTCAACACTTGGGGTATCCAAATTGATATTGTATGCAATCAAAGGCATTCTTGCTCCAATGGCGGTTACCCCACCTGTTGGGTGAATGGTGTTTGGTCCAAAATCTGGTTTCCACATTTCTTGATCCAACATTTTTTCTGCCATGCCTTCAAATTGACCTTGACGAACTTTCGCCAAATTTTCACGGTGTGGTGCTGTGGCAGAACGTTCATATAAAAAGAAAGGCTGACCACATTTTTCAGAGGCAATTTGAGCGGTTTCTTTTGCGATCGCATCTGCTTCCTCAACGGTAACATTTCTAATGGGGATAAAGGGAACCACATCAACACAACCCATACGCGGATGTTGTCCATCATGTTTGGTCATATCAATTAGCTCAACAGCTTTGCAAATAGCAGCTGCCATAGCGTCTCTTAATGGCTCTGGCTCACCAATAACGGTAACCACACTTCGATTATGATCCTTATCTGAGGTATAATCTAAAAGCTTAACCCCTTCTTTTCCTCTAAAACAGTCAATGATTTTTTCTAATTTTTCTAAATCTCTTCCTTCACTAAAGTTTGGAACACATTCGATAATTTTGTTCATTTTTTCTCCTTAATTTTCTGTTAATTCTAATTTATGTTAATGAAATTCTTAATCTTTCTATCCTAAAACAATGTCACCATTTTTTAGTACTTTTTCTACAAGATTGATTCCTGTATGGTATGGCAAAAATTGAATAGATGGGAATTTTAAGAAAACAATGTCAGCATTTTTTCCTACTTCAATGCTTCCAACCTGATCATCCATTTTCACTGCTGCTGCACCATTGATTGTTAATGCAGTTACCACTTCTTCAATTGACATTCCCATGTAAATACAAGATAACGCAATGAGTAAAGGAATGGAGTTTGTAAAACAGCTCCCAGGATTGAGGTCACTAGCAATGGCAATGGCACTCCCACTTTCAATCATTTTTCGAACCCGGGCAAATTCTTCTTTTAAACAAAATGCTGTCCCAGGAAGAATGGTGCTAATGACTCCCGCTTTTGCCAATGCTTTAATGCCTTCATCAGATGCTTGTAATAAATGGTCTGCTGATGTACACCCAACTTCAGCCGCTAATTCGGCTCCTCCAAGTTGAACAATTTCATCTGCATGAATTTTAACTTCAAAACCCATTTTTTTAGCTTCGTTTAAATAGTATCTGCCATCTTCAATTGAAAAAACATTGGCTTCACAAAAGATATCTACAAATTTTGCCAATTCTTCTTCTTTTACAACAGGCATCACCTCTTTGAGAAGAAATTCTAAAAATTCTCTTTCTTTTCCTTTATATTCTGGAAGGACACTGTGGGCTCCCATAAAAGTTGGAACAATGGTTACTGGTTGTTTTTTTTGTAATGCCTTCATGGCACGAAGCTGTTTAAGCTCTGTCTCTTTATCCAGACCGTAACCACTTTTACCTTCCACTGTGGTTACCCCAAATGCTAACATTTGTGCCAGTCTTTCTTCCCCAACAGAAATTAATTCTTCTTCTGAGGCATCTCTTGTTTTTGTAACAGAGGCGTTAATACCGCCTCCCCGTTCCATAATGGACATATAACTATCCCCACGCAAGCGCCAGGAAAACTCATCTGCCCGATACCCCCCAAAAACAAAATGGGTATGAGAATCAACAAACCCTGGTAAAACAGCTTTACCATTTGCATCAATCACTTCATATTCAGCTTCATTAATTTGTTTTTCAAGTTCATCCGTTGGACCGACTCCTGTAATCTTCCCATTTTCAATGAGAATCCCACCATCTTTAATAATGCCAACATCCGACATTTCTTTCCCATGCTTAGGAGATTTTCCTGCACAGGTCACTAATTCTGAAGCGTGTTTAATAAATTTCTTTGTCATTTGAATCCTCCTTTACTTTTTCAGGCTCTCATGACTTTGTTTCTTATTTTACGTCTTTACATACTTTCTCAATTAACGCATCCGACGCAATATAAGGTAATGTAATGTGATCTTCACCATTGGTGACACTGTTGTACTCAGCAACGGTTTCAATGGAATGTTCACAACGTCCCCAGCTTCTTCTGGAAACACCAATCATGGTATCCCATGGAATTGCAGCCCTTAGAATCTCATCAACGCGTTCGCTACCATCAAGAACCATTCCAAATCCACCATTAATGGATTTTCCAATGCCAACACCACCACCATTATGAATGGCCACTAAGCTCATTCCTCTGGCCGCATTTCCAGCATAGCATTGAATTGCCATATCTGCCGTTACATTACTTCCATCATAAACACTGGAAGTCTCTCTGAAAGGTGAATCGGTTCCTCCCGTATCGTGGTGATCTCGTCCTAACATAACTGGGCCGATATCACCATTACGTACCATTTCGTTAAATCTCAAGGCAATGTCTCTTCTTCCAAAAGCATCTTGGTATAAAATACGACATTGAGTTCCAACCACTAATTGGTTTTTTTCAGCATCTTGAATCCAAATATAGTTATCTCGATCCTGACCACGACGGTTAGGATTAATAATTTCCATTGCAGCATGATCTGTTTTTCTTAGATCCTCAGGATCCCCACTTAAACAACACCATCTGAATGGTCCATAACCATAATCAAAAAGCATTGGTCCCATTATATCTTCAACATAAGATGGGAAAATAAAGCCTTCACTTGTATCAACCCCATTTTTAGCAATATCTCTTGCCCCAGCATCAAAAACAGCTTTCATAAAGGCATTCCCGTAGTCAAAGAAATAAGAACCACGTTCGACCAATGTCTTAACGAGGTGATAATGTTTAATTAAAGAACCATCAACTAATTTCATAAATGACTCTTTATTGTCATTTAACATTTCTGTTCGTCGTTCAAAGCTGAGTCCTTGTGGACAGTAACCACCATCATAAGGAACATGACAAGAGGTTTGATCTGATAATAATTCGATATGAATGTTGTTATCAACCGCGTATTGTAAAAGATCTACAATATTACCATGATAAGCAATCGATAGAACTTCTTTTTTATCCATCGCTTCTTGAGCCAATTGGAAAGCTTCTTCTAAATCATCGGTTACTTTCATAACCCAACCTTGTTCATGACGGGTTTGGATTCTAGATAAATCCACTTCTGCAACAATCCCAACACCACCTGCAATTTCAATGGCTTTAGGTTGAGCCCCACTCATCCCACCAAGACCTGAGGTTACAAAGAGATGTCCTCTTAAATCTTCGTCGTCTGGAATTCCTAAAACTTTACGTCCAGCATTCAATAGGGTATTAAAAGTCCCATGTACGATGCCTTGTGGTCCGATATACATCCATCCACCAGCAGTCATTTGTCCATAACTAGAAACCCCCATGGCTGTTGCTTTTGCCCAATCTTCAGGATTGTCAAACATACCAATCATGAGACCGTTCGTGATGATCACTCTTGGGCTTGTTTTATGGGATTTGAATAAACCCATGGGATGTCCCGACATCATTACCAATGTTTGTTCATCTGTCATAACTTCTAAGTATTTTTTAATCAATTGGTATTGCATCCAGTTTTGACAAACCTGTCCTGTTTCACCATAGGTAACCAATTCGTAGGGATACAATGCCACTGCATGATCTAAGTTATTATCAATCATCACTTGAAATGCTTTAGCATCAACACAATTTCCTTTGTATTCATCAATTGGTTTACCATAAATTCTGTCTTTTGGCATATAACGGTAACCATAAATACGTCCCATCGTCATTAATTCTTCTAAAAACTCTGGTGCAAGTTTTTCATGGCATTCCTCTGGAATATAACGTAGTGCATTTTTTAGAGCTAATTCAATTTCTCTTTTATTTAAAGTAAGCTCTCTTTTAGGTGCCCTACGGACACCTTCCTTGAACACTGGGTAATCCGGTATATCAGTGCCGAGTTTTACTGTCATGGCATTTCCGATTTCGTAATTGTTCATCATATCTCTCCTTTTATTCTTAGTTTATTGTTATTCTAACATCCTTAATGTCTAAATAACGTCAATAAAAAAATTAGGTCTTATTTCAAATTTTCCAAGCCAATTTAAGCAATTTCACCCCCGCCTCAATTTCTTTCTTTTCTAAAGAAGCATACCCGATTAAAACACTACGATCATATTTAGGAATAATTCCTTTAATAAAATAGGGCGAGATGGGATACACCTTAACCCCGTTCTCTAAAGCACTTCCCACCATTTCATCTTCCCTCATGTCTTTTTTTAACTGCACCACCAAATGGTGTCCTGCATTCTCCCCAGTCACAACAACCTCCTCCCCTAAAAGGTTTAATAATTCCATTAAATATTTTCTTTTCTCTTTGTATATTTTTCGCATCTTGTTGACGTGCTTTTCAAAATAGCCCTCATTAATAAAAGCCCCAACCATTTTTTGTTCTAAAGTCGATACGGGTGAAATCATATCATTTAGCATTTTATGATAGTTTTCCATTAATGTTTCTGGCAACACCATATAACTGATTCTTATTGAGGGTGCAATCGACTTTGAAAAAGTGCCCATATAGATAACCCTTCCATTATTATCAATGCTTTGGAGTGAAGGGTAGGGTTTTTCATTGTAACGAAACTCACTATCGTAATCATCTTCAATAATATAGGTGTTTTCATTTTTGTTTGCAAAATTAAGGAGTTGAATCCTCCGATCGATGGGCATACTCATGCCCAAAGGAAATTGATGCGAGGGCGTTACATAAACCGCCTGACACCCTAGGTGGTATAATGGATCAATTTTAATCCCCTTTTCGTCGATATCGACTGGTTTTGGACAATTTCCTGATCTTTGAAATATTTTAAATGCCTTGAGATAGACAGGATTTTCTAAGGCAATTACCTTTTTACTTCCCCATAGGTAGCTTAAGGTTTGTAATAGATTATCCGTTCCTCCTCCAATAACAATTTGATTCTCAAAACAATTAACCCCTCGGGTACGATGAAGCAATTGTACAAGAGCCTTTCTTAGCAAAAGTTCACCTTGTATGTCTGGTTTTTTTAATAAATTCAAATCATATTCATTGAATACCCCTTTAAAAACTTTTTTAAAGTCTCCATAAGGAAAATTCTTTTGGTCAATTTCTATCGGAGAAAAATCGATCAAAACCTTACTCCCAGTAGAAGATTCTTTTTTCTTCATTGCTTTCTTTAGCGGATTTAAATCTTTATACTCAATAATATATTCATCTATTTCGCACACATAAAAACCACTTCGTGGTCGAGATTCGATGTATCCCTCTGCAAAAAGTTGACTGTAAGCCGCATCCACCGTGTTGACACTCACTGAATTCTGAAAGGCTAAGTCTCGTTTAGAAGGCAAACGATCCCCTTTTTTTAAATTTCCAAGGCGAATTTCATTTTTTATATACTCATAAAAACACTTATACAAAGGTTTCTGACCTTTGTTTCTTGGAATAATCATTCATAACCTCCAATCTGACCTCAATATTTTTATCGAAATTGAACCTTTTTATGGGATCAGTTTTATTCTATAATAAAAACATTCAAAAGACAAGGAGACACAAAAATGGAAAAACAAAAAAAAGTAATGGCTATTCATGATATTTCTTGTGTAGGGCGTTGTTCTTTAACCGTTGCCTTACCAATTCTTTCTGCTGGCGGCTTAGACACTGGGGTTTTACCTACGGCTGTTTTGTCGACACATACCGGCGGTTTTGAAAATTTTACTTACCGTGATTTAACCGAAGATATCATCCCAATTTCCGAACACTGGCAAAGCTTAAATTTGAAATTTGATGCTTTATATAGTGGATTTTTAGGTTCTTTTGAGCAAATTGATCTTATTGCCAATTTGTTTCAAACCTTCAAAACCCAGGATAATCTCATTTTAGTTGATCCAGTAATGGCTGATAACGGCGAGCTTTATGCTATTTATTCCCCTGAAATGGCTAGAGGTATGGCTAAGCTTTGTGCCGAAGCCGATATTATCGTCCCCAATTTAACTGAGGCAGCGTTCCTATTAGAGGAAGCGTATGTGGGGAGCGACTATGACCAACCCTATATCGAAGCCCTCTTAAAACGCCTTTCAAAATTAGGATCGAAGAAAGTAGTTCTTACTGGCGTTTCTTTTGAACAAGGACGTCTTGGAGCGGCTTCCTACGATACCGAAACCCAGAAAATAAGTTACGCATTTTGCGATCAAATTGACGGATATTACCATGGCACTGGAGATGTTTTCGGAAGTGCCCTTTTAGCTGGTCTCTTAAATGACTTTACCCTTGACGAATCTATGAAAATTGCGGTTGATTATGTCAGAGAATGTATCGCATTAACCTTAGAACTTAATCAAGAACGGCGCTATGGGGTTTGTTTCGAAAAGGCTTTACCCTTTTTAATGAAACAATTAAAACTAACCTAATAGGGTTCTAAAACTATTTAAAACCTAAAAAAAACATCTGTGTTTTGAAATCTTCCTATTAATAGGAATCAAACACAGATGTTTTTTATTGTTTCTCTTAATTATTTCATATACTTTCTGGCAATCTTATCTGATAATCCTTCTAAAACACCAAGGTCATAGAAAAATTGTAATGAACCATAGCGATTTCTCAATTCTTTTGCATAGGTCAAAACATCTTGTACTTCGCCTTTCGTTAATGGGTAACCACTGGGATTTACTAACCCCTCTAATGACAAAAGCATTTGTGGACATTCATCCAGTTTTATTGACACCTCACGGATCATTTCCATAATTGCCGCTTCATTTTCCTCAATGGCGTCAATCCGACGTAAAACATCTTCAGGATTATTTTGCTGAGCCGTTTCGTATAATTTAATGACTTCCTCAGCTCCTGACAAAAAGGTACGATGGATTTCTTCTTCCCACGCCATTTTGTTAAATGCAAGTGCATGCTTTCGTGCTTCTTCGTAATTTATAGGCATTTCTGCAAATTGACGATACATTTCCCCAATTAAGCATGTTGCCATTCCCACATTTGTACCGTGTAACTCACCATACTCTCCTGCGAAAATAGATTTCATTTCTAAAAAATGTGCAATGTGGTGTTCCGAAGAAGAAGCTGGCCGAGAAAATCCAATATAACTCATTGCAATTCCAATAAGCACTAAAGATTCCATTAAATATTCCATGGCTTCTGGATCTCTTCTTTTCATTCCTTCAATATTATCAACACATTTTTTAACGGAATATAATACAAGATCACCAACGGCATCACAATAATATTCACCACTGATAATGCTGGATAATTTCCAGTCAAAAATAGCAAGGTATTTTCCAATAACATCCCCAAGCCCTGCTGCAATCATCACCATTGGAGCTGTCGCCAAAATATCAGCATCACCAATAATAGCCGCTGCGCATTCGGCTGTATAAGTTATTTTTAAATCGTTATGTATTAAAGGGGAAACATTTGATGCATATCCATCCATTGAAGGCGCTGTTGCAATAATATAATAAGGGACTCCCGCATGAAAAGCAACATAACGGGTAATATCATTTAAAGAACCTGACCCAACAGCAATAATTAATTGGGTATCTTCTGGTAAATGCTCACGCATTTCATCCACATATTTATCTTCAGCATGCATACTCCCATGGGGATATACATATTCCTTGACTAAATAGCCCTGTGTTTTGAGCTGATCAAAAACCATTTTTCCAGCAACTTTGTGGGTATTTACATCACTCACAACAAAAATGGTATCCTTTGATTGATTAAAAATCTCTCCGTTTTTTAAGACTTGTCCATCAATGATGCTCTCTAATTGTTTAATGGCCCCTTTTCCAATTGCAATCGTCTCAATATTAGCAATATGATTTTTTCCACATTGGCATGCAAATTCTGTATTAATTAATTCATTAATTGACTTCCCAATAAAACTCATTTTTTCTCTCCTTATAATACTCTGATATAGGCATTTGATAAATGCCGCAAGCCCTTGATTTTACTGGGCTTTGTTACTCATTTTATATAAATTTTCTCTCCACAAGTGGTATAATATAGGTACCAACAATACATTTTACAACCTATGGAGGAGAAAATTTATGGC
>JBOFGH010000046.1:0-2794 GCA_051649025.1 Eubacteriaceae bacterium
CCATAAATTTTCTCCTCCATAGGTTGTAAAATGTATTGTTGGTACCTATATTATACCACTTGTGGAGAGAAAATTTATATAAAATGAGTAACAAAGCCCAGTAAAATCAAGGGCTTGCGGCATTTATCAAATGCCTAATTATTTTTTATTAAAGGAGATAAAAATGAATAAGGAATTTCTTTCGTTAATGTTTGAGGCAAAAAAATTAGAAATTGAAGCTTTAAGAGGATTACTTCCCCCAAAAACAAATCGAAAAATTGACAAGATTCAAAAAGAAGTCATAAAATCCTTAACGGAAGGATTGATAGAGTTCTATAAGATAAGTCTTTCGGAAAAGGGGGCTCAGAAAGGAAAAAATCATAAAAACAAAAAGAATAAAAAGAAGGTTAATATCAAGGCAATAGAAATTTTATAGGGAAAAAAGCGATAGAAAAAGGGGAAAAAGTTTCACGTGAAACCTTTTGAAGAAAAGTGGATAGGGAAATGAAGGGAAAGGGAGATCATGCGAATTATTTTATATACAGGTAAAGGTGGGGTTGGAAAAACAAGTGTTGCAGCAGCAACCGCTTGTAAGCTTGGGGCGGCAGGAAAAAAAGTTCTAATTATGAGTACGGATCAAGCCCATAGTTTAGGAGATTCTTTTAATAAAGAATTGGGAAATACCCCAGAAAAAATAAGTGACAATCTCTATGGGATGGAAATTGATACGGTGTTAGAAAATGAAAAAGCTTGGGGAAATCTTCAAAATTATTTAAAAGAACTCTTAACTTCCAAAAGTGGCGGAAGTATTGAAACAGAAGAGCTTCTTGTTTTTCCAGGCTTTGAAGAGCTTTTTTCTTTGTTTAAAATGATGGAAATTTATGAAGAAGGGGAATACGATGTATTAGTCATTGACTGCGCACCCACGGGAGAGACCTTATCTTTGTTAAAATTTCCCGAAATGTTAGGGAATTGGATCGAAAAAATCCTCCCGATAAAAAGGAAGGCTCTTAAGGTCGTAGGGCCTGTGGTGGAAAAGACCGCAAGAATCCCGATGCCCCAAGAGAATATTTTTGATGAAGTTGAAAATCTTTTCGGGAAGATGGAGAAGCTCCAAAATTTGATGTTAAGCAAAGAGATTTTGAGTATCCGAATTGTAACCACTCCTGAAAAAATTGTGGTAAAAGAATCTAAGAGAAACTTTACTTACCTCCATTTGTATGACTATAATGTGGATGCTGTTGTTATTAATAAAATATATCCTAGGGAAGCTTTAGAGGGGTATTTTGATCAATGGATCATCAACCAAGAAGAGAGTTTAAAGGATATTAAAAACAGCTTTTCTGGGCTCCAAATTTTTAAAATGCCTTTGCTGACAAAAGAACTCAGAACCTTGGAACGGCTAGAAATGGCGGGAAATTTGATTTATGAAGAAAAAAATCCTGATGCTATTTTTTCAAAAGAAACTATTTTTAAGATGAATAAAGTGGCTGAGGGTTATTGTTTTGGAATTGCACTCCCCTTTATGGAAAAAAGAGATTTTGAGTTGTATCAAAAAGGAGAAGAACTCTTTTTAACCATTAACAATCAACAACGGAACATTATTTTACCCTCGAAACTCAAGGAAAAAAACATTATTAAAGCAACCTATGATCAGGGTGAATTGAAAATCTTTTTTGCATAAAGATATAAATTAAGCTAAAAAACAGATAAAACTGTTATTCTTCCATAGAATGAAATAAAAAGATCACAAAAAAGGAAGTTAGTTTAAGAAAGAAAAAGAGGTAAATAATGAAAAAGAAAATAATTGGAAGTATCATTGCAGTTGTTTTAGGAATGTCATTGTTTTCGCCAGTTTTGGCGGATACCAAAAGTGCCGCAGTTGCAATTGGAGCAGATAATACTGAAAAACAATTGGAAACGGTCTATGGCTTTTTTGGAATTAAGCGTGGAGATGTTGAAGAAACGGTTGTGACAAACCGAGATGAGAGAAATTATCTTGAAGGTCTTGTGCCTGTGGAAAAAATTGGAAGCATTGCTTTATCCAGTGTTTATGTACAAGAAAAGGATAAAGGAGGGATTGACTTAAAGACCAATAATATTGATTGGGTGTCGGATAGTATGTACAAAGCCGCTTTAGCAACGGCAGGCATTACAAATGCAAAGGTGATTGTTGCCGCCTATACCCCAGTGTCAGGAACAGGGGCATTAACAGGAATTTATAAAGCGTACGAAACAGCGACAGGAAAAGAATTAAACCAAGAGGCTAAAACAACGGCGGTTGAAGAGGTTGTGGTGACAGGAAATCTTCAAGATGAAATTGGAGACGATGCCGTCAATATTATTAACAGCTTAAAAGGGGAGCTTGCCCAGACAAAAAACATGTCAGATGATGAAATAAGGGCACTGATTGAAGAAACAGCAACAAAATATAACGAAAACTTAACAAGTGCTCAGGTAGAAGAAATCCTTGGTTTGGTTAACAAGTTTAACCAATTAAACATGGATCCTGATACGTTACTCAAATTAGCTCAAGCAGGGCAAAATACCCAGGGATTTTTTGATCAAGTACAAGTATTTTTCGAAGAGGTTGGAAACTTTTTTAGCAACTTGTTTTCAGGAAAATAGACTTAAATAGAAATTGTTTTAAATAAAAAAGAGTGAAGAATTTGCTTTACGGAACTGACCTAGTCAGATGAGACTTTAAGAAAAAAGCGTAAGTTAGGAAACTGTATTCTCACGATACTCTATTGGAGATACATATCCTAACTTTTCTTGTATTCGATTTTCATTGTAATATTGTATATATTCTATC
>JBOFGH010000047.1:0-17731 GCA_051649025.1 Eubacteriaceae bacterium
TACCATTGGGATTGTAGATGATGTGACCAATACAAGTTTATCACTCGGTGAAAGCTTACACACTGTTCCACAGGGAACAAAAGGATGTAAATTCTGGGGACTTGGTTCTGATGGAACTGTTGGTGCAAATAAATCTGCAATTAAAATTATTGGGGATCATACTGATTTATATGCCCAAGGTTATTTTTCTTATGACAGTAAAAAATCAGGCGGGGTAACCGTTTCGCATTTACGTTTTGGAAAACAACCCATTAAATCGACTTATTTAATTGTAAATTCAGATTTTGTGTCTTGTTCAACCCAAGCATATGTTAATCAATATGACTTACTTAAAGGGTTAAAAAAAGGTGGAACATTCCTCCTAAATACTGTTTGGACTCAAGAAGAGCTAGAAGAACGTATCCCTGCAGCAATGAAACGTTATATTGCAATGAATGAGATTAATTTTTACACCATCAATGCTACAAAAATAGCAGATGAAATTGGTTTAGGCCGTCGTACTAACATGATTATGCAATCAGCATTCTTTAAGTTAGCAGATATTATTCCAATTGATGATGCAATAAAATACTCTAAAGCGGGCATTTTAAAATCCTATGGTAAAAAAGGTCAAAAAATCGTTGATATGAATAATGAAGCGGTTGACCAAGGAATAAAAGCACTTGTTAAAGTTGAGGTGCCAGAAGCATGGAAAACTGCGAACGATCCTGTTGTTCAAGATGAAAATGCACCTAAATTTATTAAGGAAATCCTACGTCCAATCAATCGTTTAGAAGGGGATGACATCCCAGTTTCAGCTTTTGTTGGCGCAGAAGATGGTACTTTTATGGCAGGTTCTTCAGCTTATGAAAAACGTGGTATTGCTGTGAACGTTCCTAAGTGGATTCCAGAAAATTGTATCCAATGTAACCAATGTTCATTTGTATGTCCACATGCAGCCATTCGACCTTTCTTAGTGGATAAGGGAGAAAAAGAGGCAGCCCCAGAAGGCTTTGAAACAATCAAAGCAACTGGAAAAGCTTTTGCTGATTTAGAATATCGCATTCAAGTAAGCACCCTGGATTGTACAGGTTGTGGGAACTGTCAAGATGCATGCCCAGCAAAAACGAAAGCATTGGAAATGGAACCAATTGAAACCCAAGAAAAACAGATTTCATTGTGGAATTATGCAACCACAGTTAAAGTAAAAGATAACTTAGTAGCCAAAGGAACCGTTAAGGGAAGCCAATTCTGTCAACCATTACTTGAGTTCTCAGGGGCGTGTGCAGGATGTGGAGAAACACCTTATATTAAAACAATCACCCAATTGTATGGGGATCGGATGTTAATTGCAAATGCAACAGGTTGTTCTTCAATCTGGGGAGCATCTTCACCATCTACACCTTATTGTAAAAATGCAGAAGGTAAAGGGCCAGCTTGGGCAAACTCTTTATTTGAAGATAATGCTGAGTATGGATTTGGTATGATGACAGCCACAGAAAAAATGGCAGATACCATCCAAAGTTACCTTGAAGAAATTATTGGCAGCGATGTACCAGAAGCGATTAAAACAGCAGGAAAAGCATGGATTGATTCTAGAAAAGATGCAGATGCATCTAAAGTTGCTTCTGCTCAATTAGTTGAAGCCCTTAAAGACTTTAGCCCAGAAGGTGCTTTGGCTCAGCGTGTACAATTCATTAAAGACAATGAAGCATTTTTAATTAAAAAATCTGTTTGGGTCTTTGGTGGTGATGGTTGGGCTTACGATATTGGCTATGGTGGCTTAGATCATGTGTTAGCTTCACGTAAAAACATTAATGTATTTGTACTCGATACTGAGATTTATTCAAATACTGGAGGTCAAGCTTCCAAATCGACACCAACAGCTGCGGTTGCACAATTTGCTGCTGCAGGAGAAAGAATTAAGAAAAAAGATCTTGGAATGATGGCAGCGACTTATGGATATGTTTATGTTGCTCAAGTTGCTATGGGGGCTGATAAAAACCAATTTATGAAAGCACTTCAAGAAGCAGAAGCTTATGATGGTCCTTCATTAATTATTGCTTACGCTCCATGTATTAATCATGGTATTAAAGGTGGAATGAGCCGAACTCAAACCCATGAAGCTTTTGCTGTGGAAGCAGGATACTGGCATCTCTATCGATTTAACCCAACATTAAAAGAAGAAGGTAAAAATCCATTTGTTTTAGACTCTAAAGAGCCAGACATGGATAAATTTACAAGCTTCCTTGATTCAGAAGTAAGATATACTTCCCTTAAACTTTCGTTCCCTGAAGTTTCCGAAATGCTTTATGCAAAAGCAAAAGAAGAAGCTTTAGAAAGATATGATGGTTATAAACGGATGTCTGAATACTAAAAAATAGATAAAAAAAAGAAAGCCATGAAATAATTTTCTGGCTTTCTTTTTTGATTGTGGATGAAATATGGAAATACCATAGATTTGTTCAAGGGGCTAACTTTTTTATTGAGGACCATTGAGTTGTTTATCTAAAATCATGCCTGTATAATGAATCGGATCTCTAACCGTAGAGAAAGGTGGAGCATAGCCTAAATCAAGATTAACCAATTCATCTACTTTGGCACCTAAAGTGATCAATGTGACAAAGACATCGAGGCGTTTGTCGACCCCCTCATAACCAATTATTTGAACACCAAGAATCTGCTGTGTTTTTTTATCGACAATGGTTTTAATGGTCATTTCACGACCGCCCATCATTCCAGGTTTATTGGGCTTAACATCATGGGAGACCAGATAGTCATAACCATTTAGTTTTGCTTCGTTTTCAGAGAGACCAGTGGTAGCAACAGTGATATCAAATAGTTTAAAAATACCTGTGCTCAAATTTCCAGGGTAAATTTTATTTTTACCAAAGATGTTTTCTCCAACAATTCTACCTGTTTTATTTGCGGTGGACCCCAAAGGACGAAAATATGGTTTTTGGGTGATCAAAGACCAAGTTTCGATGCAATCACCGCAGGCAAAAACATTCGTGTCAATTGTCATAAGATGTTGATCAACTTTAATTCCTCCAGAGGCGCCAATAAGAATGCCCGCGGATTTGGCCAATGCTACATTTGGTTTCACGCCAGTCGCAATTAAAATTAGCTCCCCAGGAATAAAGTCTCCATTGTCTAATAGTGCACCTTGCTGGGTGACTTCGACAACATTTGCGTTTGTTAAAATCGAAATTCCTTTTTTTGAAACCAATTCTTCTAAAACATTTGACATCTCTTCATCAAGGTTTGGGGTAATTTTTCCAGCTCTTTCAAGAACCGTAACTGAAATACCAAGGGAAGCTAAATTTTCCGTGACTTCAAAGCCAATGAAACCAGTCCCAACAACCACTGCTGTTTTAGGTTGTTTTTTCTCAATAAAATTTTTTATGGCAATGGCATTTTGAACATTTCTAAGAAAAAATACGTTGGGAGAATCAATTCCTTTAATGGAGGGAACAAAGGCAGAAGCGCCTGTGCTAATAATCAGTTTATCATAGGTATCTACAAAAGTGATATTGGTTGAAAGATCCTTAACCGATAGCGTTTTATGATGCAAATCAATGGATAGGACCTCATGGTTAATAAAAACATCAATATTGTATTTGGCTTTAAAAAAATCTGTAGTTCTAGGCACAATCGATTCAAGTCCAACTTTTCCACCGATATAGTAGGGCAAGCCACACCCAGAATAGGAAATATCTTGATCTTTTTCATAAATTACAATTTCAGCATTTTCATCATTTCGCCGGGCTTTTGCTCCAGCAGAAGTTCCCCCGGCGACAGCACCGATTATAATAATTTTCATTTTACTCTCCTTTTTATTACTGAAAAACAAGGCACCAGATTCTAATAATTTACCCAAATTGGGGGTTTATTATCGTTATCATGTATTTAATTACATTATAGGGTTAATTTTCTTAAAAAGCAATGCATCATACGATGGTAAAAAAACAGAAATTTTCTTGACAAAAGAATTGAGAATGATTAATATATGAATATACAGTAATATGAACTTTTCAGAAGAGTTTTAAATAAAAAGAAAGAGGTAAAGGTAAAAATGAGCGTAGAAATATATGATCCAGCGATGTGCTGTTCAACAGGAGTTTGTGGACCAGGAGTCGATAGTGAGTTATTGAGGATAGCGGCGATCATCAATGCTTTTGAAGGAGAAGGTAAGTTGATTAAGCGCTACAACCTATCTCAAGAGCCACAGGCTTATGTCGATAATCAAAAGGTGAACGACTTATTGTCAAAAGAGGGAATAGAGGTATTGCCTATTACGATGGTGGATGGTGAGGTACTTCAAAAAGGAAGCTATCCATCAAATACAGATTTAGCTGCATGGCT
Organism: Eubacteriaceae bacterium; assembly: GCA_051649025.1. Classification (GTDB taxonomy): domain Bacteria; phylum Bacillota; class Clostridia; order Eubacteriales; family Eubacteriaceae; genus Acetobacterium. The sequence continues at coordinate 4,345 of JBOFGH010000047.1, forward strand.
TGATATGTCTGGCGAAGAATTTATCAATATGATGAAAAAAGCAAGAGGAGAAAGTTGCTGTGGAAGTAAAGAGGGCGTTGAAGGATGCTGTGGTTCGGCTTCAAATGAAGAAATATCATGTTGTTCAGAGCCAAAGGAAAAATTAGAAAAGATGTGTGGTTGCGGAGATCGTAAAGAGAATAGTTGTTGTTAAAAAAGGATATATGAGCTTAATACTTGTAAAACCAATTTTGAATTAAAAAGAGGATGCACATCAGGATATTGATGTGCATCCTCTTTTTTTTGTTGGGAGCGTTTTTTACAGCCTCTTAGTTTATTCTAAACGTGTTTTTGCTTTAATTTTTTTTGTTTTAAATCAAGAAAAACTTTTCGAACAATCGTTACAATCGTTGAGACTAATAAAATTCCCATGGCTAAGGAACCAGCAATGGCCAAGGTATGTAATCCAGTAGATACCCCAAGTTGAACATCTTCATTTAGTAGGTGTAGCATGGTGTAATAGACACCTCCACCAGGAACTAAAGGGATCAGAGCAACGGCAAGATAAATTGTTGTAGGTGCTTTCGAAATTCGTGCTAACATTTCAGCGTAAAGAGAGATCCCAATGGTTGCAAAAAAATACTGATAGACGTCATTTTGAAAGACACCATTGAAAAGATTAAAAATAATCCAGCCTAAAGCACCCCCAAATGCAGCAAAGAATAAGCGTTTTTTTCTAATATTAAAGGTGATAGCAAAAGCAAAAGAGGCAAAAAAAGCATAGAAAAAAGTCATAATCATTTCCATTATCAAAAGCCTCCTAAATATTTAAGTAGGGTAAGTGGAACAGCGACACCAATAGCGATGCCAGCCCCAATTAACGCGGCTTCAATGCCCCGAGTAACCCCAGAAAGAAAATCACCAGCAATGAGATCACGGATGGCATTGGTTATTGAGAGCCCCGGAACTAAGGTCATAATGGCACCAATGATAATGCTGTCTTTATTAACAGGAAATAGGAAAACAGCTAAAAGAGCAGTGGTTGCAGCAATAACGCCTCCTAAAATGCTTACAAAAAAACTATTAACAGAAAGCTTTGACATGACATCGAGTGAAAGTTTAATAAATAGCCCAGCAATAAAAGCAACCATTGCATCAAGAAGTGTTCCTCCAAAGAAAAGAGCAAATAAACCGGCGACGAAACCATAGGCAAAAAACATCATTTTAGTCGGATATGAAGGAAAGGCATTCACCCGATCAATTTCTTGAATGATTTCATCATAAGACATTGCTTCGTAACAGATGCGCCGGGATAAGTTATTAATACATTCTACTTTGTGAAGTTCGATAGTACGATGATGAATGCGACAGGTTCGAGTAATAGGGACATCATCATCCATGGTAATGGTAACAATAATAGTGGTTAAAACCGCAAAAGCATGAACTTCTTTAGCCCCGCAAGCTTTGCAAATACGTTCAACAGACTCTTCTACACGCGAAGTTTCTGCGCCGTTGGTTAAAAGAATTTTACCAACACTTAAAGCGATTTGACTCAGTTTATTACCTGTCATTTTAATTCGCTCAAAATTGCATCGATGATACAATGGGCAACTGCATCTTTTGACATAAGAGGCAATGGATCTACCTTATTTTCAGTAATAATGGTGACACGATTGGTGGAGCCTTTAAAACCTGCGCCTTTGTCTTTAAGATTGTTTCCAATCATCATATTCACATTTTTTCTTTTTAATTTCTTTTGTGTATTTTCAATCATATTTTCTGTTTCCATTGAAAAGCCACAGATGAATTGATTAGGATTTCTCTTTTCTCCAACGGTTTTTAAAATATCGATGGTTGGAGAAAGTTGGATTTCCGTGGGAGCATTTTCTTTTTTGATTTTATCTTCAGATATAAAGCTTGGTTTAAAATCGGCAACAGCCGCCGCCTTTATAACAATATCAATTTCTTCAAAAGCCTCCATTACGGCGGCGCACATATCACTAGCAGAAACAACAGGAATAAATTTTACGAAAGGAACAGGTTCTAATGTTGTTTTACCAGAGACCAAGGTCACTTCAGCCCCTCTTAACATTGCGGCATTTGCGATAGCATATCCCATTTTTCCGCTGGAATGATTTGTAATGTAACGGACAGGGTCGATGGCTTCACAGGTGGGGCCAGCTGTAACTAAAACCTTCTTTCCTTTTAAATCTTTAGGAAAGGCGAGTTCCCTAACAACATAATTGATGAGGTGTTCCTCATTGGGAAGTTTTCCAGAACCAACATCTTTGCAAGCGAGAATACCGACATCAGGTTTGATGATAGTGAAATTATATTTTTTCAATTTTTTTAAATTATCTTGTAGAATTGGATTTTCATACATCGCGGTATTCATTGCTGGGGCAATTAATCGCGGACAAGTACAAGCCATAATTGTGGTAGTGAGCATATCGTCAGCAATACCATGTGCAATTTTACCAATCACATTAGCGGTAGCTGGTGCGACTAAAAAAAGATCTGCCTTTTTTGCTAAAGAAATATGCGCAATATTATATTGAATTTCTTTGTCAAAGGTTTCTAGAATGGTTTTGTTTCCAGTAAGGCTCTCAAAAACCTTGGGGGATATAAACTCTGTGGCATTTTTGGTCATAATTACATAAACTGTGCAATTCATTTTAGTAAGACTACTAGCAACATTTGCCATTTTATACGCTGCAATACCTCCTGTAATACCAAGGACAACTGTTTTATTTTTTAAAAGATTTTTCATTTCAATCCTTTCGCATTGTTATTGAATAAATTGGTGTTGTTTTTAAAGAACAGTTAACATTATACAAAATAAACGACTGAAGGTAAACACAAGTTTTTATTGAATTTAAGGAAAAAAAAAGTTAAAATGGAGTTGCATTGTATCCGACGAGATTGGAACGATAGCAGGAGGTTAAAATGAAAAAAAATAAGACCAAAGATTTGGTCAACGTCTCTCTTTTTGTTGCGATTATTATTCTCATGGCAGTAACACCATTTTTGGGCTACATACCTTTGGGATTTACACGAGCAACAATTATTCATGTGCCAGTGATTATTGGTAGTGTGGTATTAGGACCGAAGTATGGAGGTTTTTTAGGCTTTGTTTTTGGGCTAACGAGCTTAGTGATGAATACTGTCAATCCAACCTTAACGTCCTTTGTGTTTACTCCCTTTTATTCATTGGGAACATATTCAGGAAACTTTTGGAGTTTAGTGATTTGTTTTCTTCCAAGAATATTAGTGGGTGTAGTTCCTTATTACCTTTATCAATGGATGAAAAAAATTAAAAACAATGACTCCTTGGCACTAGCGGTTGCAGGGATTGGAGGGTCATTAACGAATACCTTATTGGTAATGAATTTTATCTATTTGTTTTTTGGAAGTGACTATGCCCAGGCAAAAGAGGTTTCGAGTAGTGCCCTCTATGGTGTTATCTTAGGGATCATTGGGGTCAATGGAATTCCAGAAGCTTTGGTTGCCAGCATTTTGACGGTGGCCATTTGCAAAGTTCTATTTAAAGCCTTTAAAACTCAAACAGTACAGCAGTAATTAAGACACAAAGCTTTCGTGAAAAGAGGATGGAAATAAATGTCTTTGAATATGAAAAACAAAGATCAAGAAAACATTCCAATCGATACCTTGACAGGGTTGGGAAATCGTCAAGGATTTTTGAGAGAGCTCGAAATGCGATTAAAAAAAGTAAACACAGAACCATTGACAGTGATGATCCTTGCAATCAATCGATTTAAATGGATTAACGAGCGCTTTGGGCATAAAAATGGAGATTTAATTTTAAAAGAGTTAGGAAAGACTTTTTTAGAGATTGGAGATAACCAAAGGGTTTTTCGGGTGGATGGAGACCAATTTGCTTTTTTATTAAAATCGAAAGATTTAATTGCCGAAAAAGAATATTTAGAATCTTTTTTAAACTTATACAAAGAGCCAATGAGAATAGGGCGTTTTAGTTGTTTTATTTCTTTTGCAATTGGATTAATAAGATGCCCTGAAGTTGGAAATACCCTGGAAAATATTATTGGGGGATTAGACTATACCATTGAAACCATCAAAAAAGAAAAAACAGAAATCTATGCTTACTGTTCAAAAGGGATGCTTCATAAGCACGAGCGAAAGAAACAAATTGCAGAAATTCTTGAAGAAAGCTTTGAAAGCAATCGATTTGAGGTTTATTTTCAGCCTATCTGGTCAGTAAAGAAGAAAAAATTTACGGCGGCAGAAGGGCTACTTAGATTAAAGCATACCTCAATTGGTTCAATTTCTCCCGGTGAGTTTATACCAATGACAGAAGAAACGGGTTTGATTTTTGACCTTACCTATGAAGTTTTGACCCAAGGGTGTAACTTTATTAAAAAGATTTTAGGATCTGGAGGAGAAATTGAGTGGGTTTCTATCAATATTTCGGTACTGCAAATCATGCAGAAAGATTTAAAAGAAAAAATACTTAAAATTATCAATTGTCATAAAATCCCCCCCTCAAAAATAAAAATTGAAATTACAGAAAGTGCCTTAATTGAAGATTTTGAACATGTTAAATCTTTTGTGGAAGACATGGAAAAAGAAGGGATTTTGTTTAGTTTAGATGATTTTGGTACAGGCTATTCAAATATGGCAGCCGTCCTTGAAATTCCTTTTCAAACCATTAAAATTGATCAAAGTATTCTTAAAGCAGCAATGAAAACAGAAAAATCTAAAACCTTTATGGAATATATTACCATGGCTCTAAAGAAAATGAACTTTGACATTGTTGTTGAAGGGGTTGAGTCTTTGGAAGAAAAACAGTTTTCGGTATATTGCGGATGTGATTATATTCAAGGCTACTATTATGCCCGCCCAATGACAAATGAAAGTGGAAAAGAATTGCTGTGTAAAAATTAAATGAATTAACATAAAGTAAGCCTTTACAGGAAAAACTGTAAAGGCTTACTTAGTGCAAAAAATAAAAGACTATGTTAGACTTAGAGCAAGAAAAAGAACGGAGATAAGCATGGAGATTAAATTAATCGCAATTGATATGGACGGTACAACACTTCAAAAAGATCATAAAACAATTTCGGAAAGAACAAAGAAGGCTTTAGAGGCAGCTGTTAAAAAGGGAATCCATGTGGTTCCTGCAACAGGGAGAATTTTCACTCAATTGCCAGAGTCAGTTATAAATTTGACAGGGATTGATTATGCCGTTACTTCTAATGGAGCAGCAGTCAACAATCTCAAAACCCAAGAAATTTTAAGCAATAATTATATTGGAGCGGGAAATGTTATGAAAATTATGAATAGTGTTTCCAAGAAGAAAATATTTATTGAAGTTTATAGCAAAGGAAAGTCTTATGCGGAACACGGATATTTTTCTAAAATGAAAGGAAACCCTGATTTTCCAGATGTTTTAGTTGATTTACTTCAAGCGAAATCAAATCATGTTGACAGTGTTTTAGAATTTACAAAAAATCATTGCAAGGAAATTGAAAAACTAAATATTCCAGCTTTAAGCAATCATGATTTTGAATTATTGTGGAGAAAATTTTCTCGTATAAAAGGGGTTACTTTAACAAGTGCCCTCACAAATAATATTGAAGTCAACCATCGGACTGCGAATAAAGGTGAAGGCCTCAAACAAATTTGCGAAAGGCTAAAAATATCGCCTAAAAATGTTATGGCCATTGGGGACAGCGGCAACGATAAAAAGATGCTTGAGTTTGCAGGAGTATCAGTTGCTATGGGAAATGCAGATGATAAGATCAAGGAATTAGCCACATGGATCACCTTAGATTACCAAGAAGATGGTGTTGCACATGCCATTGAAAATTTAGTATTAAAACCCCTCGATATCAATAGAAAAAAGCCAGATAAAAAAATAAAAAAATAATGACATTATTTTTGTTATATGCTATAATGATAAAAATTTATTATCTATATGATTTTATGAAATCGTTAAAGTCTTTTAAAATTGCACTTGAGTTCTAAAAAGCGCTTAGAATTAAAAAAAAACGTAATAAAAAATAATAATTTATTATGAAGTGTAAAATCTAAAATAAAGACTTTTTATGGAAGAGTATGATTTAATGAAGAGGTCCTAGGTTTAAATTAATGAGTGTGTTCCGTTGCAATGCCTAGGTTATTCCCATTAAGATGCATCATCATACGAAAAAATTGAATAAAGCTGTTTTTCAGCTAAATTGCAACCGCCATAAGACAAGGAGAAATCTGAATGAAAACCAATGGATTCATACTTAAGGGTAATATTATTTACTCAAAAGACAAGAATACACTGATGGAAATGTCTCATGGTTTTTTAATTTGTGAAGACAGGAAAGTCGTTGGTGTATTTAAAGAAGTACCAGAAAAGTATTTAAGCTTTCAAGTAACCGATTATGGAGATAACTTAATCATTCCAGGATTAGTGGATCTTCATGTCCATGCGCCACAGTATACCTATCGCGGGCTAGGGATGGATTTAGAACTATTGCCCTGGCTACAAACCTACACATTTCCCGAAGAATCAAAGTATGGCGACGAGGACTATGCCCATAAAGCCTACGACAAATTTGTAAGAGATTTGGGAAATAGTGCAACAACGAGAGCAGGAATTTTTGGAACCCTTCATGGTTCTGGAACCCTTATTTTAATGGACTTGCTTGAAAAAACAGGAATACAAGCTTACGTCGGAAAAGTTAACATGGATCGCAATAGCATTGAAAGTTTGGCTGAAACTGCTGAGGAATCTGCAGAGGCTACGATTGCATGGATTGAAGAAAGTGTAAACCGTTACGAAAACGTTAAGCCGATTTTAACCCCACGATTTATTCCGTCTTGTACCGATGAATTAATGGAAAAAATTAGTACCATACAAAAAGAATACAAGTTACCGTTGCAATCACACCTATCAGAAAATCTTTCTGAGATCGCATGGGTAAAAGAACTCCATCCGGAGACAACTTGTTATGCAGGAGCTTATGCAAAATATGATCTTTTTGGTGGAGAAGTTCCTACCATCATGGCACATTGTACCTACCCTGAAGAGATAGAATTAAAAATGCTTGAAGACCAAGGGGTTTTTATTGCCCATTGTCCACAATCAAATACAAATATTTGTTCGGGAATTGCACCTGTCCGTACTTTTTTAGATAGAAATATGAAAGTTGGGCTTGGAAGTGACATTGCTGGAGGGGGTTCCTTATCTATTTTTAGAGCAATGGCAGACGCAATTCAAGTTTCTAAACTACGTTGGGTTCTTAAGGATAAAGGGCTAGCACCATTAAATGCAATAGAAGCTTTTTATTTAGGAACTAAAGGTGGTGGTGAATTCTGGGGGAACGTTGGAAGTTTTGAACCTGGCTATGAATTTGACGCAGTGGTTATTGATGATAGCAACTTTGAAACCATGGAAGCCTATGGAAGCTTAGTTCAGCGTTTAGAACGATTAATTTATTTAGGGGAAGATCACCAAATTCGAGCTAAATATATTCAAGGAAAAAAAGTTAAATAAATAATTGATATTAAGAAAATTAAAGAAAAAATTGTGAGGCCAATCACACCAAATAATGATTGAGGAGTCTCTTATGAAAAACGACACAAACACAGGTTTTTTTGAAAAGCATTTTAAATTAACAGAAAATAATACAGATTTTAAAACAGAAATCATTGCTGGTTTAACCACTTTTGCAGCCATTGCCTATATCTTGGTGGTTAATCCCCAGGTGCTATCAGAACCTCTAAATATTATGGGAGATTCTGTGATGGCGGGGAAAGTATTTAATGGCGTCTTTTTCGCAACCTGTCTTATTTCCTTTTTTGGAACATTGCTCATGGCTCTATATGCTAAACTACCTTTTGCCCAAGCTCCAGGAATGGGTTTAAATGCTTTCTTTGCATATACCATTGTTTTAGGAATGGGCTACACTTACAATCAAGCACTTGGGATTGTCTTTATTTCAGGGGTATTGTTTATACTTATTTCAGCAGTTGGAATTCGTGAGGCCATTGTTAAAGCCATACCGGCAACCATTAAAAATGCAATTGCACCAGGAATTGGCTTGTTTCTAACCATTATTGGTTTAAAAAATTGTTCTTTGGTTGTTGGAAATCCCGCAACTTTTGTAGGCTTAATTGATTTTTCACAATGGAATAGCACTTTTGTAACAGAAAAAATTGTTGCAGGTGGAATCGAATATGCAGCCGTTGATTATCGTAATATGATTGCTTCAGCGATTGTTGCACTGATTGGTTTAGTAGTGATTGGTGCATTAACCGCAAGAAAAGTTAAAGGCGCTATGATTATTGGGATTTTAGTGGGAACAGTGGTTGGTATTCCTTTAGGACTAACACATTTTTCAGGCTTTAGTCTTGATATGAGTCAACAATTGAGTGATTTTATGGAAGTTTCATTCTTTAAAATTGATTTTCCAGGTTTGTTTTCCAATTCAGGAGATGCAGGACAAGCCATCTTTACCATTTTAATGTTGGTTTTGGCTTTTGCCCTTGTTAATATGTTTGATACCATTGGAACCCTACTAGGAACAGCAAAGCAAGCGAATATGTTGGACGCCGAGGGGAACATGCCAAGAATGAAACAGGCGATGATGAGTGATGCCATTGCCAGTGCAGCGGGAGCTCTTATTGGAACATCGACAGCAACCACTGTCGTAGAATCTGGGGCAGGAATTGCAGTGGGTGGACGTACAGGTCTAACCTCCTTAACAACAGCATTTTTGTTTTTATCCGCAATTGTAGTAGCACCATTTATTACCATTATCCCACCGGCAGCAACAGCACCAGCTCTTATTTTCTTGGGTGTGTTAATGTTATCAGCCATTAAAGATGTTGATTTTTCAGACATGACAGAAGCCATCCCAGCTTTTTGTACCGTCGTATTTATGCCATTTACCTACTCAATTGCCAATGGGATTGCTGCAGGTTTAATTACCTATATTCTAATTAAATTATTATCAGGAAAATACAAAGAAATTAATTTAATTACGGTTATTTTAGCCATTCTTTTTGCAGTGCGTTTTGCATTTATGGTTAATGGATAAACAATAATAATAAAAAATAATAATGCTCTAAAATAATGAGCTATGAAAAGGAGGAACGAATATGGGAGTTGGCAAAAGTAAAATTCGTGTTGATGCCTATGATAAGGTCACAGGAAAAGCAAAGTATACAGATGATTTAATGCCATCCAATGTATTGGTTGCGAAGGTTGTTAGAAGTACCATTGCCAATGGTTTAGTAAAAGCATTTGATTTAAGTGAAGCTGAGAAAGTTAAAGGGGTTGTCAAAATTTTTACTTGTTTTGATGTGCCAGAGATTGATTTTCCGACACCAGGTCATCCATGGTCCGTTGAAAAATCCCATCAGGATATTTCAGATCGACGACTATTAAACCAACGTGTAAGAATCTATGGGGATGATATTGCAGCCGTCATAGCTGAAAATGAAGTAGCAGCAATTCAAGCTGTTAACTTGATTAAGGTAGAGTATGAAGAATATCCTGTGATGCTAACCGTTGAAGAAGCGATGGCAGAAGGGGCGACACCGATTCATGAAGAAAAACCAGATAATGTTTTGGTTAAAAGTGCTTTTAGTGTTGGAGAAGGAACCTTTGAAGAGGCAGTGGCATCAGAACCCGAGGCCATTGTTATTGATAAAACATATAAGACCCAGTCGGTGCAGCATTGTCATATTGAGGTGCCAATTTCCTATGCATATATGGAATCGGGAAGAATTGTGGTGGTTTCTTCAACACAAATCCCACATATTGTTAGACGTGTTATTGGACAAGCCATGGGAATTCCATGGGGTGAAATCCGAGTGATTAAACCTTACATTGGTGGTGGCTTTGGAAATAAGCAAGAAGTATTATATGAACCACTAAACGCATGGTTGTGTGCCCAAATTGGTGGGAGACCTGTTAAAATTGAGCTTACCCGTGAGGAAACCTTTGCATTCACACGGGTACGACATGCAATTAAATTTAATATTAAATCGTGTGTCCGTAAAGATGGGTCCATTGTTGCACGAAAAATTGAAGCCTTGTCGAATCAAGGCGGCTATGCTTCTCATGGACATGCAATTGTCGGCAATTCAATTAATGCCTTTAAACACTTGTATCGTCAAGAAAAATCTTTGGAAGCAGAAGCGAAAACAGTTTACACCAATATTTCCACAGGTGGGGCAATGCGCGGTTACGGAGTCCCACAGATTAGTTTTGCAATGGAATCTCATATGGATGATATCGCCAATGCTCTTGGAATGGATCCTTTAGCTTTCCGTACAAAAAATTGTTTACAGCAAGGTTATAAAGATCCACACAATGGGATTACCTGTCATACCAATGCATTACAAGAATGTATTGAAATGGGTAAACATCAGATTGGTTGGGATGAAAAAAGAAGTGTTTACGCAAATGAAACAGGAAATATTCGCCGAGGCGTAGGAATGGCAATCTTCAGTTATAAAACTGGGGTTTACCCCATTTCTTTAGAAACAGCTTCTGCTCGAATGGTTCTTAATCAAGATGGCTCTGCCCAGGTACAAATGGGTGCCACTGAAATTGGGCAAGGGGCAGATACCGTCTTTACACAAATGGCTTCAGAAGCCTGCGGAATCTCAGAAGATCGCATCCATGTTATTTCAACACAGGATACAGATGTTACCCCATTTGATACGGGGGCTTATGCGTCTCGACAGACCTATGTTAGTGGAATGGCACTTAAGAAGACTGCTGAATTATTTAAGAAAAATATTCTTGACTATGCAGGTTACCTCCTTAATTGTGAAGCTGGGGACTTAGATATTGTTGAAAATAACATCATAAAAATTGCAGGAAAAAAAGTGCTATTGTCGATGGATAAATTAGCCTTAGAAGCCTTCTATAGCTTAAAAAAATCGGTTCATATTACTGCCGAAGCAACCCACCATTGCACCGATAACACCATTTCCACTGGGGTTACTTTTGCAGAGGTGGAAGTGGATGTGCCAGTTGGAAAAGTAAAAGTACTAAATATTATCAATGTTCATGATAGTGGCGTATTAATCAATCCACAGCTTGCAGAAGCACAAGTTCATGGGGGGATGAGCATGGGTCTGGGCTTTGGCCTTTCGGAGCAATTAATTTTTGATGCAAAAGGTCGTCCTTTAAATAATAATCTTTTAGATTATAAGCTACCGACTTCAATGGATACCCCAGAGTTAGACGTTGGATTTATTGAATTGAAGGATCCATCAGGTCCTTTTGGAAATAAATCACTTGGGGAACCACCAACAGTCCCCATTGCTCCAGCCATTCGTAATGCCATTTTGCATGCCACAGGGGTACCCGTTGATAGTAGCCCGATCAACCCACAAAAACTATTTGAGCATTTAGCAGAAGCAGGGTTAATTCAGTTGGGAGAGGAGTAAAGAAATGTACGATATTAAGACTATTTATTGTGCGAAATCAGTTTCTGATGCAATAAGTGCCTTGGAAAAAGATCCCGGAGCTATGATTATTTCTGGGGGAACCGATGTCCTCATTCAGGTGAGAGAGGGAAAACATGCAGGGGTTTCCTTGGTAAGTATCCACGATATTGACGAGATTAAAGGAATCACCATGACAGAAGACGGAACCATTATTATTGGTTCAGGAACCACCTTTTCCAATGTCACCAATCATCCGATCATCAAAGAACACTTACCTGTTTTAGGCTATGCAGCCGATCAGGTCGGAGGCCCACAAATTAGAAACATGGGAACCATTGGAGGTAATGTATGTAACGGAGTGACCAGTGCAGACACCGCTTCAACCTTATGCACCTTAAATGCCATGATGGTTTTAGAAGGCCCTACAGGTTTAAGAGAAGTAAAAATTGGGGATTTCTATAAAGGCGTAGGAAAAACCGATCGATCCCATGAAGAAATTTTAACTCAAATTATCATAACAAAAGATAATTATGAAGGCTTTGGAGGAAACTACATTAAGTATGCCCAAAGAAATGCCATGGATATTGCGACCTTGGGTTGTTCTGTGAGTGTGAAGCTTTCTTCAAACAAAGAGGTTATTGAAGATGTGCGAATTGCCTATGGTGTGGCATCACCAGTGCCAGTGCGTTGTCCAAATGCTGAGAAAAAAATAACGGGGATGAAGATTACAAAAGAAATGTTTAAAGCTCTTGAAGACACCATCTTAACAGACGTGAATCCCAGAGATAGTTGGCGAGCATCAAAAGCTTTCCGAATTCAATTGGTGAAAGAGCTAAGTCGCCGGGCTTTAACCCAAGGAATTATTAATGCGGGAGGTGAAATCCATGCTTAAAATTATTCAAATGATGGTTAATGCCAAACCTGTTGAAGTTGCAGTTGACTCAAGGGAATCCTTAGCAGATACTTTAAGAAATCAATTGGGTTTAACCAGTGTTAAAAAAGGGTGCGAAGTTGGAGAATGCGGTGCTTGTACCGTTCTAATCGATGGCGAAGCCATTGATACCTGTATCTATTTATCTATTTGGGCAGAAGGAAAAAGTATTTTAACCCTGGAGGGATTGTTAGGTCCCCAAGGAGAATTAAACCCAATACAGCAAGCATTTGTGGAAGAAGCAGCAGTCCAATGTGGGTTTTGTACCCCAGGGCTAATCATGACCGCTGTAGCAATAGTTGGTTCTGGAAAACGCTATACAAGAGATGAGCTTCGAAAAGAAATATCAGGACACCTTTGTCGATGTACAGGGTATCAAAATATTTTAAATGCCATGGAGCGCATTGTGGAAGAAGCCCACAAAGTCGTTGGAAAATAAAAACAGAGAAGAGTCATTAACTGAACATTTAAATTTTAGCAGAGTAGTAAAAGCTACTCTGTTTTTTGTTGTATTTTTCTGAATTTAGTTTAAGAAAATTTAATAAAAAAGAAATTATAAAGAAGAAAAAATACCAAAAAAGACGACAAATGTTAAATAATACACAAAAACTATGCAATAAAACTCCATTAAAGCATATTTATTGCCATTAATGGAATAATTAGCAATAAAGTGCAAGGTATTAGCAAAAAATAACTTCTGAGCATCACTTATTTAAGTTATACTTATAAAGAAATTAGTGGCTTTTTCGACACCTTTTTATAAAGGCATAAATATGAAAAAAAGGATAAACGTCCGTTGGGATACAAATAACGACCGTTTGTCCTTTTGAGAAACTAATGAAAAAGAAATGTGGTAAATTAGATCTAACAAATGTTGTTGCTACACGGTAAACTAAGAGGTATTTGTGAGTTTTACTGATAAAAAAGATAATAACATGGAACTGACCTAGTCAGATGAGACTTTAAGAAAAAAGCGTAAGTTAGGAAACTGTATTCTCACGATACTCTATTGGAGATACATATCCTAACTTTTCT
>JBOFGH010000048.1:0-13645 GCA_051649025.1 Eubacteriaceae bacterium
AGTAAAAACACGTTTTAGCAATTTACAGAAACTAGGAATTGATAAAAATAAAGCGTGGGAGTTTGCAAACACAAGAAAAGGGCTATGGAGGATATCCAGTAGCCCTATCTTGCAGAAAACATTAACAAATGACTATATCGGAAAACTCGGACTTAAAAACCCAATAAAGATATATTCAGATGCACATATTAAAATTCTGTAACCGCCGTGTACCGAACGGTACGCACGGTGGTGTGAGAGGTCGGCTAGTCAATTAATGACTAGCCTCCTACTTGATTTTATAAAAAATGAATGACACCTAAATGATGAAAACGTGATTATTTTTAATTCCCAAGATATGGAGCGTATTGTGCCATTAGTTTTTCTGCGGTTTTAATGCCATCAACAGCAGAAGACATGATTCCGCCAGCATAACCAGCGCCTTCTCCCATGGGATAAAGACCACTGATATTAGAGACATTATTTTCGTTTCGATTAATCCTTACGGGTGAGGAACTACGGGTTTCAACTCCTGTGATAATACCATCGGCCATTGCATACCCCTTGATTTTTTTATCAAAATGAAGGAAGGCCTCTTTCATGGTTTGGGTAACATAATTTGGCAAACATTCCTTAAGCATAGAAAAATAAACACCAGGTTTATAAGTTGGGCTGACTTTTCCCCACTGGGTAGTTAATCGATCTTCTAAGAAATCGCCAATCAGTTGACAAGGGGCATTGAAATTACCACCTCCCAATTGGTAAGCAAGGCTTTCCCATTTTCGTTGAAAGGCGATTCCGGCTAAAGGGTGATCACTTCCAAAGTCAGAGGGCTGAACCCCAACTAACAAAGCGGCATTGGCATTTTCTCCGGCTCGTTCATGAAAACTCATGCCATTAGTCACCACTTTATTCTCCTCAGAGGTGGCAGCAACAACATAGCCACCAGGACACATACAAAAAGTATAGGCAGATCTTCCCGAAGGGGAGTGGTAAGAGAGCTTGTAATCCGCAGCTCCTAATCCCGGATGTTCATGAGAAGCTCCATATTGAGAAAGGTCAATTAAGCTTTGAGGATGTTCAACACGAACGCCAATCGAAAAAGGTTTTTGGGTCATGAAAACCCCACGTGAATGTAGGACTTCAAAAGTATCCCGAGCGCTATGTCCTAATCCTAAAAGGGCAACAGAACAGGGGAGGGTTTCGGTATCATTAATCACCAAGTTTTTTAGGGTATTTTCTTCAATTAGAAAATCCGTAACGTTAGATTTAAATCGTATTTCTCCACCATAAGTGATGATTTCTTTTCGGATGTTTTTTACGGTTTCTCTAAGAAGATCGGTGCCAATGTGAGGTTTGCTTTTATAAAGAATTTCTTCAGGGGCGCCAGCTTTAATAAAAGCCTGAAGAACAGATCGACATCGAGGGTCATTGATTAGGGTAGTTAATTTTCCGTCTGAAAAAGTACCCGCCCCGCCTTCGCCAAATTGGACATTGCTTTCGGAATCTAAAACCCCTGTTTTCCAAAAGTGATTAATTTTAGCGGCACGTGAATCCACATCTTCCCCACGTTCAAGAACAATTGGGGCGTAACCATTTTTGGCCAAGGTTAATGCACAAAAAAGACCAGCCGGCCCCATGCCAATAATCACAGGGCGGATGGTTAATGTTTGATTTCCCTTAGAACAAGAAGGGTAAGATAAGTTTGGTGTAGAGGTTAGGCCTTTTTTTTCGAATTTTTTTAAAAGAACATTTTCGTTTTTACAGGTCGCATCAATGGTATAGACATAAAAAAGACTTTCCTTTTTTCTTGCATCAATTGATTTTTTAAAGATTTTAAAGGTCTGTAAATCCGATGTTTTTATTTGCAGTTTAGAAATTAAAGCCTTTTCTAGGACCCTTTGTTCTGAGTCATGATCGGTTATTTTGCTGATGGGTAGTTTAAGGTTAGAAATTCGGATCATTGAGTCCTCCGGGTCAGAATTATTTTGGATGTTTCCCTTGTAGGGATGAGGGGAATGGGGATTGTTTTTTTAGGAATGCACTTTTTGATTAATAATATTAATTCCTTTAATCATCAATTCCTCTAACCGTTGGTCTTCACCGCAGAGGCTTAAAAAACCAAGTAAAGCTTCAAAACCTGTCGCATAACGATAATCAGATACTTTTGCATTTTTAGGAACGTGAGAGGTTGTGTTTCTTCCCCGTTTGACAATCCGAGTTTCTTCCTCACTCAGTTCCTCCATCAATTGATGAATGATCAGTGCTTGAGCATCAGCTTTTACATAAGAAATGGATTTTTTAGTTAAAAAATTTACATTTTGATGCCCTAATCCAATTAGGTAATGACGAACTGTATTTGAAAAAATACTGTCTCCAATATAAGCAAGAGTCAGGGGATTTAAAGCCATGGCTTCTGATTTTGTTAATTTTTTATTTAAAACACTTTGAAGTTCAGAGAACTCTAGGCTTTTTTCCATTTAACACCTTCTCGGGTATCTTCGAGAACAATGCCTTTGGACAAAAGCTCATCTCGAATTTCATCAGCACGTTTAAAGTCTTTGGACTTTCTTGCAACCTGTCGTTGTTCGATAAGATCTTCGATTTCCGAATCTAAGGTTGTTTCTTTGGCTTTAACAGCTAAGGAAAGAACCCCTGTTAGCTCAGAAAAAAGAGCTTGCCCTGCAATGATGGCAGCTTTTGATGAGGTGTCGTTAAGATTTGAATTTAAATCCCGTACTAATTCAAAGAGTACTGCAATAGCATCGGCAGTATTGAGATCATCCTCCATTGCTTTCACAAAACCAACTTTATAAGTTTCGAGGGTATTAACCCAAGCATCTTCTTGGGAAGAAAGCTCTGAGGTCGAGGCGTTTTCAAGTAAAAACTCCATTTGATATTTAGCCGTATAGAGGCGTTCCAATGCATTTTCAGCTTGGCCTAAAAGTTCATCACTAAAATTAACAGGACTACGGTAGTGAGCCATAAGCATGAACATTCGAACAACTTCTAAGTCGAAATCTTTTGCAATGTCACGAACCATAAAAAAGTTACCTTTTGACTTGGACATTTTTTCATTGTTGATGTTAATATAGCCGTTATGAACCCAATAGTTCGCAAAGGTTTTTCCGCAACATCCTTCAGATTGGGCAATTTCATTTTCGTGGTGTGGAAAAATTAAATCTTGACCACCACCGTGAATGTCGATGGTTTCACCAAGGTGTTTTTTCGACATTGCAGAACATTCGATGTGCCATCCTGGTCTTCCTTGTCCCCAGGGACTTTCCCAATAGGGTTCCCCATCTTTTTTCTTTTTCCATAAAGCAAAATCCAATGGACTTTGTTTTTCGTCGTTAACATCAATTCTTGCGCCTGATTTTAGGTCATCAATGGATTGCTTAGAAAGCTTTCCGTAATCATGGAAATGATCGACGCGATAGTAAACATTCCCATCAATATTATAGGCGAGGCCTTTTTCCACAAGGGTTTTAATCATTTCAATGATTTCAGGAATGTTTTCGCTAACTTTAGGATGAATATCAGCCCGTTTGATTCCGAGGGCGTCGGCATCAATAAAGTATTCACGGATGTATTTTTCAGAGACTTCCTGTGGAGAAATTCCTTCTTCGTGGCTTCGATTAATGATTTTATCGTCCACATCCGTAAAGTTTTGTATAAAAGTAACGTCGTAGCCAATATATTCTAAAAAACGGCGTAATACATCAAAAACAATAAAGGGTCTTGCATTTCCTATGTGAAAATAGTTGTACACCGTAGGACCGCATGAGTACATTTTTACTTTGCCAGGTTCGATGGAAACAAAGTCTTCCTTTTTACGTGTCAGGGTATTATATAATTTCATGAATATCATACCTTTCAATTTATTTCTTTTTTAAACTATGTTATGATAACATATTATACACTAAAGATTAGATTAAGTGTCAATGGATAAAATTTTTTTATTAGAATTTTTCTAAAGGATTAAGAAACGGTGAGGGAGCTTCCATGGAAAGAGAAATGCAAAGAGATTTTTTGGCTCAAGCCTTGTTGTCATTGGAAACGGCAGAAGACTGCCACTTATTATTAGAAGATATCTGTACCATTAAAGAGGTGGAAGATATGGCCCACCGATTCGAAATTGCCTACCTTTTATATCAAGGAAAAACCTTTCTCGATGTGGAAAAAATTACTGGGGCAAGCTCGGCAACCATCAGCAGAGTTAACCGATGCTTAAAGCATGGAAAAGGCTATCGAAAAACCATTGAGAAAATGGAAAAACATAAGAACCAAACAGAAACAGATTAGAGTGTACTAAAAATTCAATATAAAAGGAGTTGAGTGTAGTAATGAAAACTGTGAAAAAATCAAAAAAATTAGACAACGTTTGTTATGACATTAGAGGACCGGTGGTTGATGAGGCGGATCGTATGGAACGTGATGGAGTCGATATTATTATGCTCAACACTGGTAATACAGCTCCTTTTAATTTAAATGCTCCAGATGAGATTATCTATGATGTTCGCTATAATATTAAGGCGGCAGAAGGCTATTGCAATTCTCAAGGCATTTTTTCTGCAAGAAAAGCGGTTATGCAACATTATCAGAATAAGGGATTGCTAGATCTTAAAGTAGAAGATGTCTTTTTAGGAAATGGTGTCAGCGAGCTTATCCTATTTTGTATGCAGGCATTATTAGATAATGGGGATGAGGTTTTAGTGCCCACCCCAGATTATCCTCTATGGTCAGCAGCCGTTAATCTTTCTGGGGGAAAAGCGGTTTATTATGTTTGTGATGAAGAATCAAACTGGTATCCTGATTTAGAAGATATTAAGAGTAAGATTACAGATAAAACAAAAGGAATTGTGGTGATTAATCCAAACAATCCTACAGGAGCATTATATCCTTTAGAGATTTTAGAAGGGATTGTTAAACTGGCAGTTGAGAATGACTTAATCATTTATGCAGATGAAATTTATGACCGTATTTTGTATGATGATGCGATTCACATCCCGATGTCAACTTTGACAGAAGAGGTTTTGGTAGTGACCCTAAATGGATTATCAAAATCCCATCGGATTCCAGGATTTCGTGTGGGTTGGATGATTTTGACAGGGAATAAAGCAGGGGCAAAAGACTATATTGAAGGAATTAAGATGCTTTCGAACATGCGAATGTGTTCGAATGTACCGGGGCAGCATGCCATTCAAACCGCTTTAGGAGGGTATCAGAGTTTAAAAGAACTTTTAGTGCCAGGGGGACGGCTTTATGAGCAACGTAAAATTGTTTACGAACGAGTGAACGCCATTCCTGGTTTATCTTGTACAAAACCTGATGGTACTTTTTATGTCTTTCCTAAAATTGATGTTAAGCGGTTTAACATTACAAGTGATGTCCAATTTGCTTTAGATTTTTTAAGGGAAGAAAAAGTTCTTATGGTTCAAGGGTCAGGGTTTAATTGGCATGAGCCCGATCATTTTAGAATTGTTTTCTTGCCCCATCCCGAAGAATTAAAAGAGACGATGAATCGGCTAGAACGATTTATGAGTCATTATCGTCAACGATAAGTATTAATAGAAATGGAATAGAGTATGAAAAAACGTTTAATGCGAAGCTCCCAAAAGAGAATTATTTCAGGAGTCTGTGCGGGATTAGGAGATTATTTCAATCTTTCTCCTTGGATTTTTAGGGTGGCATTTATTCTGCCAGTTTTACCCTTTGTTTTAAGTTTTGGAGCGGGTATCTTAAGTATTGCCATCTATATTATTCTGGCAATGATCATTCCCAATGGAAAACAAATTGCAGAACGGGACGTGGTGGAAGTTGATTATGAAATTGTGGAAACCAGTGAGGACGACCCGGACGTTGTTGACTGTAGTGAAGAATCTGGTGGTGAAAACTAATGTTTTCAATCGATTTTAATACCGAATCATCAGAAGAAACCTTTCATCTAGGGGAAAGACTAGGAGAAGTTTTAGAATTCCCCTGTGTTATTTTTCTTTATGGTGGGATGGGTCTTGGTAAGACGCTATTCTCAAAAGGGATTGTTTCTGGGATGGGAATTGAGGAAGATGTAACAAGCCCGACCTATACCGTTGTAAATGTCTATGGAGACCCACCAAAGGTATTTCATTTTGATCTTTATCGCCTTCAAGATACCCAAGAATTATATGAGATGGGCTTTGAAGACTACTTGGATCAGGGGGCAGTGGTGATTATTGAATGGCCAGATTTAGCATGTTCCTATAATTTCGAAGATAAACTAGATGTCTGGATAGAACCTATCCAAGATAACTTAGAAAAACGTCACATAATTTTTAAAACTGAAAGCTCTAAACTATGTGTCCCATTAAATAAACTCTAAGGTGGTGTAGATAATGGAAAGATTGTTCACCAGTGTCATTATTCCGGCGGCAGGGCAAGGACGACGAATGAATGCTCCCATTAACAAACAATACTTAACCATTCAAGGAAAACCGATCTTAGCTTATACCTTAGACGTTTTTGAAAACTGTCCTCTTATTGATGAAATTATTTTAGTCATCAATATCGATGAGATTAAGGTTTGCAAGCAACAGGTTTTAAAACCCAATGGCTATAAAAAAGTGACTTTAGTTGAAGGTGGAGATACACGGCAGAAATCGGTTTATGAAGGTTTAAGAAGTGTGGATGCCAAAGCTGAGATAGTCATGATTCATGATGGTGCAAGGCCGATTATCCATGAAGATATTATTGTGAAAAGCATTTTTGAAACAAAAGAGCATAAAGCAACTGTTGTGGGAGTTCCTGCCAAAAATACCATAAAGGTGATTAAAGGAAAAGGCTTTGTGGATTATACGCCCAATCGGGATTTATTAGTCGAAATACAAACCCCTCAAACCTTTACGTACGATCTTTTAAAACAAGCCCATGAAAAGGCCATTGAAGAAGGGGTTGAAGGAACTGACGACGCTTTTTTGGTAGAACGGATTTGTCATCCTGTAAAGATTGTCCATGGACATTACAATAATATTAAAATTACAACACCAGAAGACTTGATTATTGCTGAATCCATTATTAATCGCTTTGGAAGAGGGCAAATAAATCCCAAAAAAAAATGAAAATAAACAATTTACTTAAGAATGGCATTAAGAATAAGGGCTTTATCCCCAAGTTTTTGATTACATTCTTTCTTTATCTAGAAAAAAAAGATATAATGGTTTTAAATAATCTTCCAAAAGAAACCCAATAAAAAAGGAGGAAACTATGTTTGAATTATCAGAAGAAATTTTACTAAGAATGTATTATAAAATGAATCAGGCTCGTTATTTTGAAGAAAAGGTAGATTATCTCTTTTCCCGAGGATTGGTTCATGGCACCACCCATTTATCCATGGGGCAAGAAGCATCTGGAGTAGCATCATGTTTAGCATTAGATAAAGGTGATCTTGCATCCCTAACCCATCGTGGACACTCTCAAGCCATTGGATTTGGACTCGATGTTAATTTAATGATGGCAGAGTTTTTAGGAAAAACCACAGGCTACTGCAAAGGCAAAGGGGGGTCAATGCATATTGCGGACGTAAAAAATGGAAACCTTGGAGCTAACGGCGTTGTTGGTGGTGGATTTAACCTTTCTTGTGGAGCTGCATTAACTCAAAAATATAAAAAAACAAATAAAGTCGTTTTATGCTTTGCTGGAGATGGTGCAACCAACGGAGGAAACTTTCATGAATCCTTAAATCTTGCATCCATTTGGAAATTACCCATTATCTTTTTTATTGAAAACAATCTTTATGGGATGTCAACTCCAATGAGCAAGCATATGAATATAGAAAACATTGCCGATCGAAGTGCTAGTTATGACATACCAGGATTAACGGTGGATGGTAATGATGCCGTTGAGGTTTATAATACCATGACAAAAGTCCTAAGATATGTTCGGGCTGGAAGAGGACCTGTTTTATTAGAAGCAAAAACTTATCGCTACAATGGGCACTCTAAAAGTGATGCACAGGTTTATCGAACCAAAGAAGAAGTGGCGGTATGGCGAGAAAAAGATCCGATTAATCGTCTAAAAGAATACTTAGAAACCAATCGAGTTTTTACAGAGAAACAAGTTAAGACCATTGAAGAAGAAGCTCGGATGTCCATAGAAAATGCTTTGGAGTTTGCAATGAATAGTCCAGAGCCAAGTATTTCAGCTGTGTTAGAAGATGTATATGCGTGAGAGGGTAGAAATGAGTAATAAAGAAACAACAAAAATGACTTACCGTGAAGCCATACGTCTTGGAATGACTGAAGAAATGCGACAAGATGATTCCGTTATTTTTATGGGAGAAGACATTGGTGTCTATGGAGGAGCCTTTGGACTTTCGGTAGGGATGATTGATGAGTTTGGTGAAGATAGAATTCTAGACACTCCCATTACAGAAGCTGCAATTGTAGGCACTGCTGTAGGGGCGGCGGCAACAGGCTTACGCCCTATTTGCGAAATAATGTTTATGGATTTTATAACCTTTGGGATGGATGCACTTGTAAACCAAGGAGCGAAAATGCGTTATATGTTTGGGGGACAATCCGAGGTTCCAATGGTTCTACGTTTACCCGCAGGATCAGGAACAGGGGCAGCAGCCCAACATTGCCAAAGCCTCGAAGCGTGGTTGTGCCACGTCCCAGGGTTAAAGGTGGTAACACCCTCAACCCCTGCTCAGGCAAAAGGCTTAATAAAAGCAGCCATTCGGGATAATAATCCCGTTTGCTTTATTGAACATAAATTGTTATACAAGGCAGAAGGCGAAGTTCCCCTTGACGATCATTATTTAGTTGAAATTGGGAAGACGATTAAAGAACGGGAAGGGAAAGATGCTACCATCATTACTTACGGAATTTTACTCGAAAAAGCAATGGAAGCCAGTGAAATTTTGGCAAAAGAAGGGATTGAAGTTGAAATACTAAATCCTGTAACCTTATATCCGATGGATATGGAACCTATTATTGAATCGGTCATTAAAACGGGACATGTGATCATCGGACATGAAGCGTCAAAAACCGGAGGGCTTGGAGGCGAAATTTCTGCTCGTATTGCCGAAAGTGAAGCCTTTGATTATTTAGATGCTCCCATTATTCGTTTAGGTGGTTTAGATGTTCCCATTCCATACAATCGAGAACTTGAAGCAGCAGTGGTTCCTGATAAACTTGACTTTGTTCGTGCAGTCTATCGATCCCTCAATCGGGAATAGGAGAAGCCATGGCAAAAGAGATTATTTTACCTAAACTAGGGATGGATATGACCGCCGGTACCATTGTAGAGTGGTTTTTTGAAGAAGGAGAGTTTGTTAATAAAGGCGAACCTTTATTGGAAATTCTTACGGATAAAGTTAATATCGAGGTGGAAGCAGAAACTTCCGGGGTTTTACTTAAAAAGATTGGTTTGCTTGACGAAGAATACCCTGTTTTTACGGTGATTGGGTATCTTGGAGAAGAAGGGGAAGAAATTCTTGGAGAAAATCCAAAAGAAGTTTTGGAAGTAGAAGAGATACTTGCTCCAGAAGAACCATTAACTTCGCTAGAAGAATTAGAGAGGATCGATCCTCAAATAGAGCTTAAGGGTGATGGTGTTTTAACAGAAGTTTACAGAACTAACCCACAAGAAACCTTAGAGATGATTCAAGAAAAAAGAGAAGCGTTTTTAGGGAAAGTTCGGGCAACCCCTGCCGCAAGAAGACTTGGAAGGGAACACCATCTTATTCTTGAAAATATTTATGGAACAGGCCCGAACCAACGAATCCAAAAAGAGGATGTTTTAAAGCTTGTTTCCCAGAATGGGGGAGAAGCAACACAATCCCCAAAAGAGAAAATTAGCATTGAAGCAGAAAAAGTTGAACCTGTAGTGATCGAAACCGCTTTTGAGGTGATTGAAGGGAATCCAGAAAATCGTGGGGGAATTGGACAGGAAAGTCAGAAAAAAGACTTTGTGCAAAGAGTCCCGGGATTAGCTAAAATAAAGTCAATGGTAGACGAACTTGATTTAACCCCAAGATTAGATACCCGAGGAATCGATGGACAAGTGGTTCCTGGAGAAGTGGGATCTAAAGATCGTTTTAAAGATAAAGAAGATGACTTTATTAGCGATTATGGGGAATATGTAAAAGTATTACCGAAAGAGTCGGAAGTTGTTTTAGAAGAAATAATCGAAGAAATGATTCAAGAGACCCCTCAAAGAGAGGAAGAAGTAACTTTAACCAACCCAAAAGAATCCGAAGAAATGGAAACAGAGGTTATGGAGATGGTTATTGTAGCGGAGGAAAATCCAAAAACAACCCCTCTTTCAGGAAAACGAAAAATTATTGCTGAACGTATGGTAAAAAGTAATCTTGAAAATGCGGTGATTACATTGACTACAGAAATTGATATGACTGAAGTTAAGGATCTTCGTAAAAAAGTGACCAAGAAAATTGAAGAACAAACTAAAATTAGATGTACATTTACCGACTTCCTTTTAATGGCGGTGTCTCGAGCGCTTGTGAAACATCCAATCATTAACAGCAGTTTAATTGACCATAAGATCGTTGAACATTCCCAAGTACACTTGGGATTGGCAGTAGGCCAAGAGGATGGGTTAATTGTTCCTGTGATTCGTAATACCCAGGAAAAAGACTTTGTGGACATTGTGAAAAGTCGTGGAGAAACCCTAAAAGCAGTTAAAAACAAATATTTAAAACAAGAAGATTTAAAAGGGAGTACCTTTACAATCACCAACTTAGGGATGTATGGCATTTTAGAATTTACAGCCATTATCAATCAACCCAATGCGGCAATTTTAAGTGTAGGAGAAGTGGTTCATCGTATGCGAATGCATCAAGGTGAAGCCGTGATGCGCTCGGTGATGAAAGTAAGTCTAAACCTTGATCACCGTATTGCAGATGGGGTTGCTGGAGCACGCTTTTTACAGGATATCAAAGCCGATATGGAGAACCCTTCGCTACTGTTATTCTAAAAACAGGGATAGATAACGTTATCAAAAAAATAATGATTGTCATATTTCCAAGGGATATGTTAGACTAAAAAAAGAAATAAGAAACAGTAGAAAAAAGCAGAGAATATGTATCTGCTTTTTTCTATCTAAAAATGTTTGGAGGAATCATGACAAAAAAGCATTACGAAGAAGAAGTCATCTTAATCTTAGATTTTGGGGCTCAATATAATCAGCTGATTGCCCGTCGTGTACGGGAAGCTAAGGTGTTTTCAGAGGTTGTCCCTTATGATATTAGCATTGATGAAATTAAAACAAAGAACCCTAAAGGGATTATTTTTTCAGGAGGACCATCAAGTGTCCACGAAGAAGGGGCGCCTCAGTGTGATCCTAAAATATATGAACTTGGAATTCCAATTCTAGGGATTTGCTATGGTGCTCAGCTAATGGCGGAACAACTAAAAGGGAAGACAGCATCGGCAGAAATACGAGAGTATGGAAAAAAAGCTTTGAAATTTACAAAGGAGAGTAAGCTTTTTAAAGAAATACCAGATGATTCTATTTGCTGGATGAGCCATACAAATTATATCAAAACAGTGCCTCCCCAATTTGTAGTAACAGCGGTAACGGATTCCTGTCCGACTGGGGCAATGGAAAACCCGGATAAAAATCTTTATGCCCTCCAATACCACCCAGAGGTTGAGCATACCCAATACGGAAAAGAAGTTTTAAGAAATTTTATTTATGAAATATGTCAATGCCAAGGGCTTTGGACCATGAAAAACTTTGTTGAAGAACAAACCGCTGCCATTAAGGCACAGGTTGGGGATCGGCGTGTTTTGTGTGCCCTTAGTGGTGGCGTGGATTCTTCAGTGGCTGCAACTTTGGTACACCATGCCATTGGGGATAACCTAACCTGTATTTTTGTGGATCATGGGCTTTTAAGAAAAGACGAAGGAGATCAGGTTGAAAAGATCTTTAAAGATCGGTTTAAAATGAACTTTATTCGGGTAAACTGTGAAGATCGCTTTTTAGAAAAACTTGCTGGGGTAAGTGATCCAGAAGAAAAAAGAAAAATTATTGGAACCGAGTTTATTCGAGTTTTTGAAGAGGAGTCTGGAAAGCTAAACACCATTGATTTCCTTCTTCAAGGTACCATTTATCCAGATGTGATTGAAAGTGGTACAAAAAATGCAGCAGTAATTAAAAGCCATCACAATGTTGGGGGGCTCCCAGATGATGTGGATTTTGAACTGATTGAACCCCTTCGGGATCTCTTTAAAGATGAAGTAAGAGCCCTTGGAGAAGAAATTGGTTTGGATCATGATTTAGTCTGGCGACAACCATTTCCAGGTCCTGGTCTTGCCATTCGCGTGATGGGAGATGTTACTAAAGAAAAGCTGGATATTTTACGGGAAGCAGATTATGTTTTTAGGGACGAAATTGCTAAAGCAGGTTTAGACCAAGAGATTTGGCAATATTTTGCAGTGCTTCCAGGGAATCGATCCGTAGGGGTTATGGGGGATGAAAGAACCTATGATTATACCATTGGTTTAAGGGCGGTTACCTCAGTGGATGGGATGACTTCTGACTGGGCAAGAATTCCCTATGATGTTTTAGAAAATATTTCGACACGGATTGTTAATGAAGTAAAGCATGTGAGTCGGATTGTGTACGATATTACGAGTAAGCCACCATCAACGATTGAGTGGGAGTAGGTATAATAAGGCTTGAAAGTGCCTTAAATACTGGGTTTTAAGCACTTCAAAAAATTTTGTGATACTGCTATGATACTAAAATTTATTTTAACCGATAAAATTTAGTGTCCCCATAAATGAAAATAAACAGAGGAAAACCCTCTCGTTTAGCTAAGTTTTATGACTTGGCTTAACGGGAGGGTTTTTGTTTGAATATAATATTTTATTTATTTAATTTCTTTTTTAACTTTTCCAACCTTGATAAATAGCCACCTTTTGTAGAGTCTGTAAGTTCATATTTAATGGCTAAGTTGCAAATATCTATCGCTTTATCATATTGTTCATTTTTTTCGTACAAAATGACAAGACGTTGAAATGTAGTGATTCTTGGAATAGTATCAAGTTCCTTTCTCATTAACTCTACATAGTTAGGAAACATATCAATATCTTTTAAGCAGAATTTAATTGTTAATCCCAGAGCATCAGAACGCTCATCTCGTTGCTTGTAAAAACATTCAGCTGCATTCTGCCAAAAATAATGTGCATCCAATAATTCGTGTTGGCTTATTTGTTCATTTTCACCTGCGTTAATGAGTTTATCGGCTAAAACATAATTATTATCTGAAATAGCCCAACCAATCATTGCAGACAAATAATTTAACTTAGTTTGAGACGAAAAGCTAATATCTCCACAAATTGGAGATGATCCTGCTTTAATTCCCAAACCTCCTTGATAATATCTTATAAGTGCAGATTGCTCATCTTTAGAGCATGACTCCCAAAAATCATTTAACTTAAGATAACCAATAATCCCTTTGATAGGCTTTTTTAAGGAAAAAATATTTTTAAACATAAAAATCTCCTTTATTAAAGTAGTTATATAGGCATTTGATAAATGCCGTAAGCCCTTGATTTTACTGGGCTTTGTTACTCATTTTATATAAATTTTCTCTCCACAAGTGGTATAATATAGGTACCAACAATACATTTTACAACCTATGGAGGAGAAAATTTATGGC
>JBOFGH010000049.1:0-3430 GCA_051649025.1 Eubacteriaceae bacterium
GCTTATTAAAGTCCGCCTATTTTCTCTTGTTTTATGTCAATTCAGAAATAATTCTGAATACTGACCTGTTTTCTTTCCTTATATAACCGAAAGTTATTCTCTCAATCAGATAAAATCATTTATCAATTACCTAAAAGATACATCATTCTTATATGAAATTAACAAATCGATTTGTTTTTGATTTTTTTGAATTATTGTTATAAATCTAAATTTCGATTCAATAACTTTGTCAACCGAATTCGATTATATCGTTGTGCAAGAATGCACGGTAAATTGACGACCAGTCCAAAGACCACCATAATAGCAACAATGTTGGGTGGATTATATAGCGCAAATAAAAACGAAAGAAATATTGGTGGAAGATGAGTGGCTTCTGCGCGACAAGACTCCAAAATAAATTTTTCAAAGTATTCATTAGAGCGGGACATCATTTTTCTTTTTTTGAATCCATTCTTAAACAATGCAGCACCGTCAGGGAGTAGACCTTTCCATTTTTTTATAAAAAAAACATCTTCATAAAATTTACCACTTTTTTCCCAACTTTTTTCCTTAAAAACGAAAGAATTAGGATTAAACCAAGTTTGAGGTTTTTTATAAAAAAAATATGCGGAACCAAACATTATAATTGGCCATACAATAAAATATGAAATAATTATATAAAGATGCATAGTTACCTCCAGACTATACCTTATGCCATCGTCCTTTCCATTTAACCTTTTTTATAATGAATTTAAGGATTAGCGAAAACATAAAGATTAAAGTAAAAACGAGAAGTGGAATGACATAGAAAATGCATGAAAAAAGAGAAAAATTACCTAATTTCCGAGAGTTAATAAATAAAATAATACCAGCAAAAAGGTACAAAACTACGTACAAAAGAGTCGTTTCCACGCTTCCAGCGCCACTGAAAAAGAGTACGATGCTCCCCACAAAATTTATAGCAATAGAATAATATGAAGCAAGCCAAACAATAACAGAAAACAGGAAAGTAGGTGGTGTTTTTGCCGCAGCTCCTGCAAAGTTTTTTGACCAGCCCCAAATAAGATCGACAAAACGGTTCTTATACATTTGATAATCGACGCAACCAAAACCCAAAAACAAATCACATTTAATTCCTTTTTTTCGCAAGAGGATTCCAAGATGATAATCTTCAATGACCTCATTTTTAACAAGTTTATGTCCTTTAAAGTCGAAATAAAGATTTTTATCCATCATTAGTACAGGGCCAAACAATCCGATGCTCTTATCTTTACCTGGTAAACAGACACCAACAGCGGCGATAGCGACAATGTTAAAGAATAGGGAAAACTGTTCATAGGCTTTTTCTGTATAATGGTAGGGCTGAACAGATAAAACAGTTCCCTCTTGATAGTTTGTTATCAATTTTTCGATCATATCTTTTTGGGGAATTAAATCTGAATCAAGAAAAAGCAATAGATCACCTGAAGCTTTTTTTGCGCCAGTGTAGCAAGCAAAATTTTTTCCTTTCCAACCTTCAGGTTGATGATCGATATTGACAACTTCAGCATTGAATGACTTTGCGACCATCACCGTATTATCTTCACTACAGTCATTGACAACAATAATTTCGTGAATTAAATGCTTATTTTTGTTTAAACCAGACAACAATACTGGTAAATTAATTTCTTCATTTCTTGCTGGAACGATAATGGATAATTTTTGTTTTTTTTTAAGGGGTCTGACATTTAAGGTTTTGGTTTTATAAAAAAAAACAAAACCAAGCAGTAAAAAAAGACTTGTTATGATATTCAAATTCGGTGGTTACCTCCCTTAATTTTAATGTTAATAATGTTATGATTTATACCCAAAAATCCTAGGTAAAATCATCGAAATCATTCTAAATATTATCCTTAACTCAAAAACACAAAGCAATAAAATGTGAAATATTGACGATTTTCTAGGTCTTAATTACGATGTTATACGGAAGCAGACCTATAATTGATACGAAAAAAAATAACAATCGATTTAGAAAGATATAAGAAAAACGTCTTGTCTAGGATTTGAAGATATTCATTTTACATGGTAAACTAAAGCACAGGATGATTATTAAAGAAAAAGAACAAGCCTTGGTTCAAAGCTAAAGGATGTTAACAAACCCTAAAAAAGAAAGGTTGAGACAAATGAATGATATTATAAGACACGAAAATCCAGATGATTTTTATAGCGTCGAAAATGTTACACGAGAAGCATTTTGGAATTTGTACAAACCCGGATGCGAAGAACATTTTATGGTTCACTCCATTCGAAAGCACAAAGATTATATACCAGAGCTTTCTTTTGTGATTGAAAAAGATGGAGAAATTGTAGGCAGTATATTTTATACCCATGCAAAAATAATTGACTCCCAGGGGACTGAACATAAGGTAATTACTTTCGGGCCTGTAAGCATACTTCCATCATTGCATCGCAGGGGCTTAGGTCGGAAATTAATTACCCATTCCATTAATAAAGCAAAAGAACTTGGATACAATGGGATTATTATTGGAGGATTTCCTTATCATTATCGTTGTTATGGATTTGAAGGTGCAAAGAAATACGGAATTTCGATGCCAGATGGGAATTTTTATACAGGAATTATGGCACTGCCCCTTTATGAGGGCGCCCTTGATAACATTTGTGGTTCCATACATTTTAGCGAGTGTATGTACGTGGACGCAAATGAAGTGGAAATCTTTGATAAAATCTTTCCTGAAAAACAAAAGGAAATCTTACCATGTCAGATTGAATTTGAAAAAGCCGTTGCTGATTTGGATGAAGATAATTATAAATATTAGATAGGAATTACCTTGGATACACTGGCGACATAGCCCTCTGGACTGGAGAAGGCAGTAGCAAAATAAAACCTCCCAGTTAATGTTTCTGTTTTACATTGACTGGGAGGTTTTTAGACTTAAAAGAAAACTGTTTATATTACATTTGGGATAGAATATTTTGTTAAATAAAACTAACGTCTAGTACCGCCATGTTGCATTCCAGAACCATCCATGGGACGAATGCCACCATTAACATCACAGATACCATCTCCGTTACCACCGCCAAGACCTAAACCAGTGTGATCGCAAATACCATTGCCATCTGCATCAACACAGTATTGGCTTTGACATTGCCCAGTGCCTGTACCATTGTTTAAACCAGCACCGCGACCATTTCCACCAGGAGCTGCCATGGCTCCACCAGCGGTTGCAAGCATTAATGCGACTGTTGTGACTAAAATTACTTTCTTTTTCATTTTTATTTCCTCCGTTTTTTATTTGTTTGATTGTCTTTATTATAGAGGAGGATTATGTCAAGTCAGTGTCAAAAAAATAAGTAATTCTGAACAGTTCATCCATGCACTTGTAATCCATGGTGACTGCAATAAGTATATAGTTTTCCGCGATGCATTTTTGGAAAACGAACTTCACCACCT
>JBOFGH010000050.1:0-16355 GCA_051649025.1 Eubacteriaceae bacterium
TTCCTTCTTTTAGAACCTCTAATTCAGTAAGCTCATGGTAATGTGTTGCAAATAAAGTTTTAGAACCTATAGCATTTTTATCCCAAAGCTGTTCTACAACAGCCCAAGCAATACTAATCCCATCAAATGTTGAAGTCCCTCTTCCAATTTCATCAAGAATAACTAAACTCCGATCCGTTGCATTTTTCAAAATATTTGCGACTTCGGTCATTTCTACCATAAATGTACTTTGTCCACTTGCTAAATCATCACTGGCACCAACCCGAGTAAAAATCCGGTCAACAATCCCAATAGAAGCAGCTTCTGCTGGTACAAAAGATCCAATTTGAGCCATCAAAACTATCGTTGCTACCTGTCTAATGAAGGTGGATTTACCTGCCATATTAGGACCAGTTATCAGCATGACCTTTTGATCCGTATCATTTAACAAACAATCATTGACAATAAATTGATTCTCCCCAATAAAAACCTCTACAACAGGATGTCGTCCACCTTCTATTTCAATTATTTTTCCATCATTAATATTCGGCTTAATATAATTGTTTTTGTGAGCCACAGCCGCCAAAGCATATAGTGCATCTAACTGTGCTATTTCACCTGCTTTTTTTTGAATCCCTTGGATTTCTTTAAGGAGTTCATCTCGAATTTCCTGAAAAAGCTGGGTTTCTAACCGTAATAAACTTTCCTTAGAACCAAGAATTTTGTTTTCCTTTTCCTTTAATTCAGGGGTAAAGTAACGTTCCGCATTTGCTAAAGTTTGTTTTCTTATGTACTCTTCTGGAACTTGGGACAAATAACTTTTGGTAATTTCAATAAAATACCCAAAAACACGGTTGTATTTTATTTTCAGTGACTTTATTCCTGTTTTTTCTCTTTCCTCAATTTCTAAATCCCGAATCCACTCATGCCCCTTTTCCGAAGCTTCTCTTAATAAATCAATTTCTTCGTGAAAGCCTTTTTTTATTACATTGCCATCTTTAAGTGTCATTGGGGCATTTTCCTCAATTGCGTTGTCAATTAAGGTATAAACATTTTCTAGGTTCTCTTTACGATCATAGATTTTTAAAAGCGCTTTAGCCTCCATGGTTTCTAAAATTAAGTTAATGCGAGGAAGCATTTCCAAAGATTGCTTTAATGCAAGGAGATCCCGTGGATTAATCGTTCCAAAGGCGATTTTTCCACTAATTCTTTCTAAATCATATACCCTAGCTAAGGCCTCTTTTAATTCGTTCATGCTTCTCGGATTATTATAGAATTCTTCAACAGAGCCCTGTCGTTTAAGGATACTTTCTTTATTAATGAGAGGGGCTTCAATCCATCGTCTCAGCGTTCGACCTCCCATCGCCGTCACTGTTTTATCAAGAACCCATAACAAACTTCCCTTTTTTTCTAGCCCTCGAATAGTTTCGGTCAATTCTAAGTTTCTTCGTGTTGACAAATCCAAAACCATATAGTCATTATTTTGATAATAACTTAAATGTTTAATATGATTTAAGGCTCTCTTTTGGGTTTCATCAATGTAAGCAAGTAATGCACCTGCTGCTGCAATGGCGTGTTCTCTTTTATCAAGATCCAGCGCTCCCAGTGAAAATACCTGAAATTGTTTAATAATACGCTGCGTGCTTTCCATTACTTTAAAGTATTTTTCGGGGTACAAGCTTGTTAATATCCCAAATTTCTTTTCAACAAGTTCCAATGCAAGAGGTTCTTTAAAGAACGTTGGATTTAGTATGATTTCAGAAGGTAAAAGTCTCCCTATCTCATCTTTTAATTGCGATAATAGATTTTCCAGACTTGGGCTTTTAATTTCTGTAACATAGAAATCTCCAGTCGAGACATCTAAGCTTGCAATCCCTAATTGATTGTTCTCCAAGTATAAAGACATTAAATAATTGTTCTTTTTCTCCTCTAAAAGGTTCCCTTCTGAAATGGTTCCTGGCGAAATAACTCTGATAATTTCCCGTTTTACAATGCCTTTGGCTACTTTGGGATCTTCAACTTGTTCACAAATAGCGACCTTGTAACCTTTTTCTATTAGCTTAACAATATAATTTTGTGCAGCATGATAAGGAACGCCACACATTGGAGCTCTTTCTTCTAAACCGCACTCTCTTCCCGTCAGAGCAATCTCCAATTCTTTTGACGCCTTAATGGCATCATCAAAAAACATTTCATAGAAATCCCCTAATCTAAAAAATAACAAAGCATCGGGAACTTCCTCGTGAATTTGAAGGTATTGCACCATCATTGGTGTTAATGAACCCATTCTTATTCCTCCATGATGATACCATTGAGACTAAATGTTTTTGCCTCAGTGATTTTTACTTTTACAATTTTCCCTATTTCTTCAACGGTTCCCTCAATGTTAACAAGTTTTCCTGTTTCTGTTCTCCCGCTGAGTCGTTCAGGATTGTTCTTACTTGGCTCTTCTATTAGTACAGGTAAGACTTTTCCTAAATAGGTGAGGTTGATTGTTCTGCTTAGTTCATGTAGGACTTCTAAACAACGATTCATTCGACTTTGTTTTATTTCAATCGGAATTTGATCTTCCATTGTGGCTGCTGGGGTTCCTGTGCGAATTGAATAATTAAAGGTAAAGGCCGCATCAAATTTACATGCCTTAATTACTTTAAGAGTTTCTTCAAAGTCTTCCTCATTTTCTCCTGGGAAACCAATAATAATGTCTGTTGTAATTGCAACTCCTGGTATTTTTTCTCGCGCTAAATTAACCCGATCGATAATGTCCTTTTGGGTATATTTTCGATTCATGGCTTTTAGAATTCGGGTACTTCCCGATTGAATTGGTAAATGAATGTAATTACATACCTTTTCACATTCAGCAATTGCTTCAATCACTTCAAGGGTTAAGTCTTTAGGATGAGAAGTCATAAATCGGATACGCTTAATTTTATCAATGGTATTTAGTTGTCTCAAAAGATTAGCAAAATCAATCCCATCCTCAAGATCATTTCCATAAGAGTTGACATTTTGTCCTAATAAAGTCACTTCCAAGCAGCCATCTTCCGCAAGTGCAACCACTTCATTATAGATTTTTTCTGGATAACGACTCACTTCTCTTCCTCTCGTATAAGGGACAATACAATAAGTACAGAAATTATTGCATCCATTCATAATGGTAACAAACGCCTTAAAAGGATAGCGTCGATCGACTGGCAAATCCTCTATTATTTCTTCTGAGTCCTCTAACACTTCAATCATTTGTTTTCCATTAACTAAGTAATTGTTTAGTATTTCTGGAAACAAATGGATATTGTGGGTCCCAAAAACGATATCTACTTGGGGATACTTTTCTTTTATTTCTCTCACTATTTCAGGTTGCTGCATCATACAGCCGCAAACAGCCAATATAAGTTCAGTATTTGTTTTTTTAACGGTTTTAAACGCCCCAATATTTCCTAAAACTCGGACATCGGCGTTTTCTCTCACACTACAAGTATTTAAAATAACAAGACCTGTTTTAGTCACATCATCTTCATTGGTGTAACCCATTGCTTTTAACATTCCTGCTAATTTTTCACTATCATTTTCATTCATTTGACATCCAAAAGTTTTTATAGTAAAACTCTTTTGATGGTTCGTAATTTTTTTTGCCATATTTTCTCCCAATATCTAGAAACATATCATCCTTATTTTTTTATTATTAGTATATCATTAATTTTAACTCTTTATAAATATTTTTTGTCACCTTCAATTTCAAAATAAAATGGGGTACTTTTGATTGTATACCAAAAATATTAATGAGTTGACAAAAGGCAAATTTATCGGTAGAATGAACAAATCATCTGCTCGAAAGGAAAATTAAATGAACCAATCAAAAATTAGAATACAAGATATGACAACAATGGCACTTTTTGCTACTCTAACAGCAATTTTCTCACAAATTTCCATTCCTCTTCCTATGACACCCGTTCCTATTAATTTAGCGTTACTTTCTGTTTTTGTTTCAGGTGGAATTCTATCACCCTATAAAGCAGGAATAAGTCAAATCATTTATGTTCTTCTGGGTGTCATTGGATTACCTGTCTTCGCAAATTTTGGTGGTGGTCTTGGAACTCTTTTAGGTCCAACAGGGGGTTATGTTCTTGGATACATCCTATGTGCTTTTATCATTAGTTTTATTCTTAGACGTACAGAGAAAAATTACCTAAGCCTATTTTTTTCCATCATAATTGGTTTGCTTATTTGCTATCTTTTAGGAACATTTTGGTTTACTATTTCAACAAACACAAGTTTTATATCCGCATTAAGCCTTTGTGTTTTTCCTTTTATTCCAGGGGATCTTCTTAAAATCTTAATTTCTATTTTTCTCATTAGTCGTTTAAAGAAAATTGAATTTATAAAAAAAATCCATTGAAAATAATATTCAATGGATTTTTTATAAACTATTTTAATACATATTTTAGGGATTCAATAATGCTTCTCGCAGTCAATGTACTTTGACCAAAAGAGGCTGCATAGTGATCTCCTGCTTTTCCATGATAAAAAACACCTGCTTTAGCAGCATCAAATAAATTGAGATTCTGCCCAGCAATCCCTGCAATCATCCCTGATAAAACATCACCACTACCACCAGTTGCCATCCCTGGATTACTTGTAGAATTAAACCAAACTTCCCCGTTTGTTCCAAAAATCATCGTTCGATATCCTTTTAAAACAACGACAACTTGGTATTCCATTGCAAATTTTCTTCCATAACCAATTGGATCCTGTAAAATTTCTTCCCGTGGTACATCAATTAAGGCAGAAAATTCTGCAAAATGTGGTGTAATTGCCACTGGCGTCGTCGATTCCATTAGAGCCTCTTTAACCTTAACCAAATGGTGAATTCCATCGGCATCAATAACCACAGGCATCTTTCCATTAAGTAAAGATTCTAAAATAAAGCTGAAGTTTTTAGCTCTTCCAATCCCAGGTCCAATTAAAATTACTTTTTTTCGAGCCTTTTCTAAATCATCTGCGGTGATATTACAATCATATGTTTTAATAATTGCTTCAGCTGGAGCTCTTGAAACAACTTGCATATAGGTGTCTTGGGGAACATAACAAGTAACCAAACCACCCCCACTTTTTAAAGCACCTTCAATGGATAATATCCCTGCTCCACTCATCCCCTTAGAACCTGCTATTACTGCAACAGAGCCATAATCATACTTATGGGTATTCTTTTTTCGCTTTTGCGGAAAAAATAGATCCGATTCCTGAGTATAAAATTTCGCGTTTTCAATTGAGTTTTCATCAATCCCAATATCAACTAATACCGTTTCCCCAGTATAATCAGGTCCATCATTTAAAAGACAACCTGTTTTATAATTCTGAATGACAATTGTTTTATCTGCAAAGATGCCATTCTCTATTGTAAGTCCAACATCCCCCCTTAAACCTGAGGGAATATCAATGGCAATTTTTTCACCATTAAAATCATTAACAAGATTAAAAATTTTCTGATAACGTTCGGGTATCTTTCTTTCAATTAAGCCAATGCCAAAAATCGCATCCACTACAACATCGGCTTCATCAAGAGCTGTGCCTAATTCTACTAATTTTTCTTCCTCGTCTATAAACCTGATATTACATTTAGCCATTTTTAAACGACTAAAATTTTCTTGACTTTCCGGTGTCATTTTATCTTCTCGTTCAGTGAAATATACGGTTACTGCATAATCTTTTTCCGCCAAAATTCGTCCAATAACCTGTCCGTCTCCGCCATTATTGCCTGGCCCACAGAGTACAATTATTTTTGTATCTTCATTTAAAGATTTTAAAATTTCATCTGTGCATCGCATTCCTGCTTTTTCCATCAATTCAATGCTGCTGATCCCAGCTGACATGGCATTAGCATCCATGACTTTCATTTCATTGGGAGTTACAACCTTCATTTTTTCCTCATTTCTTACCTTTTTTAGGATTAATAAATTTTCAAGTTTTTAATTTTAAAACTAATACTCGTATTATATCAAAGATTTCTATTTTGTAAATCAAAACCCTTAAATAATTAGCAGTTCTTCCTTTATTTCTTCATTTAAGAACGGTAACAAAATAAACCTAAACTCATAATAAAAATTTTATCCATCACAAATACATTTAAAAAGGGACTAAATTCTGAGTAATCAGAATTCAGTCCTTCTAAAAATAATCATACTGTTTGTTTAATTTGAAGTTCTAAGTAAATCTAATGCTTTTAAAGTAGGGGTATCAATTTTTCCAGTTTCTGGAAGACCATTCGCCTTTTGGAAACTTTTAACCGCAATTTCTGTTGTATCTCCAAAAACACCATTAGCTTCTGATTCTGCTAGGTAATTCCCTTTTACCAGTAGATCTTGGTATGATTTTAACAACTTGCTGGAATCACCTTTTTCAAATTTGATATTCTCAGCGACCAAAGAAAGAATTGTCGATCGATCAAGTTCTCCTGTCACTTCAAGCCCCTTCATAGACTGATAGGTTTTTACAGCTGTTTGCAGTTCTTCAGTAAACTGAGTGGTGGGTGGGTTAACCATAAAACCAAGGGCATAAATGGTTTGCCCATATTCTAAAATTTCATCATTCGTATCCCCAATTTTATATTCAGTCACAACAATTGTTTTTCCATCATCTGTTTTAATTTCATTTGATTTATCATCTTTTGAAGTTACATTATTTGATTTTTTTGCCCCAATGTTAATTGCATAAACTTCTGCAATCCCCTCAGGCGTCATTTTCAATTGATCTGCTACTGCGTAAACATCTTGTACAACAAATGAAGAGGTTAAAAACAAAAGCACTAGCATGATCACAATGTAAAGAACAACATCTTTAAACTTTTTCCAGATATCTTTACTGGTCATCGTCTTCTCCTATCCAATTATGCCAAACTTCTTGCACATCCTCATTATCGTCGAACATGTCAATCATCTTTAACATTTTTTTAATATCTCCAGATTCTAATACAACTTCTGTTGAAGGAATCATCGCATTTTCAGCAGAAAGCAGCTCATACCCCGCTTCTTTTAATGCCTCACATACTTCTCCAAACACAGAGGGTTCCGTACTAATCTCAAATCCATTATCTGAGACTTCGACATCTTCCGCACCAGCTTCTAGGGCAACCATCATAAGCTCTTCTTCGTCAATTTCTTCAGATTTTTCAATTAAAATCTGTCCATTTTTAGTAAACAAAAATCCAACACAACCTGAAGTCCCTAAATTTCCGCCATTCTTATCAAAGGCATGTCGTACATCACCAGCAGTTCGATTTTTATTGTCTGTAAGGGTTTCTACAATCACTGCAACACCCCCTGGGCCATACCCTTCGTAAGTAATTTCTTCGTAAACACTTCCGACAAGTTCTCCAGCGCCTTTTTTTATTGCCCGATCAATATTTTCATTGGGCATATTTGCTGCCTTTGCCTTAGCAACGGCTTCCTTAAGCTTTGCATTCATATCTGGATCGCTTCCACCCTCACGAGAGGCAACAGCGATATATTTTGCTAATTTCGTAAATATTTGTCCTCTTTTAGCATCTGCTTTTCCTTTTTTATGTTTAATGGTTGACCATTTTGAATGTCCTGACATAAATACCTCCTAAAATACTTTGTCTTTTACAAAGAAATATTTTATCATAATACGCTTCTTTTCACAATCTTAATTTAAGAAGCTTAAACTTCTTCCTCTATTTTATTAACCACACTTTCAAGTTCTTTCTTGAGCAGGATAAGTTGGATGATATCTTCTTGAGCAAAAAGTTCCTCAAATATTTTTTCATACTTTTCGGCCTTATCCCCTTGATCTAATTTGTAAAGATTGCCGATGTTATCCAAAATACTTGTCACCGAACTTGATTTTAAACCAAAAAGACGTTGAGCATTTTGTATTTCTTCTCTAATTGATGACATCTCACGATCCACAGCATTAATCGATTCAGCAGCATGAACCAATCGTTCTTTAATCTTAGGAGGAATGTTTTCTTTGTATTTATAGTTTAGGGAATGCTCAATCACCGACCAAAAATTCATGGCCAAGGTTCTAATCTGTATTTCTACAAAAATTGATTTAAATCCCGAAACACAAAAAACTGGATACTTAATAATGAGATGATAGCTTCGGTAGCCACTTTCTTTCCCTTCGCTTAAGTAATCCTTTACACGAACAATCTCCATATCCCGCTTTGTACGCTCTTTTATCAGTTCTACGACCTCATAAATGTCTTCTTCAAACTGGCACATAATGCGAATACCCGCAATGTCCATGATCTCATCTTCGAGTGCATCTATTTCTACGCCGTAGTTATGGATTTTTTCTAAAATACTTGCTACACTTTTTACGCGTCCATGAACCGACTCAATAGGGGAATACTCCCCAATGGTTGCATATTGCTCTTTTAGACTTGTAAATTTCAATACAATTTCATCCACTGCCTGTTGATAAGGGATGAAAAATTCTTGCCAATACTTAGTTCCCAAGGTGTTCACCTCACCATTTTATGCTAGTATCAAAGGCTTTACCTTGATACTTATTTTCTAATTTCATTTGATTGTCTATTTCTTCTTTAACTTTCCACCAACTTGTATCCCAGTTCGTAATAACACTATCCGATTTAGGCGTTCTTCCAATAAGTCTTTGTACAACAATTTGGGGAGAAAGGTTTTCAAGAAAAGCAATCGATCGATCGATATAATCTTCTTTAGGTAAAAGCTCGACGCTTCCCATTCGATACCAGTTTTCTAAAACGGTATTTTTTTCAATAAACAAACTATGACACTTAACAAAATTCGTACCTGCTTCTGATACAATCTCCGCACCACGAATAACATCCTCTCGACTATCCCAAGGCATATCTAAAATTAAATGTGTACAAACCATTAATTGCTCGTCCTTAATTCTTTTCGTACACTCTAAATAATCCTTAAGGGTGTGACCACGATTAATCACCCGAAGGGTTTCATCATTCACACTTTGTAAACCTAGTTCAATCGTAATTTCTATTTCGTGTTCTTCTTTCAGAGCCTTCAAAAAGGAAAGTTGTTCATCTGTTACACAATCAGGCCTTGTTGCAATTGCAATTTCAACAACATCCTCCCTGATACATTCCCTAATCCATTTCTTAAAATCTGAAAATTCACAATAAGTATTCGAAAAACTTTGAAAATAAGGAATGAATTTTTTTGAATTGTATCGCTTTCCAATATACTCGATATTGATTTTAAGTTGTTCTTGTACTGATAGCATTGACGATAGGGTTTCATTTCCGCCCCCTTTTGCTCCACAGTAAACACAACCTGTATCCCCTAAATTTCCATCGCGATTAGGACAGGTCACTGGAACATTAATTGGAATTTTATATACTTTTTCACCGTATTTCTCTTTTAGCCATGCCGAATAAACATTGTATCGGTTTATATTATGCTCAATCATAAAACACCATCAATTCTTAAATGTTTCGACATGAAGTTTAAATGGACGAACCTTTTGATTTCAACAAAATGGATCGTCCAGACATGTCTTATATTAATTTTTTTACGCACTCTGGTAATTCAGATTCATCACAACTTAAACTTAAGACAAATTTTATCTCATGTTTTTTATTTATCTTTTCTATAAGACTCAAAATTTCACATACATCTTCAGGTTTTTCTGCTCCAATAATTCTTAATAAATTATCAAGGTATATGATGCCTACATCGTAGTTTTCAGCAATCACACCACTTAAAAAACCAAAAATTTCTCTCGTTCCTGTAATTTCAAATTCTTCAAGATTAATAAATCTGATGCGTGTATCAACCTTTACTCTGTATTTGTCTCGGTCGTTGATAAAAATGATATCTCCTTTACAGGTTTCAAGATCTGTGTTAGCCATATCAATCATTCTTTTTGTTTTTCCACTTCCCTTTGAACCGCATACAATTTCAATCATTTCAGACACCTCTTTCTATATTGTTAAGATTATTATAAGGTTAAAAAGCCATTATTTCAATCCTTTTTATTGATTTCCTTAAATCTACAAAGAAAGAATATGATATAATGTAAGAAATTCATTTATATGGAGGAGTTTTACTGATGGTAGATAAAAAAAACTACGAAGCTTTGGTTGATTTGTTTGACAAACAATTAGAATTTGCACAGAATCTGCAAAAGAAAATCATTCCAAAGCAAGAGTATTTTAAATCAGATTATTACTATTTTCATAGTATTTTAAAACCTTTCAGAAAGGTGGGTGGTGATTTTTTTGATTTCACATTTATTGAAAATGACTGCGTAAATCTCATCATTTCAGATGCAACCGGACATGGAATAGATGCCGCCATGATTACAAGTATGGTCAAATTAATTTACATTTATTCAATGCGAGACCCAATTCTATCAATCTCACCTTCACTTTTTATTAAACAACTTGAATTAGATGTTTCTCAATTAATTAATAATATTTTTTTTACGGGCATTAATTTGCTGTTGGATCCTAAAAATAATTGCCTTTATTATTCAAATGCAGGACATCCGTCAGGGATTTTACTTAAATCCACTGGAAAAATCCAGTTATTACATCCAAATCTTCCAATGATTGGACTTCAACAATTGACTAGTAATTTAACCTATAACGATATTAAACTAGATTTTTCCTATGGGGACAAACTTTTTTTAATGACCGATGGACTTATTGATGAGCGAAATTATGACAATGAAGAGTTTTCACTCGAACGTGTGGTTTCAATTATTTCAAAAGAGAAACATCTTGCTGTCTCACGCATATGTGACCACATCATAATGGAGTATCAGAATTTCAAAAAAACAAAGGCTCCTTCAGATGATGTTTGTATCTTAGGAATTGAATATGATTTCAAAAATTGACTTTTCTAATCTAACTTTAATCATAAATCGTTAAACTTAATGATATAGAAATTAATTTTATTGAAAGGATGGTTATTATGCTAACAAGAAAACGTATTTTAATCTTGTCATCTTCTCACGGTTCTGGGCACAAAATGGTTGCTAGCGCACTTAGAGATAGTTTTGAATCTCTTGGGCATATCGTTTCTGTCCAAGATCTGTTTGATAAGACGAGTCCGTCCATAAATAAAATGCTAGAAAAATCATACCTTCTATCCTACAGCTTTGGCAGTGCATTCTATAAAAAAATGTATTACGATATGGAAGAGTCAGCACATGGAAAATTTGTGTACAACCTTTGGAATTTCACTGATAAAGCACTGATTAAGATGATTGAAGGATTTCAGCCAGATTGCATCATTAATACTTATCCCTATACGATTTCATCCATAAAAAAAGAAGAATACTATCCAAATATCCCAGTTTTTACAGTTGTCACCGACTTTTGTATTCCCAAAGCTTGGATCCATGGACAAACCGACCGCTATTACGTGGCTTGTGACAATGTAAAAAACATTCTTGTATCTGAAGGCTTTTCAGAAAATCAAATTCTTAAAACAGGAATTCCAATTCGCGAAAATTTTCACTGTCATCAAAGCAAATATAAAATTATAAAAAAATACAATCTTGATCCTCGAAAAAAAACCTTAATTATTTTTGCCGGTACTCATGGTGTCATCAAAAACCTTAAGGCAATTTGTTCCCAAGTTAGTGAAATGAAGAATCTTCAAACCATTGTTATTTGTGGAAAAAACAGAAATCTATCCCGTACACTTGCTTTAGAGCATTACAAAAACATTCATGTTCTAGGTTTTATTAAAAACATCCATGAACTTTATGCCATTGGCGACTTAATGTTAACCAAACCTGGGGGAATCACCTTAAGTGAAGTAATCGCAAAAAAAATTCCTACAATATTGTATAATCCAGTTCCAGGACAGGAAAATGAAAATGCTCAATGGTTTAAAAGTCAAGGGGCAGCCATTATTGCAAATACGACTTCGGAAGCCGTTATTGCGATTAAAGCTTTAATGGATAACGAAATAAAGCGCCATTCTATGAAAAACGAATTACAAAAGATGTATTACGGTCGGGCTACCAACCTAATTACAGAAGATATATTAAAAAACATAGGTGCTTCAACCGATGTTTTCCAAGCATATTAAAATAAAATTAAAGAAATGAGGCCTGAGATTGCGTTCTCGAATAATAAGTGATAGTTCATGTGATTTACCAAGTGATTTTTTAGAAAAAGATGGCATTGATTTTTCTATTGTTCCCCTAAAAATAATCGTAGGTGATAAAGAATTTATCGACGATGACTCTTTAGATACTATGGAATTAATTAAAGAAATGAAGCAATGTAAAGCTTCTTCTTTCTCTGCCTGCCCCTCTCCTGAGGACTTTGCTTCAACCCTGAGATTTAATAAAGACAATTATATTATTGCCATGACTTCAGGCTTAAGTGGCACCTATAACAGTGCACGAGTCGCTAGGAATATGGTCTTGGATGAAAATCCAGAAATTAATATTGGACTTTTCGATTCATTAGCAACCTCTTCAACGATGATTTTAATGATTATGAAACTCCGGGATTTAATTCTCTCTGGCTCTTACGACTTTTCTACGATTTGTGAAAAATTAGCTACCTATCAAAAAACTCTAAGTCTCAGATT
Source organism: Eubacteriaceae bacterium (assembly GCA_051649025.1). Classification (GTDB taxonomy): domain Bacteria; phylum Bacillota; class Clostridia; order Eubacteriales; family Eubacteriaceae; genus Acetobacterium. Next base: position 12,558 of record JBOFGH010000050.1, read on the forward strand.
TTTGATTCAAGATTTATCAAATCTCATTAAAACAGGACGTATGAGTCGGTTAACAGGAGCTGTTGCTTCTGCCCTTTCCATTTTTCCTATCTGTGGCGCTAACGAAAAAGGTCAAATTGATGTTTTGGAAAAAGTAAGGGGGCTAAAAAAAGCACTTGCTGCTCTCGCAAACACTGTTGAAGAAAAACTAAAGACTCAAAAGGATTTTCCTGTGGTCATTACCCATTGCAATAACGAAGAACAAGCAACCCTTTTAAAAGAAATATTGGAATCTAAATTCAATCTCAAAAATATTTATATTTTTCCTATGCGAGGTCTGGCTTCTTTTTATTCCAATGACAAAGGTTTGATTATGTCTTTTTAGAGAAAAATAAAAAGCTCATGGCATTTATGCCATGAGCTTTTTCTAATGGTGACTAGGTTATGATACTGTCCTCTACTTGGAAATGCTTAAAATTTATGAATTCTTATGTACAAAATCAATAATAAAAAAATGGCTTTAAATAGCCATTTTAAGATTTGTATTATGGTGCGAGGAAAGGGACTTGAACCCTCACTGCATTGCTGCAACAGATCCCTCAAACCTGCGTGTCTGCCATTCCACCATCCTCGCAAATATCCAGAGTATTTAAACCCTGATGACCATTATAAAGGAATCCGGTAAAAATAGCAAACATTTTTTTATGAAAAAAAATTATTTTGTCCAAGGTTTGATCAAAGAGAAAAATTGATTTAAAGTAATTAACAAATCTTCTTTCGAACCGTTATTCTCAATAATAATTTGAGACTTTAGTATTTTTTTTTCATCTGACATTTGCATCTCAATTTTTTTTAGAGCAAACTCTCTCCCCCCCCCATCTCTCTCCATAATCCTTTGTATTCGAATCTCTTTATCAGCAATGACTAGCATTGTTTCATCAACTGATGCATTAAATCCAGCTTCGAAAAGCAAGGGACAATCAAAGATTAGAAAACTCACCCCTTTTTCCTCGTAGAAAGCACATTGTTTTTTATACATTTCTTTGATAATAGGGTGTAAAATTTGATTAAGTTTTTCACGATCTTCGGAATTCTCTGCAATCATTTTTCCAAGTAGTTTTCGATTCAATTCCCCATTTTTTTCCAAAACACCAGGTCCAAAAGATTCCACAATCCTTGTTAATCCTTCACTTCCCGGAAGAACAGCTTCCTTCGCCATTTCATCAGCATCTATAAAAATATAATTAAATCGTTGTTCTAAAATTCTACGAATCGTCGTTTTCCCTGAGGCAATTCCACCCGTTAAGCCTAAAATTTTCATTTAAAACCTATTTTGTTTCAAACCACGAGGTTCCGCTTTTAACATCAACCGTTAATGGAACTAATAAATCTGCTGCCGTTTCCATCTCCTCTTTTAAAAGCACTTCTACCAATAACTGTTCAGATTTTGGTGCATCAATCATTAGCTCATCATGAACCTGTAAAATTAATTTGGCTTTTAATCTTTCATTTTTTAGGCGATCATAGACTCGAAGCATTGCCAATTTAATAATATCTGCTGCACTTCCTTGGATGGGTGTGTTTAATGCCATACGCTCTCCCGCCTGTACAAGCATTGCATTTCTTGAATTCATTTCCGGAATATAACGCCTTCTTCCCCAAATCGTGGTTACATACCCCTTCTCTTTTCCTTCTTTTTTGATATTCTCCATATAGTCCTTGATTTTAGGATACCTCGAAAAATAAAGATCGATGTAGGCTTGTGCCTCATTTCTGGTAATCCCAAGGTCTTTTCCTAAACTAAAGGCTTGTTTTCCATAAATCAATCCAAAATTTATCGCTTTTGCTTTCCCTCTTTCTTCACGAGTCACTTCATCAAGTGCAACACCAAAGATTTCTGAGGCCGTTCGTGTATGTATATCTTGATTTTTAACAAATGCGTCAATTAAATTTTCATCTTCAGATAAATGCGCCAAAACACGTAGTTCTATTTGCGAATAGTCAGCATCCACCAAAACATGATCCTCCCCTGATGGAATAAATACTTTTCTTATTTCCCGACCCATCTCAGTTTTAACAGGAATATTTTGCAAATTAGGATCAGAGCTACTAAGTCTTCCCGTTGCCGCCACTGTTTGGTTAAAGGTTGAATAAATACGTTGTGTATTAGAATCCACATAAGACATCAATCCACGTCCATAGGTCGAATCCAATTTTGCAAGACCGCGATAATCAATAATCTTTTGAACAATCGGATGAAACAACGTAAGTTGTTCTAAAACTTCAATATTCGTTGAGTAACCCGTTTTTGTTTTCTTTACCACTGGTAATTTTAGTTCATCAAATAAAATGGTTCCTAACTGTTTTGGTGAGTTAATATTAAATTCTTGGTTCCCAGCTAAAGCATATATTTCTTCTGTTAAAGACTCTAGTTTTTCTTCGAAATTTTTAGAAAGTTTTTCTAGTTCTTCAATATCAATTTTAAAACCCAGTTCTTCCATTGATGCCATAACCTCTAATAATGGGATTTCCATGGTCTTATATAGTTCCCACATCCCAGTATTAATCAGTTCTTTTTCTAAAATAATTTTCAAATCATAAATGGTCTCGCAGTTTCTCATTATATAATTCATTAATAAAGCTTCGTCTATTTCTTTTGCCTTTTTAAGGGACTTACCTTTTCCAAAAATCGTTTCATTATCTGCAATGCTTCGGTTTAAATATCTATAAGCTGCTGTTTTAAGATCGTATCTTTGATCCCCGGAACTTAACAAATAGGTTGCAATATAGGTGTCAAAAGTATTGATACTACAACTGATGTCGTGATGATGAAAAATGTGTAAAAGATTCTTTATGTCCTGACTAATCACACGAATTTCGCATAAATTAGGAAGTTCTTTAAATTCCTGAAAAAAGTGGAATTCTTGGACACTTTCGGAATCCAAATAGTAATACTTTTCTTTGAAGTAAAGCCCAAAATATACGTCTTCATCTTCTTTATGATAATAGATTACAAGCTCATTATTTTCCCTTAGCCCTTTCATCAAATCTTGGAAAGCTGACTCAGTTTTTATTTTAATAAACTGAAGGGGTTTCTCATTTTCTGGTGCTTTAACTTCAATCTCTATTTTTGACAAAATTGTTTTGAACTCTAATTCTTTTAACAATTCAATACTTTCGGGATTAAAGATATTTTTAAACTCTAACCCTTCAAAACTCGTAATTCCAGGAACATTTTGAACAATCTTCCCCAACATTCGACTTAAATAAGCATCGTCTTTTCCCTCAATTAATTTTTCTTTTTGTTTTCCCTTTTCTTCATCAATATGGTCATACAAATTTTCAAGATTTCCGTATTTTTGAAGTAACTTAATCCCTGTTTTTTCGCCAATTCCGGGAACTCCAGGAATATTGTCCGATTTATCTCCCATCAGTGCTTTGAGTTCAATAAGATCCGAGGGCTTTAATCCCCCATAGTTTTCACTAATCCATTCTTCATCCACTTCTTCTAATTCAGAAATTCCCTTTTTAGTGAATAATACCTTTGTATGTGGTCCCACCAATTGAAAAGCATCTCTATCCCCTGTTATTATTTCGGTTTGAATGTTTTGTTCTTCCCCCAATAACGCCAAAGTTCCAATGATATCATCTGCTTCATAACCTTCGACTTCTCTAATGGTGACTCCCATTTTTCCTAAAATCTCTTTCAAGATTGGAAACTGCTTTTGAAGTTCTTCTGGCATTTTATTCCGTCCACCTTTATAATCATCAAAGGCCAAGTGGCGAAATGTTGGCCCACTTAAATCAAAGGCAACACAA
>JBOFGH010000051.1:0-22564 GCA_051649025.1 Eubacteriaceae bacterium
GGAAATCCCTAGGGGAACTCCTATGATTGTTGAAAGTAGGGTTGAGGAAAAAGAGACATAAAGGGACAAACCCACAATTTGAATGATTTCTGGATCAAAGGAAATTAGAAGATAAAAGGCTTCGGCAAAGCCATTAATAATATAATGCATTGAACCTCCAAAGATTTAAAGAAATAGGTTTAGAAAGAAAAAAGGATCAAGGCCTTTAATGAAGTCAGTGTCAAAAAAGACTGACTAAATAAAGACCTTGAAAGTGTCATATTAAAGTTAATTATTTAGCATCGGGTATAAAAACAGGGCTTCCATTAATTTGGTAATTTCCAATAGACTTTTGTGTTTCAGGGGAAAGAATCCAATCAATAAAGGATTGAGCTCCTTCAGCATTGATTTGTGGATTAATGGAAGGGTTAACAGCAATGACTCCGTAAGGGTTAAATAGTAATGGATCCCCTTCAGTTAAAACAACTAAATCAATTTTATCAGCCATGTTAGCATAGGTTGCTCTATCCGCAATGGTATAACCTAATTTTTCATTTGCCATGGTTAATGTTTCTCCCATGCCCGTGCCAGTTTTAACGTACCAATCACCTTCGGGAGTGATGTTTGCAGCTTTCCAGATTTCAAGCTCTTTTGTATTTGTTCCAGATTTATCATCTCTTGATAAGAAGGTTCCTGGGAGATTAGCAATATCAGTGAAAGCTTTTACGGCATTATCACTTGCAGTGTTTTTAAGTTTTGCAGGATCATCTTTTGGTCCTAAAATAACAAAATCGTTGTACATCACATCAAAGCGTTCAGGGCCATAACCATCGGCTACAAACTGATCTTCCTGAGCTCTTGCGTGAACTAAAAGGACATCAGCTTCGCCGTTTTTTCCCATTTCGATGGCTTTTCCAGTGCCAACAGCAACCACTTTAACAGCAATACCAGTTTGTGACTCAAAATCAGGTAAGAGGCTCTCCAATAGTCCACTATCTTGGGTACTTGTCGTGGTAGCCAAAATAATTTCACCATTAGAACCAGGCTCTAAAGCCTTTTTTTGGGTGGTGCAACCCGACAAAATCAGGGATAAAACACCAACTAAAATCAAAACCGAGAAGACAGAATAGTTTTTTTTCATTTCTCTTCCTCCTAAAAATAATATGATCAAAGGGAATTCCCTAAGATTTTATTGGTATAAAGAGGATAAACAAAAAAACAATTTGCTCATTGCATATGATCTACTAATTATCCATCCTCTACACACTGGAAAGTAAGGTCGTTTCCAACCATACTCTATCGATTGGCAAATCATACTTTCGCTTAGACTTGACAATTCGGATCGTAATTATTATGAAATTATTTAATTATATTATAGCCATTTTATCAGAGAAATTTAGTGTCGTCAAGGAAGCGAAAAAAAGAGTAGAATTACAACAAAAAACAGGGGAAAATGAGGGTTGTTTTCATTAAAATTAGGTAAATATTTATCCTAGTATTTTTAAAAACACCCCCTGAAGGCTTTTACGTATGACATTTTGTGGTTCCGTTGACAGTCAAATAGACGAGGTGATACCATGACAAGTAATTACAGTTATTAAGGTGGGGAAAATGGGATGAAAAGTGTGCATGTTTGTATTGGCAGTGCGTGTCATGTTAATGGTTCTTATCAAGTGATCCAAGGAATTAATCAGTTTATTGAAAAAAATGACTTAAAAAATGAGATAGAATTAGTCGGCTCATTCTGTATGGGAAAATGCACAGAAGGGGTTGCAATTAAATATGAAGACAAAGTTTATTCTGGATCAGTGGAGAATATAACCGAAATTTTAGAAGAAATTGTAGGGGGAAGATAATTGGGAATTATTAATTTTTCAAAAGACAAATGTCGAAATTGTTATAAATGTATTCGTAATTGTCCCATTAAGGCGATTAAACTAAAAAATAAACACGCTCAAATTGTACCAAGTATGTGTATTGGGTGCGGAAATTGTATAAAAATATGCCCCCACAATGCAAAAGAAATTCAAAATGATGTGGATCAAATTAAGGAATGGCTAAAAGATGAAGAGGTTGTTTTAAGTTTATCTGGCGTTTTTCCAACGGCATTTAATCTCGACCATCCACGACAATATTTAGGGGCTTTAAGAAAACTTGGGTTTACAGTAATTGAAGAAACTTCCATTGGCGCAGAAGCCGTTGCTAAGGCTTATGCAAAGGAATACTACAGTGATAAAAAGTTTATTATTGCGTCCTCATGTCCCTCAATTAAAAATCTCATAGAAATATATTATCCTGAATATATCGATTGCCTAAGTAACGAAGTTTCTCCGATGATTGCCCATGGGAAAATCCTTCGGAAAAAATATCCAAAGGCTAAAATTATTTATGCGGGTTCCTGTTTGGCTAAAAAAATGGAAGTGTTAGAAAAAGAAGTCCGAGGAATTATTGATGGTGTTCTAACCTTTGATGAAATTGATACGTGGTTATTTTCTGAAAAAATATTTCCACATCAAATGCCAATTGAAGAGTTTGATGGAATGGGGAGCAGTATTGGACGGCTTTATCCCTTGGTTGGAGGAATTGCCAAAAGTAGTGTAGAGGATTTAGAGGGGGATCGAAAAATTCTCCGACTTGATGGCGTTGAAGATTGTATGGGATTTTTAGAAGAAATAAATCATTTAAAGAAAAACTATTGGATCGAAATGAATGCCTGTGAAGAGGGGTGCATTAATGGCCCAGGAAATACCCATAGCTTACTATCAAAATATGAAAAAGTAGAAATGGTTCAGGCCTATATTGATCACAATCTAGAAAAAACAAATACAGATGAGATCCCGGAAATAGAGACTTATCGTAAGTTTAAAGCGCGGCCAATGCATCATTTAGAAGAAGTTCCAGAAGGAAAACTAGAGGAAATTTTGACCCAAATGGGTAAATTTAGTGAACAAGACGAATTAAATTGTGGCACCTGTGGGTATGATACTTGTCGGGATAAAGCAAGAGCCGTTTATTGGAACATGGCAGAAGTGGATATGTGCCTACCACTGATGTGCAATAAAAGCGAGGCAATCTCGAATTTGATTATTACGACAACCCCAAATGCAATTGCAGTTTTAGATAAAAAATATCGTATTATTGAATTTAATGAAGCCGCTGAGCACCTTTTTAATGTAAAGCGTGAAGAAGTTTTTCATTACAATTTCATGGATATATTAGAGTATAATCCCTTTAGAAAATTAGCGTTTAGCCAAGAAGATATTTACACGGGTAAAGGGATTTATGAACGGGAAAATAGAGTCTTTATGGAGATTCTTACTTATATTCCAGAGCAAGAGCTATATATGGGAATATTTATTGATATCACTCAACAAGAACGACGGGAAGAATCCTACAAAAAAATGCAAGAAGAAACCCTTGAAATGGCTCAACGGGTTATCGATAAGCAAATGCGTGTTGCCCATGAAATTGCTGGGCTTTTGGGAGAAACAACGGCGGAAACAAAGGTGACCTTAACAAAGCTACAAAAAGTTATTGGGAATAGAGAGGTTGAAATCTAATGTCTTTATTTATGGATATTGCTAGCGATAGTGTTAATAAGGTTCATGAAGAGCTCTGCGGAGATAATGTTGAAGTAAGAGCCAATGACGAAAGTGTTATTGTTGTGTTAGCAGACGGCTTAGGCAGTGGGGTTAAGGCCAATATTTTAGCAACAATGACTTCGACCATTGCAGCAACCATGTTGGAAGAAAAAATGAGCATTACCGATGTCTTAGAAACATTGGAAGCAACATTGCCAAAATGTCAGGTAAGAAAGCTTGCTTATTCCACATTTACCATTGTGCAAGTGTTTAGAAATCGTATGGCTCACATTATGGAATTTGACAATCCTCCCTTAGTGTTTATTCGGGATGGAGAAATCATTAATCTCGAACGCTCTCCCATTAATTTTCAAGGGAAGGATGTTTACGAAACAAAATTAAAAATCGAAGAAGATGATATCTTAGCCTTTTTTAGTGACGGGGTTATTCATGCTGGGGTTGGTAGTCTTCTAAATTTTGGATGGCAATGGGAAGAAGCAGCTGACTATTTGTTAGCAAGAAGCTATGATAACAAAAAAGCAAAAGATATGTCCATGGCACTTATTGACACTTGCTATAATCTGTATGGTGAAGAACCAGGGGATGATACAACCGCAGTGGTTATTAAAGCAGAAGAGCGAAAATATATCACCATGTTTTCCGGTCCTCCCTTAGATATGGAAAAAGATGCTGAAGTAAAACGTTTATTGGATAAAGCACGGGGAGCAAAAATTGTTTGTGGAGGAACCGCTGGTAATATTGTTGCCCGAGAGTATGGTGAAGAAATAGAAATCGATCTTTCTACGATGTCTGAGAGAGTCCCTCCCATTGGGAAAATGAAAAGTGTGGATTTGGTAACGGAAGGGGTTTTGACAATTCGGGAAACCTTGCGTCTTGTAGAAAGTTACTTCCTTGGACAGTGTGGAAAAGAAATTTTTGAGGAGCGAAATGGTGCCTCTATGCTTGCTAATTATTTAGTAAATGAATGCACAACCATTGATTTCTTAATGGGAAATTCCATTAATCCAGCGCATCAAAACCCAGATTTTCCAGAAGAGCTCAGTAGTAAATGGAAGATCACCCAAAAACTCATTGACCTATTAAGATCTCTTAATAAAGAAATAAACATTATTTATATTTAATTTAATCAATAAAAAGAGTCGGTGAAAATTCACCGACTCTTTTTTAGTCATTAAAGTATGGGGAGTAACAATCCCTCTGGATTGTCTACTTATGACCATTATCCCTTGAGGAGAAAGGGAACTACCATTTGTGTACCCCATAAATAAGGTGCTAAACACTTCCTCTTTATTTTTTTAGTACAAAGAATTTGTAATAACCAAAGCCCGCTAAAAAAACGATGATGCAAATGGACAAGTAAAGTACAAAAAGAGAACTTTGAAGCCCACCAGAGAAAATGATTAGGGAACCAATGGTTGCAAAGATAGGGCAAATAAGCCCTCTAAACAGCCCTTTAATTTCCTTTCGTTTCCAAAGGAGGAAAACTTGGTAATATAAACCCAAATACAAAAGATAGCTTGTAACAATAGCGATTTCTGAAATGTCAGAATTTGGTAAAAGATCATATTTTTGAGTAAAGTAATGCATGATTAGCCAAAAGCCAACAATGACCAAAGCAAAAATGGAAGAGTTTACTGGGAAATGTGTCTTTGGTGATACTTTGGATAATTTGTCAGAAAATGGAAACATGTTATCTAAGCCTAAAGCATAGGGCATACGTATCATTCCCATAATTAAACCATTAAGGGTTCCAAGAACAGAAATGAAAACAAATAACATAATGATTTTTGCTCCATTTACCCCAAAAATCATATTCGCTGCAAAGTCTAAATGGGCATCTCCCATTGTAATAATTTGATCAGCCCCTACTAAATTAGAAATTCCTACAAAATAGAGGATGTATAAAATTAAGATAATTAAAGGACTAATAATCATCGCTAACGGTAGATTTCTTTTACTATTTTTAATTTCGTAAGCCACTGAGGTTGAAATAATCCAACCATCAAAGGAAAAAGCAATCGGGGCAATGGCGCCAATCCACGCAGTAGAGGTTACCTGAGAAAAAGCTTCATTGGTAAAATGAGCTTCGCTACCCCCAAAGAAAAACCCTGCAATTGCAATGACAATAAGGGGGATCAACTTAATGACCATGGCGGCACTTTGAAAGTAACCACCAACCCTTGCAGCAATAACGTTGGTTATAAATAAAATAATAAAACAACAAAGACCCACTAAGATTTGAATTTCTAGGGTTTGCTCTACATTAAATAGAATACAAAAATAGATCCCTGATACCCAAGCAAGGACAGCGGTTATTGTAGGTAGGTAAATAAATGTCTGAAACCATCCATAGGCAGAGCCAACGGTTGGGCTAATAAATTCCTTAGCATAGGTAAGGGTTCCCCCAGGTTTATCGGTACGGGCGGCAAGTTCAGCAATGGTCAAGCACCCAAAAACGATACTGATGGCGGCAATAATAAAAATTAAAACCCCTAAGAAAACATTGCCGCCGGTTGCAACAAGGATGTTATCGCTTTTGAAAAAAATACCAGAGCCGATAACAATACCGACAATCAGCGCAATGGCTGTAAAAAGATTATATTTGGGCTGTTTCATGTGAACCTCCAAGTTCAGGGTTAATGATTAATTACTTTGTACCGAAAAGTCGATCGCCAGCATCGCCAAGTCCCGGAACAATATAAGCATGTTCATTAAGGCGTTCATCAATAGCGGCACAAAAGATGGGAACTTCAGGGTGGGCAGCTTTTACAGCGGCAATACCTTCAGGACAAGTAAGAATATGAACGACTTTAATATTTTTGCATTGGGCATCTTTTAATAGTTTAATGGTATGAATCACAGAAACACCCGTTGCAAGCATAGGATCAACAATAATTGCTTCTCTTTCAGAAATGTCAGTAGGAAGCTTTTTGTAATACTCCACGGCTTGAAGTGTTTCGGGATCTCTAAAGAGACCAATGTGACCAATTTTTGCATTTGGAATAATGTTGGTAAAACCTTCAACCATACCTAGGCCAGCTCTTAAAATAGGAACAATAACAACATCCTTTTCTGCTAAAATTTTTTGAGTTGTTTTACAAATAGGGGTTTCAATTTCGATTTCTTTTAGTGGAAAATTCTTAGTAACCTCCCAAGCCATTAAAGTTGATAATTCTTTTACCAACTCCCTAAATTCTCTTGAATGTGTACTTGATTTCCTTAAAAGTGTTAATTTATGAGTGATCAGTGGATGATCAACAACAAATGCGTTTTCCATGGAATCATATCTCCTTTTTATTTATTGTACATATCATACGATAAGATGAAGAATTTTTCTACAAATATTTTGCAATAATTTATTGACAGTTTAGTAAAAAGAGGTAAAATGAAACAATAGTAGGTTCAAAATTTAATAATAAGGAAGGTATTTCCATGAAAAGAGAGATAAAATTATATACTTGGCCACATTGCCCTTATTGTAATCATGCGAAAGAGTTATTAAGAGAGCTTGGACTAAGTTTTTCTGACACCAATGTTTTTAACAATGAAGAAATGCGAAAAAAACTAGAGGATCAAACAGGACAACGAACCGTTCCTTTTGTTTTTGTAGGGGATGTATTCGTTGGAGGCTACACGGAACTTAAAGCTTTAAACGAAAGTGGAGAGTTTCAAAAACTTTTGAATAACTAAGAAGGAGACATAATGGCGGCAATTACTTTTAAGATTGTAGAGGAAGTTGGAGTTCTAAGTGAGCTTCCTAATGGATGGCAAAAAGAACTGAATTTAGTGAGTTGGAATGATCGAGATCCTAAGTATGATTTACGAGATTGGAATGCAGATCATGAAAAAATGAGAAAAGGAATTACCTTAACGGCAGATGAATTAGTTGAATTAAGGGATATTTTAAACGGATTAGAATTATAAAAAAGAGCTGTAAATTATTCGTTAATTTACAGCTCTTTTTTTATTTAATGGGTTCGGCACAATCAGAAGAGCCAGCGCTAAGTAGCATTTCCAATCCATGGTCTAATGCAGGTAAAATCCCTTCAAGATTTTCTTTTACTGCCTTTGGACTCCCAGGAAGATTGATGATTAAGGTTTTTCCCCGAATACCGGCAGCACTTCGGCTAAGCATTGCCTTTGGGGTAATGCTTAAGCTAATGGCACGCATCGCTTCTGGAATTCCTGGTGTTAAGCGATCACAGATGGCAATGGTGGCTTCGGGGGTACAATCCCTTGGGGAAAAGCCAGTGCCACCAGTTGTTAAGACCAGATCAAGTTTTAGATCGTCTGCCCAATGGATGAGAGTAGACTTAATCGTTTCTAAATCATCTGGAATAATTTCGCGGATCTCAATTTCGTAAAGTTCTGTTTCATTTAGCAATGATTGAATCATTGGGCCGCTTTTATCTTCACGCAGCCCTTGAGCACCTTTATCACTTAAGGTGAGAATTCCTGTTTTAAACATAGTATCTCCTTTATTATATCCCCTAATTTTGGGTATTTAATGGGGGTATTTATTTTTTGATCAATCTATTTTGATGGTAAAAAAATCATTGGAAAGTAAATCAATATACAAAAGTTCTTTCCGTAAAAGGTCCTCTTTCCCAGTGATGATTTTAAGGGCTTCTGAGACTTGAATTGAGGCAACAAGACCTGGTGTAAAAGATGGGTTTCCACTAGCTTTTGAGTCATATTTTTTTTCTTTAGAGTAGATTTTTGATAGGGTGTCATCACCTGGAAAAATGGTGGTAACTTGGCCAAACCAACCTCCAATGGCACCGTGGACTAAGGGAATGTTTTTTTTAAGACATAGTGTTTGTAAAACAAAACGTGAAGGAACATTATCAAGTGCATCAATCACTAAATCCGAATTCTTAAGAAGGGCCAGTCCATTTTCTTCTTTTAAAAAAGCGTGGAAAGCTTCGACAGAAACCTCACTATTAATAACAGAAACACGTTCTTTTCCGACAGCTGCCTTTGAAATTCCTAAATTCTTTTCAGAAGATAATAGCTGTCGATTAAGGTTAGAACTTTCAAAAATATCCCCATCGATCAGCCGTAGAGAACCAACTCCAACACGGGTAAGCATTTCAATGACATAGCCACCTAGCCCACCGCAACCGACAACCGCAATGGTAGCATTTTGAATCTTATTAAAATCATCCTCTGAAAAAGCAGGGAAATTACGTTCATATCGTGACATATTCAATCCTCCTTACATAAATTTATTATAACATTTTTAATTAATAATTAAAGATATGAATAAATATTGTTTTTTTTTGTTAAAATCGTTAGAATAGAGTTATAAGAAATGTGAGGAGAAAAATGAAGCTAAAAAAAATATGGTTAGTGACTCTGTTATTACTAATGGTATTTACTGGTAATACTTTAGGTAAAGAAAGTGCAGATAAAGAACAATCGATAACGGAATTAACAATTCAAGTAGCCCAAGAAAATCAAAATACGGCAGAGGGTAATGAAGACCCTCAAAAAACAACTCAAAAGATTGAAACAAACACGAATATAACTGGAGCTGATACAGAACGTATAAGATCAGAAGAGCCAAACTTTACTGTGAAATTAGGAACTTTTTTATTAATTGTTACGGTGCTCTTATTTGTGATTCGTTGGCAAAGACATAAAAACGACGACTAATATCTTGGGATAATATCAAGTTAGAAAGTATGGAGGAGACTTTGAATCTTTTAAAAGTAAAGACAGTTAATGAAATGAAAGTAATTTTAAATCAAGCATTTGGAGATACCATAGTAAAATCCGAGAAAGTTGAAATTGACCATAGTTTGGGTAGGATTTTAGCCAAGGATGTGATCTCTCGAAGGAATGTCCCTCATTTTAATCGTTCCGTTGTGGATGGCTATGCAGTTAAAATAAATGACATACAAGGAGCATCAAACGGAAATCCAGGATTTCTTGCCATTTCGGGAGAAGTAGAAATGGGGAAAGAAACCACCGCTGTTTTAGAACAGGGAAAGACTTTGTACGTTCCAACGGGAGGAATGGTTCCAGAGGGTACAGAAGCTGTGGTGATGATTGAATATACAGAGGGATTTGGAGACGAAGAACTCGCGATTTATAAAAACGCTGGACTAAAAGAAAATATGATGCACATTGGAGATGATATTAAAATAGGGGAATGTATTTTCTCCAAAGGTCAGGTTTTGAGACCCCAAGATATTGGGGTATTATCAGCATTGGGATATTTAGAAATCGAGGTTTTTCAACGTCTGAAAGTTGGAATTATTTCAACAGGAGACGAAGTTGTTCGACCAGGCGAATGTCCACAATTAGGACAAGTTATTGATATCAATACGCCTGCACTAAAGGCAGTCACTCAAAAATATGGTGGCGTTGTGGTTTTTAGTGCTTATGCAAATGATCAACGGGAGGCAATACAAAAGACCATTGAAGAGGCCATTGAAATCTGTGATATTGTGGTTCTTTCTGGTGGGAGTTCTATGGGAGAAAAGGATTATACCCGAGAAGTCATCGATAACTTAGGCGAAGTTCTTTTGCACGGTTTGGCAGTAAAACCAGGGAAACCAACAATTCTAGGGAAAGTTAATCAAAAACCTGTTGTGGGATTACCAGGACAACCTGTTTCAGCGATTATGGTTTTTATGATTATTCTAAAGGAACTAATGGAAATTTTCTATCAAAATAAAACTTTACAACACATGAGTGTTGAAGGAGAATTAATGGAAAATGTTCATGCTTCACCAGGACGTCGAACATTTCAGACGGTTAAAATAAAAAAGACAAAGGAAAAGTATGAAGTTTATCCAACGTATGGAAAATCAGGAATGATTACACTTTTAGCTTACTCCGATGGCTATATCGAAATATCTGAGAACGAAGAAGGTAAAAACACAGGAGATCGTGTTGAGGTAACCTTATTCTAATAAACTAAGTTTTGTAATATTCTAATCATGCAATCTGGAAAGGTTTAATCACTATGAACACAAAAAACACTGGAAAAAAAGACGAACGTCAGTTATATTTAAAAAACCAAGATTTAGACTGGGCTATTAAAAATTATTTAGCGATCCTTTCATCGTTAGAAAAAGAAGAAAAAAGTGTTTGTTGTGGCGTAACAGAAGCCCTTAACCGAACGACTTGCGAGCCTGTTTTCTCTAAGATATCTTCGCCCTACTATAATGCTTCGGCGATGGATGGTATTTGCGTGGATGCTTTAGCAATGATAGGAATTGATGAGCGGCATCCTAAGATCCTAAAAAAGAACCAAGAATTTAAATTTGTTGATACAGGAGATGCCATTACAGATCCTTTTAATGCGGTGGTGATGATTGAAGATGTGGTGATTCTTGATGATGATCATGTTCGAATAAGTGAACCCGTTTCTTTGTGGCAACATGTTCGTCCAATTGGAGAAGATATTGTTGCAGGAGAACTTATTATTCCTGGGTATCATCGGATACGCCCCATGGATATTGGTGCATTGTTAGCAGGGGGAATTCAAGAAATCAAGGTCCTTAAAAAACCGAAAGTTGGTATTATTCCAACAGGGACAGAATTAGTGGAAAGTCCTAATGAAATTGCCATTGGAAAAATTATTGATTCCAATACCCATATGTTTGCAGGGTTGGTTTCTGAATATGGAGGGGAGCCCCAAAGATATCAACCCGTAAGAGACCAGTATGATGTTCTTAAGGAAGCTGTTTTAAAGGGAATCGCTGAAAACGATCTTCTTTTAATTTCAGCTGGATCTTCCGCAGGAACCGAAGATTATACTAAAAGGTTGATTGAAGAATGTGGGGAAGTGATTACCCATGGGGTTGCCATCAAACCAGGAAAACCTGTGATTCTAGGGATCGTTCAAGGGAAGCCAGTGATTGGTATTCCAGGATACCCTGTTTCCGCCTATTTTGTTTTTGAAAGCTTTGTAAAACCAATGATCTTTCATTTTAATCACCAAATAAATGAAAGTAGAAATACCATTGAAGCAGTGCTTTCCAAACGCTTAATGTCAAGTCTAAAGCATTTAGAGTTTGTTCGAATGAAATGTGGCCGGGTTAATAATAACTATATAACAACCCCTTTAGATCGAGGGGCAGGAGTGACGATGTCCTTAGTTAATGCAGATGGAATTCTAAAAGTCCCTAAAAATGTTGAAGGGTACGAAGCAGGAGAAAAAGTTACCTTAGAGTTATTACGACCATTGGAAGAAATTGAAAATACCGTGGTGTCCATTGGAAGCCATGATGTACTCATGGATATTATCGGAGACCAGATGCATAAAGATAAGGGAATGAGCAGTCTTTCCTCAGCCCATGTTGGAAGTCTTGGTGGAATAATGGCAATAAAAAAAGGGGAATGCCATGTAGCGCCTGTTCATTTACTTGACGAAGCAACAGGGATTTATAACATTGCGTATCTAAATCGATATCTTAAGGATAAAGAGGTGGTTCTTGTCCGTGGTGTAAAAAGAACGCAAGGATTAATCATTGCCAAAGGAAATCCCAAAAACATAAAGGACATTACAGATTTAGGAAGAAAAGAGATTACCTTTGTGAATCGTCAGCGCGGATCAGGGACACGGGTGCTTTTAGACTATTTACTTAAGAAAAACGGCATCGAGGAAAAAGACGTTGTGGGGTATTCAAGGGAAGTGAATACTCACATGATGGTTGCTTCAGCGGTTAAATCTGGATCATGCGATATTGGCGTTGGGGTTTTATCAGCAGCAAACATGATGGAACTGGATTTTATACCCATTGGGGAAGAAGCCTATGATTTTATCATAGAAAGACAGAATTTAGAGAACCCTGGTATTAAGAAATTTTTAGAAGTATTGAAGTCTCCTGAATTTGAGAAGCGCCTTAAGGCATTAGGGGGATATACCATAGAAAATCCTGGGGAAATCTTGAAAATATAAAATATATTTATAATTATTGGAGAAAGCAATGAAGGATCATTATGGAAGAAAAATAAATTATATGCGACTCTCCGTTACCGATTTGTGTAATCTCCGTTGCGTTTATTGTATGCCCGAAGAAGGGATTGAAAAACACGAACACAACGAAAATTTGAGGTTTGAAGAGATTATAGATTTAGTGAAGGCTGGGGTAGCCCAAGGAATTACTAAAATTCGCCTTACAGGAGGCGAACCCTTAGTGCGTCGTGGTATCATTGATCTCGTCAGAGAAATTGGGAACATTGAAGGAATCAATGACCTAACCATGACAACGAATGGTGTTTTATTATCAAAATATGCACAAGATTTAAAGGATGCAGGGCTCAGCCGAGTGAATATTAGTTTAGATACTTTTGATCCTAAAAAATTTAGTGAAATTACAAGAAAAGGAAAAATAGAAGATGTTTTTAAAGGCATCGAAGCCGCAAAAAAAGTAGACTTGTATCCGATAAAGATCAATGTTGTGTTAATTAAGGGATTTAATGACGATGAAATTGAAAGCTTTGTTAATTACACCATAGAAAATTCAGTGGACATTCGTTTCATTGAATTAATGCCTCTTGGGGAATCAAGTCACTTTGCTGAAACACAATATTTGTCCAATAATGAAGTTTTAAAACAATTTCCGTCTTTGAGTTTGTGCAAGGAAGAAAATTTATCTGGACCTGCGGAGTATTATAATTTACCTCATGCAAAAGGGCGGGTGGGGCTGATTAATCCCATTAGCAAACATTTTTGCAAAGAATGCAATCGGATTCGTGTCACTACCGATGGAAAAATAAAACCATGTTTACATTCGGACTACGAAGTGGATATTTTAGCACTTAAGCAAGAAGGATTGACTTATGAAGAGATCATAAAAAAAGCCATTGAAGAAAAACCAGAACGACATCATATTGATGAAAATAAAAAACAAGTGTTGCGAAATATGAATGAGATTGGAGGGTGATTAATTTGAATCAAGAAGAATTTACCCATTTTAATACCGCAGGAAGAAGCCGAATGGTTGATGTATCAGAAAAGAAGGATACTCAGCGAGAAGCGGTTGCAATGGGGGCAATCACAATGAAACCAGAAACCCTCAAAAAAATCATTGATGGACAAATGAAAAAAGGGGATGTTTTAGGGGTTGCCCAAATTGCAGGGATTATGGGAGTAAAAAAAACATCCGATTTAATTCCGATGTGTCATAATATTTTCATTTCTGGAAGCGATATTAATTTTGAAATTGACGAAGAAAATGCTAAAATTGTGATTGAGGCAGTTGTAAAAAATACAGGACAAACAGGGGTGGAAATGGAAGCGTTAACCGCAGTTTCCATTGCAGCACTCACGATTTATGACATGTGTAAAGCGGTGGATAAAGAAATGATGATTGGTGATATTTGCCTTCTGAAAAAATCAGGTGGGAAATCGGGAACCTTTATTAGAAATTCAAATAAATAATGCAAGGAGAAAAAAATGATTGGTAAAGTAGTAGCTATAAATATCAGTGAAAAAAAAGGGGAAATGAAAAAACCCATTGAAGTTGGACATTTTATAGTCGATTTTGGTTTAGAAGGCGATGCCCATGGAGGGAAATGGCATCGCCAAGTAAGTCTTTTGGGACAAGAAAGCATTGATAAAATGTCGGAAATGGGAATTGAAGGCCTGTGTTCAGGAAATTTTGCAGAAAACATCACAACCCAAGGCATTTGTTTATACGAACTTCCAGTTGGAACCAAAATTAGAATTGGAGAAACCCTTCAAGAAGTGACCCAAATTGGGAAAGAATGCCACGCAGGATGTGAAATTGCCCAAAAAGTAGGGGATTGTATTATGCCAAGAGAAGGTATTTTTACCATTGTCTTAGAAGGCGGGAAAATAAAACCAGGAGATACCATTGAAGTTTTAGAATCGTAAGGAGAACATAACCTTGAAAACTAAAAGGAAAATTATGATGTTAAGTTTAGTGCTAATATCCACGATAGCTTTATTAAGTGGCTGTGCTTCTGAAAACAAAAATGCCGATAAGAACAAAGACAAGACTCCAGAAGAAATTTCCGTGGAAATAGTTACCGATCTTTCAACTGGTAACTATTCAGGTGCAATGGATAATTATGACTACACAGGGGAAATGAAAAAAGCCATTAATGCAAAAGGCTACGAAGATTTGTGGAAACAGCTTGAAGAAAAATTTGGTAAGTTTAAAAACATTCAAGGAACTAAAGTAGAAGAAAACGGAGAAATTCTATCGGTACGGGTACAGTGTGTTTTTGAAAAAGGAAATTTAGACATACAAATCAATTTTGATCCTGACCAATTTATAGCAGGCCTCTTTATCCAAAACTATTCGGGGATGAATGAGGTTGCTACTGCTCCAAATACAGTTATCGAAAAAAGCATCACCTTTGGGGAGGATGCTTTTCTTTTATCAGGAACACTAACCGTACCCACAGAAGGCGAGGATTTTCCCTGTGTTATTTTAGTCCATGGATCAGGACCAAATGATCAAAATGAAACCATTGGTGCAAATGCACCTTTTAGAGATATTGCGTGGTCTCTTGGAGAAAAAGGGATTGCAACCATCCGATATGATAAACGGACAAAAACCTACGGTTCACAAATGGGAAATAAAGTGACTCCCAAAGAAGAAGTTCTAGATGATGTTGTCTATGCCTTGGAGTACGGACGTACGCAACCAGAGCTTTCCCAAGATAACATTTATATTCTTGGACATAGTCTTGGTGGTTATTTAATGCCACTTATTGCAGAACAAACCTCCGAAGCTAGAGGTTATATTGTTTTAGGGGGATCGACGACCCCATTAGAAGATTTAATGGCGCGACAAATTGATTATCTTACAGGGCTTGATGGATCCGTAGGGAATGAAGAAGCAGAAACCATAAAAAACTATAAAACAGCCTGGAATAAAATTAAAGACTTAACCGAAGATTCCAATTATCAACCGTCGGAATTAATGGGAGCATCAAAAGAATATTGGTTATTTCTAAAAAATTATGCCCCGGTTGAACGAATGAAAGCCATCGAAAAACCTATTTTAATCCTTCAAGGGGAAGGGGATTATCAAGTGGATATGAACGAGTATAAAGCTTGGAAGCTTGGATTATCGGAAAAAGAAAATGTAACATTGAAATCCTACCCAGGTTTAAACCATCTGTTTATTATGGGAAATGGATCAAAATCTCCAGACGAGTATAAAATGCCTGGGAAAGTAAGTGAAGAAGTGATGGTTGACATCGAAAATTTCATTAAATCAAATGCTATAGAGATTTAGTCTGATAAATAAACATAATTGATAACAAAAAATAATCTTATTTTGTCTTGAAAAGTTTATATAAAGTGTTACAATAGTAGATGATGAAATTGCGAACAAATGTCTTTACCAGGGGGACAGAAATATATGAATGGTTTTTTTAATGATGTAGCCAACGTGGCATGGGGATTAATGCCCATTTTACTGATGTTCTTTTTATTGGCTGGGATCATGTTTGTTTTCTATTTTAAGCGAAAGATGGAAGAATGGTCGGTTTATATAAAAAGCATGGCCAATTCTTTAGAAAGATTGTCAAATCAACGAGGAGACAATTAAGAAAGTAGCAGGAGGGAATGTTATGAATTTTCAAGAAGTAAAGAGTGTTGATCCCGAGATTTATGATCTCATGGAAAAAGAACTGCATCGTCAACAAAGTCATTTAGAACTAATCGCATCAGAAAACTTTGTATCCGAAGCAGTTTTAAGTGCTATGGGAAGTCATTTAACGAATAAGTATGCGGAAGGAACACCAGGACATCGCTTTTATGGAGGCTGTTCTTATGTTGATGTGGTGGAACAAATTGCGATTGATCGAGCGAAGGCTCTTTTTGGTGCAGAACATGCTAACGTACAACCACATTCAGGAGCCCAAGCAAATTTAGCAGTTTATATGGGCGTACTAGAACCAGGGGATACGGTTTTAGGAATGCGCCTAGATCAAGGTGGGCATTTGACCCATGGAAGTCCAGCAAACTTGTCTGGAAAGTATTACAATTTTTATTCCTATGGGGTAAATCAGGAAACAGAAACCATTGACTATGATGAAATACAACGGCTGATTAATGAGCATCAACCCAAGCTTGTGGTTGCTGGAGCAAGTGCCTACCCCAGAGCGATTGATTTTGAACGCATTGGAAAAATGACAAAAGCAGCAGGCTGTTATTTTATGGTTGATATTGCCCATATTGCAGGTTTAGTAGCTGCAGGACAACATCAAAGTCCTATTCCTTATGCTGATTTTGTAACAACAACCACCCATAAAACATTAAGAGGGCCACGTGGTGGAATGATTCTTTGTAAAAAAAAATATGCAAAGCTTATTGATAAAGGGGTATTTCCAGGAACACAAGGTGGACCCTTGCAGCATATGATTGCAGCCAAGGCTGTTGCCCTAAAAGAAGCAGCAGCACCAGAATTTAAGGCGTACCAAGAACAAGTAGTAAAAAATGCGAAGGTTCTTGGGGAAGAGCTTGAAAAAAGAGGGTTTAGAATTGTTTCAGGGGGAACCGACAATCATTTAATTTTATTAGATGTTAGCAAAGTTGGTTTAACTGGAAAAGAAGCAGATGAAACCCTAAGTACCGTTAATATCACAGCCAATAAAAATGCGATTCCCTATGATAAAGAAAGTCCTTTTGTAACCAGTGGCATCCGAGTAGGAACACCAGCCATTACATCAAGGGGGATGGTTGAGGAAGACATGAAAATTGTGGCAGATGCTATTGAAGCGGCTCTGATTAAAAAAGATACAAAGCTAGCTTTGGAAAAAGTGGCTTATTTAACTGACAAATATCCCTTGTACCCAGGATTAATGGGATAGTATGATTGATTAAAAGAAAATAGATTTACGTATAAATGGACTCTAGCTCGAGGTGAGCTAGAGTTTTTTTATTTAGGGGAGAGTTGTATTAAAGAAATTTAAGAAGCTCTTTTTTCGGTCTCTAGAAAGCCAAGGAAGGATAGCGCCATCTTTTAACGTAATCAATTCATTATGGAGATCTACACGTAAAACGTAGTCAATATTGATAATGCAAGAGCGATGGGTTCGGTAAAAATGAGAATCGAGTTTTTTTTCGATACTATCTAAAGATTCATTTACTTTTAGACACTCGTTTTTTGTATAGAGATATGTTTTTCTTTCAGAATTAATTCTTCGAATGTAAATAAGATCTTCAAGTGCAAGATTGACAATTGAAGAGTTTACCTTAAATGAAATTTGCTGCTTCGAAGGTTCCACTAAATTAGCAACAGCAATAGCAATGCTTTCTGAAAGTCTTGTCAGATGAGGGTCTTCGTGTTTCACGATGTAGTCGAGTATCTTTAAACGATATTTAAAAGCGTCACCTTTAAAGCTTGGGTAGGCTGTAAAGAAAATAATATCACTTTGTGAGTCATAAAACCTTATTTTGCGTGCAATTTCAAAACCATTTGCTTTCTTTAATTTCACATCTAACAAAAATATTTTCTGAGTATTTAATTTAATGATCTTTTCAAATTCTTCATTATATTCTTTAAAATTCATTATCTTGTAATAATCAACAAAGTTTGGAAGTTGTTTTGCCACAATTTCACCAATGCTCTTTTGAATATGCAATTGATCTTCGCAAATAATGAAATGAATCAAATTAATCACACTCCTTCAACCATAGAGAATTAAGGTTGCTTAATCATTATATTTATTACACATAAAGATACTTTATAAACCAATATTTTGCAATAAAATCTTTTTATTTTGAAGAAATTTAATTTAATTCAAACAATTGAGACAAAAAAAATAACGATTCAAACATAAATATAAAAATTTAAGAAATAGTCAGTTAGACTAAGCATAAGGTTTAATAGAGCGTTTTATGAATGCAAAATGAAGGAGGGCATTATGGCAACATTTAGTGAGTTATTTAAAAAAGCAATTGATAAAAATGGGGGGAATGTTTATCAATTAGCTCAAATTTCAGGAGTAGATCGAACAACCATACAAAAGAGTCGGTCTGGAAGTCGATTGCTAAATAAAGAGTCATTTGAAAAAATAATTACGATGCTTATTCTTTCGCCATCGGAAAGAAGAGAGTTATTGGAAGCATATGAAATTGCAAAAGTTGGTGAATCCTTATATTACCAGAGGAAAGATGTTGCTAAAATGATTAATAGCATTAATTTAGCAAGCCTTCAAAGAAAAAAAAATTGTCATGTATTAGGGAGTATGGATTCGAAAGAATGGGAAAATTTTACGACGACCGAAAAATTTTCTTCAAGAATACAAATCGAAAATATCTTCAGATTAATTATTTCTGAAGAAATCCAGAACAATATAAAACCATGTATCTCGGTGTTTATCCCTTTTGAATATGAAAATATTTATGAACTGCTTTTGAGTTTTTTTCTAGAAACAAACAAAAGTATGGAAATCAAAACTATTTTTAATATCGGAAAAGGTATGAATGGATTCGACAATCATCAAAAAAGCGTGTGTGTTTTAGAGCATTGTTTTCCGTTTCTGATTTCAGGAAAAGAAGGATTCGAACCCTATTATTACTATGAAGAAAAAAGTAGCGCCAATGAAACGGCGATGATTTTTCCATACTATTTAATAACCAGGAAAGCAGTTATTTTATTGTCGCGCAATTTCCAAACAGCAATCCTTTGTCGTGATAAAACGATACAAGAAACCTATGAAAATGAGTTTCGACAAGGAATAGAGGAGTGTAATTTATTTTATAAAAGAACATCAGAAAAATTTTCGATTTATGAGGAACTCGCTTTTTATTCAGAAATAAAATCAATGATTGAACCGCTTCCCTGTGCTGCAAATTATATTACTGAGAAAAAAATAGAATCTTTAGTTTATGAGAACCATCCAATGCGTGAAGAATTAATTAGCTTAGCAAAGGAATATTATGGTAATTTTCACAAAAAAAAGGTATATAATGATTCTTTTTTTTCATTAATTGCTTTAAGAAAATTTATAAAAAATGGAATTTTAGTAGAATTCGGAACGGATGATTGCAGACCACTCACAATTAAAGAACGGATTGAATACTTGGAAATGGTTTGTGAAGATTTATTAAATCCAGAGTTTTACTTTTTTGCAATCAAAGAAAATGAAATAGATAATAGTGGAGATTTTGAAATTCTTCAAACCCAAAAAAATACAATTTTAATAAGAGCCTTTGGAGAAAAAAAGACAATATTGACATCAATATATATTGATGAAATAAATTTATGTCGCATTTTTGCCGATTTTTTTAGTTATTTGAAAGTAGGAAATTTAGTTTATACAAATAATGATTTATTAAAAATTTTAAGTGGAATGATAGAAGAATTGAAGAAAGAAGAGTAGCAAAGGTAAAGGGTTACGTTGGACTTAATAATTACATTATTTTTTTTGCCACACTTGTTGTCACATATTGGGAAGAGATTTATAATCTGTTACGATATAAAAGCAACTAGAATTAATTTCGAAAGCTTTAGTTTTTTTCATATTCAATGAAAAAAACATGAATCTTATAAGGAAAATAAATGCACATATTGAATACTATAAAGATTGTAAAGACGAGGTATCAATTTTTATAAGAATAATGATATTGAAAATAAAGAATTAACCGAGAAGAAATAGATTGGAATATTAAAATAAAAAATATTTAATGAAGAGGTGAATGTTTTGAATGTATTTATAGTGGATGCAGAAACAAATGGTTTATATGGAGAAATATTATCCATTGGAGCTATGGTGGTTAATGAAAAATTTGTAGAATTAGATTATTTTTACGGAGAAGTAACAAGAAAAAAAGAAGAGGATTATGATCCATGGGTATTCAATAATGTGGTTCCTCATTTAAAAAATGAAAATCCATATAAAAGTGAACTCGAATTACTTGAAAGATTTTGGGAATTTTGGATAAAATACCGGGAAACATCATATTGTTTGGCGGATGTCGCCTATCCTGTAGAAATGGGAGTTTTTAAAAAATGTATTGAAGTGAATGTGAATGAGCGAAGATGTATGGGACCTTTCCCATTATTGGATTTAAGTTCTTTCTTAATGGCGAAAGGATACGATCCCAAGATTAACCGGCTTACTTTAATCCATCAAGAAAAGTTAAATCAACATCATGCGTTAGACGATGTTAAGAAAACTTTAGAAATATGGAGGCTATTAAATGGATCTAAAACCCTATAGTTATCACACTTTTATTTTCCCCTTTAATTGGGACAATGATGGGACCATCAAGAATAATGAGTTTGAAAAAATCTTTGAAAGTAAGATGAGCCCATGGAAAAAACTTGAATGGAAAATTCCATGCGAAGGAGAAGAAAAAAACTTTTGGAATAATCTAGAAATAGAGACCTTTGAAGATGCGCGGATTAACTATGCTAATTATCAATATTTTCATGAACCAGTAAGAGACGCCATCTATGGAACGTTCCATGAACAGAATAAAGATGAGGCTGTCGTAGTTAATTACACCTATGATCCTGAAGTAATTAGAAATAGATCTTACTATTATATTGAAAAAGACAACAATATTTTTAGATTAAAACTAAACGGCATCAAACTAAAGCTTTTTAATACTGGTGTGGCAGTGATTTGTTTTGAAGCTGAGAATTTCGATTACCGAAGTATTGAAGCAGTAAAGTTAATCAATGATTTTGGAAGGAGAATTTTAGCTCCGATTATTCCGGATAGCAGTGGATTATCATTATGTGCAGATGTATTGGGGGTCGAAATTATGGGTAAACCACCGATGAAAACGGATTTTAGAAAATTTTTTAGGGCAAAGGCCAATTCTAAAGAAGGAGTGAAAGAGCATGTTTTATTAAACTATATTGCAAGCTTTATCAAAGATTTATTGGTGGAAGGAACCGAATATACAATCACCTCGCGTAAAGAATGTGATGGAAAAAATGATAAGAATTATTATATTTGTCCAATTATTGATGATCGTATGTTTGTCTGTTGTTTGGTAAGAGATGATGCTTTTATGAAAAAATTAAAAGAAGAACCTGAAAAAAGTAAAAATTATGAAATAATAAAAAATACTTCCGAAAGTGAAATAGGTTTATTGACAAAGTCTCTGGAACATTTGATAAAGGGAATCTCTGAAGAATTAAAAGTTTTTCGAGAAGAAAGAAAAGATTCTCGATATGCTTATCTACGAATTCCAGAAGTTGCAGATGAACTTTATTCTTTTGCCTTTGTTGATGCTAAGGATTCGACCTGCCAAAATGATGAAATGACACAGAAACTTTTTGAAAAACATATCTATTCACGATGGATAAAGTACGGAACCATTCATGCAGTGACACATCACTCTTTTATGTGTGTTACAGGTGAAGCAGAATTCTTATTTCCTGCAGTGATTAACCCTTATCTGACCATGTATGTTCAAATGTCAATTCTTACATTGATACAAAGAGCATCCATCATTGTGTTTGACCGAAAATCGACGAAAATAACACGTGGAATTGAAGCTAAGAAAAGTTTTGACAGCAAAAAAGTAACGGAATTTAAAAATTTACAAGAACGATATGTTGCTTTTCAAAACCAGTTGTTATTCTTCGAAGTGACTGCCCAAGAACAAGGAATCGAACTTTATGAAATGTTAACAGAATCCCTTTATATTAAAAAAGAAAAAGAACATTTAGATCACGAACTGAAAAATTTATACGAAGTAAGCAATGTCAATCAAGATATAAATTTTAATAAATGGGCTCGAATATTTGCAATTGCAGCGTTAATTTTGGCGATTTTTCCATTGTTTCAAAATCCTTCCTGTAAGCTTGGAATAATAAGTCTTGTTGTAACGATGGTTGTAATTATTTTTATTTATTATAAGTTTGATAAATAGGATATAGAAAGACCAACTATCAAAAGTCAATAGGCAAAAGAAAAATATTTCACGAATAATGGAAGAGTTATTATGCATTACAAAAAGACCTGCAAAAGCAGGCAAAAGAAACAAGGGATGCCTATTCGTTACTCACGAGGTTCTT
>JBOFGH010000052.1:0-13712 GCA_051649025.1 Eubacteriaceae bacterium
CAAGATTTTGCTTTAGACTTCCTTCAGATTCTTCCTCACGAAAGACACCCTTGTCCTCAGCTAGTAGTTCGTTCACTTCTACGCCTACAGCGAACTTTCATCGCCTAGTTGTAATCCATGCCCGTCGCACATAAAAAAACTCGTCCTACAAAAGGACGAGTTTGACTCGCGGTACCACCTCAATTGATTATTTTCATAATCCACTTAAAAAATACTCCCAGTTATCTGGTTCATATTCTCCTAATGTAACGGTTAGGCTCCGATTTTTCTTACAGGTTAAAAACTTTCAGAAAAACAACTCCTGAGGGAACTTCGTTATCACTACCACCACTGGCTTCCACCCTTCCAGCTCTCTGTTGATGTTCATCATAACTACTTTCCTCATTCACAGTCTTTTACTATTGACTTATTATAGTCTGATGCTTTGTTTATTGTCAAGTTTTTTATCCCCCTATTTCTTATACAACACCAATCCCGACATCCCCATAATTTGCCATTTCTTTTGTCATAAAAACAGCACTTTCCACAATGTTAAACGCAACGGCGGCTCCACTGCCTTCCCCAAGACGCATCTCTAAATGTAAAAACGGCTTTGCTCCAATGAATTCCGATCCAAATTTAGCTCCTTTTTCTGCAGATGCATGGGAACAAATGAGGTATCCCTTCACCTCTGGTTTAATTGCAATGGCAATAGCTGCAGCTGCCGACGAGATAAAACCATCAACCACCATTGGCACATGATGCTTTGCACTTGCAAGCATTGCCCCAGCCATGGCGCCAATTTCAAATCCCCCAACTTTTTTTAAAACATCAATTCCATCCTCTTTATTGGGTTTATTTAAAGCAATGGCATCTCGAATCACTTGGGCTTTATGAATCATCTTTTCTTCAGATAAATTTGCACCAGCCCCAGTAATTCCCCCTGGATCAACCTCCCCTAATACCGAAAAAATAGCAGCACTCGGTGTCGTGTTACAAATTCCAACTTCTCCGGTTCCTAACAAATTATAGCCTTGTTCAATGGCTTCTTCCGCAAGTTCAATTCCTGCTTCCAAAGCTTTGATGGCCTCTTCCCGACTCATCGCAGGGCCTTTTCTCATATTTTTTGTCCCTCGGGCTATTTTTTTCATCTTTATTTTTGAATTGGGATCCACATCACTAATCATTCCAACATCACACACAAAAATATCTGCTCTGGCTTGTTTACATAATGCGCCAACCCCGCTTTTGCCCAATACTGTCATCTGTGTCATGAGTCCCGTTACTTCTTGGGGGGCTGCCGCAACCCCTTCTTCAAAAACCCCGTGATCTCCAGAAAAAACAAGCATCGCCTTTTTATCTACTTCTGGCACAAGCTTTCCTGTAATTCCAGATAACTGAACAGCAATTTCTTCTAATCTTCCAAGGCTCCCTACAGGTTTTAATAAAAAATCAACTCGCTCCTTTGATGCATCCATCATTTCCTGATTCAATGGTTCAATTTTTTTCAGTGTTTCTGCTAACAAACTCATTTTTCTCTCCTTTATAATTCATGATAAAAAAATAAGCTTGTGAATAGACAGACGTCTAATCACAAGCTTTACCTTCACTTTAGTTACTTCACCTAGGCAGGTCTTCTGACTCAGCTTCACCAAAATACCACCTTCCCCAAATAAATTGAGTGGTTATTGGCATTTCTCCACAATACAGCGATGGGTTCGTTCAGGACTATCACCTGATTCCCTATTCTCCTTTACAGGCACCTAAGATCTCTTATTTTTTTGTTATTATATCACAATTTTGCTTAAGAGAAAAGGGGAATTCTTTCTTATTTAATAGGAATCTCTACGTAAAAGAGAACCCCATTTTCCAAATTTTCGTTTCCAACCCTTCCTTGATGGCATTCCACAATCCCTTTAACAATCGCAAGTCCTAACCCTGTTCCTTTTTTCTCAGATTCTACTTTGTAAAAATATTCCCAGATTTGAGTCCCCTCATTTTCAGGGATCACCTCGCCATCATTATAAACAGAGACTTTCCAAAGCTCTTTATCAAATTGACTCACCACCTCAATTTTCCCATCCTCTGGTGTCACATGTTTTATTGCATTACTCATTAAGTTATAAAAAACCTGCTCAAGTCGTTTTTTATCA
Source organism: Eubacteriaceae bacterium (assembly GCA_051649025.1). Taxonomy (GTDB): domain Bacteria; phylum Bacillota; class Clostridia; order Eubacteriales; family Eubacteriaceae; genus Acetobacterium. Next base: position 2,133 of record JBOFGH010000052.1, read on the forward strand.
ACATTCACAACACAGTCTCCCGTCGAATGGTTGACTAAAGAAATGTTTTTTTGGGGGTCAATGTGTTTAATCCGTTCAATTGCAGCTTCTAAAATCTCATAACCATTTACTTTTTCTTTCATTAATTGATACGCCCCAGATTCAATTTGGGATAAGTCTAATAAATCCGTTGCTATCCCACTGACCTTATCCGCTTCTTTAACAATGGTATTGTAATGCTCTTGTTCCTCTTCCGAGCTCTCTAAAATACCATCTTCCAATGCTTCTGCATAACTTTTAATAATTGCCAACGGGGTTTGAATCTCATGTGAAACCTGAGCCGTAAATCGCTGACGCAATTTTTCCATGGTTCGTTCTTTATTTAATTCCATTTGAAGCTTTTCAATGGTCTCTTCAAGTTCATCAGAAATTTGATTTAGGGTAAACCCCAACTCTCCAATTTCATCCTTACGGGAACCTTGATATTTATTCGAAAAATTCAATGCCCCCATTTCCTTGGCTAAATTGTTAAGGGTTACAATGGGTTTCGAAATTCCCTTGGCAAAAAAATACGCAAAAATTAAAGAACAACATAAAATAATAAACAGAAACACCATTAAGAAATTTTGAACAATGTGAATTACATCGTGAATTGAATAGGAAGGAATCCTACCAATCACTTGAGCCCCATCATTTGCAAGGGTTTTATAGGTAATCCATTCCACGACATTATCATTATTACCCAAAATCGTAATAAAGGTTTCTCCTTCGTTATGCTTCTCAATTTGTGTTTCTAAGGATTCTTGTTTTTCTATATTATTCCCTGATCCAGCCCCATTTCCTTGTCCTAACCCAGAGCCTTGTCCTGTTCCGTTACCTTGCCCACGCACCCCTTCATTATTCATTCCTTTACTGTCACTGTCTTTATAGCGTTGGCTTCCACTTTGAGCCGCTCCAATTTTTTCAATGGGTTGGGTTCCCTCATTATAAACAATCCGATCAATTTCTACTACTTGGGGAGCTGTCCCATTTGCTATAGGCACCAAAACCTCTCCCAAAGACCCCTCACCCTTACTCACTGTGTCTTGAATATTTGTCTCTTTCTTAATGATCTGAACCACGGTCCCCTCATCCCCAATCCAATCAATAAGCTCTTGGACTTCCTCCGTAAATCCATTTTGGTTGTATGCCTCCTCCACAGCAAGGGTATTATTTTCAAGGGCCTCTGTCCGACTTTTTGTATAATAAATTTCAAATAAACTGGATAAAGCCACATAGGCCAAAATACACAATAAAATGAAGAAAGTCCCTAAATACAACATGAGCCTTGAAAAAATAGTTCTTTTCATTCTTGAAATTTGTACCCCAAACCTCGCACCGTTTGAATACACTCTCCTTTCTCCTCTAATTTCTTTCTTAGTCGCTTAATTGTGGTGTCCACAACTCTTGGTTCCCCTTCATAATCATATCCCCAAATGCGATCCAGTATTTGTTCTCGGGACAAAACTTGTTTTTGATGATTCATAAAATAGATTAGAATTTCATATTCCTTTTGGGTTAAACTTATTTTTTCATCATTAATGGTCATTTCTCTTTCTTCAGGATTAATGGTAATTCCAAAAACACTAATTTCCTTCTGAACAGTTATTATCCCGCTACGTTTAAGCAACGCCTTTATCCGCACCATAAGTTCTCGGGGGCTAAAGGGCTTTGTTACATAATCGTCGGCACCTTTTTCAAACCCCTGTAATTTATCATTTTCTTCTCTTCGGGCGGTTAGCATAATCACTGGAACGTTATCTGTTTCCCTAATTTCCTTAAGAACCTCAAATCCATCCATGATTGGCATGGTTACATCTAAAATAATACAATCTGGTTTTTCTTCAACCCAAAGATCAAGGGCAGCTTCACCATTTTCTGCCCCTATTCCAACATAACCTTCTTTTTTGATGTATTTTAAAATAATTTCCCTTAGTTTATCTTCGTCTTCCACAACTAAAATACGGATTCCCCTCATTTCAGTCCTCCTTATCAAATATTTATGATTGTAACCTCTCAACATGACAATTCTGTGTCAAATACTTCTTATTGTATTATTTTAACATAGCTCCTTTTGTTTTTTACATTCTTTTCATTTTGACACAAAAATGACACCTTCCATTGATAAGATCATCTCACTTAATATTGAAAGGAGTCTTTATGAAAAAGAGTTTTAATTTTCGCCCTGTTGTACAGCTATTCTTTTTTCTTTTTGTCTTTGCCGTTACCATAAGTAAATGGCTTGTTTCCATGAACATTGTTGTCCCTATCCTCTCGAAAATCAATCTCCATGCCATTTGCCCCTTTGGTGGTGTGGAAACCATTTACAAATTTTTAACCACTGGGGCTCTCATTCAAAAAATCCATAACTCCTCGGTCATTTTAATGATTCTTAGCCTTTTAGTGGCACTCCTTTTTGGCGCCATCTTTTGCGGCTACATTTGTCCTTTTGGAACTTTTCAAGAATGGATTGGGAAGCTTGGGAAAAAACTATTTCCCCAAAAATTCAATCAGTTGATTCCAAAAAAAATCGATTCGATCCTGCGTTATGGTCGTTATATCGTTCTTGCTATTATCCTATATTATACCGCAATCATTGGAAAACTTGTTTTCCAAGACTGGGATCCTTATTACGCACTGTTTAATTTTTTTACTGGCGAGGTCGCCATCACTTCCTTTATTATCCTAGGGATTTTTATAGCCCTCTCCCTAATTATTGAACGTCCTTGGTGTAAATATTTTTGTCCCTATGGCGCTATCCTTGGGCTCTTTAATATTTTTCGTATTTTTCAACTTAAACGTAACAAAGCCACCTGTATTGATTGCAAGCGTTGCGATAAAGTCTGCCCTATGAATCTTGACATCTCAACTAAAACAGTGGTCAGAAATCACCAATGCATCTCCTGTTATCAGTGCACCAGCGATGAATCTTGTCCAAAAGAAGCCACCCTAGAAATCAAACTTGTGGGAGGTAACAATCATGAAGCTTAAACCTAATCAAACGATTTTAATCACCCTCATTATTTTTGTTGTTGGGATTGGTATTTCCATTGCCCTTGGTTTTTGGAATACTCAAACCGATAAAATCCCTGTCAGATTTTCCTCTGGAGAAAATGCTGGAGAATACAACCCATCCGATATTCGAGGTTCCTATACCTTTAACGATATTTCCGTCCTTTTCGCAATCCCGGTTGAAGACCTTGGAACCGCCTTTGGCGTTACCGAAAACATTGAAACCTTCCAATGCAAATCTTTGGAAAGTATGTACGAAAATAGTCCTGTTGAAATTGGCACTGGCTCAGTTAAACTTTTCGTTTCAAGTTATAAAGGTTGGGAAATCGACCCTGGGGATTCTTATGTTTTAGAAGCTGGGAAAGATATCATTCTTAAAAATGGTACCCCAACTCCGACACAGATTGATTATCTTAACACCCACTTTTTAAGTGCAAAAGACACTGTTGCTGGGGCTGTTCCCACTCAAAAAACTGAAGGCTCTACTGAAGGCTCTAAAGATGGTTCAGGTTTAGGCACTGGGGATGGCTCGGGTTCCGGAAGTGCAAATCCAGATAAACTCATCAAAGGCAAAACTACCTTTGCTGAAGCCATTTCTCTTGGGGTTCCCCCTGAAAAAATCGAATCGATTATTGGCGGTCCCATTCCTGATATGGAAATGACGATTAAGGATTATTGCAACAGTAATGGTTTAGATTTCTCTGTTATTTCTTTAGACTTAGTCAATTAACTTTTATTTCTGTTATCAAAGAAACCTCCCAACCTGGAAGGTTTCTTTTTTTCATCTCAAATTCACCATTTTCTTATGGTTCATCATAAATATTTTTGCAAACATCATCCTGGTCTAGAAAAGAAAGAAAGGGTTTTATTTTTAAACTAATCATGATATTATCATTAAAAAATTAAAGATGTCTGTCTTTGGTTTTAAAACATTAAGGAGATTTCAATGACTCGTTTTTTAATCACTTGGGAAGGTCGGGTTCAAGGCGTTGGTTTCCGATATTTTGTTCTAAGAACGGCCCTTAAATATGAACTTACTGGCTGGGTAAAAAATCTAGATAATGGCATGGTCGCTTCTGAAGTACAAGGATCTTCAAAAAACTTGGATGCGTTTATTCGACATATTTTAAAAGGAAACCCTTTTATTCGCATCGATGATTATGCCATCCGTTCCATCAATTTAGTGACCGATGAAAAAAAATTCAAGGTCATTTCCTAGGAAGTATTGAATTTTGGATGCCCTATCTTCCCTTATTCACTCGCCTCTTTCAATCTTCAGCAACCGTCTTAGGCTTAACGGCTCCATGACCAAAGAAGTCTGAAATCCTTTTATTTTTTCCTTGACGGCTTGCACCCAGTGAATTATAGTGATGGAGTAGAATGTGTGTAAATTGAGGAGAAAATAATATGACAGTCGCACTTGAACTAAAAAATTTAAAGAAAACTTACCAATCAGGCGTCGTTGCATTACGAGGCATTGATTTGGTGGTAGAACAAGGGGATTTTTATGCCCTCCTTGGACCCAATGGCGCTGGAAAATCCACAACCATTGGAATCATTACCTCTTTGGTTAATAAAACCTCTGGAACGGTAAAGGTTTTTGGATATGACCTTGATACCGATATTGTCCGAGCAAAACAGCAAATTGGTCTGGTTCCCCAGGAATTTAACTTTAACCCCTTCGAAACTGTCCAACAGATTGTTGTTAATCAGGCTGGATATTATGGTGTACCACACAAAGAAGCCCTAAAACGCAGCGAAAAATACCTCAGTCAATCTGGACTATTGGAAAAACGCAACGAACGGGCACGAATGCTTTCTGGGGGAATGAAACGTCGTTTGATGATTGCACGGGCTTTGATGCACGAACCACGGCTCCTTATTTTAGACGAACCCACCGCTGGAGTCGACATTGAATTAAGACGTGAAATGTGGGGGTTTCTAAAGGATCTAAATGCCAACGGTACCACCATCATCCTAACCACCCACTATCTTGAAGAGGCCGAAATGCTCTGCCGTAATATCGGGATTATCCAATCAGGAGAACTGATTGAAAACACTAGCATGAAGACTCTTTTATCAAAATTACAGTTCGAAACTTTTATTTTTGATTTAGAACCCTCTGATAATAAACCGATCATCCACGGGTACAAAAACTATCTCGAAGACAATCGAACCCTTGTTGTCGAGATCGAACGTGACCAAGGAGTCAATGAAATCTTTGCTCAACTTACCCAACAAGGGATTAAAGTTGTTTCTATGCGGAACAAATCCAACCGTTTAGAGGAATTATTCTTAAAAATCACCGATGTAAAAGATCAACCGGAGGAAGCAAATGCTTAAGCTTTATATTACCGCACTAAAACGCCTCGCTGCCAAAGAAACCAATCGCTATCTGCGTATTTGGGTACAGACCCTTGTCCCTCCTGTTATTACCACCTCATTGTATTTCGTTATTTTCGGAAGCTTGATTGGTAATCGAATTGGGGAAATGGGTGGCTTTTCTTATATGGAATTTATCGTTCCTGGGCTTATTATGATGTCTGTGATCACGAGTTCTTACACGAATGTTGCCTCATCTTTCTTTTCTCAAAAATTTCAGAAAAACATTGAGGAGCTATTAGTTGCACCTGTCCCGACCCAAGTCATTATTCTTGGTTTTGTTGCTGGTGGATTAGGACGAAGCATTCTGGTTGGAAGCCTTGTCACTGTGATTTCCTTATTTTTTGTACCCCTGCATGTTTTTTCTTGGTTTATCGTCATTGTTACCCTACTGATGACCGCTGTTTTATTTTCACTCGCTGGTCTCCTAAATGGGATTTTTTCTAAGTCCTTTGATGACGTCTCCATTATACCAACCTTTGTATTACAGCCATTAACCTATTTGGGTGGGGTATTTTACTCCATCTCTATGTTACCACCGGTTTGGCAAGCCATTTCAAAGGTCAACCCTATTGTGTATATGGTTTCGGGTTTCCGTTTCGGATTTTTAGGCGTAACAGATTTCCCAATACCATTGTCTTTGGGTATCCTTATCCTTTTTATCATCGTGCTTTATGCCATCTGCTGGTCTTTAATTGAAAAAGGTGTTGGGTTAAGAAGCTAAGACATTAAAAAAGAACCGATTACTGAAAGATGTAATGTAGTGACCCCAATAAGTTAGACTTGATAGTGTAGTGACAGAAGTTGCTACACTATTTTTATGCAGCTTGATATTTTAGCCTGTAATCTACAGGGCTAAAGTAACCGAGCTTTTGTTTTGTTCTTTTGCAGTTGTAATAAACTATAAATTTTTCTTATTTCTGCTTTCAGTTCATCAAAAGAATAAACGGTATTTCCATAATAAATTTCTTGTTTCAAAATACCAAAGAAATTTTTCATCACAGAATTATCAAGACAATTACCTTTTCTTGACATACTTTGATATATTTCATTGGTTTGAGTGTTTTAGTATAGGATTTCATTTGATATGCCCAGCCTCTGTCTGAATGAAAGGTTCTTCTGTATTTACAATCAGAGGTTACTTCTATTGCGTGATTTAAGGCTGTCATTATACCCTCTGCTGACGGTTTTTGGGTAATGCTATAAAGCTATGATCTCTCCATTGAACATATCTAAAATTGGGTCTAAATACATTTTTGGGGTAAGTATTATGCCTTTATTCTCAAATTCATAATACTTAAATTCTGTTGTATCTGTTGTGATTTTTGGGTGAATAACACTTGTGTTGAATTTTCTGTTCACTCTATTCTTTGAGATTCTTCCTACAACACCCTTGTAAGACGAATATTTTCTGCTTTTGCGTGTATATGATTTTACTTGTAAAGCGAGTTTTTGAACCAATCTTTGAACTTTCTTTTTATTAATAATAATTCCTAACTTTCTCAGTTCTCCATATATTCTACGATAGCCGAAATCCTTGTGTTCTCTACGAATTTCAAGGATTTGTTCTTCGATTGCTTTATCTGAATTTTCTTTATCAAATCTTTTTTGCCAATACATACACGTTGCTTTTAGGAACTTTAACACTGCAAGAATATCTTTTAATCGGAATAATCTTCGGAGGTCCCAGATAATTCTCGCTTTTTGCTCAGTGCTTCTTCTTCCAATCGCATTAGGACTTGCTATACGAAAGTCATTTACCCATTTTTGTATACTGCTTTTATTTTTTATCGCATGTTTTTTTTGTTAACTATATATATCCTCCTTCGCCCTTTAAATACGCTGTTACAACTTTTTTCTTAATTTCACAACTATATTATTTTACCCTAAAAATACCGACCTCCCATTTGTTAGATTTTTAGGTCTAACTTTTGGGGGTCGGTACATAATCGGTTCTTTTTATGTTGATGGTTGATGTGATAAATTTATGGGAATGGCAACTTATTTTTCTTGCATTCCGTCATTCCAAAACAATAACTTTGATATTTTTTTCGTAAAAATAACGCCTCAGAAATTATTTTATAAGTATCTGTTTTCGATAAAAACTAACCGATTTATCTTTTCATATATCTCATCCATTTCACCCAATAATGTTATCATTTCTCCAAATTCTTCTCTCGAAATTTCTGTTGTTACGATAACTTTATCCATAAACGCCTGCTCATAATCATCATACTTATGATCTGATAGAATCAGTGCTAAAATCTCTAAAACAATTATTTTTATTTCTGCTTTTGAACTTATTTCTATCAATTCTAAAATTGCTTCATCGAATTTCTTTTTTGCTTCATATCGGACTTCGCTCATTTGCATTTCATTACAATACAGTTCGATAAGGGCTTTCTGTTCTTCTGCAAAATCATTATTGGCCAAGGAGGCTTGAATGCACATATCTAAAAACAATTCCTTTTGTTCATAATTTAGTTGGTTTAAATACATAATAATTTCCCTTTCTTAATTCACTTTATTTAGCATACTTTCAGCTTCTAAAATCGCCTGGTTAATTCCGTCTTTATTAACTTTGTTCATTTCTCCTTCTTCTTCTAATCCTGTATCAGACAACATCTCTATTCTTTTTTTAAACAATCCATAATCTTTATTTTCTGTAAATTCTTTGCAAATTTCATCTTTCATCATCTTTTCAGATTTCTTATCTTCCTTTCCTAAGACAAGTTTTACTTCACACATTTTTTTTATGAATCCTACCAATAAAACAGTGTTCTGAGTCATCTGTTTTTCTTCCTCTGTAAAATAATTCCAATCCGCTGTATCCTCAACAAGTATACACAGCCGCCTTAAATGTTTTGAATAAACTCTTTCTATTTTTTCTAGCGCTGCATAAAAAGTATTCGCCGATTCGTCTAATTGTTTTAAATAATCGCAAATTTTATCAATCTCTGTTTCTGTTTTTTTCATCTCTCTCCAAGCCTCATCCGCCTTGTGTGAAAGACTTGATCCTGCCAAATTAAATACAATTCCCCCGACTAAAAGGCCAATTCCAAGCGTAGAAGCTCCGAGAACCGCTGTCCCAAGGGCAATACCACCGCCGCCAGCTGCTATTGCCCCACCACCAAGCGCGGCCAAAGTTGCATTGGTAAGAGCTATTCCACTAAGTGATCCGATTGCCGTCCCTGTCGATGCCGTTCCAAGTGCCATTACCGCAGCGGTTGTCCCTCCAGCCGCAGCAAACCCTCCTGCTGTACCAAGTGCGGCACCGCCAACAGCACCAAGTAGAACACCCGCTCCTACAGAGATTTCTCCAAGTTCTTTCGGATCATATTGCGGAAGTTCAATTCCATCTAACTTATTGATTTTAAATTCTGGTTTATTATGTATTTTTTCAATTGCTACCACAAATTTATCAAAACTTTTAAGTATACTTAATTCGAATTCTCCAACCTCGTCCATCATCTCTATTGTTTTTTTATTTTGCTTTTCAAATCGTTGAATATTTTCTTCGTTTCTTCTCTCGGCACTTTTCATAGTATCGTTTGCTTCTTTCATTTTAGCTGCACCATGAACTCCTGTTCCTGCTCCCGCTAAAGCTGCAACTCCTGCTGCTATTCCTAAAATCAATGGTAATGGCATCTCTAATTCTCCTTTTTTTGTTTTAAGATTAAACACCCTTCTAAATTAAGGCGATCATATTTTGAACGACTTATAACATTTTTAAAATACACTTCATAACTCTCACTAACACGACACAATAAAGGCCGTTCTTTATAAATACTACATCGATTTCCTTTTAAAAACAAACAAACCCCATCGCCTCTATCTAAATCTTCGTATAGCGCTGATTGATCTAGATTTCGACAACACTCTCCACATTGATCACAGTTCCACATTAGTCAAACACTAAAGTCTTACTTTTATCACTCATAAAATCATTAAAATTTCCTTCCCAAGGAATTTTTACCCCAATGATTTCAATCGCTTTTCTGAGAATTATATTGAGATCATTTGCATTCCCAGCATTTTCAATGCTTAAAGCAAGATTTGAATACATGTTCGTTTCTTCTTTAAATTTTTCCAAATCAATTGACATCAATTCCGCTGCATAAGCCTCAAAATAGGCGGCTTGACGTTTAAAATAATCAATTGACTTTTCAATAGTATTTGAGCTATTCAGCCAAGCAACAAGTTTATTAATTTGCGAATTTCTATCCAACACATAGAGTAATGTACAGCTTAAAATACCTGTAGCCATCACTCCGAAAAAACTTGATGCGATCTCTCCTATTATTGAAATTTTACCAATGGGCGAATTGTTAACAGCTTCAAACACAAGACCTCCTGCTACAACACTCGCTCCTGCAGCTATTATTTTTGTTACTGCACGCATTCGATCTCCAAACATTAGATTATCCGGGTTAATAAAAAGAATCTTTGCCGCCTCAACAAGAGATGCCCACGTTTGACGAATAACTTTCACCACATTTTTTGCTGTTGTAAAAAAGATATTGCATAAGGTTGTTGTAAGGGTTGATAAAACCCCTGCCAGAGCCCCGTCCTTAAACTTTTTTAAGATATCTTTATATTTTATTTTTGCATTCTCAAATCCTTTTTTTATTCCCTCTCCTATGGATATCAAAAAGTTTTTTAGGTTAAAATTACCTTTTATTTTTCCGAACTCTTCTTTAACCGAAAACCATATCTCTGCAAAAACAAAACCTAATGCCTGACGAAGCCCCATTTCTGCACCCATCTTTACCCCTGCTAATGCCACATCTTTTGCAAATTTTGAGCTAGTATAATAGGCCTTTGTTACTTTTGCTTCATATGCTTTTCTTGCTTTTTCATCCTGTTTCTTCATATTTTCTTTTTGTTTTTCGGTATATCTATCTCCGTTTTTCTCTATATACTCATCCATGGTCTTTGCCCCTTTAGACCGATTCGTGTGAGGATTAGTTGCATATAAATTATCTTGGCTATTCGCAAGATCTTCACCCTTTAGATCCGCTAAAATACGCCCTCGATCCTCATGCGCTTCCTTTCCAGAAATCATATGATCTAAGTCACTTTTTTCATTACGCTTAATTTTTTTCCCAGTATAATCATCCGTCAAAGTACCTTCCTTTTTTTTCTGACTGATCTCCCTATTCTTTTTTATATAATCTGGATGTCTGTGATATTTATTTGAATCATAATCGCCACGTTTTTCATACGCCTCTTCATTTGATGCATTTTTATATTTCATTTCCGTGTCTTTGCCAATCTGGCGCACGTTATGTATCGTATCTACCTCGCCACCATGTCGATCTTTAATAAAAGCATCAAGGCCAAAAGAGGTAATTAAACTTTCTACAATCACTTTTTCATATTGCTTGAAAATACTACCCTGTACCTCTTCTTCTAGTTCTGGAAAAAAATTTTCATCAACAATGATACTGTTCATCGATTCCCCTTTCAACAATATTAAGTTTAAAATACAATCAATAATCTTTTTCTAAATGTAACTTTAGTTTGATATTAAATTTTTATATTTAAACATTTTGCAACTAATAGATTTTAATTACACACATTTTATCATCTTATTGAGATAAAATCAATAAGTTTTCATCTTTAAAAGATTTTTAAATAGCTATAAAAATCCAAAAAAGACTTCACCGACATTTCTCTTAATCCTTTTGGTATGATATATCAAAACCACAAAGGAATTAGAGAGATGGAATTTAAAGATCGTTTAAAAAAACTACGAAAAGATAAGGAACTGACACAACAAGAATTAGCTGAAAAGCTTAACCTTCAGTCTGCTGCTATTTCGAAATACGAAACTGGCCAAACTGAGCCCGGTCTTGGAACCCTAATCTCCCTTTCTGAACTTTTTGAAGTCAGTGTTGATTATCTTGTTGGGAAATCTCACTATATTGAAAAAACCGGAAACAAGCACCAGATTAGCCCCCGAGAAATGGATTTAATCAACCGTTTTCGAAGGCTTTCCACCGATCATCAAATACGTATTGATGAAAGAATCGCTACTCTCTTAGATATGAAAAGAACTCGGAAATAAAGAAGTTTTTTTCAAATCCATAACATAGATTCTTAAATTAAGAAACCTATTTTTTAGATTTCAAGAGCAAGGGGTGTTATGGAACGCACTATGTACTT
>JBOFGH010000053.1:0-48028 GCA_051649025.1 Eubacteriaceae bacterium
GGCTTATTAAAGTCCGCCTATTTTCTCTTGTTTTATGTCAATTCAGAAATAATTCTGAATACTGACCTGTTTTCTTTCCTTATATAACCGAAAGTTATTCTCTCAATCAGATAAAATCATTTATCAATTACCTATTTTAAATTAAATTTATATGATAAAACTCTGTTTTTGTTTACTCTTTACGTTCTCGTACAAAAAACTTGATTGGCGTTCCAAAGAAATCGAAAGTTTCTCTTATTTTGTTTTCAAGGTAACGTTGATAAGAAAAATGTACCAAGGTCATATCATTAACAAAAACAACAAAAGTTGGTGGATTAATGGCAACTTGAGAAGCATAATATAGTTTTAATCGTCTACCATGTTTGGATGGTGGTTGATTCATCAGAACAAATTCTGCTAATGCTTCATTTAGTTTTCCTGTGGTTATTCTTTTACTACTTTGCGCTTTAACATATTCAATCGTTTCGAAAATTTTTCCTAAACGTTGTCCTGTTAATGCAGAAATAAAGAGAATTGGAGCATAATCCATAAATGATAATTGATCCCGGATGTCCCCTTCCATTTTCTTCATTGTTTTATTATCTTTTTCAACGGCATCCCACTTATTGACCACAATAATAGAAGGAATAGATCTGTTATGGGCAATCCCTGCAATTTTGGCATCTTGTTCAGTAATTCCTTGAGATCCATCAATTAAAATAAGAACGACTTGGCTACGTTCAACTGCAGCAATGGCTCTGATGATACTATAGCGTTCGATATCTTCATAAATCTTCTTTTTTCTTCTTAAACCAGCGGTATCAATCAAAACATAATCTTCCCCATCGTATCGGACACTCGTGTCGACGGCATCTCTTGTGGTTCCTGGTACATCACTGACAATGAGACGGTCTTCTCCTAGAATTTTATTAATTAATGTCGATTTTCCCACATTTGGCTTTCCAATAACCGAGATTCGAAGTCGATCATCGTCATTTTCTTCCTCATCATAATATTTCTTAACATGATCAATCACCTCATCGAGAAGATCCCCAAGACCTAAACCTTGTTCTGCTGAAATTGGTAATGGTTCTCCAAGTCCTAAATTGTAAAATTCATACGCATTATTCTCAAGTTGAATGCTATCAAGTTTATTAACCACTAATAAAATATCTTTATCATGTTTTCGGATCATATTAGAAACTTCTAAATCTGAAGCCGTCATGCCTTCTCTGCCATCTACCATTAAAATGATTAAATCGGCCATTTCAATAGCAAGTTCAGCTTGTATTCTCATTTGTAGAAGAATATCATCTTTTGAATGGGGCTCTATTCCACCCGTATCGATTAAAGTAAAATGGTGGTTTTGCCATTCGGCATCTGCAATAATTCGGTCTCGTGTCACCCCTGGTGTGTCTTCTACAATCGCAATTCGTTCTCCGACAAGTTTATTAAACAGTGTTGATTTTCCTACATTTGGTCGACCGACCACTGCTACAATTGGTTTTGGCATTTTATTTTCCCTCACTTGTTATTATTTTTATTAAGATTTCCCCGTTCACAGGACATTTAATTATTTTTGTTTTTAATTCATTTTCTAATTCCTCAAGGGTCCAATCATCCAAAAGCGTTGTTGTGTTTTTTCTTAACATATTTTCAGGGACAATAAGGTAATCCATGGGTTTCTTTTCTAAATGATTTTTCATTTGCTCTAGGATATCACGTCCAGTAATTAAACCCGTTACATTAATTGCTTCACCAAAAAAATTATTTACAATTGGAAAGGTTGAGATTTTCTTATGGGGAAATTTTTTTGAAAATTTAGCTAAAAGTTTATGCATAAAGTCTGTTGCCGCCACCCCAGTAAGAATACCCACCTCACATACACCATCATCTTCTGTGTTGATTTGTTGCATCATACTTAGATTTGATTCAAAAGAATCTTTGAAATCTGCCATCATGCCAACCCCATTTTCAATTTGAGGGAAATCTTCATAATAGCTTATCTCTGGAATTTCTATATCAGACATAAGAAAGAATTCATCACTGGGATAGACAAAAGCATTTCCGTGTAATGCTTTCATTTCATTGTGATTTTTTTCTACAATCTCTAAAACTTTCTTTGCACCCTCTCTTGTAAAACCTTTGATCTTAGGAAGATTTTCTCGATATTTTGTAATTCCTACAGGCACAACCGATAAAGACTGCAAGACGGGGTAAAATTTTCTTAAATCAGAAATAGTGTTTTCTAATTCTTCTCCATCATTGTATTCTGGTACAACAACAATTTGTCCATTCATTTGTATCTTGTTTTCGTTAAATTGTTCTAAATATTTTAGCACATCACCAGCAAATCGATTGTTTAACATTTTACAACGACACTCTGGATTGGTGGTATGGATGGACAAATTGATTGGCATGATTCGGTAGCGAATGATTCGTTCAACAGCCTCTTCTGAAAGATTGGTCATCGTGATGTAGTTTCCAGTTAAAAAAGAAAGACGCTCATCGTCATCTTTTACATATAAACTCTCCCGCATCCCTTCGGGGAGTTGGTCAATAAAGCAAAAGACACAATTATTTTTGCATGTTTTTGTTCCTAGCATGTTTTCATTGAAAATAACGCCTAAATCTTCTTCAATTGATTTATCTACCTCCACTTCCCAAATTTCACCGTTCTGCTTTTCAATTTCCACAATGAGCTCATTGTCAGCAACCAAAAACTGATAGTCGAGGATATCCCTTACTTTCGTTCCATTAATAGAGAGTAGAATATCACCAGGAGATACTTCCATTTCTTCTAAAATACTATTTTTTTCTATTCCTTCAATTATAAATTTTTTCAAACTAATCTCACTTATTTCTTCTTTTCTTTGTTTTTTTAACACAAGTCAAAAACTGCCAGAGCTCTGACAGTTTTATTGTTCTATTATATATTATTTTTTCATAAAAAAAAACTTATTTATCTTTTTTTCCCATTGGACAGGTTACCATGCATAATCCGCAAACAGCGCCTCTACCAATTAATTGATATGCATTTTTCATATGTTCGCTACATGCATAAGCATTATATAAAACTTTTCTTTCAATTCCTTGAGACCAATTAACCCCTTCAATCGCCATTGCAGGGCATTTTTTTTTACATTCACAACAACTGCCACAGTGACTATTTACAATGGGAGTGCCTGTACTTACCGGAGCATTTGTTAAGACAGTGCCTAAACGAATTCTTGGTCCATATTCTTTATGAATAAGGAGAGCACTTTTTCCGATCCAACCAAGGCCAGCTAAAGTAGCAGCTGTTTTATGTTGAAAGGCTCCAATATAACGATTCTTTTCTCCATTAATGGATTGTGAAGCTGGAATGGCTATGGAAGGATATCCTTTTTCCTCTAAGAAAAGTGTTAATCGTAGTGTAATTTCATCAATTAACCGATTGACGGTGCGATAATGGCTAAAATATGTTTGAGTAGGAATGTCCTCTATTTGATTTAAAATTCCATCAGATAATTTTACGACCACAGAAATCCCGTATTTAAAGCCCATTTTATCTTTTTCTTCTAAAATTTCTAAACATGAAAACCCTAACTCAGTGGCACCTAAAGCCTTGGCAAATGCTGATAAATCTGAGTTTCGTATTTCGGATTGGAAATTTTCTTTCATATAGCCCTCTTTTTTCTTTGGAATCTACCAATTTATTCTTTTATTATGATACAATATTTATAAAGAAATAGATATAAATATTATTAAGGCGGTGATTGAATGCTTTTCAATTCTGAACAACAAGTTGAGAATAAACTCATTATATTATACATTTTACAAGAAATCAAAACACCACTCACCCGAGAACAGATTGCATTGATTGTTGTCGAAAATCTACAAATCAGTTATTTTGATATTCCCCTTTATATTGATGATCTCATTAAAGACAACTTTATATCGCCTCTTGAGTTTGATGGCAAAACGGTTATGTCGATCACTAAAATAGGTAAGGAAACTTTAAAGCTTTTTATTGACAAAATTTCTGCCTTTTCAATGGAGATGATACGACTTTATTTAAAAGAAAATCGAGAAAAAATATTTAAAGAGGTTAAGGTTACGGCTAACTACCATAAAAAGGGAGAAACAGATTATATGATTGATTTAAAACTTCATGAAAACAATGTCGTTCTTATGGAGATTAATCTGAATGCTCCAACCCTTAAACTAGCCCTTGATATTTGCAATCGTTGGAAAGAAAACAATCAAGAACTTTATTCTTCAATTCTCAAAGTATTAACTCACTAAATAGAAAACCTTTAGACATTTTTTTAATGTCTAAAGGTTATTTTTTTATTTTTTTATTTCTCTTAGATTAAATTTTTTCATCAATTTGGGCTTAAAGGTTCTTCCCAAAAACTTTGTGAATTCTACAACAATTAAAGGTGCTAGTGATCCTACAATAACCACAGTCCATTGTGAAAGATTCATGTTCACAACACTAAAGATCGGTTGTAAACTTGGAATTAAGAGAACAACGAGCTGTAATACTAACGAAATTCCAAGAGCGCCCCATAAATATCGATTGCTAAAGGTTGCGAGTCCAAAAAGAGATTTACTTTCTGAACGAACATTAATTGCATGGGAAAGCTGTGAAAAACCTAAAACCGCAAAACACATGGTTCGAGCGACTTCAATTCCATAATTAGCTAAACCAAAAGCAAAAACCGATAAGGTAATGGTTGCGAGAACAATTCCTTGGAAAATAATTCGTCCACCTAAACCATGGGCAAAGATACTCTCTTTTGGACTTCGTGGTTTTTCTTTCATAATATCTTTGTCTGCTTTTTCAACCCCTAAAGCAAGAGCAGGCAAACTGTCGGTAATAAGATTAATCCATAAAATATGGATAGGTAGTAAAGGTTGAGCAATACCGATTAACGTTGCAATGAAAAGAATTAATATTTCTGCAATATTACAAGACAATAAGAAATGAACTGCTTTTCTAATGTTGGCATAGATACCTCTGCCTTCTTCAACTGCAGAGACAATGGTTGCAAAATTATCGTCTGTTAAAATCATTTCTGCGGCTTCTTTTGAAACATCTGTCCCTGTAATTCCCATTGCACAGCCGATATCTGCTTTTTTGAGTGCAGGCGCATCATTAACCCCATCCCCTGTCATTGCAACAACTTGACCTTTCTTTTGCCAAGCATTTACAATTCTAACTTTATGCTCTGGAGCAACCCTTGCATAAACTGCTATTTTATCAATTTTTTCATCGAGCTCTTTTTCGTTTAATCGACCTAATTCGACACCAGTGAGCGCAAGACTATCTTTTTGAAAAATGTTTAGTTCTT
Source organism: Eubacteriaceae bacterium (assembly GCA_051649025.1). Classification (GTDB taxonomy): domain Bacteria; phylum Bacillota; class Clostridia; order Eubacteriales; family Eubacteriaceae; genus Acetobacterium. The sequence continues at coordinate 5,319 of JBOFGH010000053.1, forward strand.
TTGCAATTGCAACCGCAGTATTTTTGTGATCTCCTGTAATCATTACTGTTTTAATTCCAGCATTTTTACAGGTTTTAATGGAAGCCTTAACTTCTTCTCTTGGAGGATCAATCATCCCGGTGAGTCCACAAAACACAAGATCATTTTCTAAATTTTCCATGGTAACATTTGGCATGGTTTCAAATTTTTTAAAACCATAAGCGATTACACGATAAGCATCGTCGGCTAGAGCGTTATTGTTCTTTTCAATGCGTTCCTTATCTTCAAGGGTTAATACTTGAATTTCGTTATTCGTCAAATAATTAACGGAACGTCCTAGAACAACGTCAGGGGCACCTTTTGTGAAACTATACCAAGCATCCCCAAGTTGATGAACGCTGGTCATCATTTTACGTTCGGAATCAAAGGGAAGCTCTCCAAGACGAGGAAATTTGTTTTCTTCAACTTCTTTCTTTAGATGATAGTTTTGAGCGAATGAAACCATGGCCACTTCAGTTGGGTCTCCAATTTCTTGTTCACCCTCTTTGCTAGTAACAATGGCAGCATCATTACACAACAGACCAATCTGTAAAATCATTTTTTCTGATGCTGTTAGTTTGGCTTCTTTTAGTTCATCAACATTTTTAATATCGCCTTCTGAAAAAACCTTTTTAATGGTCATTTTATTTTGAGTAAGAGTTCCTGTTTTATCCGAACAAATAACCGATGCACAACCTAAAGTTTCTACGGCAGGGAGTTTTCTGATAATGGCGTGTTTTGAAACAAGTTTTTGCACACCAATGGCTAAAACAACTGTGACGACGGCTGGTAACCCTTCTGGAATAGCAGCAACTGCGAGGCTTACGGCTGTTAAAAATAATAATAAGGGATCTCCACCTCTTAAAAGACCAATTCCAAAGACTGCGAGACAGGCAAAAATCGCTCCAATTGCTAAAATTTTCCCTAATTCTTCAAGTTTCATTTGTAATGGGGTTTTAGAGTTTTTAGTGCTGTGAATCATTCCAGCAATTTTCCCAATTTCGGAGTGCATCCCCGTTGCTGTTACAATGTATTGTCCACGACCATAGTTAACCATACTGCTCATGTAAACAGAGTTCTTTCGATCTCCTAAAGGGGTTTCAGGGTCTGTAAGATCTTCAATGGATTTTTTTACAGGCATGGATTCCCCTGTTAAGGCTGATTCTGTAATTTTCAATGAAGCTTCTTCAATTAAGCGACCGTCAGCTGGCACAAAATCTCCAGCGTCGAGATAAACAATATCCCCTGGAACAAGATCTTCTGATTTAATGATTTCTCTTTTACCATTTCTTAAAACTTTTGCCTCAGGGATTGTCATATTTTTGAGGGCTTCCATTGAGCTTTCTGCTTTGTTTTCTTGAATCGCTCCAATGAGAGCATTAATAAGAACAATAATAATAATTAAAATGGCATCGCTTAATTCTCCTAGAATTCCAGAAATAATTGCAGCCGCTAAGAGCACTAAAATAAGGAAATCTTTGAATTGGGAAAAGAACATACTTGCAAAAGTCTTTCTTTTTCCTTCATCCATTTTGTTTTTACCAAATCTTTGTGTTCTCTCCTCTACTTCCATTGTGTCTAGACCCTTTTTAGGATCCACGTTTAATTCTTTTTCTAATGTTGCTGGTGATAATAAAAAGCTTTTTTTCTCTTCCAAAATGTTTCTCCTTTAAAAAAAATTAAAGACCTTTATTTCTATTTAAAATTTATACCCATAATGCGTTAAAAAGAACCTTAAGAACGCATAGAGGTTAAATAATTAATAAGAAATAAAGGTCTTACTCCAAGTTAACTTGTTATCTACCGGGGATATTTCCCGAAATGACGGCCAGATAATTCCTTGCGGCGAGTTACTCCCCTTTAATAATTTGATGATTTTTGTATTTTAACACACTGTCGGGTGTTCGTACAGTTTATTTTTTATAATAGTGAAGTCTTTCCATTACTTTTTCCATGGTGTCTAAGTATTTTCGTTGTTTTTCCTTCTCTTCATCAACGACTTTTTGTGGCGCTTTATCTGTAAACCCTTTGTTAGAAAGTTTTTGATTGACACGATCTATTTCCTTTTGAAGCTTTTGTCTCTCGTTTTCCAATCGTGCAATTTCTTTTTCTTTATCAACAAGTTCATCAAGGTCAAGATAAAGTTCAAGATCCTCAACAACTGCAGAAACGAAATTCTCTTCAATGTCCTCTTTCATTATTTCTGTAATGGAAGAAACAGAAGCAAGTTTTTGAAAATAATGGAGGGAATTAAGGATCAAATTAATGCTTGCTTTATTCTGTGAAATAATAAATAACTGGGTTTTCTTAGAATTAGGGACATCCATCTCTGCACGGATGTTACGAATGCTTCGAATCGCATTCATGAGGATTGTCACTTCCCTTTCTTCTTTTTCAAAAACTAAATCTTCAGAATAATGAGGCCATTTTGAAACAATCATTTCCTCTGATTTTCCAGGAAGGTAGCTATTTATTTCTTCAGTAATAAATGGGGTGAAGGGGTGCAATAACCTTAAAATGGTATCCAATACTTTTTGAAGGGTATATTGTGCGGCGATCTTTGTTTGATCTTCCTCGCCGTATAGTCGAGGTTTGACGAGCTCAATATACCAATCACAATATTCGTTCCAAGCAAAATCATAGATTTTTGAAGCGGCGATCCCCAGCTCATATTTTGACATGTTATGATTAACTTCTTTAACCACTTGATTCATTCGACTTAGAATCCATCGATCTGTGTTTTCAAGATGCTTAGATGCCTCTTCGGATTTTTCGGTGATATCTTCATCCAGATTCATTAAAACGAAACGAGCGGCATTCCATATTTTATTAAGAAAGTTACGACTCGATTCTACTTTTTCATCTTGCCATCGAATATCATTTCCAGCGGAATTTCCTGTAATAATTGTGAACCGCAATGCATCTGCACTGTAGGTGTCTATGAGCTCCAAAGGATCAATTCCATTTCCTAAAGACTTGCTCATTTTTCTTCCTTGGGAATCTCTCACAAGACCATGAATATAAACATCTTTAAATGGGGTTTCTCCCATTTCATGGATTCCCATAAAAATCATTCGTGCCACCCAAAAGAAAATAATATCATAGCCGGTCACTAAAACTGTTGTTGGATAAAATTTACTTAAATCCTCTGTTTTTTCTGGCCAACCAAGTGTTGAAAATGGCCAAAGACCTGAGCTAAACCATGTGTCAAGAACATCTTCATCTTGTTTGAAGCTTTTACAAGAACACTTTGGACACAACAAAGGGGTCTCTTCTGATACGACTATTTCTCCACAGTCGTCGCAATAATAAGCAGGAATTCGATGTCCCCACCAAAGTTGTCTAGAAATACACCAATCCCGTATATTCTCCATCCAATTATAGTATATTTTGCTAAATCGGTCTGGTATAAACTCAGTTTGTCGACTTTTTACAGCCTCTAAAGCAGGTTCGGCCAAAGGTTTCATTTTTACAAACCATTGCTCAGAGGTCATGGTTTCTACCGTTGTACTACAGCGATAACATTCACCAACATTATGTAAATGGTTTTCTGTTTTCTCTAAAAGTCCTAAGGCCTCAAGATCCTTTAAGACAGCCTTTCGACAAGTGTAGCGATCCATTCCTGAATATTTACCAGCAAGTGCATTCATTGTTGCATCATCATTGAGAACCCTAATTTGCTCTAAGTTGTGACGTAGTCCAACTTCGTAATCGTTTGGATCGTGGGCTGGCGTCATTTTAACAACCCCAGTTCCAAAGCTTTTATCAACGTAATCATCAGCGACAATCGGAATCTTTTTATCCATTAAAGGTAAAATCACATTCTTACCAATCAAGTGTAGATAACGTTCATCCTCTGGATGAACAGCAACCCCAGAATCCCCTAGCATGGTTTCGGGACGGGTAGTTGCAACGGTCAACCAACCATCCCCATCTTCTAAGGGATATCGAATATGCCATAAATGACCTTCTTGTTCAGCATATTCTACTTCAGCTTCTGATAAGGCTGTTTTACAGGTTGGACACCAGTTAATAATACGATTTCCTTTATAAATAAGTCCCTGATTGTAAAGATTAATAAAGGCTGTATTAACTGCTTTTACACAGCCTTCATCCATGGTAAAGCGTTCTCTACTCCAATCACAAGAAGCCCCTAATTTTTTTAGTTGCTCTGTAATCCTTGTTTTATAAGTTAAAGCCCAATCCCAAGCCCGTTCCATATAGGCTTCTCTACCGATATCGAGTTTTGTCTTATTTTCTTCTTCTCGTAGTTTATCCACTACCTTTACTTCGGTTGCGATGCTTGCGTGATCAGTTCCTGGAAGCCATAGAGCTGAGTAGCCGTCCATTCGCTTATATCGGGTTAAAACATCTTGCAAGGTGCCATCAAACGCATGCCCCATGTGAAGCTGCCCTGTAATGTTAGGTGGAGGCATAACAATGGTGTAGGCTTCTCCTTTGGGATGAACTTCAGGTTTAAAAAGCCCTTTTTCTTGCCAATCCGCATAAATTCTACTTTCGACTGATTTAGGATCATAAATTTTTGACATTTCTTTTTTCATTAAAAACTCACCTGTTGAATTACTTTATTTTTTTCTTCAATCAACCTTTCACAAAGTTCGATTGTTTTTGCCATAGAATGTTTATGGGCTTCCTCTGACATGTTTTCTGACATGCTTTTTATAATATATTTGTTCTCGAATAAAAAATCCACCATTGAAGTGAGGTCTTTAATCTTATCCACCTTAATTGCCATGCCACCATCAACAAGATAATCTGCATTTTCTTCTTCTTGACCAGGGTAATAAAATGGAATAATCATTGGAATGTTTTTAACAATGGCTTCTGTGGTGGTTAAACCACCGGGTTTAGAAATGATCGCATCCGCCTCATCCATTAACTCTGAAATATTGTTCACAAAGCCGTGAATTTCTACTATTTTATTTTCGATGGGATTTCGATTATTTAATGTGCGAATTTCATTTTCGATTTTAACATTTTTTCCGCACACAACAATAATTCTAATTTGTTCTCGAACCTTAAGTAATGAGGAAAAAGCTTTTTCCATTTGTTTACTTCCAAGACTACCAGCCATTAATAAAATTGTACCGACAACATTGGTATCTCTTTTTTCTTTTTCTTTCTCTTCAATGGGGTTATTTTCTAAAAAGTTTTGACGAATGGGTATTCCATAAGGAAAAATGATGTCTGGGGACACCCCTTTTTCAATCATTGTATTTTTAGTATATTCACTCCCAACTACATAAGCATCAATCATTTTTTTTAGATATAAAGTATGAATCTTATAGTCTGTTACAATGGAAAGCACAGGAACACTAAAGGCATGGTGTTCTTTTAGTGTTCCTAATACATTAGTAACAAAGGGGTGTGTTGTGATAATGAGATCGGGTTGACCAGATTGTATCAATGGAACAATTTCTGGATTCATGATTCGAGTCAGTGTTTGAAAAATGCTTTGTTGAAATTTATTCATATTATTGAATTGATTATACATTTGTTCATAAAGCTTTGGAACATTCATCACCATTTGTTCATAACCTTTTGTGATAAATTTATCAAGAGCAACACTACTCTCTTTAAAGGCATCGTAAATTTCTGGATTAAATCCTACGTCAAGCAAAGATTCTTTAAGGGATTGCGCCGCCAAATTATGACCCGCACCTGTTGATGCTGTAAAAATAAATATCTTCTTAGGCATTTTAATACCGCCTAATCTTCAAAATCTTGTGTAAAACGGTAATTAACTCGCATCAATTTTCCGCCAACCACCTTTTCGTTTTTCTTTTCAATAAAGTAAATCCCTCCAAAAACGGTTAACATTCCTGCAACAATTGCAGAAAAAGCAATTAATAATTTTTTTAACATTTCATCCTCCTAATAGCTGAAATTCAGCCTTTTTATTAAATCTTTTTAGGTAAAGAGACGCAATTAATGATTTGCGTCTCTTCTTTTATCTTCTTTTAAGAATAGTGTTCCAAGCTCCTTACCATCAAGTAAGTCATATAAAATATTACAATTTTCTCCAGAAGCAATAATCATATTGATCCCTCGGCTTGTTGCAAATTTTGCTGCCCCTAGCTTTGTAATCATTCCACCTGTACCTAAAGCACTTCCAGGGGTACCAGCACTTTTCATGATCTTGTTATCAACCTTATATACGGTTTTGATTAGCTTCGCCGTTTTACTTTTTAAAGGATTCTCATCATAAAAACCATTCACATCTGAAAGAATAACTAAAAGGTCTGCATCGACTATTTCTGCTGTCATTGCAGATAGAATATCATTGTCTCCAAAACACTCTTCTAAAATTTCGTCAGTAGCAATACAGTCATTTTCATTAACAATGGGGATCACGCCCATTTGGATAAGAGAAAAAAAAGTATTTCTTGCATTATTACGCTTAATTGAATGCTTAAAAATGTCTTTTGTCAGTAAAATTTGTCCAACATTTTGATTGTATTCATCAAAAAATTTATGATAAATTTGCATCAATAATCCCTGACCAACGGATGCAGCGGCCTGTTTTTCTTTAAGAGTTTTTGGACGTTCCTTCATTTCTAAGCGGTTCATTCCAGCACCTATAGCACCAGAGGATACTAGAACAATATTTTTTCCTGAATTTTTTAAGTCAGTCAATACCCTCGCGAGCTGATCTAGCTTTCTTAAATCGAGAGTGCCGTTTAAATGCGTTACTGAAGTAGTCCCCATTTTAACAACAATAGTAACCGCATCTTTTATTTTGTCGCGCATTAAAATAACCTCCTAGATTGTTGTCTTAGATTGCCATTATATCAAACAATCCCTAATTATTAAACCACTTTTTAATTAAACATAAAACAATGATTCCCCAGAAATGTAATAACTAAGTAATACATCTCCGGGGAATTTTTTAGCTACATCCTGTTGTGGTTCCACAGTCCAAACAGATTTTACAAGTGCCGTTTTTCATCATGCGGTCGCTCCCACATTGACTACAAACCTCACCATAAAGTATTTCTCCTTGGGTATTTTTGTTGTATTCACTTTCAAATGGTATTCCTGCATTGCCATTTGAATTCGTATTTTCATCATGCATTACTTTAAAATTTGTTGGTTTGACTTGACAATTCGAAAAATCACCATGTTCAATATCGATTACTTTACTAATGAGATCAGAAATTGAAGAGGCAAATTTTATATAAGGATGTCTTGAAACAAAACCCGATGGCTCATACTTTTGCCCGCGTAGCATTTTTGATATTTGATCTGGTGGAATATTATACTGTAGCATGTTCGAAATAGATTTTGATAAGGAAGCTAACAGTCCTTTAACAACGGTTCCTTCTTTATCAGTTGAAACAAATATTTCAGCAATTCCACCATCATCATAAAATCCTATGGTTATATAAAGCTCAATATCACTGATTTTAGCAGCATGGGTACGACTTAAACGCATTCCTTCTGGTCGAACACGGTTTGGTACTTTGTTAGAACCATCCTTAACGAGCTTTAAAAGCTCATTATAAGTGAGATCTTCAAGGGATTTTTCTGTATCATCCGCCATCCCTGAACTGAGTGGCTGTGAAGCCTTGCAACCATCTCTATATACTGCAATTGCTTTTGTTCCCGTTCGATAAGCTAACAAATGAATATTTTCAACATCTTCAATTTTAGCATCATTTGATAGATTAACGGTTTTGGATACTGAACCAGAAATCATCGGTGTTATCGCAGATACCATAAGGACATGTCCCATAGGTGAAATGGTATTTGCTGTGTCAAACACTGGTAGATGTTCCTTTTTAATATGAGGTGCACCCTCAAGTCCCTCGTTGACAAAGTATCCTTTACTATCTTTTTCGATTAAGTAGTTTAAAATATCGTTTGATTCTTCTTCGGTATAGCCTAAATTGTCTAAAGCAATTTTCATAACAGGGTTAACAATTTCCATTGACCCACCACCAATAAGTTTTTTGAAAACAACATGGTTATAAAAGGGTTCAATCGAGGTCGCACCACAATCCATTGCAAAAGAAATGGTTCCCGTTGGTGCAATAACAGAAACTTGAGCATTTCGATAACCATATTGGTCACCGAGGGCAACGGCCTGTTTCCATGATTTTTTTAGAGCCTCACTAATTTCATTAAAACCAAGCTTTTTCAAAAGTTGATGGTTTACTTTAATCGGTTCATAATTTAAGTCTTCATAAGAATCAGTCAAGGCTCCTGCGACTCTGCTATGATTTCTTATGACCCGTTTCATATAAGGTTCGTTAATTTTATACATTGGAAAAGCCCCAACCTTACTTGCCAGTAAACTCGATGTTGCGTAAGAGGTTCCAGTCATTAAACCTGAAATCCCAGCAATTAGAGCACGACTTTCATTTGAATCATATGGATAGCCTAGGGCTAATAGTAAGGAAGCCGCATTGGCCAATCCTAAACCAGTTGTTCTAAATAAATAACTTTTTCGTGCAACATCTTTTGTTGGGAATTGTCCATGGAAGATTGAAGCTTCTAGTGCACATTGAATAAGACCTACCAGATGTATAAATTCTTGTGTTAAAAGAGTATTGTTTTCTGGATTAAAAAAACGGAAAACGTTAATTGAAGCTAAATTACAAGCGGTGTCATCTAAAAAGGCATATTCAGAACAGGGATTTGTTGCATTAATCCGATTTCCTTTTTCTCCAACAACACCATTTTCCCCACCTGGACAAGTATGCCAAGCATTGAAAATATCATCAAATTGGATTCCGGGATCAGCACATTCCCAAGTTGCTTTATTTAAGGATTTCCATAGCTCTTTAACAGAAACTTCCTTATCTACGGAAGCATCAACTCGTCCTTTTAATTTCATCATATGATTAGGTTCATTTTGTAAATTGAGAACCGCTTTCATAAATGCTTCATTTAAGCGAACTGAATTATTACTATTTTGTCCACCAACGGTTTGGTAGGCTTCTCCATCCATAGACATATCGTAACCCATCTTACCAAGATCTCTTACCTTTTGTTCTTCTTTAACTTTCCAGTTAATAAAGGTTTCGATCTCAGGATGATCAATATCGACAATCACCATTTTTGCAGCTCGTCGAGTTGTTCCTCCTGATTTAATAGCCCCTGCATTGCGGTCGAGCCCCTGCAAAAAACTCATCATTCCAGAAGATTGTCCCCCACTTGTAAGAGATTCATTAACCCCTCTTAAATTCGAAAAATTTGTTCCTACGCCTGAGCCACCTTTAAAAAGCTTTGTTTCACTTACATAATGCTCAGAAATTGATTGATCGCCTAATAGTCGGTCTTGGATTGATAAAATAAAACAAGCACTTGCCTGGGTTCTTGTATATCGATCTTCTGATTCTAGTACTTTTCCAGAAACTTCATCGTAATAATAAAGATCATCTTTAGAACCAGAAATATTATAATTTCTTTTTAAACCTGTATTAAACCATTGTGGTGAATTTGGCGCCCACATTTGTTTCAAAAAGGCATACGCAAGTTCGTCATAGTAAACTTGCCATTGAGTGTCAGTTTCAATAATTCCCTCTTCTTTTAAAGCATCTGCCCAAAAACCGACTAGTCGATCGGTGATTTCTCGCATGCTTCTTTCATAACCAAGCTTGTTAGGAATTCCTTTTCGTCTAAAATATTTTGTTGCAATTATATTACATGCATTTTGGGAATAGTCGATGGGAAACTCTAAATCGGTCATTTCAAAAATGATTTCCCCAGTTTGATAGTTTTTTAAAATAACATCTACATTTTGCCATTGGAATAAATCGTAGACTGTTTTATTTGTCCCTTCGAGTTCTTTGGTAAATACACGTTTAAAAAGTTCATTCAATTCTTTCAATTTTACTCTCCTTTAAAATACACTATCTTGTGACACGAAAACAATTATACATCTATATATAGTGTTAAGCAATGGTTTTTTTTGTCTTTTATAGCCAAAATAAAAAAGGCTCATTCTCAGAGCCTTTCTTATGCCAAAAAATAATTTAAAGATTAATATTTAATTTTTTATCCTAAAGTATTTCTATTTCCTTTTTACTTTTTGTCCAAGTTTACTTTCCCGACCTTGAATAATTCTGCCAATATTTTTTCGATGCTGATAGATACTAAACAGGCATAAGGCAAAAGCAAATAAGATTTCAATAATCGAACGTCCAAATATTATTGCTAAAATAGGAAGAATTGTCATCCCCACCATAGAAGTTAGAGAGACCATTTTCCAAATAACTAATACAACGATTCCGATGGCAATTGCAATAAGTGCAACTTGCCAATCATAGGTTAGAAAAACTCCCAAGGAGGTCGCTGTTCCCTTACCACCTCTAAATTGAAGAAATACAGGCCAATTATGTCCACCAACAACCGCTAGACCAGCAAGTGCTAAGAAGATCTCATCAACCCCTAACAATCGACCTACAATAATCACAACACAACCTTTAAGAGCATCTAAAAGAAACACGGGCAGTGCATAGTTTTTACCCATCGTTCGTAGGACATTTGTCGTTCCTGCATTTCCACTACCATAATCTCGAACGTCTTCATTTTTCTTTAGCTTAACAATGATGTAAGCAAAGTTAAGATTTCCAATTAGGTATGCACCAATCACAAAAATTATTCCGATTAAAATCATAAACGCACCTCTTATATTATTATTTTAAACATTTCCCTTAACTTTTCTATATCTCTTTAACCTGTTCTATTAGTAATAAAATATTTTCTAATAAGGAGTCATAATTTTTCTTAATATGGGGGAATGAACAATGGGAACAATTTTTAACCCCTTCTTTAGTAAAAACAAAATTACCTCCACACTCTTTTCCAAGTGCGTATAGTGGGCAGTAACAAAACAAACAATTAAATTCTTCAGTTGGAATACCTTCATGGCAAGGAAAGTATTCGCACTTCGTATGTTGGAAGAATTTAAATTCTTCAGTTTCTACTTTCATTTTACACGGCTTCCATTCCAGCATTTAAAGCTCGAATGTTTAATTCAACAAATTTTTCTTTAACATTTTTTCTTATGATTTCTTCCCAATCAATTTCGGTTAATCCCATTGACTTAACAATTGATCCTAACAAAATCACATTCATGACTTTAATATTGCCAAGTTCGAGTGCCATCTTTGTTGCTGACATTACACGGGTATCACTTTTTTTAATGAGTTCATCTAAAAGATTCTCTGGATATTTAGCGGCACCTATAATAACAGCAAGGGGGGAAATCTCAGCATCATTCACGATCATTTTACCGTTAGGCTTTAGATATTCTAGGGCTCTAATGGCTTCCATCATTTCAAAAGCAACCACAATGTCAGCGGTTCCAATTTCAATAACAGGTGATTGAACATGGTCTCCATATCTTACAAGGGAAGAAACAGAACCTCCACGTTGGCTCATTCCATGAATTTCACTCATCTTAACATCATATCCAGCTTCCATAAGACCAGTGGTTAACAATTTAGCAGCAAGGATTGTTCCTTGACCACCGACTCCAACTAAAACTATATTTTTTGTTTCCATTATCTAGCCTCCTCTACAATTGCGTTTTTAGGACAAATTTGAGCACATACTTGGCAACCAACGCAGGTTTCTTTAATGATTCCTGATTTTTTATTCTCGTTGTCAAAAGCCAGGGCTGGGCAACCAGATTTTAGACACTTTTTGCATCCTACACAATTATCGACAATAACGGTACAATAAGTTTTAAAAGCATTTGGGAATTCCGTTTTATCTTGAGTAGAAAACCGCTTCAGAACACATGGCCAACGGGTAATGATTACGCTAGGTCCTTCGACTTCTAAGCCCCACTGTATAGCTTCCTTGACGCTATCGATGCAATTTGGATCAATGGTTTTAACGTTTTTAATCCCACAAGCTTTAACAAGGGCTTCAATACTTATTTCTGGGGAAACCTCTCCCTTTAAATCTAGGCCTGTTCCTGGGTTTTCTTGATGTCCAGTCATTCCAGTAATCCGATTATCCAATATGATGGTTAATGTATTACTTTTATTATAGGTCACATTCATAAGACTTGTAATCCCAGAGTGGAAAAAGGTTGAGTCTCCTAAAATTGAGACCACTTTTTTTGAATGATCCCCTTTTATATTAAATGCCTTTTGTACCCCATGGCCGCCACTGATACTTGCACCCATACAAATCATAGCATCAGTTGCATTATAAGGAGGCATTAATCCCAAAGAATAACAGCCAATATCACTAAAGATCATTAAATCTTTTCTTCGCCCTAACTCATAAAAAACACCTCTGTGAGGGCATCCCGCACAGAGTGCAGGTGGCCTTGGTAAAATGGACTCTGGATTAGGTTGAATCGTTTCAATTTCTTTTCCATTTAAGGCAACTCGAATTCGATCGGGTGTGAGTTCTCCCATTATTGGGAATAGAGATTTACCAATGCATTCAATCCCAGCGGCTTTAATTTCTGTTTCCATAATAGGATCGTTTTCTTCTAAAATATAGAGGGTTTCTTTTCCTTCTGCAAATTTTTTAATTTTTTCCATTGGCAATGGGTAGGAAAAGCCAATTTTTAGATAAGAGACATTGGTACCAAAAACTTCTTTTGCATAGCGATAAGCAACACCAGAAGCAATGACCCCAATTTTACTTTTATTATCTTCAATATAATTAAAAGGAGAGGTATTGCTATAGTCCTCCATCCTCAAAAAGTTATCTGACAACTTCTTTTGCATTTCACGTGCAAAACCAGGTAATGGACAATATTTCTGTATGTTTTTTTCATAGGGTTTATCTGGAATATCTTTTCGTTCTTGGCAATTGACAATTGATTTAGAATGGCAAACTCTTGTGGTCATTCTAAATAACACTGGGACATCAAATCCTTCGCTTACTTCATATGCTTCTATAAGCATATCTTTGGCTTCTTGACTGTCTGATGGCTCAAACATAGGCACTTTTGCATGACGTGCGTAATGTCGATTGTCTTGTTCATTTTGAGATGAATGCATGCCGGGTTCATCGGCAGTAATCAATACAGATCCTCCATTAACACCAAGATAGGCAAACGTAAACAAAGGGTCAGTAGCAACATTAACACCAACATGTTTCATTGAACAAAGACTTCTAATTCCACCGATAGAGGCTCCAGCAGCAGCTTCTAGAGCGACCTTTTCATTCGGGGCCCATTCTGAAACAATTTCTCCATAGTTTTTTACGTTCTCTAGAATTTCAGTGCTTGGGGTTCCTGGATAGGCTGTAGCAAATTTTACACCAGCCTCCCACGCGCCTCTCGCAATTGCCTCATTTCCTGTTAGTAATTTTTTCATCATTTCTCCTCTCACTCTACGCCTATTTATTTTTAGAAGCGATATAGGCTCCTAACAAAATTGAATTTAACTTATTATTTTCAGAATCAGATCTAGAAGTTAAGACAATCGGAACTTTTGCTCCCATAACCACTCCTGCCAATTCAGCATTTCCTAAATGAGTCATCACTTTTATGATTGCATTTCCAGTTTCGATTTCAGGGGCAAGGATAATATCAGCATCACCAGCAACCTCTGATCGATAGCTTTTTATTTCGGCTGCTTTTTTAGAAACAACAAGATCCATAGCCATCGGTCCATCAACAATAACATCCGAACCAAAATAACCATGGTTACCTATGGATTTTAAAGCAGCTGCATCTAAGGTTGCTTGCATCTTTGGATTGATTTTTTCTTTCGCTGCTAAACAAGCGACTTTTATTGGAGAAATTCCTAGGACACGAGCTAAATCAACGGCATTAGCGATGATCCCTTTTTTCTTTTCAATATCAGGTGAAATTATCATCCCACCATCTGAAAGAATTAAAAATTTATGATAAGTTTTTATCTTAGCAATCATAACACTGCTCAAGAGACTTTCTTTCATTAATCCTTTCTTTTTATCAATCACTGCTTTTAAAAAAATTGAAGTGTCAACCAAACCTTTCATGATAAAGTCACCCCAACCTTCATTAACAATGGCAACAGCTTTTTCGCAAGCTTTTGATAAATCTTTTACATCGACAATTTCAACATGTCCAAATTCAATGTTTTCTTTATTGATTATGGTTTTTATCCTATTTTTATCTCCTACTAGAATCACATTAATAATATTTTTCTTTTTTGCCTCTGCAACAGCACTTAAAACTTCTGCTTCTCCTGCTGCGGCAACCACTAAAGTTGATTTTTCAGTTTTTAGTGCTTCATTCTCTAGTTTTTTAAAATCCGTAATCATTTAATTCTCCTTTAGGATAATAACCATTATACACCAACCCATTCTATAATTAAAGAAACAATTTCCTCAAATTAAATCGTAAAGGCTTCTACCCGACTGACTTCATTTCTAAACAATTTAAAGAAAAATTAAAACCGCAAAGAAAATAAATCCTCTACGGTTTCATATGGGTTCACTTAAATCTTTTAGGAATCTTAAAATTTTTAACCAAAAATTTCTTTGACTAAAAGGGTCAACTCCTCATACATTGGAATGCCAGACAAAGATTTTAAAGCATCTACAACATTGGTATAATACCAACCTTGTTTTTCTTTACCGCGAACAAAGCGATCCCAGACTTCTTCTCCAATATTTCCATAATCTTCTTTAATACTTCTGATGTTTGCAAGTTTGTCTGCACAAGCTAAAAGGCGCATGTCATAGGAGGCAATATTTTTAAGAAAATCAATGGTATTTGCTTTTCTTTTTTCCCAAGGCAGACTTTTATCCTCAGAGTCTGAAGCAACAAGTTCAGCAACTTCTTTTCCAAATTCTCTCTCGATAACTGCTATGGTGGTCTCCGTATCTTCTACAGTGTCATGTAAAAGGCCTGCACAAATAAGTTCTTCCTTTTCTTCTGGATCAACGGTTTTTGCTAAGATTTTTGCGACTTCAAATGGATGGGTTATATAAGGTGTTTTTGAACCTTTTCTGTAGTGCCCAAGATGAGCATTTGCTGAAAATTCAATTGCTTTTAATATCAACTGAGCACCTCCTATTTAAAATACGATCGATAATCTTGTTGTAAACAATCATGATTTGAGGTTCAGTAACAAAGTTTTCTAATGTATCTAAAGGAATCCAACGAACGCCACTATTTTCATCTGGTTTTGAAGTCAAGGTCTCGTTTTCAGAACTTTTCAACCCATAAGCAACGGACAAATGAAGGTGAGGAGCCACATACGCATCATTCTTAAAATGCCTTTGTACTGGCAAAATATCTAGGGAAACAATTTCTTTTGATATAGGTAAAACCGTCTTTATTCCTGTTTCTTCCCGTGCTTCTTTTATTGCAACCTCAAGTAATTCTTCATCTCCATCAGCATGCCCACCCGTCCAAGACCAAGACTGATAGATGTTATGGTAAACCATTAAAATTTTGTCCATTGTTTCATTAAAAATAATCGAAGAGCTTGTGATATGAGCAATTTTATTTTTTCTTAGAAGGACATCTCTGGGATTTTTATCGATAAAATCTAAAATAATCTTTTTCTCAATGGCCTCCTCCTCATCATAAGGTTGAAATAAAATAATTTCTTTTTTAAAGTTCATCAGAAAAATTCTCCCATTTTAATAATTTCTACGAGGTGATTTTTTGTGTGTCGTCATCGGCTTATCTTCTGCGATACTTACTTTTCTAAGTCGCCCCTTAATGTTTTTCGTTTGTAATACTTTCAAAACATCGGATCCTTTATTGTTTAATATTTCAACAAAGGTTGAGACATCAAGAATGGAAATAATTCCAATATCTTCCGCTGTAATTCCTTCAATACTGCATAAAGTTCCAACAATATCGACCGGTCTCATTTTCGTTTTTTTACCTGCATTTATATGGAGTTTTAAAATTTCTTTTGTTAGATTTTGTGCTTTATCTTTTTTTGCTTTTGGTTTTTCATTAACTTTTTCTTGATATGCTACCATATCTTTCGCGACTTCATCCTCTGTTGGAAGTTCCTGTCTTGGAATTTCTTTCCCAACAAATCTCTCAATTCCATTGATTAATGAATGGTCTCTTCTTGAGGCAAGAGTGATTGCCTTCCCTTCTAATCCTCGACGCCCTGTTCTTCCAATCCGATGCACATAGGTTTCTTTTTCCCATGGAACATCAAAATTGACAACTAAAGAAATTTCTTGAACATCAATCCCACGGGCGGCGACATCCGTTGCAACTAAATAACGAAACTCTCCTTTTTTAAAACCATACATAACCAAGGTTCGATCATCTTGTTCCATCCCACCATGTATTTTTTTACAAAAACGATTATTTTTCCCAAGTTCATTACTAATCATATTAACGGTTTCCTGAGTATTT
The DNA here is from genome assembly GCA_051649025.1 of Eubacteriaceae bacterium. Lineage (GTDB taxonomy): Bacteria > Bacillota > Clostridia > Eubacteriales > Eubacteriaceae > Acetobacterium. The sequence goes on from JBOFGH010000053.1 coordinate 21,658, forward strand.
GCAAAAATAATACAGCTATCAGGGTTTTCAACGACTAACAAATCTTTTAAAATTTGGAGTTTATCGTTGTCTCCAGTTTCGTAAACGACTTGTTCAATCAACTCTGTTTTTCTTACCTCTGGCTCAATTTCAATAATTTTGGGATGTTTCATATAATTTTTTGACAAGGTTTGTATTTCATTTTCTAAGGTGGCTGAAAATAACATTGTTACTCTCATGGAGGGCAGCTCATTGATTATTTCTTCTACTTGATCAATAAAACCCATGTTTAACATTTCGTCAGCTTCATCAATGATAAAGTATTTAATTTTATCAAGTTTTAGATTTCCCCTTTCAATGTGATCCATAACCCGTCCAGGAGTTCCTACAACAATATGGTTTTTTTGTTTTAATTCTCTTTCTTGCCGTTTAATTGGAGATTTTCCATAAAGCACAGATACTTTTATTCTTTTCAAACGTCCAATATTAAACAAGTCTTCATAAACTTGGAGAGCTAATTCTCTTGTGGGTGTCAAAATTAACGCTTGGGGTTCATTTTCATCCCAATCAATGTTCTCACAAATTGGGATTCCAAATGCAGCGGTTTTGCCACTGCCTGTTTGTGCTTTACAAAGAATATCTCTATTTTCAAGAGCGACTGGAATTACTTCTGCTTGCACTGGTGTTGGGTTGCTAAAGTTTAATTTTTTAATGGCCTGTAAAAGCACATCGCTAAGATTGTAATCTTTAAAAGTTTTATTATTCATTCATTTATCCTTAATGTCATTATATTTTAATCTCTCAAATCCAATGATTCTTTTATATACTCTATCATAGTTTATTAATACTTACTATGATTTATCATTAAAAGTTTGATACAAAAAATTTCTACGTAATTATCCATTTCTGAATAATCACGTAGAACCCCTTTTTAATCTTAATCATAAAATTTTTTTAAGCTGAGTTGGTTATCGTTAACCATTAAAATTGTTTTTTGGCTATTCAACCGTTACACTTTTTGCTAGGTTTTTAGGTTTGTCCACATCGCAACCTCTTGCAACCGCAAAATAGTATGCAAAAAGCTGTAGATATACAACTGTAGGAATAGGTGTAATATCATCATCCATTTCTGGAATAACAAAAACTTTATCAACTTCAGAAATAATCTCTTTATGGGATTCTTGCACAATCGCTATAACATAAGCACCACGGGCTTTAACTTCTTTAATATTGCTCAACATTTTCTCGAAAACATTTTCTTGAGTACAAACAGAGACAACAATGGTTCCCTCATCAATGAGTGCAATCGGACCATGTTTTAACTCGCCAGCAGCAAAAGCTTCTGAGTGAATATAAGAGATTTCTTTAAGTTTTAAAGAACCTTCAAGGCAGGTGTAAAAATCTAAGCCTCTTCCAATATAAAAGAGATTCTCAGTTTTAAAGTTCTCTAATGCAAATTCTTGCATTTCTTCTCCAGACTTCAAAGCTTTTTCAACAAAATGAGGCGTTTCTAACAAAGCTTTACTAATACGAGCAACCCCTTCATCATCTAGATGTCCATTAAGTTGGCCAAGATGCATTGCAAGCATTAACATACACCCTACTTGTGTTACATAAGCTTTCGTAGAAGCTACTGCTATTTCTGGTCCTGCATTTGTATATAACACATCATCGGATTCTCTGGCAATTGAACTTCCTACAACGTTTGTAATGGCTAGAACTCGAGCGTTTTTTTCTTTTGCTAAACGAATTGCCGCTAAAGTATCCGCTGTTTCCCCTGACTGACTAATCACAATCAGCAGTGTTTTTTCATTAACAATTGGATCTTTATATCGATATTCTGATGCTGCCTCAATTTCCACTGCAATGCGAGCAAATTTTTCAAAATAAAATTTTCCTACCATTCCCGCATGATAAGCTGTTCCACAGGCTACAATTTGAATACGATCAATATTTTCTAATGTATTTTTGTCTAAGTTTATGTTATCTAGTTTGATTTCTTTTTCAAAACATCGGCCTGTTAAGGTGTCAACCATTGCTTTGGGCTGCTCTGTCATTTCTTTCATCATAAAATGATCAAAGCCACCTTTTTCCGCATCACCAGGATCCCAATCGACTCGGAAAACTTGTTTCCCAGCAGGAGCTCCATAACTATCTAGAATTTCTACATTGTCTTTATAAAGGATTGCTATTTCACCATTATCAAGTAAATATACATCTCGTGTATATTTTAAGATGGCTGGAATGTCCGAGGCAATAAAATTTTCGTTGCATCCTAACCCCACAATCAGTGGGCTATCTTTTCTCACTGCAACAATTTTATCGGGTTCATCTTTGCAAATAATTCCTAAAGCATAGGAACCTTTCATCTTTTTTGTGGCTAATTGTAAGGTTTCTACAATGTTACCTGTATAAAGATGGTTCAAAAGATGCGCTACGACTTCTGTGTCTGTATCTGAAGCAAAAAGATGTCCTAAACCGATAAGTTCTTCTTTTAATTCCATATAGTTTTCAATAATTCCATTATGCACAACTGCAACCCGATTATTAAGACTACAATGAGGATGGGAATTTAAATCCGAAGGAACCCCATGGGTCGCCCATCGTGTATGTCCAATACCAATGGTTCCATGTAAAGGACTTGTTTCTAAAAGATCACACAAATTTTTAAGACGGCCTTTCTTCTTACGAACCTGGATCTCATCATTATCAATGATCGCAATTCCAGCTGAATCATAACCTCGATACTCTAATTTTGACAAACCATCAATCAAAATATCTTGGGCCTGTTTATCTCCAATATAACCAACGATTCCACACATTTAATTCACCTTATTTCTTAAATTTTATATTTTATCTTTGTTCTAAAAATCACTCTTTAGCTTTGTATAAAATATTTCCAGGGCATCCGCCGAATTTTCGATACTCCCTGTCCTCGTCAACTCCTTAATGTGTGGATAGGCACAAGAGTTCTGGCGCTTTTATTCATTTTATATTTCATCTATCCAATAATAACCTCCTTCTTTAAATTTAAATTATAAAATATAATGTCAGAATTATAACATAAACAAATTTTTAATGCAAAAAAAGAGAGAAAATTTCTTTCTCTCTCATTTTTTCTTAATTTAAACGTAATTCAATTAGCTGAGCAAGATCATTTGCAATTTTTTCAAGCTCTTCTTGTTCTTTACCTTCAATCATCACTCTTACCAATGGTTCGGTTCCAGAAGGTCGTATTAAAACCCGTCCTTGTCCCTTAAAATGTTCCTCAACACGGTCAATTCTTTCTTGAATTTCTTTATCTTCTAAATAATCATTCTTTTTATGGTTTTCTACTTTGGCATTAACAAGAATCTGAGGATAAACAGACATCAGATCACCTAAGGCTTTTGCATCTTTCTCTTCATCCCTTATAAGCTCTAAAAGTTTCAACCCTGTTAACATACCGTCGCCGGTAGTGTTATAATCCAAAAGAATTAGATGGCCAGATTGTTCACCACCAAGGTTGTAGCCACCTTCAATCATTTTTTCTAAAACATAGCGATCCCCAACATCTGTCTTAACAGTATTACAATTAACTTCTTTCAATGCTAAGTCTAATCCAAGATTACTCATTACAGTAACGACAACAGTATCCTTTTGTAGTTTGTTTTCCGCTTTCATTTTTCGACCAATCAAATTGATGATTTTGTCTCCATCAATGATGTTTCCTAGATTATCAACTGCCAGACAACGATCCGCATCTCCATCAAAAGCCAATCCTAAATCCGCTGATTCAGCAACGACCTTTTTTTGTAATAAATTGAGATGTGTTGAACCACAACCTTCATTAATGTTTCTTCCATTAGGTTCATCTCCTAGAACAACAACCGTTGCCCCCATTTCTGTAAAAAAGGCTGGAGCAATTTTAAAAGAGGCACCATTTGCGCAATCAATGACTATTTTTACTCCAGAAAGATCCCCTTGGATGGCTTCTTTTAAGTTATTTAAATAGTATTTTTCTGGTTCATCGACTTGTTTGACACATCCTCCATCTTTTAATGGGATGCTCTTTTCTTCGAAAATAAGAGTTTCAATTTCTTCTTCAATTTTATCAGAAAGCTTAAATCCTTTATTGTTGAAGAATTTAATGCCATTAAACTCATAGGGATTGTGAGAAGCCGAAATGACGACCCCTGCATCCGCATTTAATTCCCTCGTAATAACAGCAATTGCTGGAGTAGGAAGAACGCCTACTAATAAGACATCTCCTCCAACCGAAAGAATCCCTTCTTTTAAAGCGTTTTCCAATTCTTTTCCAGAAACACGTGTATCCATACCAATAACAAATAATGGACGATGACTGTTATTCCCTAAAACAGCTGCTCCTGCTTGCCCCAACTGATAGGCTAAAGTTGTAGTTAGTTCCTTTTTATAAACGCCGCGCACACCGTCTGTACCAAATAATTTACCCATCTTTATTGCTCCTAATTACATTTATTAAATTTCAACCCTATTTTATTAATCCCCCACCTAAAACACGTGAGCCATCATAAAAAACTATTCCTTGCCCTGGGGCAACGCCTTCAATTTCTCTTTCACTCGCTACCAAATATTCAGTGTTATCCACTTTTGTTATCGTACCATAATTTAAACGACCCCAACGACCCGTTTTAAAAGAAAAATCTTTGTTGAAAATATGACTTTCAGGTACTAAAAAAGCAGGGTTCGTAAAACTAATTTGTTTTGTTTTTAGTTTTGTTTTATTTCCAATTACTATTTCATTTTTCAATGGATCAATCCTGAGTACCCCATCATTATTTTTATTTTCAATTCCTAAATTTCGAGTTTGTCCAATGGTAAAACCAAAATACCCCTTGTGTTTTCCTAATATTTTTCCATTGACATCTACAATATTACCTTGTTTTGCTGGTCCTAAACCAACAATTTTTTCTTTTAAATAAAGGGAGTGACTTTTGTTTTGAATAAAACAAATCCCTTGACTTTCCTTTCCATCTGCAATGTCAGGCAAGTTAAGTCGAATGCTTTTTTTTACAAGATCTTTTGAAATAAAATTATTTACCGGAAAAATAACACGATTTAAAACTTCATAAGGTAAATGATATAAAAAATAAGACTGATCCTTCAACTGATTGTCACTTTCGTGTAACTCATAGGTGCCATTTTTGAGTTCAATTTTTGCGTAATGACCGGTTCCAATCTTTTCTATCCCCCGTTTATTCCCCATTTCTATGAGGAGCTTAAATTTTAGATGCTGGTTGCACAACAAACAAGGATTTGGGGTTTTTCCTTGTTGATAACCGGTGACAAATGGCTCTATAACTTGAGCCTCAAACAACTCTCGAGCCTCTAATATTTGATGCTCAATTCCAAATCTATCGGCGACTTTTTTTGCAGATTCTAAGATTGCAGGGTTATCAATAAAGTTAAAAGTAACACCCATGATGCGATAACCTTTTTCTTTTAAATAACCAACCGAAGCAGCACTATCTGCACCACCACTAATTCCGATAATGACCTCATTTTTATTTTTCATAAAGCCAAAGCTATCTTGGGGAATTAGTTAAGTTAGATACTTTATTCATTATATAGGATACCTTTGTTTTAAATGAATTTTTTTCTAATGTATTGTCTCTTTCTTCCATTTGAACACCCCCTTTGTTTTTGTCAATCACATTAACGATTTCTTCTGTAAACCAAGGGTTAAATACTAAGAGAGGACCTAAGGTATTTGTAAAGACACCATACCCTTTTTTCACGCCTTCATATTCTGTTTTGCCATTATTTCCATAGCCGTAGATAAGAGCTCCAAAAGGTTCTTCCTCTTTGATATCAATATCAACCATTTGTATCTGGTTTCCAACAATTGATAAATCTTTACCATTGAAATTTACAGTATAATAAAGATCATCTCCGTAGATTGCTAGGTTTTCTTTAGAATCAATATTGATAAGATCAAGTCCCTTAATCGTAGTCCCATTACTTCTTAAAATTTCATTTCCAAAAAGGCTTATTGTGGTTCCTGTAACTAACAGGGGTCGATTCTCAATAAACTGTGTTAGTTTCTTTTTTAAAGGATTCAAGAATTTAACGACCTCTGAAAAATTCTCAATTTGCCCTGGACCAGCGTATAGAACGTCATAATCCATGGGATTAAAATCATTTGTTTCAAAAGTAATTTTATGTATTGTTACTTCATAGCCTCGACGCTGACCTTCTTTTTCGATGGCCAACATATTCCCACGATCGCCATGTAGATTAAAGGTATTAGAAAACAGCCAACCTATTTTTAATTCTTTATTCATGTTCCACACCTCCCTCAATATATTTTTTCATACTTTCGAAGGTTGCAAGTTTTGTAATTAAATAAATATTATCTGTTTTTGCTTTATCAATTTCACTAAAAATTTCAGTAAGATTGTCACTGTTCATAATCGAAATTTCCTCAGGATTGACCCCTTCATAGATTAAACGATTAGCAGTATCATAGGCTACATGTTCTGAAAAACAAAAATACTTTTCTACTTTTGAATTAACAAGTGGCTTAAAATCGCAATCAAAAGCATAAAAGGTGTTTGTATAAAAAGGTGTAAAATCTTCGACCGGATAGAGACCTAATGCGACCATTTTTTCTGATTTGTCTGAAGCCATTACATTAAGAGCACTTTGTAAGGTGTCAGGGTTTTCTTGTTTGATCCTCATATATTTTATGGTTTTATTTTTGTATTTAAGGATTTCAAATCGACCACCAATGTTTTTAAAATTATTAAAAGAAGCGGCGACTTCAGAAGAATTAATACCACAAAGTTCCTTTGCTACGGCTAAAGCACCAGCGTAATTGTAAAACATGAAAGGTAAATCATAAGGCATTTTTATAGTGGTTCCTTTAAATGAAAAAGTTTTTTTGTTAAAATCAATTTTTTCAACCAAATATTGTGGTTTTTCATCACTTTTGTAACCACAATGAACACAAGAAAAAGGTCCCACACTGTCAGTATTATAGTAATCAAAGAGAATATCGTGGTTGCATTTTGGACATGGTAAAGTTGGATAAGTCTCATCCTTTTTAAAAGATTCCTCATGTTTTTCAACACCAAAATAAAAACATTGATCCGACACATCTTCAAAAGAACGTGAGCGTGGTTCTTCATTATTCAAAAATAATCGCATATCCCCATTGATAAAACTTCCTAATTTTCTATAAATGAAATCTGGGTCACCATTTCTTTGAACTTGATCTTTTTGAAGGTTTGTGATTAACATATTTTTTGCGGGCAGTTGTGCATAAATTAGGGGTAGATACCGCTCATCTGTTTCAAAAATAAAATAGTCAGCTTTCAATTTTCCAAATAAGCTTGATTCTTTAGCTAAAACTGTCGCAATTCCTCCTAAAAGATTTGCACCTTCAAGATTTGAAATTATTTTTTTCCCATTTTCTTTCAAAAGATGGGTAAGTAAATTTGTTGTTGAAGATTTTCCATTTGTCCCTGTAATAAAGACAACTTTTGAATAATCGAAATTTTTAAAGTTTTTAACAAAATTTGCATCAATTTTAAGAGCTTTTTCCCCCGGTAAATTTGTCCCACGATCTTTGCTAACAAGATTAATGACAACTCCTAACACTTTTGCAAACCAAAGTGCAATATAAAATTTCATTTAAATTTCCTTTCCTTAATGGTTATATTATATTCTAAGATAAACAATGGATCTAAACATCGTTCTTTCTCTGTTTTTCCAGAGTGGCTGCACCAGATATGACTGCACCGACAAAACATGCGGTACTGTACATGCTAGCAATGGCAATAACAATCGCTATTAATTCACTATATATTTCACCATTAAATCTTACTGGATGAATATCGCCATACCCAATGGTTGCAAAAGAAGTCATTAAATAATAAAGCATATCAAATGCGTCCAAGGCTCTACCAGAATTTCCCATATAGAAGTTTGTGTTTACCTGAAAGCAATTATAAATCATTAAGTAAAGAATTGCAAATTCACTAACGATTATTGCCAACATTCCTTTTAAAACCCCAGTTGAAGTTTGATTATAGACTGCTTTTTTTGAGGTTTTATGCATAATAACCCCAGGGTTTGTAATGGCTTTAAACATAATAATAAAACACAAAAACAATGCAAACCCAAGGCCAATGAGGCCTAGGGGCAAATGCGGCGTTTCTATAAATGCTGAAAAAATAACAATACTGTGTCCTAAAATCAGATAAAAAATTAAATCAACCGAGCGTGAGACTATTTCATTAGTGAATTGATCAATCCCCATAAAAAAACGCTTTAGTAAATATAAAATAACAAAAAAAACCATGAATGCAATTGTTATTGACAAAAATTCAATGGTCGATATTTGATGATGGGTGGCAATTGAAATAATTGTAATAAAAAATAAAATACTTGTGACGGTTAACATTCCGTGTCGATCATAACTTTTAACAATTTTAGGAAAAAATTTTTCCATGTTTCGTTTAGTTTTACTTTTTCCACTCGAATTCTCATCCATAAGTGTTTTATTCTTATATAGAAAAAGATTAAAAACAAATAATAATAACACGAAAATGTCATATATCAATATGATAGTATCGCCATTTGCTAAGTTTTCATAAGTGGAAATGCTAGGTATCATTTTATCCATTGTCTTTTCCTCTATTATCTATTAACTCTAATTTTTTTTTGCGTGTCAATTTTTTTATTTCAATTTCACGTTTTAGAGCATTCGATTTTGATTCGAATGCTTCCGAATAAACTAATATAACGGGTCTTCGTGACCTTGTATACTTAGCGCCATTACCCGAATTATGGATAGCTTCTCTCTTTTTTATATCCCTTGCCCAACCTGTATACAATGTTCCATCGCTACATTTTACGATATAAACATAAGCTTTGTCTATCATTTATTTTTCTCATCTTTTCATAAATATTTACGATTAAAAAAAGACCCCTCGGGAGGGATCTTATTTGTTTTTTTGATCCTAGAAACTGCTGTTTCTTGGTCTTCTAGTTTGTTTTCTCTTTACACGACATTCTCTACATCTTTTTGGTTCGTTATCAAAACCTTTTTCTTGGTAAAATTCTTGTTCTCCAATTGTGAAAACAAATTCTTCACCACAGTCTTGACAGATAAGTGTTTTTTCTTCCATGAGTAACCTCCATTTAATTTTATGTACAGGATCTGATTATTTTCTTTTTAAATGGAGCATGGACAATTTTGTCTAAACGTGGTTCCCATTTACTAACCTTAATCATTACTATACTAAGGGCATTATACATGAATACGATTCTTTTGTCACCTATTTTTTAAATTTCTATTGAGTTTATTTTAGTTTTATAATATATTAATTCGTGAAATTTATAAAAGAATGGAGAAATATTATGCGCGATCAACGTCTTATAAAATATGCAAAAACTTTAGTAAATTATTCTCTTTATGTAAAAAAAAATGAATGGGTGGTTATTAGAGGCAGCGAATTGACACTTCCGTTAATAAAAGAGTGTTATCGTGAAATTTTAGCAGTCGGTGCACATCCATCCGTTTTATTAATTCCCGAAGGTCTTTCAGAAATTATGTTAAAAAATGCTAGCGATGATCAACTAAGATTTAATTCTCCAATAATGATGGAAGTTTATTCAAAAGCAGATAAAGTCCTCACAATTCTTGGAGAAAGTAATTTAAAATCTCTCACGTCTATTCCAGGAGAACGCATTACCCTACAACGTCAGGGAACTGCCCCGATCACTAAAATTTTTAATGATCGTGTCGCAGAAGAAAAAATGGATTGGACGCTTTGCTTGTACCCTACAGAAAGTGGTGCCCAAGAAGCAGGAATGTCATTAGAAGAATATGAAGACTTTGTCTATAGTGCTTGTTTCTTAGATACACCCGATCCTATTAAAGCTTGGAATGACATTTTTAAAAAACAAGAATCAATGGTGGAATTTTTGAATAAAAAAACGAACTTCAGAATTCTTTCAAAAGATACAGATATTACATTAAACACTGAAGGAAGAGTCTGGATCAATTCAGATGGACACAATAATTTTCCTAGTGGCGAAGTTTTTACAGCGCCACAAAAAGAAAGTGTTAACGGGACCATTCGTTTTTCATACCCTGGAATTTATGCAGGTAAGGAAATAGAAGACATTCAGCTAACTTTTAAAGAGGGTCGTGTGATTGAGTCTAAAGCAAAAATTGGAGAGGATCTTTTAAAAGCACTCATTGAGACTGACGAAGGCTCACATTATGTTGGTGAATTTGCTATTGGTACGAATTATGGGATTAATAAATTTACTAAAAATATGCTTTTTGATGAAAAACTTGGTGGAACGATTCATTTAGCTCTCGGATCATCATATCCAGAATGTGGGCCTGTAAATGAATCCTTATTACATTGGGATATGCTTTGTGATATGAAAGAAGACGGTGAAATTTACGCTGATGGTGTCCTATTTTACAAAAACGGGAAGTTTCTAAAATAAAATTAAACCTCACTAACACAATTAGTTAGTGAGGTTTTGTTTAGTCATTGCCTTTTCTGTCATTAAAGAAAGTCTGAATGTTTCGATCATGCAATGACTCTCCTTTTTCAGTAAAAAAACAACCTGGTATTTGACCTCTACTACGATGTTTTGAAACACAATCGCAACATAAACCAGACAATTCGCAATTTGCTGTACAAGAACATGCTAACTTGTTCTCTTTTTGTTTGCATTCCATGGTTACTCCTTTATCAAAGTGATTTTATCCCATTATAATTTATTCTTCATGATTGTTCAACCCCGTCCTTATTGTAATCCCTTTGTCTTTATGGTATTATTGAAAAATATAAAATACAGGAGGAATCTATGGATCTTAGTGAAAAAAAAACAAATTTTATTACCAATGCTATTGATCGAGATATAAAAAATCAAACCTACGCCAATAATCGAGTTCACACCCGATTTCCCCCAGAACCAAATGGATATCTCCATATTGGGCATGCTAAAGCTTCTTTGCTCAATTATCGAATCGCCAAAGAGTACCAAGGAATCTTTAATTTACGCTTTGACGATACAAACCCAACTAAAGAAGACACAGAATACATAAAGTCAATTAAAGAAGACCTGAGTTGGTTAGGGATTGATTGGGGGGAGAATTTGTTTTTTGCATCAAGTTATTTTGAAAAAATGGCTGAATATGCAATCGAATTAATCCAAAAGGGACTTGCTTTTGTTGATGACCTTACTTCAGAAGAAATGCGAAAATATCGCGGAACCTTGACTGAACCAGGGATTGAAAGCCCTTATCGAACCCGGAGCATTGAAGAGAATCTTTTGCTTTTCGAAAGAATGAAAAATGGTGACTATCCAGAAGGATCAAAAGTTCTAAGAGCTAAAATCGACATGGGAAGTCCCAATATGAATATGCGTGATCCAGCAATTTACCGTATTCTTCATACAGCGCATCATTCAACACAAGAAAAATGGTACATTTATCCAATGTATGATTATGCCCATCCAATTGAAGATGCTATCGAAAAAATTACCCACTCTTTATGCACTTTAGAATTTGAAGATCATCGTCCTTTTTATGATTGGGTTCTTTCCAATATTGAAGATTTTCGAAATGAACCTCCTCGACAAATTGAGTTTGCTAAACTTAATCTAACCAAAACAATTGTAGGCAAACGCTATTTAAAACAGCTTGTCGATAATGAAATTGTCGATGGTTGGGATGATCCCCGACTGGCAACCATTTCAGGCTTACGTCGAAGAGGTTATACCCCAGAATCTATTCAAGCTTTTTGTGAAGCCATTGGCGTAGCAAAAACAAATAGTACCGTCGATATCGCGATGCTTGAACATTTTATACGAGATGATTTAAAACTCAAGGCTCCACGACTAATGGCTGTTTTGGAACCTTTAAAAGTTACTATTACAAATTATCCTGAAGATCAAGAAGAATGGCTCGATGTTCCACTAAATCAAGAAAACGAAGACATGGGGAACTACTCTACCCCATTTGGTCGAACTATTTACGTTGAAAAATCAGATTTCATGGAGGTTCCTGCAAAAAAATATTTTAGACTTTTTCCAGGGAATGAAGTACGTTTAAGAGGCGCTTATTTTATTACTTGTGACGAAGTCATTAAAGATCATTCAGGAAATGTTATCGAGTTAAAATGTCATTATGATCCAGAAACAAAATCTGGCAGTGGCTTTAGTGGTCGAAAAGTTAAAGGAACCATTCATTGGGTTGATGCAAAAAATGCAAAAGAAATTGAAATTCGTCAATACGATTATCTTATTACAGAAGACGCTGAGGTATCAAAAGAAGATTTTTTACAGTCAATTAACAAAAATTCATTGAAAATACTAAAAGCTTTTGTTGAACCAGAGGTGTTAAAAGTTAAAGACTGGGATAAGCTCCAATTAATTAGAAATGGGTTTTATTCAAGAGATCCAAAATATTCGACTTCAGAGTCACCTGTTCTCAATCAGATTGTTTCCTTGAAAAGTTCTTGGAAACCAGAATAATATTTTAGAAATTAAAAGGGAGATTTCAATGAAAATATGGTCTAAAAAAGAAACCCTATCACGAGAAGAACTCAGAGAAATCCAATTGCGACGGCTTAAAAAAACATTGGTGCATGTCTATGAAAATGTTCCACACTATCGTCATAAATTTGGTGCAATAGGCATTACCCCCCAAGATCTTAAAACACTCGATGATCTCAAGTATTTTCCTTTAACGACCAAAGAAGACCTTAGAGAAACCTATCCATTCGGTCTTTTTGCTAAACCAAAGAGTAAGATCATTCGCTATCATGCTTCTTCAGGAACAACTGGTAAACCAACGGTGGTTGGTTATACCAAAAATGATATGAAAGTATGGAAAGAAGTGATCGCACGTATTGTTACTATGGGTGGGGTTACTAAAGAAGATACTGCACAAATTACTTTTGGATTTGGTTTGTTTACTGGTGCTTTTGGACTTCAGCAAGGGCTGGAAAAAGTAGGGGCTGGTGTTATTCCCATTTCCAGTGGAAACACTGAAAAACAAATCATGATTATGAAAGACTTTCAAACTACAGCTCTTATCGGCACCCCTTCCTATGCCCTACACATTGCAGAAACAGCAAAAGAAATGGGCATTAATCCTCATAAAGATTTAAATCTGAAGTATGGACTCTTTGGAGGTGAAGGTTCCACTGAGGAAATGCGAAAAAAACTTAACGAAGCTTGGGGGATTTTCTCAACTGAAAATTACGGAATGAGCGAACTTATCGGCCCTGGAGTTTCTGGAGAATGTGAAGCTCTTCGTGGGATGCATGTTTGTGATGATCATTTTATTACCGAAATCATTGATCCTGAAACATTAGAAGTTCTTCCCGAGGGCTCAATCGGAGAATTGGTTATTACCCCCATTACTAAAGAAGCGCTCCCTTTAATACGATATCGAACAAAAGATATTACGCGATTAGATCATAGCCAATGTGATTGTGGTAGAACAACCACCCGTATGGCAAAAATTACTGGGAGAACTGATGATATGTTAATCATTGGTGGCGTTAATGTTTTTCCATCTCAAATTGAAGGTGTCTTACTTGGCGTTGAAGGAATCGGATCGAACTATCAAATTCGAGTTCTCAAAAAAGGCTATCTTGATCGCATCGAAATTGATGTTGAAGTTGGGGATCAAAATCTTCTGGATTCAGTGAGTTTATTAGATAAACTTCATAAAGAAATTAAAGGAAAACTGCATACTATTTTAGGCATTAATGCCGGAATACATTTAGTTGAACCTAAAAGTCTTCAGAGATCTGAAGGAAAAGCAAAACGAGTCATTGACTTGCGATCTGAAAATATATAGGAGGTATTTATGTTAATCAATCAATTATCTATTTTTATAGAAAATAAAAAAGGACGGTTACAAGATATTACCCAAGTTCTAGCAGATGAAAACATTGATATCAGAGCCATTTCTGTTTTTGATAGTACCGAATTTGGCATTTTAAGAATGGTGGTTGATCAACCAGAAGTTGCTGCAAAAGCCTTAACCGAAGCTGGACATGTTGTTAAACAAAGTAATGTTTTAGCCGTTGAGCCAAAAGACAAAATTGGTAGTTTACATGATGTTTTTAAAGTATTATCGGATAATGAAATTAACATTGAGTATGTTTATTCCTTTGTTATGAAAAATAATGACGGACCTCCCCTAATCATTTTAAAAGCAGATAACCAAAATAAAGCCATTGAGATTTTAGAACAATCTGAAATTGTTTTAATACCGAAAGAAAAAGTCTACAACCCTAGTTAAAAAAGAAAACCCTTAAAATTTCTATTTTAAGGGTTTTCTTTATATTTACTTTATTTAGCGCCTGTTTTTAACCTTTTTCAACCTAAAAAATTCTTCTCTTTCTTTTTCTTCAATGGTATCTTGAATATACTTTATTTCAGATTTTAAACGTGGAATTTGAATTTTATCCAACGCATTCGCACTCTTTTGTGTCTTTTTAATTTCCAATGAAAGTTTATAAGCTGTAGTTTCAATTTCAGCCAGTTTGTATGACAGATACTTAACTTCATTAAACTTTTTGATGGTAATATCCAGAGCTGGGTTGTTTTCGTAAAATCCATAGGGCAAAACCGTTTCTTGCTCTTCATCATAGACAATTTCTGGAACATCAACTCCCATAATACTTTTTGCTCGGATGTCAAAAGACTTTTCTTGAGTGATAGATAAAGCAAAATCTTCCATATGGATTAATCCCATACTAATACAAGCTTGTTGAAGAGCCTGATAAGCTTCTTGAAAGAGTGCGCTAATTTCTTTTTCGATTACTTCAGCCTCTTTAACCAGTTGCATGATTTCTTGAATTAAGATCGTTCTTTTTTTATCAAGTAAATCATAACCCTTTTCTGAAAAATTAAGACGTGCTTTTGATTTAATTAAATTTGCCTTCGTAGGCGTAATTTTAATGGACATCGCACAACCTAATTCGAACCTTTAGGAAGATATTTTTCCATATTTTCTGGACTTAAACGATCAAGCTCTGTTACTGGTAAAATCGAAAGGAGGGACCATCCCAAATCAAGGCTTTCAATAATATTTCGATTATCTTCAAAGCCCTGATCTAAAAATTTCGACTCAAATTCTCTCCCGAAATTCATGTACATTTTATCCGTTGGACTCAAATCTTCTTCCCCTATAATTTGAGATAAGTCTCTAACTTCTTGAACCTTCGAGTAAGATGCAAAAAGTTGATTTGATACTTCTGCATGATCTTCTCGTGTGAAACCATCTCCAATCCCATCTTTCATTAAACGTGATAAAGAAGGTAATACTGCAACTGGTGGGTAAATGCTTCGTTGAAAAAGATCTCGTCCTAGTACAATTTGTCCTTCTGTAATATACCCTGTTAAATCAGGTATGGGATGTGTGATATCATCATTTGGCATGGTTAAAATTGGTAGAAAAGTAATTGAACCTTTTTGATCTTTTAACATCCCTGCACGCTCATAAAGAGATGCTAAGTCGGAGTACATATAGCCAGGATAACCTTTTCTACTTGGAACTTCTTCCCTAGCTGATGAAATTTCTCGAAGAGCTTCACAGTAACTCGTGATATCTGACATTACGACAAGAATATGCATATTTTTTTCAAAGGCCAGATATTCAGCAGCTGTTAGTGCACATCTTGGAGTTGTAATACGCTCTGCAATCGGATCGTCTGCATAATTTACGAACATCACCACGCGATCCATTACATTTGCTTCATCAAAACTTTTTCTAAAAAATTTCTCATCATCATGTTTTACCCCAATAGCAGCAAAAACAATTCCAAATTCTTCATCTACATCGTCTCCAAGCTTTGCTTGACGTACGATTTGAGCCGCTAATTCATTATGTGGTAAACCGTTACCTGAAAAAATCGGGAGTTTTTGCCCTCTAATTAATGTAGCTAAAGTGTCAATAGATGAAATACCTGTTTGAATAAAGTTTCTTGGATACTCACGTGACATAGGGTTTATTGGTCGTCCGTTTATATTGGCTTCAACCACACTAAAAATGTCACTTCCATTATCGATGGGTTTTCCAATGCCATTAAAAATTCTACCTTGAAGATCCAATGACATTGGAAGGTTAAACGCTTCTCCTGTAAATTTTATAGTGCTGTTTCCAGCGGCTAACCCAGAGGTGTTTTGGAAAACTTGAATAACAACATTTTTGTCTTCAATTTTAATGACTTTACCCTTTTTTACGTTTCCAGTACTATTTTCAACAATATCTACAACCTCACCATAAAACACATCATCAACATCAGATACTTGAATGAGAGGGCCAACAACTTTATCTATTATTAAATAATCTCTTTTCATTCTTTGCCCTTTCTAATTCTCGTATTTTACAAATAATGAATCGTAGTAACTATCAATTTCTTCTTTAAGTCTATCTAAACCACTCAAGTCATCATTTGGGATGGTGTACTTCATTTTTATAAATTCACTAAAAATATCTTCTGACTTTAGTTGAGAAGTAGGTATTCCAAGTTTTAACCCCTCTCTTCCTTTATCATATAAATATTCGATTGCTTTTAACATTTCATATTGTTTTTTCAAAGGGACATACGTATCATCTTTATTGTAAGCATTTTGTTGCAAGTAACCAACTTTAATGATTTTAGCAATTTCAAGTACCCACCGTTGATCATCAGGTAAAACATCTTCCCCGACTAACATAACCATTTCTTGAAGTTTGTTCTCTTGATAAAGAAGTTCAAGCATCGTATTTCTCAGGGTAATGCAATCTTCGGCAACATTATCTTCATACCAATCAGATAATATTTTAATGTATCCACTATAGCTTTCTAACCAATTAATTGCAGGATAATGCCTAGCATAAGCCAAACTTTTATCTAAAGCTAAAAACACATTGACAAACCGTTTGGTGTTTTCAGTAACAGGCTCGGAGAAATCTCCTCCTGCAGGAGAAACGGCACCAATAATTGTAATGGAACCCTCTCTAGCACTAAGGGTTTCAACACTTCCAGCCCGTTCATAAAACTCTGCTATTCTTGAAGGTAAATAAGCAGGGTACCCTTCTTCTGCAGGCATTTCTTCTAAACGTCCAGAAATTTCACGTAAGGCTTCTGCCCATCGAGAAGTTGAATCCGCCATCATGGCCACTGCATAACCCATATCACGATAGTATTCCGCAATCGTAATTCCTGTATAGATACTGGCTTCTCTTGCAGCCACAGGCATGTTTGAAGTATTTGCAATTAAAACCGTTCGTTCCATAATTGATTTTCCAGATCGTGGATCTACTAACTTAGGGAAATCTTCAATAACCTCAGTCATTTCATTCCCACGCTCCCCACAACCAATATAAACTATAATATCAGCATCAGACCATTTTGCTAATTGATGCTGAGTCATTGTTTTACCTGTTCCAAACCCACCAGGAATTGCAGCTGTGCCTCCCTTAGCTATTGGAAAAAATATGTCAATAACACGTTGTCCGGTAATTAATGGCACCAAGGTCTCTTGGCGATAAGAAACAGGCCTTGGGGTTCTTACCGGCCAGTCATGTGCCATTTTCAATTCGGTTACTTCATTATTCTCATTGAGCAATTTGACTAAGCAGTCATCAATCGTATAGGAACCATTCGTCACAACTTCAATGACTTTCCCTGAAACATCTGGTGGGACTAATAAACGATTTTCGATGACTTCCGTTTCCTGGACCCTTCCAAAAATTGATCCTGATAGGACGATGTCACCCACAGCTACGTCAATTTCAACATTCCAAGGCTTCTCATTATCTATTGACAACAATCCAATCCCTTCAGGAATAAAGATAGGAGAAATATCTTGGATCTTTTTTAGAGGTCGCTGTATGCCATCAAACATGTTTTTAAGCATACCTGGTCCAAGTTTCAGACTTAAAGGACGACCTGTCGAAAGAATGACTTCACCTGTTTTCAAACCTTCTGTTTCTTCATAAACTTGTATTGTTCCAATATCACCTTCAAGTACAATTACTTCTCCAATGAGTCGCTGCTCGCCTACCATGACCATTTCCCGCATTTTAAAGGAGGACATTCCTCGTCCTTTTATAACAGGTCCGTTAATTGCAGCGATTGTTCCAATATTTTTATTTTCATCCATCACTGCCATACTAATTCCCCTGTACTTTCATAAAATCGTTTAAAGTCATTCCAATTAGCTTATAATTGGACTTAATAAGATTATCCACTGAAAAATCACAATGGATACGATTATCATTATCTTGAACAATCAACCCACCAATCATTTTGTCTTTTTGGTTTTGATATTGAATAGAGTAATCTATTAGCGTATTTTCTACCATGTTTTTAATTTCATTTTCTTCATTTGGATTCAAAAAAATAGTTAAATTCTTTTTTTCTTTAAAAACACTGGGTATTTTTTCGATACATCCTTTTAAATATTCTTGATACGTATTTGATCCAATATATTCAATCGCTTTCTTTAATATCAGATCATTAAAATCGACTAAAATTTTGTTTTTTTCTTCGAGTTCTCTTGTTTTTGCTTTATTTTTGCCTTCAGCAATGGTTTTATTTTTATCTCTAAAAATAATATGATAGCTTCTTTCTTCGATGGTATGTTTGTCATCTTTCATTTTAATTTCAGAGGCTTCTATTAATTCTAGGCGTTTTTCTTTTGCTTCATTTACAATATCTTTTCCCCAGCTTCTCTCTTTTTTTAAAAGATATTGGGTAAATACCTTAAGCTTTTCTTCAACTGAAATCATATTATCACATCCTTACAGTCCTACAGATTCTTTTATATACCGAGTAATCATTCCTTCATTTCTTTGATATCCATATCGATCAGGAATAATAGTAATCAACGGCGAAAAATATTTTTTTTTCGACTCCATTACCAATTCTTCAATCATCAGATATGCCTTTTCAGTTAGAAAAATAATCCCAATTTCTTCATTCTTTAATGCTCGCTTAAAAGCATTTTCTATTTCGCATTGCGTTTTTAGATAAACACCTTCAATTCCAGCAAGTTGCATTCCCAAAAAAGAATCACGATTCTCACTGATAACATAAGATTTCATTTTTATAAGCTTCCAATAATCATAATCGAAATGATTAGTCCATAAATAGCAACACCCTCTGCCAATCCAACAAAAATAAGTGTCTTCCCAAGAATTTTTTGGTCTTCTGAAACCGCACCTAATGCTGCTGAGCCTACAACACCTACCGCATAACCTGCACCTGCACACGCTAAACCTGTTGATAAAGCTGCTGCTATATATCCTAAACCTGCATCAGTAAAACCAGCGGCAGTACCTGTTGTTGCTGCAGCCACAACGCTTGGTGCCATAAATACCAATGCTCCACCTAGCAATGGGATAAACGTCGATAAATTAATTCTTAAAAACTTTTTCATTTTTCTTTTTTTCTCATCAGTATCATTATAAATAAAATAGATACCTAAAGCAATCGTCCCTAAAACCAATAATCCTG
The DNA here is from genome assembly GCA_051649025.1 of Eubacteriaceae bacterium. Classification (GTDB taxonomy): domain Bacteria; phylum Bacillota; class Clostridia; order Eubacteriales; family Eubacteriaceae; genus Acetobacterium. Next base: position 41,157 of record JBOFGH010000053.1, read on the forward strand.
CACCTACAGTGATAAAACTTAATAAATTCATTCTATATCTCCTTAATTAAAATAACTTAATTTCATAATTGACAGGCTTAAATTCAATCCCATCACCTGAATAGTATTTACTAAACAATTCATAAAATTGTAATCGCAATGCTTGTATTGATACAATTAAACCTTCTAAAACGACAATCAAAACATTTGCAAAAATTAAAATAAATATACCCAGAGCTTCATTGCCTGCCATTTCTGCTAAAGTTTCAAATGCCATAAATAAACCAACATGAGTTAATGCAAAAGCACCCACTCTTATAAAAGATAACGTATTACTTAACATCCCAAGAAACATTTCGAATAATTCAAAACCACTCTCAACATAATATTCAGATGCTTTTTCATCATATAGAGAAGACTTTTTTTTCAAGTAATTTGCAAGAGGCTCTCTCACTAAAACAACGGCTACTAAAAAAAAACAAAGAGAAACAAAGATTGGATTTAGAAATCCGCTATATTCAAAAGTTCCAATATTAAGTGCAACTAAACCAAGAATTGATGAATAAAGAAGGAGTCCGCAAATGCCATTTTTCCCAAAAACACCTTCCTTGATGTCTCTTTTCTTTAGTTTGTTAATGATACTATAGACATAAGCTACAAATAGCATCACAATACCTATACCAACAGCAGTGATTAATATCGTATTTGTTTCGTCAAATGGTCTTAACCATATGGCTTCAAGAACAGTTTCTAACCCAAAAAAACTTCCGTACATAAATCCAAAGAATGTTGAACATATCCCAAGCCTAAAAAGCACTTTTCCAAGTTCCATTCCTTTTTTTCCTAAAATTAGTCCAACCAAAGCTAAAATCAAACCTTGTCCAGCATCTCCAAACATAAACCCAAAACATAACATGTAAGTAACACTTAAAAAGGGAGTTGGATCTAATTCATTATAAGCAGGAACGCCATACATTTTAACCAACGCTTCAAATGGTTTAAACAACCAATTGTTTTTCATCTTAGTTGGTGGCTTATTACCATTATCTGAGTCTGAAAACATCACAATAATGTCAGGGTATTTTCCAATAATTTCTTCAATCTTCTTTTTATCTTTTTTTGAAATCCAACCTGAAAAATAGAAATTTTCTTCACTAAATGCCATGTATTTTTTTATAATATTTAAATTTGCATATAGGCTTAGTATATTATAACTCACGGTTGCTTCTTGACGAAATTCGTCAAGATGGTTCTTAAACTTCTGGTCTAGCTCCTCAATTCTTTCAGAGAGTTCGAATAAATCTTTTCTAATATTCTCTAATATTTCTTTAGGTGTACCAGTAAACTTTGTGTCAAGACCTGGTATCTTTCTAAAATTAAGTGCTTTAAGAATTCTCTTAGATTCAATTTCTAAATCTTTTGGAGATAAAATCATAAAAACTTCTTCATTATTCTTTTGATTTCCAATATGAAATACGATTGAAGTTACGCTATTATAAATACTTTTTAAACGCGCTGCATTATCTTTAGTGACTGAACCAATATCATAAGTAAAATTTTCCAATTGATCAAGTTCACTCATTTTGATCTCTAATTCATCAAGGTAACCATAGGCTATCTCACTCGTTTTAAGAGAATCCACCTCATTCATCAGTGTTTGAAGCTCTTCAGACTCCGATTTTAAATTCGCTTCAAACTCATTCGCTTTCGCTAAAGCTTTTCCTAAGTCGCAATCTTTTCTTGCAAGTCCTTCCATATCCAAACTAAGAGAACCATCGTAAAGTTCACTTAATTTTTTTACAGTATTTACAAAATTCTTTTCATTCATCATAGATTCCCCAGACATAAGTTGAGCAAATCCTAATAGTTCACCAATGTTCTCTTCTCGAATAGGAAGAATAAATCGACCCGAGTCAATTTCCATCATTGCATCTACAATTTGAATGTCATTAAAAAGAAAGATGTCTTTAGAAAATTTGTCGACGTAATTAATTTTACCAACAACATTCATCATCATCACATTTTCTATAGCCATAGAGTACTTCCTTTCACACCCTAATTAATGGGTCTGATTAAATAATTTTTTATTTCTGCATCGCGCATACGATATCGCTTACTTTCAATGATCGAAGTTAAGTCCTCTGTTTCAAAGTCTAACAGTCTCATATAAGCAGTTACTCGCCCAACGCCACCTTCGTCTTTATTAAAAAGTCGTAGGTACATATAGTAAAGATATCTTTCTCGACGTCTTTCCATAAACAAATCAAGTGTTTTACCATGATTAAAAATAAAAGAATAGGTAGAATTTTTTAGTATTTCTCTTATTTCATCGAGATTTTTAGCTGCCACTAACTCTAAAAGCTTCGATTCATTAATTTCAAACCCGCCTCTTAAAGAGTATGCAATCAGCTCTTCACGACTCAGCTCATAAAATTTTTTTCCTCGATAAATCCAAACCAAATTGAGTAAATCGATACTTCTTCTTTGAGCTTCAATTAAACTTTTATTACTTTTCTTATCAAGTAAAAGTAATCTATTTTTCATTAGATCGTAATAATATCGATCTAAACTTTTCTCTAACATGACTAAATCCTGCTGATTTTTCAACTCTTTATATATTTCAATCAGTCGATAATAGTCAGTTTCCAATAAGAATTTCTTAAAATCCTCCCAATTCTTACTTTTTAAAAGTTGATCAAAAGGTACCTTAGTGTACTTTTTTGAGTAAACAAGTAGGTTTTCTAAATCTTCAAGATTTTCTTTTCTAAAAACGCCTCTAATTAATAGTCTGAGTGATTCAACTTCTAACCGGACGAGAAAAGTCATAAAAAAACTTTTTTCATTTCCCGAAAGATAATGTAAAAATTTTTCAGCCTCTCTAACCTTCAAATCATCTAGATGAACTTCTAACTCACTTCTATGAAGATTGTTAATATCAAATTTTTTAAGAAAATCACCATAATAGGTATTCTCGTTTAAATATTGAACAACACCACGGAGATCTTTGGCTTTGATAAGTTCTTTATAATCATCTTCTTTCAATTTTTTTGACATCATTGCCAAGGCTTTCGTATTGACACATGCATGTTTGCTTTTAGACATTTTCATCACACTTTTCTGTATAATAATCCCTGGAAAGCGCTTTTAGTTCAGGGATTGGATTATACCACTTTAAATAATTCATTTAAAATTTCTAATGCTTTCTCTTCTTTTTTTTCATCATATCGAATATACATCTTTTCTATTTCTTGATTAGCTAATTCAATAATTGAGACTCGCTCTTTTTCAGCCTTTTGCAATTCATTGTCGTAGTTGTCTTTAGCTATCTTTTGAATCGCTTCTAATTCTTCTTTTTCCTTGATTTTTATTTCATTTTTAGTTTGATCAAGGATTTTTTCAGCTCTTTCCATTACATTTTTTTTAATGCGAACAGCCTTTTTATCAAGATCAATAATTTTTTGAATGACTTTGTTAATATCAGCGTCTTCACTATGCAACATTCTAAGACTCCTTTCACATTTATTAAATTTCTAATCTTTATTATAGCACTTTTTGTTTTCTTATCAATAGGTATTTCAAATGCTAATTTTTTTTAACATAAAAATTCCAAAATTAAATTTAAAATTTATTCTTGACTAACCTAAAATTTAGGAATATACTACAGATACACCCCCCCATTAGGAGGGTGAAGGAGTCGAAATGAAAACCTCAAATTTTAATATTAATGGAATGACTTGTACCGCCTGTGCATCAGGAATTGAAAGAAAAGTTTCCCAGCTTCATGGAGTTTCTTCCGCCGTCGTTAATTTTTCATCTGAAAAGCTCGCAGTCCAATTTGATGAATCACGAGTTGATGAAATGACGATTATAAAGACCATAGAAAACCTTGGATACGGTGCTGCTTTAGAACTTACAGATTCTTTGAAAAGCAAAGAAGTTAATTCTGGAAAATCAAATTATCAAAATCAAATAGACACCATCAAAAAACGTTTAGTTCTTTCCTTGGTTTTTACTATTCCATTGTTTTATCTTACAATGGGTTCCATGGTAGGATTACCACTACCTTTTTTTCTTGATGGGATGGAAAATTTACTTATTAATGGGCTGACCCAACTATTATTGACTATTCCTGTTATGATTTTGTGCCGAAACTTTTATATCAATGGATTTAAATCCTTAATTAAGCGAATCCCAAATATGGATTCACTCGTTGCCATAGGTACTAGTGCTTCTTTTATCTATGGAGTTTTTGTCTTGTATTATCTCGCTTATGGTTTCTCATATAATGATATGACCATTGTGCACCACTATGCTCATGAACTATATTTTGAGTCTACCACAGTTATTCTGGTCTTAATTACTTTAGGTAAGTATATGGAATCGAAGGCGAAGGGAAAAACCTCCGAGGCCATTGAGAAACTCATTGCTTTAGCTCCAGACACTGCTAGAGTTTTAAGAGATAATGTAGAATCTGAAATACCCGTTGAAAATGTTATGCTTAATGATATCTTAGTTATTAGACCAGGAGATCGTATTCCAGTCGATGGAACGATAATAAAGGGAAATTCAAGTATTGACGAATCACTTTTAACCGGGGAAAGCATTCCAAAAGAGAAAACTATTGATGATTCAGTGTTTTGCGGAACGATCAATAAATCAGGTTCTTTTCAATTTAGAGTCACAAAAATAGGAAGTGACACCACTTTAAGTCAAATTGTTAAACTCGTAGAAGAAGCCCAATCTTCAAAAGCCCCAATAGCCCAAATCGCTGATCACGTGAGTCGTTATTTTGTTCCAATCGTAATCACTATTTCGATTTTAGCCTTTATTGCCTGGCTTATTCTTGGTTATGACTTTTCATTCGCACTTTCCATAGGGATCTCAGTTTTAATAATTTCTTGCCCCTGCGCACTCGGCCTAGCAACACCAACAGCCATTATGGTAGGTACTGGAAAAGGTGCCGAAAAAGGAATACTTTTCAAAAATGGCCCAGCCCTTGAAATTTTTGGAAAAGCGGATACCATCGTTTTTGATAAAACAGGAACTCTAACCGTCGGTTTACCAACAGTGACAGATATCTTTCTTTTTGATTCCAAAATCTCTAAAAGAGATTTGTTAATGTACGTGGCCTCAGTTGAGGATAAATCTGAGCATCCTCTAAGTGAAGCAATTACAAAAAAAGCATCCGAAGAGTTAATTCAATTGCTAGAGCCAACAGAATTTAAGGCAATTCCTGGATTTGGGATTTACGGAATTGTTCAGGATTTAGAAATACTAGCTGGTAATATTAAACTGATGGAGAAAATGAACATCGATTATTCAAGAATCATAAAAGACTACGAAAAGCTTTCTGATTCTGGAAAAACGCCATTAATTATCGCTTTTAATCATTCTGTTGTGGGTGTTATTGGAGTATCCGATGTCATTAAAGAAAATAGTCCCAAAGCCATAAATCTGTTAAAATCAATGGGACTTGATGTTTATATGCTAACGGGAGATAATAAACGTACAGCAAAAGCAATTGGTAGCCTTTTAGACATACAGAATATTATTTCCGATGTTTTACCAGATGAAAAATCAAAATTAATACAAAATCTTCAAAATAAGGGTAAAAATGTCATTATGGTTGGGGATGGAATTAATGATGCTCCAGCTCTCGCACAAAGTGATGTTGGGGTTGCCATTGGAAATGGGACAGATATTGCCATCGAATCCGCTGATATTATCCTTATGCAGAATGATTTAATGAACATTGTTTCAGGAATTCAATTAAGTAAAGCAGCTTTAAAAAATATCAAAATGAATTTATTCTGGGCCTTTATATACAATATTATTGGAATTCCACTCGCTGCAGGTATTTTATTTTTACCTTTAGGTTTAAAATTAAATCCGATGATTGCAGCAGGTGCAATGAGTTTAAGCTCAGTTTCTGTTTTAATCAGTGCACTATCATTGAAAAAATTTAAGTCGAATTATAATTTAAAAAGTAAAGTCATCTCAAATGAATTTACAAATATAGAAATGAAAGAAGGTAATACCATGAAAAAAGTATTTAAAGTTGAAGGTATGAGTTGTCTCCATTGTGTAGCTAGAGTCAATAATGGACTATCTGAAATTAACGGCGTTTCAAATGTGGATGTATCTTTAGAAGCAGGGATGGTAAGCCTCGATATCTCTCCAGAAGTAAGTGATGAAATGATTATTGATCAATTATCAGCTCTCGGTTATCCAGGAACTTTAGTCGACTAACTATGGAGAAGAATCATAGACAAACCGAATTGAATTTACTAAAAACAGCACGTGGTCAGTTAGATGCAGTTATTAATATGATTAATGACGACCGTTATTGTATTGATATTAGCAATCAAATTTTAGCGGTTCAGGCACTGTTAAAAAAGTCTAATTTAGAAATACTAAAAAAGCATATGAATCATTGTTTAAAAGAAGCATTTGAAGATGGTAAAGGCGAAAGCAAGATAGAAGAGCTAATTTATATTCTGAATAAGTTTTCACAATAATAAAAAAATCAACTTAAAGGCACTTTTCTTGTTAAATGCAGGATCAGTGTCTTTAACAATTAAACAAAAAATAAAAAAAGCCACAGAAAAGTGGATTAAAAATGGTGACCCATGGGCGACTCGAACGCCCGACACCCTGATTAAAAGTCAGATGCTCTACCAACTGAGCTAATGGGTCATATCAATATTAAGTTTTGTTTGTCTTCTAAGGACTGTGTCCCCGTAAGTCTGCCTCACTAAGGGATTCAATTATGGTGGGAGAAGATGGATTCGAACCATCGTAGACGCCGTCAACGGATTTACAGTCCGCCCCCTTTAGCCACTCGGGCATTCTCCCATGGATTTTTTACAAAAAAATGGAGCTGATGTCCGGAC
>JBOFGH010000054.1:0-5587 GCA_051649025.1 Eubacteriaceae bacterium
TGATCTGAATTACCAGCTGGCAGATTATGTTAATTGGTTTAATTATCACCGGATTCATTCATCATTGGGGTACTTGTCCCCGACACAATATAAACATGATAACCTTAAAAAAGTTGTCTAGTTTACTGTTGACAATCCATCTCTGTGAAGAAGTTTTTTAGAATGAATATATTTAAATGCTCTTAATATTTGATTGGCTATTGATTTTCTATCGACTTTGGATAAAGTATGATTGTACCTTTTATAATATGTATCGAGAGTATAATCCATGAGTTCCATAATATATTGATTATTATCATCTTCATATCGATAAACTTCTACAATATATGGTGAAGATAACTTTTTCATTTCTTCAAACTCTTGTTTAAAACGTTCTAATTCTTTACTGTCTAAATCTTTTTTAGCTTTTTTTAAGACAAATTTTCTATTATAAAAATTATCGTTGAACGAAAATACGCTTGCGTAAGAACCTTCACCAATTAACTTCAAATTTACATAATGCTGTTCCCGATAAGAAGAGATATTAATTGAATTGCTTTGTCTTAATATTGGTTTAGTATAATATATTTCTACTTTTGCCATATGAGGAGGTATTGTGCTTCCACCTGCAAACCTCGCAGCGCATCAATTGCACGAATCAATTCTCTACTTGGATCTGCCCAAAAATGTGCTCCATAAGCATTTGTTGGAAGCCTATCATTCATGAGTTTATAATTAACCACACACAAATGATGAATTGTAGAAAAAATATCTTTGAGTTTTGCATTGGAAAAGTCAGAAAATAAATCAACATATTCAATATTTAAATCAGTTTTCAATGCTCGATACTGTGATTCAATATAATTTTCAATTTTCATAAGCTTACTCCATCGGTTTTATCTTTTCTTCAATAAAAGCTATTTCATCATCGGTTAAGCCATATTTTGAATATAGTTGCTTATCAATTTCAGCAACGGACTTGCTCCAATCAATATCTGAATTAGCAGTGAAGTCTTGAAGTGGGACATTCATAAACACAAGTTTAGATAAATTAACTGCACTTAATGTAATCATAACAGTAAATCTTACAAACTGTGTTTTTAGATATTTTAACGTTGATTCAGCTTCTTGTTCAGAAATGTAGTTCCCAATCAAAAAATATGAATGTGTACAAATTTCATTAGGTTTGATAACCTTCATTGTTTTTGTGAATACATTAAACATTCCATGTTATCTATAAATGTATATAAAACATTTTCTCTCGCCAAAAGAAGACTATCTCCTTGATACTCAAAACCATAGGTGCTTTGAATTGCTCTAGTTGCCCATTTAAGCCAATCTTTTTCTGAAGAGGTATTTTCATTTACAATACGTAATTTTCTATCCAACAATCCAATTCTATCGTTTATCGGAATTGTATTTCCTGTTACGGTATCATATCTACTGACAAGATAAGGAGCTTCACCACAAGCTATTTCTAATCTATTTGCATCAACATAAGTTTTCCATGTCTTTTTTAAGTCGTCCATAAAAATTATCTTATCTGTTGTTGAAACCCATGATTTATTTAAAGTTTTATTGAATACATCTTTTCTTCCAAACCACTGTTCATCAATTAAATTGTTTTGCTCATTGCATATCCAAGACGGGGTAAATACTTCTGCTTTATCTCTAGTTCGATTTGTTTGAAGTTCTCTTGCTTTTGCAACACGAGGTTGTATGACATCACTGTGGCGACCTGTTATTTGCTCAATAATAATCGAACTTTTTGCATCATACCCTTCACCTAGTGTAAGGTAGTCATTTGTTGCCCAAATGATATTTTTTCTAGTAGTTCTATCTTTTAGGAGATTTTCAAGTATAGGTTTCCCCAATTCAAGAATATCTTCTTCAAGAATATCTACAATTGTTATTTCCACGATAGCCATATCCTTTCGTTGTTAATTATGATCATTCGATTTTTCAAATTCTAAAATATCATCGACGTTGTGCTGCATAACTTTGCCTGTACTTTCTAGACTTCCAAGAGATATGTAATTGTTTCGTTTTAATCTTGTAATTATATTTCCAGAAAAACAAGTCTTTTGCTGTAATTCCGATTTCGTTAATTTTTTACTACTAAAATAAGTGAAATAGTTTTTTATAGCCTAGCCATAATATACCCCTGTAATTTGACAAATACCATAAAGTCACTATAGCAGGAAAGAGTGTTTTTTTCAACTTTCGTATTATCCGATTAGTTTCAGGGATCTTATTTGTTGATTTTATAAATTTTTTTGTAGGTTGCGAGGATGTGGATAGAAAAAGTTAAAATAAAGATAACTAGAAATTTTAAATGATAGCTATTTTTGGTTATATCAACATAGGTTGAAGCGAAAAGGTTAATTTTATGCTATAATATTAACCATAAAAAAATATAAAACTCTTTTGAAAGGCGATTAATTTTGGATAAAAAAACGACCGTTGCTTCCAGTAAAAACTTTAAATACATGGCTTTGTTTTGGGGTAGTCTCATAACTTTTGGGTTTTATATGTTGTTTCTCAACAGTAAGACCCCCCTCATTGCAGATGATTATGTTTATACCTTCATTTTTGGTACAACCACCTCTGTGACAAGTTTCAGTGACATTGTAACCTCTCAGATCACCTATTTTATGACCTGGGGAGGTCGGGTTTTGGCAGAGTCACTCACCCAGATATTTATGCTTCTAGGAAAGAACACCTTTAATATTGCCAACACCCTTTGCTTGTGTGTGTTTATTTTAGGCGTTTATTTTAATGGCGTTGGGCGGAAAATTAAACCATGGATGCTTTTAATTACCATTGCTTTAGTTTGGTTTTTTATACCAATGTTTGGACAAACCGTGATGTGGCTAACTGGCGCCTGCAATTATCTGTGGTGTGGCACAATTATTTTGTTGGCACTATTACCCTTTCGTTTATACGAAGAAGCCCAGACCAAGGCGCTTTCAAGCCTTTGGTTTTCACTTATTATGATTCCTTTATTTTTTCTCAGTGGGATTACAAATGAAAATACCGCAGGAGGAATGATTTTGATCATGGGACTCTTTGGGCTTATTTTTTATAAAAGAAAGATAAAAATACCTCCTTTTGTTTATACGGCTCTTTTCTTTTCCGTCCTTGGGTTTGGAACCATGATGCTTGCACCAGGAAACTTTATGCGAGTGGATAATGAAGGTGCTGTAGCGGAAGTGACTGCCATTGTAGGAGGAAATCCAATCATTACGCGACTATCCTATTTTGCTTATAACCTGTATGATTTAATGCCTTTGATTATTATCGTTGGGATTGTTTTTGGAGTCATTCTTTGGAATCGTGATAAAATCAATGGAACACTCTTTAAAATTTTTGTTATTGGTGGATGTGCCAGTATGCTTGTGATGCTAGTGCCTCCAAAATTTCCACCAAGAGCAATGTTTGGGGTGGTTTCTTTTTTACTCATTGCTGTTATTTACGGAATTGATCAAGTGAAGATTTCCAAAGAAAAATTACGTCGCTATGCAGGGGTTCCCATTGCCAGCTTCATAATTTATTTTGTGATGTCATTAGGTTATGTAGGGATTGATGCCATGACGGTATCGAAGCAATATGAACAGAGAGTAGCCATCATTGAAAGCAACAAAGAAGCCCCTGTGATTGCGGTGCCAGAAATAAAACCTCTTTCTAGCCATAATGGGATGTATGGATTAAGGGATGTTCAGTCAGATCCAAACCATTGGGTTAATCGTGGGATGGCTGATTACTATGGTGTTTCTAATATTGTGAGAGAGTAAAAATATTAAAAGAAAGGAGAGCTTTCCTTTGTTCCGGGAAAGCTCTCTTTTTAATGAATTGAAAAATCAAGGTTCTTATTTGAAGAAGTGATTTTTCTCTTTGTATAAGAAAAAGATTAAAATGAGGGATGAAATTAGCAATACCAGTACCCCACCACCAATAATTAATGGAATATTCAACGAGTTACCAGTATTCGGACGTGTACCAGATTTGGAAGAGTGGCTATTTCCGTTACTATTATTGGAGGGTTTTTGTTTATCTTTAAAGGCATCCTCAATACGAGGGATTTCTCGATAGATATAAGTAACGGTTGTTTGATTGTCGCTGAAAAACCCAGTCGCATTAACAGGAGTTGAGATAAGCTCATAGCCATCAATAGCTTTAGGAATAGTGGTGTAAGGGTCACCAGAAAAACCATTTAATGTTATTGGGGGTATAAGAGGCTTCTTGGTTTCGGTGAGAAATTCAACCGCCACTTGGCTTGCAATTTTCACATCAATGGTAATGTCAGAAAGCTGTAAAGTATCATTGACTTTTGCATAATAAATACCACGGGTATCAATGTTGGCATTTTCAAGAGATAAACTTTCCTTGTTACCAATCAAAGCATCGGGTTCATTTATTCCCTTTTTATACCACTCAACCGAAACAGGAAGAGGACTAAGTAAGATCCGTTGCTGAGAAGGGGGAAGCCATTCATTTCCAACAACATCATAGCGATGAAGAACGGGATTGTTTATCTCCCCAATTTCTAAGCAGTAGGAATCCCCTTCAAAAAGGGTGTGGTTTAATTGTGGTGGATTTTTATAGGTTCCATCAAGATGATCGAATGCATAGATATGAACAAATTCAGAAGTTATCCCATTGAGTCCGTCGTTTTTTGTAAGAATGGTTTCCCATACTTTTAGATTTGAGATAGACGAAATGTAAATCTGTTCTAGGGCATTCCCTTCAAAAGCACTAACGCCGATGTTTGTCACACTATCGGGAATCACGACACTGGTAAGTTTATTCCACCCAAAAGCACGTTCCCCAATGGAGGTCATGTCCTCTGGAAGAGTTATGGCAGTGAGTCTATTGCTATAAAAAGCAAAGTCCTCAATGTTTATCACACTGTTTGGTAGTGCGACACTGGTGAGTTGGTTGTAGGAAAAAGCAGATTGTCTAATGCTTATCACACTATCGGGAATGACGACACTGGTGAGGCCTTTGTTATTAAAAGCCGAGTCTCCAATGGCTGTTACGGTGTAATCTTTGCCAAGAAACTGGGTACTTGATGGAATGATAGGATCTTTACTAGCCCCATTATAACCCTTTACTGTGGCAGTGGCGGTGTTATTGTCTAAAACAAAAACGAAAGCACCTTCAGTTAATTCAAAGAAAGGAAGTTGTTTGTAGGTATATATCACCGTGTTGGTCTCATCACCAAAAACTCCTGTGGCGTTGCTTGGTGTCTTCTTAAGCTCATACCCAGTAATGGTGTCAGGGCTGGTGTTATAAGAATCCCCAGAAAAGCCATCTAAAGAGCGAGAAGGTGCAAGGGCAATGCCTGCTTCATCAAGAAATTGTACCGTAACAGTACTGGGCACTTTCACATCAACGGTAATGTCTGAAAGCTGTAAAGTGTCATTGATTTTTGCATAATAAATACCACGGGTGTCAATGCTCGCACTATCAAGGGATAGACTTACTCCAGACCCGATTGAGGTGTCAGGTGCGATAGCGGCTTTCTTGAACCACGCAATGGTAAATATTGGTGGATCAATGCTAGGGGGAACCCAGGTGCTTGAGGGAACATCGTACTTAGCGACTT
>JBOFGH010000055.1:0-21507 GCA_051649025.1 Eubacteriaceae bacterium
ATCCAATTTTTCATCATATGAATATTTCCTTGACATAAAAAATCCCCCTTAAGTAGATTTTGGTTATTTACCTTGTCTACTTAAGGGGAATCATATCAAGCCTTAATCCTTATTCTACTTATCTCTAGCCCTCTAAGTATAATCTTCCGAGAGCATCTGCTGCCATAATTGCCGCATAAACTGTATCAGCGTCAACATCAAATGGCATATTGTGAATTGTTTCACCTGGATCAGCAGCTGCAACCGCCACTGCCATGATTTTTTCAGGAGTCACTTCTTTGCATCCCAATTCTTCAAGGGTAATGGGTAATCCAACAGATAAGCAAAAATCGATTACTTCTTCAATTTCATCCATGGATCTATTTTCCATCACTAATTGTACTAAGGTCCCGAAAGCTACTTTTTCTCCATGATACATGTGATGACATTCTGGAAGAACCGTTAGTCCATTATGTACCGCATGACAAGCTGCTAATCCACCACTTTCAAATCCAACACCACTAAGATATGTATTTGCTTCGATAACATTTTCAACTGCAGGGGTACAGGTTTGAGACTCAATAGCAAGTTTTGCTTTTAATCCGTCTTCCATAAGAATATCAAAACATAACTTTGCTAAAGCTAATGCTGATTTTGTTGGATGTGCTCCTGACATTGTGGTTCCATTTGAATCTACTGTCGCTTGTGCTTCAAAATAAGTCGCCAAAGCATCTCCCATCCCTGCTACAAAAAGACGAGCAGGAGCTGTTTTAATCACATCAGTATCCATAACAACCACTTCAGGATTTTTGGGTAAAACAAGGTATTCATCAAAAACGCCATCCTCCGTATATAAAACTGAAAGGGCTGAACATGGGGCATCTGTTGAGGCAATGGATGGTGCAATAACAACAGGTAGTTTTTCATAATGTGCCACTGCCTTTGCGGTATCAAGAGCTTTTCCACCACCAACGCCAACAATCACATTACATCCATTTGCTTTTACAATTTCTTGAAGTCTTCCCACCTCAATCTTTGAACATTCTCCACCAAATTTCTCTGGGAAAAACTTAATACCGTCAGATTCAAAACGGGTCTTTAAATCCTCACATTTTGTACGCATCATTGTGCCACTTAACAAAACTAATGCCGAATCTCCAAGTTTACCTACGTATTCTGATAATTTCTCTAGTTCACCTGAACCTTGTACATAACGACTAGGAGCCATAATAATTTTTTGCATCTTTGCACCTCCAACAGTTTATTTTCTTAATTATATCAAATTAGCTTTAAAAAAAATGGTTCGAAAGATATTTTTTATGGCATTAATGATTGGCTTACTTTGACTTTCTGATATTATTTTATATCTTATGAGTAGTTTTTAGCTCCATTTGCTTTTAAGTAAAAAAAGGATATCAATTTGACATCCTCATGAATTTAAGGATCAGTCTTTTATACAGAAATCGCCATTTGCATTAACATCAATGACAAGGGTTGACCCTTCATGAATGTTTCCCTTAATGATTTCCTTTCCGAGCATGGTTTCAATATGCTTTTGCAAAAACCGTTTGAGAGGTCGCGCTCCATAAGCGGCATCAAATCCGCGATCGATAATCCCCATTTTTGCTTCTTTAGTTAATTCAATTTTTATTTGACGCTCTTCTAATCGTTTTTGCAAATCCTCTAATAATAAATCGATAATGCTTCCAATCACTTCTTTATTTAATGGCTTATACAAAACAATTTCATCAATTCGATTGAGAAACTCTGGTCTAAAGTAAGATTTGAGTAAATCCATCACCGCTTTTTCTGTTATTTCTGTAATTTCTCCATTGGCATTAATTCCTTCAAGTAAGTATTCAGATCCAATATTTGAAGTCATAATGATAATGGTATTTTTAAAGTCAACGGTTCTACCCTGAGAATCTGTAATCCGACCATCGTCTAATATTTGTAATAAAATATTGAAAACATCTTTATGGGCCTTCTCAATTTCATCGAGTAAGATCACGCAGTATGGTTTTCGGCGTACTGCTTCTGTTAATTGTCCCCCTTCTTCGTATCCAACATATCCTGGAGGCGCTCCAATAAGTCTAGAAACAGAGAACTTTTCCATATACTCACTCATATCAATTCTTATCATATTTTCTTCAGAGTCAAAAAGAGTTGCTGCAACGGCTTTAGCCAACTCAGTCTTCCCAACCCCAGTAGGTCCTAAGAAAAGAAAGGAACCAATGGGACTGCTTGGATTTTTAATCCCAGCCCGTGAACGAATAATGGCATCCACCACTTTTTCGACCGGTTCTTCTTGACCAATCACACGTTCTTTTAAAATATTTTCGAGAGCCATTAGTTTTTCTCGCTCTCCCGAAACCAACTTACTCAATGGAATATTTGTCCAATCAGAAATAATTTCAGCAATTTCCTCATCTGTAACCCGTTCTCTTTTTAGGCTATTAACGTCATTCTTTTCGTCAGCTTTTGCTTTTAATTCTTCAAGCATTCGAATTTTTTCTGGTATTTTTCCATATTCCAGTTCTGAAGCTTTTTGGTAGTTCCCTTCACGAATTGCTTTGTCTCTCTCATAATTTAATTGGCTAAGCTCCTCTTGGATATCTTTTATACTATCCGCAGATTTCTTTTCATTATCCCATTGAATACTCATGGTATTAAAACGTTCTTTATACTCTGCTAATTCTTTTTGAAGACGAACTAATCGCTCCTGACTTAGTTTGTCTTTTTCTTTTTTAAGAGCCACTTCTTCAATTTCCAGTTGCATCATTTTACGTCGGACTTCATCCATCTCTTCAGGCATGGAATCCATTTCTGTTCGTATTTTAGCACAAGCTTCATCAATTAAATCGATGGCTTTATCCGGCAAAAACCGATCAGAAATATAGCGATTTGAAAGGGTAGCTGCCGCAACTAATGCGGTATCTAAAATTTGAACCCCATGATAACGTTCATAGGTATCCTTAAGTCCTCTAAGGATTGAAATAGTATCTTCAACTGTTGGTTCATCCACCATCACAGGCTGGAAACGCCTTTCTAATGCAGGATCTTTTTCAATATATTGGCGATATTCATCTAAGGTGGTTGCCCCAATACAATGGAGTTCTCCTCTTGCCAACATTGGTTTTAGCATATTTCCTGCATCCATTGCGCCTTCTGTTTTACCAGCCCCTACAATGGTATGAAGCTCATCAATGAAAAGAATGATCTCACCATTACTATCAACAACTTCCTTGAGAACCGCCTTTAGTCGTTCTTCAAATTCTCCACGATATTTTGCCCCTGCCACCAAAGCTCCAAGATCGAGGGAAATAATCCGTTTATCTTTAAGTCCTTCTGGAACATCCCCTGCAACAATACGAATGGCTAAGCCTTCAACAATGGCTGTTTTCCCTACCCCTGGCTCTCCAATAAGGACAGGATTGTTTTTTGTTTTTCGACTTAGAATACGAATGGCGTGTCGAATTTCAGCATCTCTTCCAATCACAGGATCGAGTTTATTATCTTTTGCATCCTGAACTAAGTCGTGTCCATATTGAGCTAATGCTTCATAGGTTACTTCTGGGTGATCATTAACCACCCGTTGTCCACCACGGACTTCTTTTAAAACATCTAGGATTTCTTTTTTTGTTATCCCATATCTCTCAAGAATTTCTAAGGATTTTGTATGTTTACTCAATCCATAAAAACCAAGCAGTATACACTCTACTGAAATATATTGATCCTCTAATTTTTTTGCTTCTTTATAAGCATCATTTAATATCTTTTCTGTATCACTACTAATGTAGACTTTTCCTTGTTCTCGACCTGGTCCCGATACACTTGGCTTTCGATTAATTTCATTTTTTAATTCTTCAACAATATGATGGGTACTTTTTCCAAGACGATCGAAAATCCGTCCTACCACGCCATTTTCTTGGGTTAATAAGGCCATTAATAAATGTTCAGGCTCTATTTCAACCTGTTGTTTTTCGCTAGCAATTAATTCGCCTGTCTTAATTGCCTCTAATGATTTTTGTGTAAATAAATTCATATCCATATTCTTTACCTCGTTTCTATTCAATTATTCTCTTAATTAAAGTTTTTCTAATAATAATCCCCATAAATCCTTTCCAAAAGCTTTTCAAGACTGCTTTCATCCTTTTCGTCAATATGAGAGAAATAAACATTCATTGCCTGATCAATCATTTTCAAGTAACGTGTCAAATTATCCGCAACGACCTGTGTTTCTTGTGTAAGCTCTCCTTCTTTTTTAAAGGATCTTACAAATTTATGATTCGTGAGGTTTTCTGACATTTTATCCAATTCTTTGTTTTTTTCCTGTTCAATTGTAGAAATCAGACTAAAAAAAGCATTAAAATGTTCGTTTAAATCCTCCGATTTTGTTCTCGAACTAATTTTAAGAACAGGATACTTCCCGTCTTCATTAGCTAAAAATTCATAACTATATCTAACTTTTGGTCGATACTTATACTTCAAGCTTTTTCCAAATTGAATACTTGAGTTTTTATTAATTTGATTGACCGACAAGATGTCACTAAAGTTTTCATCGAGTTGTTCCAATATCTTTTGGATCTTTTGTTCTGGGGTAACCAATCCAATCCGTTCTGCTAATAAATCATTGATTAGTTGGGAACGATTGGTATTATTCATATAAGCAATTTGATCTATTTTTTCAACAATTTCATCAAAGAGCATTAAACTATAAACACTTTTTTTCATTTTTTCACCTCTAAATTAATTTTATTTCAATTTCATTAATTTGTCAACTCATTTACATTATTAGTATTGCATTTTATTGTTTAATTCAGATTTTTTAAAGGATTTTGATTTCAAAAAAACAACCTCATCATTGAGGTTGTTTTTGCTTATCTTAATCGGTTATTAAATTTGGGGGCGTATTCAACTGCTAGACGAATTGCTTCGATCATACTCACAGGGCTTGCAATCCCTTTTCCTGCAATGTCAAAGGCTGTTCCGTGATCAACTGAGGTTCTTAAAAATGGCAAACCATTCGTAATGGAAATCGTCCGTTCAAAATCTACCATTTTAGTTGCAATATGTCCTTGATCATGGTATAGGGACAATACCGCATCATAATCACCTTTTAAACCAAAATGAAAAACACTATCCGCACCAATGGGACCTATAATATTAATCCCTAAATTTTGGGCTTCTTCAACAGCAGGAATCACTTCATTAATTTCCTCTGTACCAAAGAGACCATGTTCACCACTATGAGGATTTAAGCCTGCAATGGCTAAACGAGGATTTTCGACCCCTAAAACCTTCAAAGCAACCACCGCATCATCTATAAATTTCAATAGCTTTTCTTTCTTCACAAGGTCACAGGCTTCCTTTAAGGATACATGCCTTGTAAGGAAAAACACACGAAGATTATACACTTGAAACATGGTCAAGGGGTTTGGGGTTCCTGTTAGATTTCCAATCATTTCGGTGTGTCCAATATAAGGAACCTTTCCGGCTTTTAATGACTCTTTATTTATAGCCGTTGTCGCCATTGCATCCACCTGGTGATTTAAACAGAGGTCAGTTGCATATTTAATATAGGCATAAGAAGCTTTCCCAGCCATTCCTTGGACTTCACCAAAGTTTAATTTCTCCAAAAGAATATTATTTAAATTAATTAAGTTTAAGATCCCTGGTTTAAAACATCCCTCTGCTGGATTTGCGATTTGATTAATTTCTAGGGCAATGCCTGAAAATTCGATGGCTTTTTCTAAAACCCCTTGATCTCCAATCACAAGAGGTCTGGAAATTCTTTGCGTTTCCAGATCTGCAAGGGCTTTCACCACAATTTCAGGGCCAATGCCTGCGGGATCTCCCATTGGGATAACAATTAATGGTTTCATCGTGGTTCCTTTCTCATTAAAAATAGTCACTAAAGTCTTTTAAGTATAACGTGAAATCTGAACTTTGTAAAATAAGAAACTCATAAAAAAATCCCTTCTCAGAAATAATCTGAAAAGGGATTTCGTTTTAACTTATAGTGATAAAAAAAGTGGTGCAAATACCAAAGCTACAATGGTCATTAATTTAATCAAAATATTAATTGATGGACCAGAAGTATCTTTAAATGGATCTCCAACGGTATCTCCAACAACGGCTGCTTTATGTGCTTCGCTACCTTTTCCACCGTGGGCTCCACCCTCGATATATTTTTTAGCGTTATCCCAAGCGCCACCTGAGTTTGCCATTTGGATTGCAAGAAGTACCCCAGTGACTAAAGCACCTGCTAAAAGTCCCCCAAGAGCTTCAGGTCCTAAAATCAGACCCATTGCAAGAGGCGCAATCACTGCTAAAACCCCAGGAACAATCATTTTCTTTAATGCAGCTGCGGTTGAAATATCAACGCATTTTGCATAATCTGGTTTTTCTGTTCCTTTCATGATTCCTGGAAATTCTCTAAATTGACGACGAACTTCTTCAATCATTTGATTCGCAGCAGATCCAACCGCTTCCATGGTAAGGGCTGAGAATAAGAAAGGAAGCATCCCACCAATAAACATTCCAATAATAACATTGGGGTTTAAGATATCAATCACTTTTAAACCAACAACTTCTGCATAAGAAGCAAAAAGTGCAAGGGCTGTTAATGCTGCTGATCCAATGGCAAAACCTTTACCAATGGCGGCTGTTGTATTTCCTACAGCATCAAGCTTATCTGTAATCTCTCGAACCGAATGAGGCATCTCTGCCATTTCAGCAATCCCACCAGCATTGTCTGCAATAGGACCGTAAGCATCAACCGCGATGGTCATGCCTGCTGTTGAAAGCATACCAACTGCCGCTAGAGCGATCCCAAAGAGTCCAAAAGATAAATATGCAACATAAATTGCAACCGCTAAACCGATAATTGGGAATGCTGTTGATTTCATTCCTACCGCTAAACCACTAATAATCGTGGTTGCTGCACCGGTCTCAGATTGCTCAGCAATATGTTTTACAGGTCCAAAATGTTCTGAAGTATAATATTCCGTTAATTTACCAATAATAATACCAACCACTAGTCCAGCGACAATTGCAATAAAAGCATTGAGGCTTCCTGTAAAATAAGTTGATAAAAAGTAAGAGGCAATAATAACAATCACACCGCTCACATAAGTTCCAGCATCCAAAGCTTTTTGAGGATTTCCACCCTCTTTACCTCGAACAAAAAATGTTCCAATAACTGATGATAAAATACCTGTTCCAGCAAGTAACAAAGGGAATACGATTCCTTCAATGCCACCTAAAGCTAAAACACCTAAGGTCATGGCAGAAATCAAAGAACCTACATAAGATTCAAAAAGATCGGCACCCATACCAGCAACATCTCCAACGTTATCTCCAACGTTGTCTGCGATAACAGCAGGATTTCTAGGATCATCCTCTGGAATACCTGCTTCAACTTTACCTACAAGGTCCGCACCAACATCGGCTGCTTTTGTGTAAATTCCACCACCAACACGCCCAAAGAGTGCAATTGATGAAGCCCCTAATCCAAATCCAGTGATAATGGTCACATCACCAAAAATAATGTAAAGTATGCTTACCCCAAGTAAACCTAAACCTACAACACACATTCCCATAACAGCTCCGCCTGAGAATGCAACTTGTAGTGCTTTATTCATCCCACTTTTTTGTGCAGCATTCGCTGTTCTAACATTCGCTTTTGTCGCTACCTGCATTCCAAAAAATCCTGCAAGAATAGAAAAAATCGCTCCCACTAAAAAGCTAACAGCGCTTTGCCATCCTAAACCTGGTGTTACACATAATACGACAAATAATACAGCAATGAAAATAGCTAACATCTTATATTCACGGGTTAAAAAAGCCATCGCTCCTTCGTGAATATAGGAAGCAATTTCTTTCATTCTGTCAGTACCAGCGTCAACTGATGTGACTCGTTTTGCAAAAACGAGCGCCACAAGAAGCGCTACAACCCCAATTACTGGGGCTATAAACAATAATTCCATTTTCAATTCCCCCTATAAAGTTTTTGCATCTCTTTCCATAAGATGCTTTGTTTTAAATGATTGAATAAACGAATGCGGACAACATAAAAAGAACTCCCGAAATTTTAGTTGCTTTTTCTAACATTCCCTCAAAGCCTTTTGCTTTTTTCTTTCCAAATAAGGATTCAGCACCACCTGCGATGGCACTAGACATACCTGCATCTTTTCCTGGGGATAAAAGTATCGCCAAGAGTAAAACAAGACTGGAAATAATTAGTACAACCAGTAAAGCGGTTTTCATTGATATCACCTCCGTATATAATCGATCATGTTATAATATCATAGACCACTATTTTTATCAATCATAAAAAAAGCCTCAAAAGAGACTTTTTTTATGTAAACGATCGCAATATCGACCTATCATCTTATTATTTAACAATTAGGCTCGATCCCGTCATTTCTTTGGGTTTTTCTAATGACATTAGATCCAAGATGGTGGGTGCAATATCTGATAATTTTCCACCTTCTTTAAGGGAAACATCACCTGCTCCAGCTAAAACGAGTTTTACCAAATTAGAAGTATGAGCTGTAAAAGGTTGATGGGTTTCGTAGTCAATCATTTTTTCGGCGTTGCCATGATCGGCTGTAAGTAAAATCCGTCCACCTTTTTCTAAAATAGCAGTAATTACTTTTTTAGCACATTTATCAACAGCTTCAATCGCTTTTTCTGCGGCTTCTAATACCCCTGTATGTCCCACCATATCTGGATTCGCAAAATTAAGAATCATCACCTGATATTTATCAGACTCAATGGCTTCTACTGCTTTTTCTGCAACTTCTTCAGCACTCATTTCTGGTTGCAAATCATAGGTTGCAACATGTGGCGAAGGAACAAGGATACGATCCTCATAAGGATATTGCTTTTCCAAGCCTCCGTTAAAGAAGTAGGTTACATGAGCATACTTTTCTGTTTCTGCAATTCTCAATTGTGGAATTCCTAAACGACTTAGGTATTCCCCTAAAGTATTCTCGACTGTTTCAGGTTTGAAAGCAATCTCAATATTTTCAAATCCTTTGTCATACTGAGTCATAGAAATAAACGTTACTGGTAGAAATCCTCTTTCTCGATCAAATTCCTTAAAATCTGGATCAATTAAAGTTCTTGTGATTTCACGAGCTCGATCGGGTCTAAAGTTAAAGAAAATAATAGAATCATCAACTTGAAGTCGACAATCTTCTTGGGTATCCATCACTGTTGGAATCACAAACTCATCCGTAACCCCATCAGCATAGGTTTTTTTCATTACTTCTGTGGGACTAACCCCATGATTTCCATCGCCTAAAACCATAGCGTCATATGCTTTTTTAACCCGTTCCCATCGATTATCTCGATCCATCGCATAGTAACGCCCCATAATGGTTACAATTTTTCCAACACCGATTTCATCAATTTTCTTTTCGAGGTTTTTTATGTATCCTAGACCTCCATCTGGTGGAGTGTCTCTGCCATCCATTATGCAATGGATGTAAACTCTTTCAAGTCCACATTTTTTAGCTAACTTTAATAGAGCATATAAATGAATTTCGTGGCTATGAACACCGCCATCGGAAAGCAATCCCATGAGATGCAAAGCTGTCCCTTTTTCTTTTGCTGAAACAATTCCTTTTAGTAAAGCTTCGTTTTCAAAAAAATCTGTATCCTCTATTGATTTTGTTATTCTTGTCAGTTCTTGATAAACCACTCGGCCCGCTCCCAAATTAAGATGACCTACCTCCGAATTACCCATTTGCCCTTCTGGCAAACCAACGCCTAAACCACTTGCAGTAATTAAGGTATGAGGGTTTTTAGTAGTGAACTCATTTAAAAAAGGACTTTTCGCCTCAAGAACAGCGTTACCTTCTTTACATTCAGTATACCCATAACCATCTAAAATGATTAATGCTGTTAATTTTTTATCCATTCTATATTACTCCTTTCTGTCAACAAATTTTGTTTCACTCTCTAGCTTATAGAATTAATCCCTCTAACTAAAATTTAACAATTTCAGAAAAGCTTGGTTTTAAAGCCGCTCCTCCTACTAAAGCACCGTCAATATTTTCCATCGCCATTAGTTCTTTTATATTTCCAGGGTTAACGCTTCCACCATATTGAATGCGTACTTTTTCCGCTGCTTCTTGACCAAACATTTTTGCAATGGTCGCTCTTACCCAACCACATGCTTCGTCAGCTTCTTCTTTTGATGCTGTTTTTCCGGTTCCAATTGCCCAAATAGGTTCATAGGCGACGACAATCTTTTCGATATTTTCGATGCCTTTTAAATCAGCTTCCATTTGTCCAACAACTTTAGCTTCCGCTTTTCCACTTTCCCGTTCTTCTAAAGTTTCCCCACAACATACGATAGGTGTTAGTCCAAGTTCTAAGGCTTTTATTGCTTTTTTATTTACCGCTTCATCGGTTTCATTAAAGTATTCTCTTCGTTCTGAATGGCCTAACAAAACATACTTAACACCAATTGAAACTAACATTTCTCCTGAGATTTCTCCGGTATAAGCTCCATTTTTCTCGTAATGCATGTTCTGAGCTCCAATACCAACATTTGAGCCTTCTACCATTTCAACCCCTTTTTGAAGTCCTAGATATGGTGGGCAAAATACCACCTCTGCTTCAGCCCCTGCTACAAGAGGGAGAAGGGTTTCCATTAGCTTTTCCGTTTCGTTGATATCATTGTTCATTTTCCAATTTCCTGCAATGATTGGTCGTCTCATTTTTTTTCCTCCACTTTTTTGAATTTATTTATCTTGTAAAATTTCAATTCCTGGTAAAATTTTTCCTTCTAAAAACTCAAGTGATGCACCACCACCTGTGGAAATATGGCTCATGCCATCTTCAAAGCCCAATATTTTAACAGCAGCAGCAGAATCTCCACCACCAATAATAGTAATTGCATTTGAATCTGCCATGGCTTTTGCAACTGCAATGGTTCCTTTAGCAAAAGCAGGCATTTCGAAGACACCCATCGGTCCGTTCCAAATAACCGTTTTAGCTCCTAAAATAGCTTCTGCAAAGATTTCCGAAGATTTAGGGCCAATGTCTAATCCCATTGAATCTTTAGGAATCCCATCTAGTCCACAAACAATATAAGGTGCATCGGCGGCAAAGGCTTCTGCAGCAACAACATCCACTGGTAATAGTAAATTAACCCCTTTAACTTTTGCTTTTTCCATTAATTCTTTGGCTAAGCTAATTTTGTCTTCTTCTAGTAATGATTTCCCTACTTCATAACCTTGGGCTTTTAAAAATGTGTAGGCCATACCTCCACCAATAATTAAGGTATCAACTTTTTCTAATAAGTTATTAATCACACCAATTTTATCAGAAACTTTTGCTCCTCCTAAAATTGCTACGAAAGGTCTTTCGGGTGCTTCTAAGGCTTTACCGATAAAATCTAGTTCTTTTTGAATTAAGAATCCTGAAACCCCTGGTAAAATTTCTGCAACCCCAACAGTCGAGGCATGAGCACGATGAGCCGAACCAAAAGCATCATTTACAAAAACATCCCCTAATGAAGCAAGTTCTTTTGAAAATTCTGGATCATTTTTCTTCTCTTCTTTTCTAAAACGTGTATTTTGAAGTAATAGCACATCCCCTGGTTGTAAAGCTTTTGCAGCTGCAATAGTCA
Organism: Eubacteriaceae bacterium; assembly: GCA_051649025.1. Classification (GTDB taxonomy): domain Bacteria; phylum Bacillota; class Clostridia; order Eubacteriales; family Eubacteriaceae; genus Acetobacterium. Next base: position 11,630 of record JBOFGH010000055.1, read on the forward strand.
CTTGTCCAGTAACTTCTCCATCATCGTTAAAGATAACTTTTTTACCTAATACTTCAGATAGTTTTTCTGCAACTGGTGCTAGAGAGTATTTTGGATCAGGCTCATTATTGGGTCTTCCTAAATGAGACATTAAAATCAAAGAAGCCCCTTGATCTAAGATATACTTAATTGTAGGTAATGCTGCCATAATTCTTGTATCATCACTAATTTTCCCATTTTCATCAAATGGCACATTAAAATCAGCTCGCATTAATACTTTTTTACCCTTTAAATCAATATCCGAAACAGTTTTTTTACTCATTATCTTATCCTTTCTTATTTACAATTCATCTTAAAACAATTTCAGTCCCCCAGATATTGGGGAACTGAAAAGTTTTTTGTCTATTATATTTTCTAAAATTTTAACTATTTAACTTGTCCAGCAACAAACTCAGCTAATCGTACTAATTGAGCTGTATAAGACATTTCATTATCATACCATGTAATGATTTTCACTTGTTGTTTTCCACCTTCAACGTCCATTACTCTGGTTAATGTTCCATCAAATAAAGAAGCATATTCCATTCCAATAATATCAGTGGAAACGATTTGTTCTTCGTTATATCCTAAGGTTTCATTCGCAGCTGCTTTTAAAGCCGCATTGATTTCTTCTTTAGTTACAGTTTTTTCAAGAACACAGGTTAAATCTACTAAAGAACCTGTTAATACAGGAACTCTTAAAGCAAATCCATCAAGTTTACCGTTTAATTCTGGTAAAACTTTTCCAACAGCCGCAGCTGCTCCTGTTGAGGTAGGTACAATATTTTGAGCTGCAGCACGGCCTCTTCTTAAATCACTATGTGGTCTATCTAAAGTTGCTTGATCATTTGTATAAGCATGAACCGTTGTCATTAAGCCACTTACTAAACCAAATGAATCATTCAGGACTTTCGCTACTGGCGCTAAACAGTTAGTTGTACATGATGCACCACTAATTACTGTTTCAGTCCCATCTAAAATATTTTCATTTACATTAAATACGATTGTTTTAACATCGCCTTTTGCTGGTGCTGAAATAAGAACTTTTTTAGCTCCTGCTTTAATATGTTTTTCTGCTCCTGCTTTATCAGTAAAGAACCCTGTTGACTCGATAACGACATCAACTCCAATTTTTCCCCATGGTAAATCTTCTGGATTTCTTTCAGCAAAAATCTTAATCTCTTTCCCTTCAACAACAATGGCACCTTCTTTTGTTTCAATTGCATTTTCTTTGAATTTTCCTTGTGCACTATCATACTTTAACAAATATGCCAATGTTTTTGCATCTGTTAAATCATTGATGGCAACAATATCAAATGCTGGGTTATCTGCCATTAATCTAAAAGCCAAACGACCAATTCTACCAAAACCATTAATTGCTACTTTTACAGACATTTTATCTGCCTCCTTAAAAAAATAATTTACTTTCTTAAATCTATACCTTAGCCAAGATAATTACTTTACTTATCTGGCGGGGTTTGCAATTTTCTCAATACTTCTCTTGCTGCACTTTCATCCGTAATTAGAACGATATTATCTCTTACTTTACTAATCGAAATGATTGTATCCGCTTTTGATGTTCCTCCAGCAACTGCAATAACATGAGGAATTTTTTTGAAATTCTCAATGCTAATTCCAATGGTACTTGATGGACAAATAACGTTGCCATCAATATCAAAATAGTGACCAAACGCCTCTGAAACAGCACCATCATTTAACAATTTTCTTTTCTCAGCGGAACTAAGATTACGCCAATCTGCAAGCACATCTGCACGACCTAACCCAAAGATAAAAATATCAATGGCATCCATTTTATTAAAAACACGTTTTATTTCTGGATAGTCTTTAAGCGCTTCAAGTAATCTTTGATCAATATTATCAGGTAAATGTAGGAGCTCATAATTGGAATGGAGTTTTAATCCCATTTCAGCAACCACATTGTTTGCTTGGGTTGCATGGCTTTTCCCAATCCCTCCACGGGCTGGAATTACATAAACATCTGGATAAAAAGCTTCCCGCATTTCTTCAGCAATTGCAGCGGTACTATTTCCACCTGTCAATGCTAAAATATCTTTGTATTTCATGATTGAAAGAACATATTTTGCCCCTGATCTCCCCATAAATCTTAAAACTTGATAATTCATGTCCATATCTCCAGGAGATATCATGACACGTTTTAGATTAAGTTTATCCATCAGTTCTTTTTCTAGCTGCTCTAGTCCATTATAGGTGTATAGTAACCCTTTTAATTTGATTAAAATCTCTTTTCCTAAGTCAGTGATGACTACACCCTGACGTTCAACTGAAATTAATTTTTGATCTTGAAAAAAATCGATTTCGTTTCGAACTTGACGTTCGCTCATATCGAGTACAAAAGCGAGGTTTCTCCTTCCAATAGGTTGTTCGCTATTAATTGTCGATAAAATATTGTATCGCATTTCAATAAGACGATTGACCTCAGGCGCTACAAGTTGTTGAAGTTCAATAACTTCTTTACTAATTTTTAATTGATTTGTCACAATCATAAACCTTCCTTCAGGTACACTACTCACTTTTGTCCCACTGGGACAAAATCATTATACTTTATTTTTTTTGGAAAAACAACCCCTATTTTTCTTAAAGGCTCTAAAAGTTTTTCTATTCTTATTTAGAATTCTTTTCTTTTGGAAGAAGGCGGTATATAGAGGGATTCTCTATACTTTGCCACCGTTCTTCTTGCCACGTCCAAGTCTCTTTCCTTAAGGATTTCTGAAATTTTTTGGTCGCTTAAAGGTTTTCTTTTATTTTCTTTTTCAATTAATTCTTGAATAATACTTTTTATTGCTTCAGACGATCGATCCCCACTCCCTTGTGAAAAGCCACGCTTAAAAAAGAACTTTAATGCAAATGTCCCTTTGGGTGTCTGGATATATTTCCCACGGGTTGCACGACTAACTGTGGACTCATGTACATCGACCATTTCAGCAATTGTTTTTAGCGTAAGGGGTCTTAAATCTTCAACGCCCTCAAAAAAGAACTCTCGCTGACTAATTGCTATGGCTTCAATGACTTTTCTAATGGTCTCCCGACGTTGTTCAATGCTTCTTATCAAAAAAGCTGCACCATCAAGTTTTTTCTCAAGGTATTTTCGGGTATCGTCGTTAGCACTCGTGCTTTTTAACATCCCTTTATAAAAAGAATTGATTTTGAGACGTGGCGCAGAAATGTCGTTTATCTTAACCACTAATTCCCCTTCAACAATATCGATGACACCATCTGGAATCACATAAGAGACTCCTTCGAAATTTGTAAATTCTCGCCCAGGTTTTGGTTCTAGTGTTTTTATTAATTCCTTAAATTCATAAATCTCTTCGTTTGAAAGCCCACTGAGATTAGCAATTTTTTTATACTGATTATCCGCCAAATCCGTCAGATGTTCTCGAATAATCTCCATGTAAATCTCATCGTCTTCATACCCAATTTGTCGCAGCTGAATTAATAAACATTCCTTGATGTCCCTCGCTCCTACACCAACAGGGTCAAAGGTTTGGATAATATCAATCAGTTTGTCAATGGTTCCTTCTTTCGCATCCAAAATCCCTTCGAGATACTCCATATCAACTATCAAATACCCGTTGTCGTCAATGCAATCAATTAAATATTCACCCACAAATCTTTCATCTTCTGTTAGCTCTTCGCTAAGCATGTTTAATTGAAAGTGCAAATACTCATTAAGGGTTTTCTCTTGATAAGAAAACTTTTCAAATCCAAATTCTTCATTTGGATCATAGTTGCTTGGAGCTTGTCCTCGGTATTCCGAGGTTTCCATACTATGAAAATAGTCATCCCATTTAATTTCATCGCTTTTACTTGGGATTTCTTTAAGTGGTTCAATGGGTTCTAAATTAAGTGATTTCGTTAATTCGTCATTAAATTCGAGTACTGGGTTTTCCATGATCTCATTTTCAATGAGGTTATTCAGTTCCATCGAGGTAAGCTGCAATATTTCTATGGCTTGTCGCATTTCTTGAGTCATCACAAGTTTTTGGGTTTGCGTAACATTCAAATCAAATTTTATGTTCATTATCTACCTCCTCGATTCATCGTTTTCCAGTTTTTTTATAATAAAAAAAAGAACTGGTTTTTCTCCAGTTCTCATTATATCATAATTTACGCATATTCTTCAATGTATTTAATCGCGTTCACCCCTGCAATTGCACCATCTCCAGCTGCTGTAACGACTTGTCTTAGGGATTTTCGTCTTACATCACCCACTGCAAAGATCCCATGGATATTTGTTCTCATTTCTTCATCTGTAATCAAATAATTCATGGCATCATGTTCAAGAATTCCAATGAATTTTTCCGTCATTGGTTTCTGACCCACGTACACAAAAACGCCATCCATTGGAAGCTCTGTGACCTCACTGCTTTTAACGTTTTTAACGACAATGGCTTCAACCATGCCGTTGCCTTTGATTTCTTCGACAACAGTCTCTAAAAGAAAATCAATTTTTTCATTCTCTTTAGCACGATTCTGTAAAACCTTCGCCCCTCTAAAAGCATCTCTACGATGAATTATGGTAACCTGTTTCGCAAACTTTGTGAGATATAGCGCTTCTTCTAAAGCCGTATCCCCCCCTCCTACAACAGCAACTTTTAAACCCGTAAAAAAGTTTGCGTCACATGTTGCACAATAGGAGACTCCCATTCCTCTCAGCTCTTTTTCCCCTTTACAACCAATGAGTCGAGGTTCTGCCCCAGTTGCGATAATCAGGGTTTTTGTCAAAATCTCTTGCCGATCCGTTTTTACTTTAAACCCAGTTGCTGTTTTTTCAAAGGATTGATATTCTTCATTTGTAAATTCAACTCCAAATTGAACACACTGCGCTTTCATACTTTCAATGAGACTTGGCCCCGTTGTTTTTTCAGGGGATCCAGGGTAATTCTCAACTTCCCAGCTATTAATTATTTGCCCCCCAATAACGCCTTTTTCAATAATCATCGTTTTTAATGCACCCCGTGCAGCGTACAAACCAGCACTTAACCCACCAGGACCACCACCGATTATTAAAGCATCATACATTATTTTCTACCTCTTTCGATAATTCTTTATTTTCTATCTCGTGTTCATATTCATCAGGTGTGATCAATCCCTGATGTAATTTTAATCCTAAAATCCCCTGAGCTAAATTGGCTGCATGGTCGCCTACGCGCTCAATATTCGATAATAAGTCAAGATAAATAATCCCTGAATATGGATTGCAAACCCCTTCATTTAACCGTTGGATATGATCATCTTTTAATTTCTCGGTCATTTCGTCAATTTCTTCTTCAATGTCTAAAATCTTATAACATAGCTCTTGATCTTCATCTTCAATCAGAGTGACAACATCACGTAAAACACTGTTTGTAAGACTTGTTAAATTTGTCATTTCTTGATTGGCCACTTCTGTAAAAAGTATTTTATTGGCTACCCGCACTTCTGTTAACTCGCTAATGTTCATTGCGTGATCACCGATTCGTTCTAAATCATGACTCCCTTTAATATAAAAGGCCAGACGTTCATTTTCTTCTTCCGAAAGATTCACATTCGAAAGTTTTACTGAATATTCTACAATTCCATGTTGAAATTCATCGATCCTTTCTTCCCGTTTGAGAACATTCTCATACAGTTTTTCATCACTTTTCATTACAGATTCACAGGCTAGTTTAAAGTTTTTAGATGCCATTTCGCTTAAACGTACCACTTCTTTTCCAACTTGCCCTAAAGCAACAGATGGGTTGCTAATTAATCGATCGTCTAATTGAAGTCCTTTTTCTTCTTCTTTTTCTGGATAGATACGATCAAGGAAATTTACGAAGTAATTAATCAGTGGGAATAAAACAATGGTATTTGCTATATTAAAGAATGTATGAGCCATTGCAATTTGTCTTGCAACATTTGGCATCATATCACCATTCTCATTAGTCACTGTTCCTGAAATTTTAACTATAAATTCATAAATCGGATTAGTGGTCATCGTCGCATCCATTACCATGAGAAGTAGCATTACCCAGATTGCACCAAAAATATTAACAAATAAATGAATAAAAGCTGCTTTCTTTGCTGTTGTTGATGTTCCAATACAAGATAATAATGCTGTCACACAGGTTCCAATATTTGTTCCAATTAAAATTGGAATACAAATCTGGATTGCGCTTGTTCCCCCAATGCTTGCAAAAACACCAGAAATTGCCAGAGCTTGAAGTAAACCAATGGAAGCACTACTACTTTGCATGACTGCTGTAATTAGTGTTCCAATTAAAAGCCCTAGAAAAGGGTTTTTACCATAGGTTGACAATAAATAAATAAATTCTTCACTTTCTTTGAGTGGCTTCATTGTTGAAGACATTAAAGCAATCCCGAAAAAGAGAATTCCAAATCCTAAAATAATACCACCAATATCACGATTTTTTTTCTTTTTCGCGAAAAGGGTTAAAATTGTCCCAACGCCAATAAAAACAGGTGCAAAAGCAGTCACATTAAAAGCAATCAATTGAGCCGTAATTGTGGTCCCAATGTTTGCCCCAAGAATAACACCTGCAGCTTGGGTCAAACTCATTAATGCTGCATTTACAAAACCAACAACCATTACTGTTGTTGTACTCGAACTCTGGACAATCATTGTTACCACTGTTCCAACAAGAACGGCCTTAATTTTATTGTTGGTTAAAACTTCTAGCAATTTTTTCATTTTATTACCAGCAACCGTTTTTAAACCTTCGCTCATAATAAACATTCCATAAATGAAAAGTCCTAATCCTCCAAAAAGGCCAATTAGCATATCAAACGTCATCTTCTCCTCCAAAATACAATAGTCTTTTACAAAATATTAATCATTCATCGCGCTAAAGCAACCTTTTCTCGTTTTAGCGATCGAATTCATTCTAACATTAATTAATGCTTAAGAGAACTTCTTTTTAATTTTTTTTAACATTTTTTTTACCTCTTCTTAACCTTAACGCCCTTTATAAATATTCATTCATTTTTTTCTTGACAAAAAAAAATATCTTTGATACCCTTTGCCTAATACCAATTTGAATAAAAAAGGCAATGAAAAAAGAAATAACATAAGGTTCCTGGTTTTTAGCGAGCAAACGGTGGTGAAAGGTTTGCACTCATACCTTCATGAATGGCACTTTTGGAGCTTCAAACAAAAGAAAATGTTTGACGTGAAATTCGTTATATAATTAAAGTGATTTGCAATGCAAATAACTTGGGTGGAACCGCGGAATAATCCGTCCCTTGTAGACGACAAGGGGCGGATTATATTTTTTTCATTCTTTTTCATTCTTCTTAGAAGGTCATAACAAGGTTAAAGAAATTAAAATCAACGGGTATTAATAATTTTTAGGAGGAGCAACAATGTCACAATTTACTATGGCTGAAATCGTTAGTCTTGCAAAAATGAGAGGAATTATTTTTCCTGGTTCAGAGATCTATGATGGTCTTGCAAATAGTTGGGACTACGGTCCACTCGGTGTGGAAATGAAAAACAATGTCAAGAAAGCTTGGTGGAAAAAATTCATTCAAGAATCCCCATTTAATGTTGGTTTAGATGCTGCGATTCTGATGAATCCAAAAACATGGGTCGCTTCAGGTCATGTTGGAGGATTTAATGATCCTTTAATGGATTGTAAAGCTTGCAAATCACGTTTTCGTGCTGATAAGCTTATTGCTGACTTCTTTTTCGAAAAAGGTGAAGATGTCATTGTTGATGCTTGGTCAAACGAAAAAATGATGGATTTTATTGTTGAAAATAAAATCGTATGTCCTGATTGCGGAAAAATGGACTTTACCGATATCCGCCAATTCAATCTTATGTTTAAAACTTTCCAGGGCGTTAATGAAGATACCGCAAGCGAAATCTATTTACGTCCAGAGACCGCCCAAGGGATTTTTGTCAATTTTAAAAATGTCCAAAGAACTGCTCGAAAAAAAATACCTTTTGGTATTGGACAAATTGGCAAGTCTTTTAGAAATGAAATTACTCCAGGGAACTTCATTTTTAGAACACGGGAATTTGAACAAATGGAACTTGAATTCTTCTGTGCCCCTGGAACAGATCTTGAATGGTTTACCTATTGGAAAGATTTCTGTCGAAAATGGCTTTTTGATTTGGGAATGAAAGAAGATAATATTCGATTTAGAGATCATGATAAAGAAGAATTATCCCACTATAGTAATGCAACAACTGACGTGGAATTTCAATTTCCATTTGGTTGGGGGGAACTTTGGGGAATTGCAGATCGAACAGATTTTGATTTAACCCAACATCAAGAACATTCCGGAAAAGACATGCGCTATACAGATCCTGTGACAAACGAAAAATACATTCCTTATTGTATCGAGCCCTCCCTCGGAGCTGACCGAGTTTTTCTAGCTTTCTTATGTAACGCCATGGAAAAAGAAACCATTACGAATGGCGACAAGACTGAAGAAAGAAATGTTATGAAAATCCATCCATTTTTAGCTGCCTACAAAGCAGCTGTTCTTCCTTTATCTAAAAAATTAAGCGAAAAGGCAACGGAAGTTTATGGCATTCTATCAAAAGCCTTTGCCGTTGAATACGATGAAGCTGGAAGTATTGGGAAACGCTACCGTCGTCAAGATGAAATTGGCACCCCTTTCTGTGTGACTGTCGACTTTGATACCTTAGAAGACAAATGTGTTACTTTAAGAGATCGGGATACCATGGAACAGATCCGAGTCCCTATTGACGAAATGGTTCAATATATTTCTGAGAAAATCGAATTTTAAAATATTTCCTTGCATTAGGTCAACGGCATGATCTCCGTTGACCTAAAATTTTCATAAAACAGAGTCTATTGACAAAACATCAAATGAATGCTACAATCACACCATCGTAAAAGCTGGGGGAGCCGTTTGGCTGAGATTTACCCTTATTACCTGATCTGGTTAATACCAGCGGAGGGAAGCCTTATTGTTGTCTATCACAATAACCCCCTCCTTTTATAAAAAAAGGAGGATTTTTTATGTCTGAAGAAATGTTTCAATCGTTGTTAAGTACTGGAATTGCAAAAGCTGGGATTGTGCTTATTATTATGGGATTTCTGTTAGTTATTTTTTTATTAACTGATAAAAAACGGGAAGATTCAAGTCCAAAAGCACTGACCACCTCAGGGATTTGTATCGGAATTGCATTTGTCCTAAATCAAATTACCCTATTTAAACTTCCCCAAGGGGGTTCAATCACCCCATTTTCAATGCTTTTTATTGTGTTGATTGGGTATTGTTTTGGAACACGTCAAGGAATTTTAGCGGGGATGGCCTTTGGTCTACTAGATTTACTTATTAATCCCTATGTTATTTCCCCTATTCAGCTTCTCGTTGACTACCCACTTGCCTTTGGTGCCCTCGGGTTAGGTGGCCTAATGAAAAGCTATGGCACTGTTATTCCCGCCTTTCTCATCGGGATCTCGGGTCGCTTTCTCTGTAGTTTTCTTTCGGGATTTATTTTCTTTGGAATGTATGCTCCTGAAGGATTTAATGGATTCACGTGGTCACTCGTTTATAATGGGAGCTACCTTGGCATTGAAGGAATTTTAACCCTTGTTTTCCTTTGCATTCCAGGCGTTAACCACGCAATACAGCAAATTAAAAAGGCCGTCGCTGTTTCAGACTCCCCAAGGACCGCTTAAATTTCACAAAGAAAAAGAGGAGTTAGTCACTGATTTTTAAATGATATGATTCCCCTTAAGTAGACAAGGTAAATAACCAAAATCTACTTAAGGGGGATTTTTTATGTCAAGGAAATATTCATATGATGAAAAATTGGATATTGTGGAAGGATATCTCAACGGAGATTTTTCATTGGC
>JBOFGH010000056.1:0-16259 GCA_051649025.1 Eubacteriaceae bacterium
TATTGCAAGTATACTTTCAGGAATCACACTTGCCATGGCAATGATCCCAGAAGAATTTCCTGTTATCTTAACGGTTTTTTTGTCAATGGGGGCATGGCGTCTTGCAAAACAAGAATCTTTGGTTAGAAAACTTCCAGCAGTTGAAACCTTAGGGGCGGTTTCTGTTTTATGTGCTGATAAAACAGGAACCATCACCATGAATGAAATGCGAGTGAATGAGACCTGGACTTTTAAAGGAAGTGATGAGAATCTTTTTGAAATCATGGGGTTAGGCTGTGAAACAGAGGCTTATGATCCCATGGAAAAAGCAATGCTAAAGTTTTGCGATGAAAAGGGCATTACTAAAGAACATCTTTTTGGAGGAGAACTATTTACTGAATATTCATTTACAAATGAGCTAAAAATGATGGGACATGTTTGGCATCATGATGGAGAAATTATTATCGCAGCCAAAGGGTCTCCAGAAAGAATTTTAAGTATTTCCCAATTAACAGATCAAGAAAATCAAGAAGTGAATGAAAAAATTGTTGAAATGTCAGAAAAAGGACTTAGGGTAATTGCGGTTGGTGAGATGCGTGTATCAAACGAGGCAAGTGTTCCAAATAGAATTTTGGATTGTTCTTTGACATTATGTGGACTTATAGGCTTAGCAGATCCTCCCCGTGAATCTATAAAAAAAGATATCAGTGAATGTGTTAAGGCTGGGGTGCGAGTTGTGATGATAACTGGAGATAATGGCATAACCGCCAGTAGTATTGCTAGACAAATTGGGATGCCAAATAGCGAAAAGATTATTACCGGAGATGAGCTCAATCGCATGACGGAAGAGGCGTTGAGAGAAAGAATAAAAACCGTCAGTATCTTTTCTAGGGTGGTACCAGAACATAAAATGCGGATTGTAAAAGCCTTTCAAGACAACGGGGAAGTGGTAGCGATGACAGGGGATGGCGTTAATGATGCTCCTGCTTTGAAAGCCGCAGATATTGGGATTGCCATGGGAAAGCGTGGCTCAGAAGTATCCCGAGAAGCAGCCGATTTAATTTTAATGGATGATAATTTTTCAACCATTGTAAAAACCATTAAAGATGGGCGACGAATTTATGATAATATTCAAAAAGCGATTGGATATGTTTTTACAATTCATATTCCAATTGCCTTTGCGGCTTTACTGGCTCCTTTACTAAAAATTGCCCCTGAAAATTTATTGTTATTACCTTTGCATGTTGTCTTGTTGGAGTTGATTATTGATCCTACCTGTTCCATTGTGTTAGAGAGACAACCTCCAGAGGATGATATTATGGTTCGGCCTCCAAGAAATCCCAATGAAAAAATCCTTACAAAGGAACGATTAATCAAAAGTGTTTTTCAAGGTCTGGTTATTTTTGGAGCATCCTTTGGAAGTTATGTTTATTTTTTAAACCAAGGAGATCCTTCTTTAGGGCGAACATTGGGATTGGTCATTATTATTTTGTCCAATTTATTACTTGTTCAAGTAAATAGTTCAGATATTGACTATGCCTATCATTCTTTTAAAAAATTAAGTAGAGACAAAGTCATTTGGATTGTTAATATTGGCACAATTTTAGGACTCATTGTCATTGTCTATACCCCAGTTAATCAGTTTCTGAAGCTTTGTCCGTTGACGATGACAAATTTATGTTTAGGGATTGTGATTGCATTTCTTTCGGTTGGTTGGTTTGAAGTTGTAAAGGCAATTCGACATAAATAAGGTTAATTGAGAAAGAATGTCAATTAGAACCTTGACCTTCCTTTGAAGTTAGTATAAACTAACTTTAGAGAAAATAAATTTGAAACTTATATATATATTATTATAAGTTGATTTCTAGGAGGGGAAAATGTCAGTAGCTATGATGCTTGTTGGAGAGACACGACAAATCGCAGGATTTAAAGGGAAAGATAAAATGAGACAACATCTCCAAAATTTAGGATTTACCAAAGGTCAAGCCATTCGAATTCTAGGGGAAAATGCGAGTGGATTGATCCTCCAAGTGAAGGATACAAAAATTGCATTAAATAGGGGATTGGCAGAATTGATTATTGTTAGTTAATGGAGGGAATAATGACGTTAAAAGATTTAAAGCCTGGTGAAGAAGGGACGGTTGTTTCAATTGGGAGCAAAGGTGCGGTTCGAAGAAGACTTATGGACATGGGGGTCACGCCAGGAGTCCAGATTAAGGTTATTAAACGTGCGCCTTTAGGTGATCCAATTGAAGTAAATATACGAGGTTATGAGCTCAGCTTAGGAAAGAATGAAGCAAAACAAATTGAATTAAGCAAATAATTAAATATGCGGCTTGGGCCGCATATTTAATGAATATAATGTTAGCAATATCTAACTTAATTTAGGAGGAAAAATGACTTACACAATTGCACTGGCTGGAAATCCAAATTCTGGTAAAACAACATTGTTTAACGCCCTTACAGGTTCAAAGCAACATGTTGGGAATTGGCCTGGAGTTACAGTTGAAAAAAAAGAAGGCTCTTATAAAAAGAATAAAGAAATAAATCTTGTTGATCTTCCTGGAACGTATTCTTTGTCACCTTATTCAGTTGAAGAAATTGTAGCACGAGATTTTATTGTTAAAGAAAAACCAGATGCAGTGATAAATATTGTTGATGGAACAACCATTGAGAGAAATCTATATCTGTCACTTCAGATTTTAGAGACCCATATTCCCATGGTGATTGCAATTAATATGATGGATGAAGTTGAATCCCATGGGGATCGTATAGATTGCCAAAAGATTTCTCAAGTTTTAGGGATTCCAGTTATTCCAATTGTTGCTAAAACAGGTAAAGGGATTGAAGAATTGATGAATCAGACAACCCAGTTGATTCAGAATGGGCAAAAGAGGGAGATACTCGATGTTTTTGACCAAAACATTGAAAATACGTTAGAAAAAATTGCTGGAGTTTTAGAGGACTCTGAAGATTTAGAAAAAAAGTGGATTGCTCTAAAGTTACTGGAAAATGATGAGATTATTGAAAGAACCATTCATAAAAGTCAAAATGATAAGATTCAAGAGATTATAGCAGAAGCAGAGAAAAAAGCGAATGATGATCTCGAAGCAAAGATAGCTGATTTACGATACCAATTTATTGGAAATGTAATAAAAATAGGGGTACATAAACACAAAAAAGGCTATCAAGAAACAAGATCAGATAAAATTGACAAAGTATTGACAAACCGATTTTTAGCACTTCCAATTTTTGCAATCATTATGTATTTTTTATTCTCAGTGACATTTAGCGAAAATTTTTTGTTTATTGATGGACTCCCAAGTCCAGGGGTTTGGTTTGCAGGATTAGTTGAGGAACTCTGGGGGATGTTGGCAGTTATGGTGGAAAGACTCCTTGAGAGTGCTTCGCCGTGGATTCTATCCCTAGTAATGAATGGAATTATTGAGGGATTAGGGGCCATTGTTGGATTTATTCCCTTAGTCTTAGTTTTATATTTGATGCTATCATTTCTAGAAGACAGTGGGTATATGGCTCGGGTAGCTTTTGTGATGGATCGTTTGTTTAGAAAATTTGGTTTGTCAGGACGGGCATTCATACCGCTACTTATGGGATTTGGGTGTGGTGTGCCTGCAATAATGGCAACAAGAACACTTGATTCTGAAAAGGATCGAAAAATAACAACCATTATTACTGGCTTTATGCCTTGTGGAGCAAAGCTTCCAATTTTTGCATTGTTTGTAGCGACATTTTTTGCAACAGAAAACAAAACTTTAGTGACTTACTCTTTGTATGTCTTAAGCATTGTAGTTGCAATTGCAGTTTCATTAATTCTTAATAAATTTGTGTATCACGCAGCTCCTTCAAATTTTGTCATGGAATTACCCCAATATCGAATTCCAACATTAAAAAGCGTTGGAATTCATGGTTGGGAAAAGGTAAAAGATTTTGCGATTAAGGCAGGAACCATTATTTTTGCATCCACTATTTTAATTTGGATGCTTTCCAGTTTTAACCTGAACTCCTTTAATGGAATTAACAAAAGTAATAGTCAAGAAAGCAGTATTTTATGTGAAATGAATGATAGCTTTTTAGCTTCTGGTGGGAAAGTCATTGCACCTATTTTTAAACCCTTGGGCTTTGGGGAATGGAGACCAGCAGTTGCAATTGGAACGGGATGGATTGCAAAAGAGATGGTGGTTGTTACATTGGCTCAGCTTTACAATGAGGACCTATCGCCTGAATATTTAGAAGTTTTTTTTGGGAAATACTCTGGGGGTGAACTTGAAGAATTTGGATTTACAGAAGGACGCTACGACCCCTTGCTAGCACCAGATATTTATGCAGAAGTAATAATGGTTGAGGGAGGGGATGAACACGGATTGTTGTCACTTAAGAAGGACATTTCAACGAAATCAGGGGCTTATGCCTACATGGTCTTTAACCTTCTTTGTATGCCTTGCTTTGCAGCAGTCGGTGCAATCAAGCGTGAACTTAAAACATGGCGTTTAGTAGGGTTTGCAGTTTGTATTCAGATGGGAACAGCCTATATTGTTGCATTTTTGATTAATAATCTTGGGTTATTGTTATTTTAAAATTAAGTGTTTAAAGGGGAATAATATGGTTGAAAATAGGTGTGCAGAGTCCATTTGCGCATGGGATGTAGAGTCGATACACCACGAGCTTAGGAAGAATGGATATAAACTGACCAAACAAAGAAAGCTAATTATTGAGGTCATTTTGAAAAACAAATGTACTTACTGTAAAGAAATTTATGCTGAAACAATCAAAAAAGATTCAAGCGTTGGTATTTCAACCGTTTATCGGATGTTTCGGATTTTAGAAGATTTAGGGATTGAGGGTGTAAAGAAAAAGAATATCTATCTCGGATTTAAAGATCAAGAGAGTGAATGTATTCTTCTTTTAGATGAAAATGAAGAAGTGAGACTGCCTTCAGAAGTTTGGATAAGCAAAATGAAGGAGAGCTTTGGGACGATAAGAGAAATAAAAAACAAAAAAATTAGAGGATTAGTATTTACAAATATAGGTAATTGATAAATGATTTTATCTGTTTGAGAGAATAACTTTCCGTTATATAAGGAAAGAAAACAGGTCAGTTTAGAATTATTTCTGAATTGACATAAAACAAGAGAAAATTGACGGACTTTAATGAGCCAAAGGAGGAACATAAGAAACGAATGATTGATCAGGCAACTAAAAGTTTAATGTATTGAGGACAATTCATTGTGTATGCAACAATAACAGTTAACAGGCTTGAATGCCAGCCAGAAAAACATCCGCTTTTGTGGTGGCATGATTTTTTGCTTTTATTCCTAGGATTATAGGAAATTAACGTTTTAGAAAAAGAAAAATCACGTAAAAGTTTTCCATAGATTTCGGTAGAATCAAAAGCCGAGTCTCCAAGAAAAGTATCCGGATGAAAATCAGGGTGAAGCCCAAAGAAATCACTAAGAACAGGAACAAGAGCATCCCCAATAGACTTATCATTATCAGGGGAGTCCGTTTTTCTCAACACGGAATTCGGGACGAAACTCTTTAAAAGCAGCATCGTCAATAAAAGCGATATGCCTTACAATGCCAAAGCCATTAGTAAGAATAAAAAATTTGTCAGCATAGTGGAAGTGTCCATTGATGTACATTTGCTTCGTATTCAAACAAGAAGCAGCCTGAGAAGGCATTAAGCCATAGGCCATCTTGTGAGGGTCATCATTTGGTTTGTCTTTGTAGTAAGCCTTTAACCTTTTAATCAGAGCATTTAAGGTCTTAGGATTGTTTTCAGTGACATAAAGTTCAATACCAGAGGTATCAAAAGTAAGCATCTGTGCAAAAGAAGGGTCAATGAGTTGACGGATAGGTTCCGTGTAATCAACCATGCGTTGAAACATCAGCTCAATGAAAGGTTCAAAAACAAAAGAAGCAGAGAATCCGTAGGAATGGTAAAATCTTCTGAAGAATAAAAGCAGTCAGAAAGCCTTTTAGGAAATACAATCGCTTACGACCGAGTGACCGGTAAAAAGCTAACTGGAATTCAACAGGGATAAATTCATCAAGATTGACGTGTTTCGAAAGAAGTGAAAAGAAAGTGGGAGAATCATCAATGAGTAACAAAGCCCAGTAAAATCAAGGGCTTACGGCATCTATCAAATGCCTATTTACAACTAAGTAAGGAGAAAAAAATGATTGATTTTATGGTGGTTGGTTTAGTTTTAACAGCACTGTTTGGTATATTTATTTATTTCAGGCGAAGAAAAAAAGCTGGGAAAACAGGATGTGGATGTAGCTGCGATGGATGTACATCTAAAAGCTGTAATGAGAAGATAACAAAATAGAAAGATCGAAAAAATTTCGACCTAAAATATTAAGCTCCCCGATAGATAGGGGAGCTTAATATTTCCTTCTTTGAATGATTAATAATCGGGAAGGAAGACTTTTAAGGGATAAATAAACTTCACTTAGGAAGGTTCCTAAATTAGGAGGGGATACGGAAAGAGTAGGTTCGTTTTCGTAAAAAAGGATTAATAATAGGATGAAAATGGGGATAACATCCCAATGGCAAAAAAGAAAAACCTCATAAAAATTCCTCTTAATTCCATCAAAAAATGAATTTGCTGTTCTAAATAGCAAATATTTGTTATTTCATTGACAATCTTTCTCATTATCAGTAGAATGATACGTAATTAGAATAAAATTTGAAAATGGTGCTTGTAAATAAGGCCCTGAAAGAGGAGTGTACTGATGAAGAAAATTGTTGTAAACGATCAATCTGCATGTATGGCATGTTTAGGATGTGAATTAGCTTGTTCAAATGCATTTTACAAAGAAAATAGCAATGTTAATACCTGTATCAAAATCACAGCAAAACCAGACAAAAGCATAAAAACAAATGTTTGTGTACAATGTGGTAAATGTGCGAAAAATTGCGAAGTTGGAGCCATTACTCAAAATAAAAATGGTGTTTATATGATCAGCAAAAAATTATGTACAGGTTGTTTAAAATGCGTTGAGGTTTGTCCTTTTGGTTTAATTGTTAAAGATGAGCAAAAAGATGTTCCTTCAAAGTGCATTGCTTGTGGAATTTGTGTTGAAGCATGTCCAATGGATGTTTTAGCAGTAAAAGAATCTTAAATTTTAGATTAATAACTCAAAAAACGTCATCATTAATGAAATGGTGACGTTTTTTTCGTGGAAAAGCTTTTTTTGTTTATTTTTCCTCAGCTTCGGATTGAAGTGAGGATTTTTTTTGATTTCTTTTTATTAATGCAAGGATAACCTCTTCAATAAAAATGAAAAAAGCAACCCTTGATTTTTCATGAGGTGCCAATTCAGGGTCTTGTACGCCATCGGTAAGAAAATAAACAGTTTCGTAATCACTTAATAGCTGAGGATGGTATTCTTCAACGATCAATAAAATATCACAGTTTACCATTTTTGCTTGATCACAAATTGTCTTAAACGAAGCAAATCGCCCAGTGGCAGAGAAAACGACCAGAAGGGTGTTGTTGTCTAATTGGCTCATTGCCGTAATACTGTCAGGAATGGCGACAACAAAATTTTCGCTATGAATTCTTAATTTATATTCAAAATATTGGGCACAAATGTAGGAAGGACCATATCCAAAAAGAATAATTTTTTCGTGTTGATCAAGCATGGAAATAAAGTTTTCAACAATTCCAGAATCAAAGTTCATTGTAAAATCCCGAATACGTTCGAGCTCATTCGAGACTTTTTTTTCCGAAAGTGGAACCCCTTGAGTAAATCCCACAAATTGTTTAAAGTTATCAAAGCCAAGTTTCTTAACAAACTTTGATATTTTTGAGGGAGAACACTGGCAAATTTCAGCAGCTAAGGAAATCGTCATCTTTTTATTGTCTTTGGTATAAGCCATTAGTTTTTCATAAATATCTAACTCTAAAGCGTTTAGCTTATGTAGATCAATAACCATAATATAATACGAACCTTTCCTATGAAGTATTTATAATATTTTAACATACTTCATACAATCGGTAAAGTTTCCAAAATGGAAAGTTTTCCATATAAAATATCAAAAAAAGACAAAATAGAAAAATTTTCCAAAAAAATGTTGACATCTGAAGAATATGAATGTATTCTATAAGAAATTAAAATAATCGAAAAAAAAGTAAAGTTACGAAAATGATTATTTAAAAGATTTTTAGGAGGGTATGATGACAAAAGATCAAATTATCTCGCAGTTGAGAAAGATGTTAAAAGAAGAACAGATTAACACAAATGAAGATGACTTATATGAAGCATCTGCAGACCGCTACAAGAAATACGCAAAGGCTAAAAAAGTATTGGACGTCCCAGCACCGACAGCAATTATTTATCCTAAAACAGTGTCTGAAGTTAGAGAGTTACTGATGTTTTGCAACGACAATGATATCAACGTGATTCCTAAGAGTGGAAATACGGCAACCGAAGGTGGATTAGAAAATTGGAAAGAACGAGCAATTGTAATTGAAAGCAGAGATCTCAATAAAGTTTTGGGAATTGATCTTTACAATATGCAAGCAACGGTTCAGGCAGGGGTTCCTTTACAAGAGTTAGAGGATGAATTGCGAAAAGTTGGGTATACTACAGGGCATTCACCACAATCTAAACCCGTTGCTCAATATGGTGGTTTGGTTGCGACAAGAAGCATTGGTCAGTTCTCAACCCTTTATGGAGCAATCGAAGATATGGTGGTTGGACTAGAATGCGTTTTTCCAGATGGACATATTTCTCGTATTAAAAATGTGCCTCGGCGTTCTGGTGGACCCGATATCCGTCATATTGCCATTGGTAATGAAGGGACACTTTGTTTTATAACAGAAGTGACTGTTAAAATTTTCAAATATTTTCCTGACAATAATCGTTTTTTTGGATATCTTACAAAAGATATTGAAACTGGCATTAAAATTTTAAGAGAAGTTTTTGTTAATGGCTATCGACCTTCAGTAGCCAGAGCTTATTCAGAAGAGGATGCGAGACAACATTTTTACCATTTTCATAAAGATAAATGTGTCCTTATTTTTATGGCGGAAGGTCCTAAACCTTTGGTTGAGGCAACATGCTTTGGAATTGAAGAAGCCGTTGAGAAATTTAGTCAAGGGATTATAGAAAAAGTTGAAAGTAGTCATATTGAAGATTGGTTTAATCATCTCAACTGGTCACAAAAAGACATTGATGACGAAGTGCAAGAAATGATTAATAACAATAGTCATAGTGGGTATACCACCGAAATTTCAGCTGATTGGGAAACCGTTCCAAAAATTTATGAGAATGTTATCAATCGTATTCGCACAGAATTTAGACAAGCTGAGGATTTAGTGATGCTAGGTGGTCACTCGTCACACAGTTACTTAAATGGGACAAACCTATATTTCGTTTATCAATACCATATTAATTGTGAACCAGAAGATGAATTTAGAATGTATCATCACCCATTACAAACAATCATTGTTGAAGAGACCCTAAAACTAGGGGGATCGATGTGTCATCATCATGGGATTGGAAAATATCGAAATCAATGGACTAAAGAAGAACATGGTTCGGCTTATTACATGTTAGAAAAACTCAAAGAAGCCTTTGATCCTAAAGGGATTATGAGTTTTGGCAATATTTATTACCAAGAAGAAGGCGCTAAATATCAGTCGTAGAAAAAAATTCTTAGAAAGAAAGAGTGGCGAAACAAAAAAGCCACTTTTCTCTAGGGGTTAAATTAAAAATACGGGAGGAAATAATGAAAATTATTTGTCTTGTAAAATTCACTCCAGATGTGGATGCTTTTGAGTATGATTATGAAAATAACGTGCTCATTCGTGAAAACGTTAAACAGATCATAAATCCCGATGATGCTTGTGCTTTAGGGCTTGCCCTTGAATTAAAAAAACAGGTGCCAGAGTTGGTTATTGATGTGGTTACAATGGGGCCTCTAAGTGTTAGAGGATTAATGGAAGATGTTTTACGAAGAAATATAGATCATGGTATTATTTTGTCGGATGTAAAATTCAGAGGAAGTGATACTCTGGCAACAAGTTTGATTATTGGAAGTTACCTTCAGAAAGTTGACTATGATGCGATATTTACTGGTAGCCATAGTCTTGATGGAGATACCTCCCATGTTCCCTCACAGGTTGCAGAATTTTTAGGACTTGATCAAATGTCTTATATAACCAAGGTTGATAAGACTTCGTTTTTAAGAAAACAGCCGAGGGTAGAGGTCGATACTGAAAAGTATTTGGATACTTATGAAATGCCATTACCTTCAATTCTAAGTTTATCCAGAGAAAGCAAGATACGCTTACCATTTGTAAGATTTGCTGATTTGGATTTGGATGTGAGTGATCGGATTCAAATCATTGACAATGAGTTTTTAAAGATAGATGAAAACAAGATTGGTTTAAAAGGGTCAGCAACAAAAGTAGTTAAAACCTATACAAAAGAATATGAAAAAAAAGAAAGAATATTGGTTAAAAATGATAACACTGGTATTGAAAAAGTATACGACTTTTTGAAAGAGGAGGGGTATATTTTATGAAAAAATGTTTGGTGTATTTTGAACCACAATATGAAAGCGTTGCCATTGATTTATTAGAGGTTTCAAGATGGATGTTTGGAGAAGATTTTGAAAGTGTGGCTTTGTTTGTTAATTCGGATAGTAAAAAGGCCATTGGTAAATTCGATCGCATCATAAAGGTTGAAAATCAGAATATTCAAGAAGAGGATATTAGAAATACCACGGATATTATCGGCGAATTACAAGATCAATTTAACTTTGACAGTATCTTAATTCCAGCAACTCATTTTGGAAGAATGCTAGCCCCACGGTTGGCGATGAAACTAGGGGTTGGATTGGTGGCTGATGTCACAGAAATTAAGGAATATCAAAAAGATGTTGAGATGGTTCGACCAGCTTTTGACGGAAAAATAATGGCTGGAATTATCAATAGTGGGGGTATACCTGTAATGATGAGCGTACGTCCAGGGGTTTTTCGTTATGAAGTCTTAAAACATAAGGAGACAGTAACCCTAGACTATTCCTATGAAAATATAAAAAAATCTGGGATAAAGCGTACCGAAAGAAAAATAAAACCTGAAACTGAAGATATTCGAGAAGGTAAGGTCTTAATCGCTGGAGGAGGAGGAATCCTTGGTAACTTTCATACGATTGAGAATTTAGCTAAAGCGCTTAATGGCATGAAGGCCGCTAGTCGTAAGGTGGTGGACAGTGGAAAAGCCGATCGTAATATTCAAGTGGGCCAATCTGGTAAAATTGTGAGTCCAGATCTTTATATCGCTTTAGGGATCTATGGATCATTGCAACATGTTGCGGGGCTTAATAAGGTTAAACACCTGATTGCGGTGAATACAAATAAGGATGCACCCATTTGCAGCTTAGCAGACATTGTTGTTGAAGGAGATGCTCAAGAGTTCGTAAAAAAACTCGTGGATAAAATAAATCATGGACGATGAACATAATAAATGGAAATCGTTTAAATAAAAGGTTCATTTTTGAACAGAAGGATAAGGTCATGAAGATTACAGATTTTAATATGGGTTATTTTTCTCTGAAAGGGAAAAATGCAATTGTAACAGGAGGAAACAGTGGTTTAGGTCAAGCTTTTTCTTTGGCAATGGCCAAAGCAGGGGCAAATATTTTTATGCCGAGCGTTTTGCCAGATGATCCAGAGTTTAATGCATTGATTGAGGCTGAAGGTGGGAAAGCTGTTTATATGGAAGCAGATCTGACCCAAGAGGGAGTTCCAGAAAAAATAGTCAACGCATGTATTAAGGAATTAGGTTCAGTAGACATTCTTGTAAACTGTGCAGGAATCTGCATTTGTGAAGAGGTTCGAGATTTTGGAAGAAAACAATGGGATCCCATGATTGCAATTAACTTAACTAGTGCATTTGAAATGAGTCATCATTGTACAAAACATTTTATTAATCAAAAGAGTGGTAAAATTATTAATATTTGTTCTCTGTTTTCTTTTATTGGTGGTCAATGGTCTCCAGCTTATGCGGCGTCAAAACATGGGATTGCAGGTCTTACAAAAGCATATTGTGATGAGCTTGCTCAATACAATGTACAGGTTAATGGTATCGCTCCAGGATATTTTAAAACCCCTGTGGCACAAGCGTCTATAGAAGATGTAGAAAGAAACAAATGGATTGTTGATCATACCCCGGAAGGTCGTTGGGGTGATATTGGGGATTTAATGGGAGCAACTGTATTTCTCGCCAGTGAGGCATCGCATTTTGTTAATGGCCATGTACTCGTCGTTGATGGCGGATTTCTAACACGTTAAGGAGGAGAAAGAAATGGAAAACACAAAAAAAATTCGTTGGGGTATCTTTTTAATTCCTTGGACTCTTGCGGTAGCAACCATCCTACTAAATTTGTTTAGTGGTGAATACTTTACGGAAGCGATTATGGCAGTTACAAACTTTATTCTTGAAGACTTTTCATGGCTCTTTTCACTAATGGCGTTTGTTTGCGTCATACTAGTGGTCGTCGCATATTTTTCACCCTTTGGGAATGTTAGAATTGGTGGAAGTAAAGCAAAACCAATGATGAAGCAGGCCAATTATGTATGGATTGTTTTATGTACGATTATGGCGGCAGGAATTTTACTTTGGGCCTGTGCAGAGCCAATGTATCATTACTATGCGCCACCAGGATATATTGTACCAGAATCCCCTGAAGCGATTACATTTTTAATGAAAAATATCTTTTTAGAGTGGACCTTTACACCGATGTGTATTTATGGAATGCCAGCCATTCTTTTCGCATTTGCTTTTTATAACATGAAACGGGAATATTCAATTGGGTCGTTGTTATATCCAGCCATTAAAATGGAATGGGCAAAGAAGGCATCTCCTGTGGTTGATATTATTTGTCTTTTTGCTTTAGTTTGCGGAATGGCAGCTGGGATGGGTTCCGCCGTATTCTTAGTTACCGATGGTGCTGCGAGTCTTACTAATGGTGGTGTAGTTTCAGGACCAGTCACTTGGGCAATTGTATCGGCAGTGATTGTGACTGCATTTGTTGCCTCAGCAGTTTCTGGAGTAATGAAAGGAATCCGAATTCTATCCACTATTAATTCAAGAATCTATATTGCTCTTGGTGTGTTTGTATTCCTATTTGGACCAACCTTTTATATTTTAAATCTTACGATTGAGAGTTTTGGAGCTTACCTTTCAGATATTCCTGGGATGTCATTATATATCTCCACTTCTGCAGGTGATAATTGGGCGATGTGGTGGCCAGTATTTTTCTGGTGTAACTGGATGGCATGGATGCCTGTAACATCAACTTTCTTGGGACGAATTTCCCGAGGGTATTCGGTAAAAGAAACGATTCGTGTAATCGTTGTGTTTCCAGCACTGTTTTCAGTTGCATGGTTAGGTCTTTTTGCATCATCTTCACTATATTATGAATTGGCTGGAAAAGGGATTAATCAAGCCATGGTTGATGGTGGAACAGCATCAGCAACCTATGCAATGCTTCAACAATTGCCATTACCATTTTTAACAATTACTCTGTTTTTAGCGATTGTATTTGTTTCTTTTGTAACCGCATCAGATTCAAATACCAATGCAATGGCAGGACTTTGCACCAGTGGATTAAGTGCAGAAGATACCGAATCTCCAACTTGGATTAAAATTGTATGGGGTGTTACCGTTGGGGTCATGTGCGTGATCTTCATTAATGCATTTGGAACAACAGATGCTCTTAAATACCTGTCTAATTTAGGTGGATTTCCAGTGGTGTTTTTGATTATTATTTTGTCAGTTTCATTTGTGAAAGTAATGCTTAATCCTCAAAAATACGATACTTTTCAAGAAGATTACGATGAAAATGGGAAACCAATCCCATCGAAAAGACTGCTTTCCGAACAGGAAGAAATGATGATTGAAAAAAAGGGAGCAGCAGCTAAAGCTGGGAAATAAAACAAGGTATGTCTAGGAGGAAAGAGTCCTTTGAAAAAACAAAAAGTGGAGAAAATAATAAGTCTGCCAGAAAATGTAAAACCAAGTTATTCTTTTGTTTATCAATTAAAAGGGGAAGAAGCATACGAAACATTTTTACTGTTGGCAAAAAAATGGAATGCTAAGATTCGATGGATCATAGGGATTTTTTTAACAATAGTTGCCAGTGTGATGCTTGTTCTAAATTTTTTAGATAATCGGAAGGTACATTATTTTTTCATTGCGATTATTGCTGTTTTGCTACTTTTCTATCTTATTTATTCGCCGATTTTAAAGGCGAAGCGTGGGACAAGAAAGGTGATGAAGCAGAAGGGCACCTATCGAGTGAAAATAACAAATCAAGGAAAAATAGTTTTATCACAGACTGAAGCCATGGATTTGTCAGGGGACAAAGATGCGAGAGCCATTGAGACAGAGACTGTATTTGCAATCCGTGTTGATGGGGTCAATACCGTCTGTATTCCAAAGCGTATTATGGAAAAAGAAGAGATTTTTGGGATTAGAGAAATCCTAAAAGCCTATCTTAAATATCAGTCAAGATAGTTGTTATTTTGACTGATAGACTACAAAAGGGGAAAATTATGAATCAAAAAAAATATATCATTGGGGTTGATGAAGGCTCTCAAAGTGCAAAAATTTTAATTTTTGATTTGGAAGGAAATGTGGTTTGCGAGGGCAAAGAAAACCTCCGTCCATACGATCTACCAAAACCAGGGATTGTTGAGCATCCAGAAGATGATTGGTGGGACGCCATTTGTGTTGCATCTAAAAAGGCAATGGCAAATTTTAAAGGAGAGGTTAAAGATATTATCGGAGTTGGGTTATGTACCATTCGATACTGTCGTTCATTTTTAAAAGAGGATGGCCGATTGGCTCAACCAGGCTTGAGTTGGATGGATGTACGGGTTTCAAAACCCTATGAACCTGTTAATCCGGAGGTGCGTTATGTTACAACATCTTCAGGCTATATTACCCATCGATTTACAGGGGAGTTTAAAGATACTGCAGCTAATTATCAAGGGATGTGGCCCATTGATACTGACACTTGGCAATGGATGGAACCTGGAGAAAGCTTTGACTATTATGGGATTCCCAGAGAAATGCTTTTTGAGTTGGTAATGCCTGGGGAATCTCTAGGGTGTGTAACCAAGGAAGCTTCTGAGGCAACGGGTATTCCGTGTGGGTTACCAGTGATTGCAACTGCTAATGATAAAGCAGTTGAAGCATTGGGGGTTGGATGCACAGGCAAGCATACAGCACTGGTTTCTTTGGGAACCTATATTACAGCGATGACACAAGGATATGACAACCCTAAAAATACAGTTAGTTTTTGGACTAATTTTGCGTCAACTCCACTAAACTATTTATATGAAAGTGGTGGGATTAGACGAGGAATGTGGACGATTAGCTGGTTTAAAGAAGTCATGGGTGAAAGCTATGAAGAAAAAGCAAAGTCCCTTGGGATGTCAGCTGAGGAATTCCTCAGCATGGAAGCAAAAGCGGCGCCACCAGGAAGTGATGGATTGTTAACAGTCCTTGATTGGTTAGCGCCAACAGATAAACTGTATAAAAAGGGACTGATGATTGGTTTTGATGGTCGACACGGAAGAGCCCATATGTACCGTTCAATTTTAGAAGGAATCGCAATGACGATGAAAGCCAATGTTGACGAAATGTGCAAAGAACGACAAATGAACTTAGAGGAAATTATTATCTCTGGGGGAGGATCAAATTCAGAACTGTTTATGCAAATTTTTGCAGATACCTTTGGGATTCCAGCGAAACGTAATGTTGTCAATGGAGCGGCAGGTCTTGGGGCAGCTATTTGCGCAGCAGTTGCCGTTGGAGCCTATCCCGACTTTGACAGTGCGGTTGAAAAAATGGTTAAGGTAAAAGATGTTTTTGAACCTGATCTTAAGAACCATGAAATGTATAAAAAATTAACCGAAATTCATAAACAGATTACAACGTATACAGACCCAATTTTAGAAAAGACCTATGAAATTTTTAGTTAGAAAAAGTTAGAAGAACCCTCGGGTTCTTCTTTTTTTAAAAAAAGAAAACAAGGGATTTAAAAACACTAGCAATTTAGCGTGGTGAAGTATATAATAGTTTATAATTATTTATGAAAAGAGGAAAGAAGAATGATGAAAAGAAAAATTTTAGGTTTTACACTGGCATTGACCCTTGTGATTGCCTTAGTTGCAGGGTGTAGTAGTCCATCAACAACAGAAACAAAGGTCGCAAATGATGAAAAAACATTTGTT
>JBOFGH010000057.1:0-18598 GCA_051649025.1 Eubacteriaceae bacterium
GAACGAGATCGTAGTCTCAAGGAAAAATCGATGTCGCTCTATCTAATGAAACAATTATACAGGATAATCCTGAATAATTATACAGCTAACAAAGGGTTATGGGTTACCTTTATCAACCTAAATACATTATATAAGGAAAAAACGGATATGTTAAAAACGAACGAGAAAAAAGGAGTTTAATAAAAGTGATGAATAAGAAAAAAGTAGCCAGCGTAGTGGTCATCGCTACGCTTTTTTTAACCCCATCGGTCATGGCACTGGAGGGAAATCCCCAGGTGAAGCTGATTGAAAAAAAGGTAAACACATCTCTGTTTGAAAAAACACGGACAGAGTCACACAACGAAGCACGGGAGTTATTCGCTTCCTCCTTCGAGATAGTACTAAAAGAAATGACAACATCCAATCTGGGGGGATTAGCCAAGGTAGGCGATGTGATTAACCTTGTCATTGAAACCAGTCTCCCTCTAGATTTAATCGAGGGAGATATTGGTGGAGTGTCACTTTCCTTTAGTCAAGTTGGGAATCGTTATGAAGCTAGTCTTCCCATTACAGAGGGGATGCTAACAGATAATGCCGTGATTCCCCTTCGTATTACCTGTACCCAAGGAAGTGATACAATTCAGCTCTCAGAAAGTGACTTCGATCCCATCACATTTTACGATGCCATTGAGATTACGGATCTTAGCTTTAAATCGAATAATACCAAATCAGACGCACTTGCAAAAAATGGTGATAACTTAATTCTTAGTTTTACATCGAATCATCCAGTGAATGGCAATGCCACTATCAACGGTCAACCAGCCACGGTTAATAGTCTTGACAATATCCATTATCAAGCAATATTACCCGTCACTAACAGCACCGAATTTAACGATGGGTCAAGGATACCTTTTTCTTTAAGTATTACGGATGCTGCAGGAAATCCCCAGGTGATTAAAACAAACGGAGATGCTGATCCAGTGACTTATATCGCACCTTTTACTATTCAGAATGTTACGTTCACCACCAATAATCCCAGCGGAAGGTTTGTTAAAAATGATGATCAAGTATGCCTCAGTTTTGATACGTCAAAAGATGTTACATTGGTCACCACCCTTGCAGGTCAACCAGTAGTGAACACAGGGAGTTTTAATCATTATCAATATGAAAAAAGTATTCAGTATGGTGATTGTGCTGATAACCAGGTGATCCCATTTAATGTTGTTGCTGAAGATCAAGCGGGAAACAAAGTGATTATCAGTCAAGAAGAACTTACTCAGAAATTAACCTACTATGCCCCGATTGCATTAGAGACAGTCAACTTCCAATCAAACAACCTCATGGATCGCCTCTATGCTAAAGATGGGGATGATATTCATTTAGATTTCAGCACCACCCACCCTGTACAGGTGAACCAGTTAAAGATTGGAGGCGCTCCTCAAACAGCAGAAACAAGTGATCAACTAAACTTTACTAAAAAGCTTTTGGTAACCAATGGGATGGTTCCTGATCAAGGCACCATTCAAACAAGCTTTAACTTAACAGATGCTGCAGGAAACACAACCTATGTTTTTAAAGAAGCCGATACCCAAGGGATTTTGTATTTTGCCCCGATTCAAGCTTCTAACTTAATGCTTGTGAGCACCAATGGCAGTGATGGGACAAAATATCTCAAAAATGGGGATATAGCGAAGGTGAGCTTTGAAGGGAATCACCCTTTAATAGTAACTGGAGAGATGAATGGGTCAAAGAACTCGATATTAGAAAACAATAACCTTTATACCATGGAAAAAACAATCGAAAGCATGACGGATCTTAGTACCCTAACCTTTTCCTTTACCCTAAACGATAAGGCAGGCAATACCCCAGTAACGTTAACCCACCAAGATGTTGGGAATGTTTTAACCTACTATGCGCCCATCCAAGCAACCACAGTGATGATTTCTAGTAACGTTAAAAATAAAAGCTTTGCAAAGGAAGGGGATGTGATAACGACAAGCATGAGTTCCAATCATGAAACGATTCTTGCAAGTGCCACGATCCAAGGCAGAGGTGCCAATGTTGAAGGTAATCACACAAAAAATCCTGTGGCAACGTCGCCCATGGGCAACCACCCCGAAGGTGTGATTACTTTTAGTCATACCCTAAAAGATGTGGCAGGGAACGAAGCTACCGTTGATCAAGCAACGGAAAAGATAACCTATGATCGTACCAGTCCCAATGTGAAAATTACGCCTGATCTCAGAGGTTTTACCAATAACAATGTAAATGTAAAATCGTCATATGAAGACCTGTATCTAGACACTAATAGTGTGAGTTTTTTTCTAAACAATGAAGAAAAAATTAAACAGGCGACAGTTACAGGTAATATTTATGAGCAAAGTATAACCATTACAGATGAAGATGAATACATATTTATTGCTTCTGCCAGTGATCAAGCTGGTAATGTTGCAAAAAATGTAAATGGCAAAATAATTATTGATAAAACGGATCCCCTGATTACAGCCATCAACATAAATTTCGATGAAATTCCCGCATATAAAAGTGGGTTTATCTTAAGGAATCATATTGATGTATACGACAAATATATTAAAGAGATCCAGTGCAATGTCAGAGAGAAAAAAATAGGGGGATTGAGTAAGGCTTGGGGAATAGACGAACCAATTTTTAAGGATGGATTAAAAACTATCACGGTAAAAGCAACGGACATGGCATTAAATCAGAGTAAAGTTTTGAATTTTGACATGTATATCGATGCCAAACCGCCAAAAATAAAGTTAGTTAACACTAAAAACAACATTGAAATAAAAAGCCAAAGTAACAGTTCTATAGATAAAGGAAGCAAACTAAAAGTTCAATTAGAGTCTATGTGGGTTGGAAATGAAAAACCCGATCGATTTACTAAAATGGATTTAAAAGACGAAAAGAGCGGTGAAGTGAAAAATATACTTGAGAGTTCAGCGAATAAAGAAGAGAAAATTGTAGAAATGAATGAAGAAGGTAATTACTTGCTTTTAGTCTCCGCAATTGATGATGTTGGCAATGTTATTGAAGAAGAAAGTTATAATTTAATCGTGAAAGATATTGAAACCAAAAAAATAATAGCTGAGCAAATGGGAAATAAAAATACTAAATTTTTCATTATTTTAATTTCGGTTCTGCTCATTATTACAAGTGGCTATTTCGGTTATTTAGCAAACAAAAAAAGGAAAAATAAAAATAGTAAAGAGGTAGAATAGATGGAATTCAATCTTGATTCAAACAAACTCCATCCAAGCGATTTACCGCCTTTCGACAATGAAGAAGAAGATAGTAAATTGAAAAAAAGCAAAATGATTAAGGAGGAAGTTCAAAAAAATAATCAAAAAAATAGTTTAGCTAACTTAAAGAAGCCAAAAACAGAGAGTAAAAAGAGGTTTTTTGGAAGTAAAAATAAAGAAAAAGTGGAGGTACAAGTTTTAAGTGAAGATGTTGAAACAGCGATTTTAGGAGATATTTTTATTCCAGATATTATCCTTGAAAGTGAAGGACCGAGAGGAATTTTTGTATTGGAGGTTAGTAAAGATGATTTTATTGTTGGTAAAAGTAAAGAAAAAGCTGATGGTATAGTAACATTTAACCCAGCGATTAGTAGGGAACATATAAAAATCAAAAGGATAGATGGACAAAATCATATTAAAGAAATGGGATCAACCAATGGGACAAAAGTAAACAAAAAAAGAATTGGACAAGAGTATATTGCTTTATTTCCAGGGGATGAAATTATACTAGCGGACACGAGGTTTGTGGTGAAGGTGTATCATTATGAAGATACATATTGATGGAAGTACTTATAAAAATGACACGAAAGCTAATAACCAAGATTCATTTTTATATAAAACTGCTAAAGTTGGCAAAGAAAACATTGGTTTAATTGTTGTTGCAGATGGTGTTGGGGGGTTAAAAAACGGTGAAATAGCATCTTCTATAGCTGTCAAAAAAATAGATACATGGTTTAAAAATGAATTTGTAAAAGAGTTTGGAGACATAGAAAGAATTATGCTTTCGTTGATTGAAAAAGTTAACTTAATCAATGATGAAATATTAATCTATGGTAAAAAAAATGATGTCAGTTTAGCTACAACCATAACCATTGTGCTTTTTTATTATAGTCACTATTATCTTTTTCATGTAGGAGATAGTAGAGTATATAAATTTAATACGATGGTAAATCAGCTTACTCAAGATCATAAAATTATGGATACCGAGAAAAATAAATACTTATTAACAGAATATTTAGGAGGACACAAGAAGGATTTCAATTTTGAAATAAGGAGTGGAGAGGTGAAGCATAACGACATTTTTTTAGTAGGTTCGGATGGGGCTTTCAACAAAGTGAATAATCATATGATTAAAGAAATTCTTTTAAAGAATAGAAAAAATGATTTAAAAAATCAAGTAGTAAAGTTCATTCAATATGTGAAAGAGTTAGGAGAACGAGACAATATAACGTTGATCATTGCTTCAATCAAAAGAGGGTAAAATGCGAGATAAAAGAAGAATAAGTATTATTTTAGCTGTTTTTTTAATTGTAATTGCTATTGTTTTTTTCTTTTTTCTAAGTAGCAATCGTAAGACGGATGCTTCCAATTTTGTTAAAAAGTATTTTGAAAATTTAGTTGAAAACAATGTAGAAGAGGTTTATGATGCATTGTTAATTCCAGAAAACGAACAATATTTAAACAAAACAATCTTTAAAAAGAAATGGGATGATCGAAGTTTTTTAGGAGGAAATGTTAAGAATATCGAGTACATTTTTCCTGAAAAAAAAGAAGAAAAATCAGTTGATGAGAAAAATAATAAGTGTCAAGTCGTATATGAAAGTAATGAAAGTGAGCAGGTTTTAGATATTGAAATTAAGAGAGATAAAAGAAAAAAACTAAAAGTGAAACCTGAAAATTTCCTTATTCTAGATTATGAAATTATTGTTCCAAAGGATGTAGAAATCATTTTAGAAAATCAAATAATTGATAATAAGTATTTAACATTTGGTGAGGAAAACAACATTTATTTATTACCTTTATTCAAAGGGGAATATGAGATTAGTATGAGACCTTCAACTTCAAAAGGTAAGGTAATTACCGAAAGAATAAACCCTGGTATGTTAAAAGGAGATGGAACGATTGATAGTAGCTTTAGAATAGAAGATTTAGAAATGGAAGAAAGTGATATGAAAATCATTTCAGAAGAAGTAAATAAAATTAATACAAGCATAATTAATATGCTATCCAGATCGGAAGAAACGTTTAATTCTGCTAAGAATATTTCACAAAATGTGATTGAGAAGATTAAAGAAAAGAAAGAAAATAGTGGATTAAGTTATGATTCAAACTATAAAACTTTAAGTGCGGAAATCAAATCTATTAAAATAAATGGTAAAGGAGAAGTTACTATTCAGGAAAAATTTCAAGTAGAAAAAACAGATATACTTACAAAAGATAAAGAGAATATCAACTTTGAATGGACAATGACACTGGTTAATGACAACAATTTGTGGGTCGTTAAAGGAATTAAAATGAACTTCTAAAATCTAAATATTTCATATTTTTAAATCGGGAATTTTTATAAAAAAAAGTCGGGAAAAACGAATTTTTTTAATTTTTAATTTTTCCCTTGAAAAAGAAAGCTCAAATGGCTTTATTAAACCAATCCGAAAAAAAATAACGTTGAGGTTGTGGGCAGGTAGTCGTGATTTAAAAAAAAGTTAATTGAGTAAAACTAAGTTATTTTTAAGAAGTATATTTGCAAATATGAATAGATTTGCATAAGGAAAATTGTAGCGAACGAAGAAAAGGGAGTTTATGTGCAAATGAAAAATTTAGTTAATAAAGACATTTAGTTTTAAAATGAAAAGTGCGAAACTTTTCCCGCCACGAGTATATCAATCCTAAACATTAATAATAGACTAAAATAATGGGAATCCATTAGATTGAGTTGAACTTAAAATTATTGTATGATTAATTTAAGATAAAACAATCAGAGTAAAGAATAATTAATTTATATCTTTAACATCAACAATGATAATAAACAAAAAACTGTTTAATTTATCAAAGGATGTTATAATGGATATACGTGCTACTAATGTAGCAACCTTAGAAACTTCCTGTCTGATTATTTTAGTTCATTATTTTAAAAAATTATTTTGAAGGAGAAGAAAGATGAAAGCTCTAATTAAAAAAGAATCCAAGATACTTACAAGCTTGATTGTATTGGGGGTATTGCTGATTACATCAGGGACGATCTATGCCAGTGCCTTTAATCCCGTAAAGAATGCAGAAAAAGCTGTTGCTGCACTCTATAGTGAAGATAGAGAAATGTTGGCCGAAAACGTTGATCAAAAACAGATTGAACAAGCAACAGCGTTAGTCGGAAAAATCAAGGACGAAGGCAAAAAAGAAAAGTTGAGTAAAGAAATATTTACAGCTAAGTTAATGATTGAAACTAGAGATTCAGTTGATTTTCTTTACACCGATCCTCAAAATGCTGTTTGGACTTTAAAAAATGGTGCAACGCAAGAACAAATAGACAATGCTAAAGACAATATCGAAAGTTGCAAAAAGATGGGTAAAGAAATATTTGCTACGGATATGGAGCAACTTAGTGCAGTTGCTTTTAACGTTTTTGATACGGTTAAGCAGGCAAATGCCCTCATCGATAGTCTTTACATCGATGGATCAGCAAGAACACAGTTAAGACCCGAAGCAAGCATTGACATTTACAATCAAGCCATTGCTCTTTTAGGGGGATTAGCGGATGAAAATTTAAAAAATGCCCTCGCCAATCAAGTGGCAGGGATTGGCACCGCCATGAATAACCATGTTGCAACCCAACAAGCCCAAGCAGTAGCTCAAGCTCAAGCCCCAGCAGGTGGTGGCGGTGGTGGGTATGAACCATCTTATTCAGGTGGCGGTGGTGATTATTATGAACCATCCTATTCAGGAGGATACGAACCTTCTTATTCGGGAGGAAATAGTTCTGGAGGTTATGTTCCTACAAATACGTGGGAAGAAGAAAATGCTAATGGTGGTACTAATCATGGGGAAATAGGAAGTGGTGGGTTGCCACCAGGTGTTGAAATCGGTGGCACTCCACCATGGCAACAATAGAATTAAATAACAATAATTGTTAAAAAAGACGACCTAAATAGGTCGTCTTTTTTATATTCATTAAAGGTGGTGAGGACATGTAGAATTAAAATTCCAAGGTTATTAATGTTATAAAGTTTTCAGAAAATAAGAAAAGAGGAAAAAAATGAAAAATAAAAAACGATTATTACTAAGTTTAATGCTGTTATTCAGCATGGTGATTCAGTGTTTTCCAGTGCTTGCGATGGAACAACAAGAAGCAGAAAAGGCAGTGCCTTCCGAAGTGACTGAGGAAGTGCCAAAGGAATCGGTGGAAGAAAAAACGAGAGAAGAAGCCCCTAAGGCTGAGGTGGTTGAAGGCACCATTGAGGGAAAAACCAAGACCGTGGTGATTATGCCTGAAAATGAGGATTTTGATTTATCCTTCACCGAGGGTTTAAGTGCCTATCCCATTGGGAAAACAGACGATGGAAGGGTCATCACCACCAGTGTGAACCCCCTTTTAAGAGCCACAGGAAACTCATCAGGAAACTTGTCTTGGAATTATGGTGGAGAAACAACATATACCCCTTACATTTCAGTTGATGGGCAACCAGCCTTTTGTATTGAACCGCAGAAAGATGTCCCTTTCAACGAAGTTTATATGCAACAAGTATACAATGATCCAGGCGTTTACAATATTCTATTCTATGGATATCCTAACAATTTAGACATGAATGGAGGTAACCATGAAAAATCTTATATTGATACTTTCGTGGCGCTGAGGATTTATTTGGGTATCTCTCCCAATCCTCCAGCGGAAGCAGATCCAGGGGTTGCCTTCTTGCTGAGCAAAGGTCGAAATCCCGATGCACCAAGAGGGACTTTTAATATTCTAAATAAAAACCAGATTGCTTCTTGGGATGTCTCTAATCTTAGACAACAAACAGGATGGTATCAAACTGAAACAACTGGTGCCAATCAACACTATACCTTAAACCTTCCAGAAGGGATCGGAGTTCACTTTGCCAATGGCCAAGAAAATAGTGGAACCGTGACCATGGACGCCGACCAAGATTTCTATCTGTTTGCTGATGGGAACTACACAGGGGATTTAGCCATGGACGTTCCAACTGATGTTTTTGAATTGTCGGCAATGGTATTTTTACCAAGTAACGATAATGTACAAAAGGTAGTCTCCGTAGGGAAATATACAGACCCCATCACCATTCAAGGTTTAACCGCCACCTTTAAAGCGGTGACTGGAAACATTGAAATCACGAAAAAAGGCAATGACACGGATCAGCCTCTTCCAGGAGCGGTTTATGAGGTCATTAAAGATGGAGAAGTGGTCATGGAAGCAACGACTGATGAAACAGGAAAAGTCCTCACTGGTGGACTTTTAGAAGGGGAGTATCTCCTTAAAGAAAAAACAGCTCCCTATGGCTATTTAGTCAGTGTAAAAGCTGAAACCACGGTTACGGTAAAACCGAATGAAACCACTGCTGTCACCTTTACCAACGATGTCGTCACAGGAAAAGGGATTTTACACAAGATCGATGCGGATTCTGTGCCTAAAGAAAAAGACCCAGTTGAACCTATCGAAGGGGAAACCCCTCCAGTCAAAGAACCCGTGGTGAATATCCCACAAGGGGATGCTTCCATTGATGGGGCAACCTTTGAAATCACACGCCTAAAAGACATGTACGGGGAGACCGTCACCGAAGAAGTGTGTGATACCATTGTGGTTAAAGACGCATTGGCAGAATTTAACGGACCATTAGGGTTTTATCAAGCCGTGGAAACCATTCCAGGTAGTGGATATCTTTTAAATCCCGAACCGATTTTCTTTGAACTTAAATATGAGGATCAGGTTACTCCTGTGGTGATTACCGAGATTGAAGCCGTGAATCAAGTCATCAAAGGCAGTATTGAAATTCTAAAACTTGGTCAAGATAACAATGGGAAAAAATCAGTTCTATCAGGGGTTGAGTTTACCCTTACCCACATTGGATCAGGAAAAGTCGTTGAAACATTAACCACTGGAGCCGATGGCAAAGTCATCTTTAAAGATCATCCCTATGGGAAATACTTAGTGACCGAAGTCAAAGCCCCTGATAATTACATCATTTGTGATCCCTTTGAAGTGGACATTAAAGAAGATGGGGTGACTCTAACCTATGAAGTGGTTAACGTCATGAAAAAAGCCGTCGTGAACCAAACCAACACAACCACGAATCCTAAAACAGGACAACAAGGGGACAATGGTAGTACCATCTTAGCCTTTGTGATGGTGTTTGCCCTTGCACTCGTTGTCGTGATGGGAAATAAAAAAAAGTATTGTTAAATAAGCCAAGCCAGAGGGCTTTTTTTTAATTAAATTAAAATGGTATGTAAGGAACAAACTCTCTTAAAACAGGGTTTGTTCCACAGCCACTAATAAAACATTAGGAGAAAATTATGCTTTTTTTTGAAGTGGTGGACTATATTTGGAATAAATATTGGAGAATAATATGCACGTACTTGGTGATTCTTGTGGCTTTACAATCCTTTCAATTTTTTGTTTGGTTAAAGGATGAAATAAAAGTATGGAAAGCAAACGGTGTTAGCGTAAAAATTGAGAGTTTAATTGGAAATAAAGAGGAAAATGAAATAACCTATGAAATCACCTTAAATAATCGTGATCTTATCAAATTTATAGAGGTGGACTATAACGACTATCATGATGAAAACGACTATGTTAGAAAGATTCGTCTCTTTTCAAACAACAAGCCAATCAGTGTTGATACTTCCTTTAATAAAAATAAATTATTAGAAACCAGCGTTTGTTTAAAAAACACTGAAGGAACAATATTAACATTTGACGAGGCTAATAAAGAAACATCTTTTAACTTAAATTTTAAAATGAAAGTTTTTGAAGAGGAAATCCTTGGAATAGATCAAGTACCACCTTTGATATCGGGAGAAACCAGCCCTATATCCTCTGATGTGAAAACAGGGATAGATAAAAAATACGATTATTTTTATATGGATAGGAACTATATCGATGTTACAAAAGAAAACGGTAAACATTTTGGTTACCATTTAATAAAAGTAAGGGACTGTTATGATCAAATTCACGGATTTATATCGGTCTACATCATGGATTCTTCAAATTCCTTTAGTCGTGTGTATGAAATTGATCCAACTAAATATAATGATCAAATGATGGAACTCTTTGAATATTACAGAAATGTTATAAATAACGACGTTACTTTGAAAGAGAGTCTCTTAAGTGAAAAAGAAAATGGCCTTTCTTTTTATGGAGAAAATTCCTTATCCAAACTCTATCGATATGACAGTAATGCAAATGAATTCAAGATAGATATCGAAAGAGCTAATGCATTAGAAAATGAAATAAAGAAAGATGTTGAAAATCTTGAAAAAGAAATTAAAAATAGTAAATGGAAAAAAGAAAGGTGGAATTATTTTGAAAAGATGGAATAGGATACCGCCGTTTGAAGTCTTTTATGGTATTATCGATTCCTTTTTGCTATCTTGTGGTTTTACTTTATTAATGTTTTTCTTCACT
This sequence comes from Eubacteriaceae bacterium, assembly GCA_051649025.1. Classification (GTDB taxonomy): domain Bacteria; phylum Bacillota; class Clostridia; order Eubacteriales; family Eubacteriaceae; genus Acetobacterium. The sequence goes on from JBOFGH010000057.1 coordinate 10,654, forward strand.
GACCCATTAGATGTGTCTAAGGGGGCAATCAAAAGTGTTGTCATTACGGTTTTTTCGTTTCTGTTGATGATTTATTTGTTTTACAAAATATTTATCAAAACAACAACTTGCGTAGATCAATCACCTAATTTTGGAGTGGCAATAAGAGGCGCTAGTGCATTGTATGAAAAAAATAAGGAACTTGCTGAGTATAACTTGAATCACGCAGCGATTCACGAAAGTGGACATGCATTGATGTCCTCCTTAAAAAATATAGAAAGTTTTGACGTAAATATTTCATATACCTCTTCTTGCGTTGTAAGCATTACTAAAAACATGAATGCGGAAGCGGTGAAAAATCAGATACTCATATTATATGCAGGAGCAATTGCAGAGGAATTAATCCTCGGAGAATTTCATTTTGGTTGCATAGGATACGCAAACGGGGATGGTGATTTTTTAAGAGCTACTGATTTAATTAAAACATATATCATTATGGAGGATCATTCTAAAAGTAAAGCTTTGCTAGAATCAGAATTATCAGATGAAATCATTAGATTATCGAAAGAATTCTATTGTGAAGGAAAAGAAATTCTTACAGAACACCTGGATCAACTTAATCTCATAATCAGAGAGCTGAAAAAGAAAAAACACCTTAGTAAGAATGCAATTCAAGAACTGATCAAAGATAATCCATGCCGTTAAGGTAATCTAAATGATTTTTTATTTGAGTCGTTGACACATGGGCTTTATTGGAAAAGGAGTGTAAGGAGAGTCGTGTATGAATTAAGAATAAAAGATGGGAGAAGAAAGACATATCACAAAAGAAAAGAACTTTATAGTCATGGTTTTACTTTTGTTCGTTCAGGAAAAAAAGTGGGCTATTGGAAAATGAATTTTAAAAATAAAGAAGATGCAGAAAAAAAGAGGGGTCTTTTTAAAAAGCAAGGGTTTTCAATTGTTATATTGGATCCTCGTTATGTGAGAAGTCATGATTATCGTAAGAATTTTTTTTCAGTTAACAGTGGCTATACTTACAAAAATGAAGCTTACTACCAATGTGTATACTGTGGTAAGTTTGTTAAACAGCAAGATGTCACCATTGATCATTTGTTTCCAGTGGCCAAGGCACAAGAGAGTCATTTTAATCAAAAGGTATTAAAGAAACTTAAGATAAATGATATCAATCAAGTTGAGAACCTGGTACCTGCGTGTGGTAGGTGTAATGGAAGAAAAGGAAGTAAGATGGGCCTTTGGTTAATCAGGGGATTACTAGGAAAATCCTTATTGTTTTGGTGCAGCTTCTGGATAGCCATGGGTTTAACCTTTATTTTCTTTTTAATGAGATTAATGGAGTTTATTAATCTTTAAAAAAATGAAGTTTTACATTGTATCACAGTTATGATACAATGTAAAAAACGGAGGTGCTTTAATGAAAACACAAGTGAGACCCGTCAGAGATTTACGTAATAATTATGCTGAGCTTTCTAGGATGCTCAAGAAACATGAACAAATAATCATAACAAACAATGGTGTGGGAGAAGCGGTATTGATATCTTTTGAAGACTATGCTGAGTACGAAGAGTATCTCCATACAAAATTTATCAATGCGAAGCTTGCTGAAGCGGAAAAAGAAGCACAGGATCCAAATACACAGTGGTTAAGCCATGAAGAAATATTTGCACCTTTGAGAAACAAATATGAAGTTTGAGATTCGTTATCTACCAAGAGCTAGGGGAGATATCATAGAGATCGCTGATTATTTATCTGAATTTGGAATCGAAACAGCGCAGGCTTTTTTACGTGATTTAGAAGAAAAGGTCTTACGATTGCAGGAAATGCCTTATATTGGGGAAAAATACATGAAATACAGAAGACTTATTATCAAAGATTATTTAGTTTTTTATAGGGTTAATAGTGAAATGCGAACCGTTGATGTTTATAGAGTTTTACATGGGAAAAGAAATCTAAATAATTATTTGTGAGATATGGCCACAAAATATTTTAATATGGAAATAAATCGAGAGCGAGTATTTTTTACTGGCTCTCTTTTATTGCACCAGTGTAATGAGTTGAGTCAATTACGAATCATCATGAATCACCAAGGATTTTAGATTTAAATCATTAGTAGAGATAAAAAAACTAATTTAAGGAGAAGAAGAATGAAAAAAATGTTATTGTTTAAATACGATGTAGAAGGTTATAAACCCATAGATAAAGAAATTGAAGAGGAAAACATCGAAGGTAGTGGTGAAAAAAAACGTTTAAACCATAAAGAGAAAATCCTTAGAAATTTAAAAGAAGGGGAAGTTTATTTTACATCTGAAGAGAATATAGTAAAGTATATCGAGAATGGTGACCAGCTTTTTGAAGTTCCTCTTCGAAAAACCGAAAAAAACAAAGAAGCTTTAAATAAAGCCCTTGAAAATTGTGATGAGGATCCGTTTGAGTCCTTAAGAAAACAAGGGATCCCAACACTTGAAATTCAGGATAAAATAACTGCTTGGGAAAACAGATACTTCGTTAAACCATTGACACTTGAAATCATTGAAGAGGAATCATTGGAAAAATGTTTTGGTGTTAGAATGAATAATAAAGAGATAGAAAAAATTAGAGAGAGTGAGATCGGAACAATTATTGTAAATAAAATAAATCTATACAAAATTGAGAATAGTAAGCAGAAAATTAATTTAAAAATCGGTAAAGTTGTCTCTCTAAATGGTAATATCGGAGGAGAGGTATTGTATTTTAAGGTTGAAGAGGTTTTTAAGGAGGTGGGGATCGGTCGTTTGATTAATGAAAGTGAGTTTTTAAGACTAATAACCATCTAACGAATAAAAAAAGGGGTTTGATATGAGAAAAAAAATTAATAATAAGCACGCCTTAGTAAGCTGTGTTATCTTCATCATTGTTATTTTAGGTGGATGTGAGGGATTGAATAAGCTTCCCCCAGTGGCCACTGATAACATGAAACAAGAAACGGCTGAAGAAAAGGCACAACAAAATATGGAATATGAAGTCAAAAGAGTCGTGGACGGCGATACGATTGTCTTAAAAAATGGGGAAGAGGATATGAAAGTTCGTCTCATTGGAGTTGATACACCTGAAAGCGTCCATCCTGATAAATCCAAAAATGTTCCTTATGGAAAAGTTTCAAGCGAATTTGTAAAGGAGTTGCTCTCTGGTAAAAATGTAAAGCTGGAGTACGATGTTTCTCCTACGGATAAATATGGACGCGTATTAGCATATGTTTATCTTCCTGATGGGAAAATGCTCAATGAAATAATTCTTAAAGAAGGCCATGGCGTGTTAATGACAATTCCTCCCAATGTTAAGTACGTTGATAGGTTTATAAATGCAGAAAACAGTGCCAAAGAAGAACGTATTGGGCTTTGGTCGGGTACAAGTCATTGAATAATTTTAGAGGAGTAATAACCGTGTTAAAATGAATGGTATGGCAAACATAGAAGAGATTTAAATAAGAGATTTCACCATTTATCTTTTAAACTAAGATTATCAAATTCAAATTAATCACTCATAATCAGAAAGGCGTTTTTCATTTTCGTAAGAGAATTAATATTAATGAAATAATCGCAATCCTGTGGTAAAATAAAATAGTGGTAGGTTACTAAAAATTTGTCCCAAAGTGACTGTTTTTTGTAGAAAATGCAAGAAGGAAAGATTTAAGGTAAATCAATGAGTTTTAGATATTTATATGAATTCAGAAAGCAAAAGAATCTTTCACAAAAGGAATTTTGCCAGCAAATAGAAGAAAGAACTCAAGTGATGATGACAAGCAGCTCTTTATCGGGTTATGAAAGGGGAGCCTTTCGATTGCCAGAGCATTTAGAGAAAGCCATTAAGGAAACGTTTCATGATTTTGATCATGAAAAACTTTATACAACGAACGATCAAAGTCCATGGCTCACACAAATGAGAGAAAAATTAGGACTTACCTCGGAAGAATTAGCAGATTTATTAATCAAAAATGGTTATGACACCACTGAAAAAGAAATCCTTAAAATAGAGAAAAGACATAAACAAGCATCTTTCCCAATTATTTCGGGAATTTATGATCTGTTGCCTCATTCCGAAATACCAGAATTCACCGAAGATGTGAAGGATCGCATCGCAAGAATTAGTATTCTCAATGTAATATCAGAGAAAAAAGCAGGAGAAAAAAATTGGATGAGTGCTTATATGGCAAGAAACCATCTATCCCCTCAAAGACTTCATGAAGACCTACTGGCCATTGGAATAGATTTAAACGAAGAAAACATAATGAAAATAGCAAATAATCAAAAATTACCTTCAAAAGAGCTAATTATTGGTTTTTCGAAACTTTACCCTAAAAGTGAAGTGACGGATATTTTTCCTTTTTTATTTAAACTAAAGAAAGAAAACGAAAGTGATAAGGAAAAGACGCGCTTTAAAGAGTATATCCAGAATAAAGAGATGTCCTACCAGGTGATTGCGGAACTTATTTCAAAAGAAGGGTGTAAAATGACAAAAAGTCAAATTTATTCTTATGCCTCAGGTAAGACGCTACCTTCATATAAAACAATCAAAAAAATGGAAGAGGCACTTGAAGACTTTGATGGCCATTATATTTTTAGTGAATTATTTAATCTGGAAGAGGAGAGACCTCTTAAAGTATTACGGATGAAATACTTACTGAGTCTAGAAGATTTAAAAGATCTTCTTAAAGAAGTTGGTTGTCCTTATTCTCTAGCTCACCTGAAGAGAGTAGAGAATGTAAAGATTTATCCTTCAAAAAAAATGTATAAGGCCTTTCAACTAATCTTTGGGGAAAAAGCTGTAGAAGAAATAATTAAATTGAGAAGGGAATAATCCGCGGAAAGAATAATGAGAATAGTTATGAAGAGATAAAAACGCATTAAGTGATAAAGGGTATGGAAATACTCTTTTTTTTTGCAAAAAAATCGTAGAAATGTCATTTTTATTGAAAAAAGATACCTAATACAATACAATAAAAGTATAAAAATAATACTAATTGTGTTACTTTAAAATAGTAATTTCAAAGAAGAGAGGCGTCTAATGTAAAAACACGGATACTTGAGGTAGACAAGTAGAATCAACATTTGTAACAAAGATCAGATGTAAATGGGTATTAAAATTATAAAGAATTAGTGTTTAAGAGTATGAAAAATGATCTGATTTATTGGAATATCATATAATTGCATGAAAGTAAGAACATCAATTTGTTTTAATTTTTTGCTTGAATGAGAAACAATTTTCAAAAAGATTATGGCATAATTTATAGATCGACTGTTATTTGCAATGTTAATGAAAAATGGAGAAAAATCATAAGCTTAGAAATCTAAGTAAATAGGTGAAATTTGAAAAACAATAAATAAAAGGGGAAACATTATGAAAAACTCAGAGTTCATAAAAAGTAAAATCTTAAAAGGCTTAAATTCTATCGAAGTATATTTAAATTGTGAATGTTGTGATCACCTCTTCACAAGTAAGTGTGAAAATACGTGTAAAGGAAAAGAACGGTGTGAAGATGGGAAAGTTGCTTTTTTAAGCAAAAAAGGAGATTTAGAAAAAAGTAATTTGGAAACGATTCAGGAGATGGCCAATGTTAGCTTGGAATCAATACTCAACTTATTGAATTGTAATTCTTGTATTTTTCGTTTTGAGGGCAAATGCTGGAATGAAAAGAAATCAGTTAAGGAATGTGAATTAGGTAAGAAAATGTTTTTAGATAAAGAATATGATCCGAATGGCGTGACGATATTTAGTAGTTAAAAAATTGAAATCGTTAGCAGAAAAAAGAGGGGATTATAGAGAATGAAAACGCCAATATGTTACCCAGGTGCCAAGAATAGAATTGCCTATTGGGTTATTGATAAGATGCCTGAGAATCATTTGAGTTATGTTGATTGCAAATATGCGAACCATATGCCATTAGGACCAACATGGGAATATGCAACCATAATTAATAATATTATTGATGAACCAAAATGTTTTGTTTTATAAAAATTTAATTTGTAAGGAGTTAAAAGATGGAAAATATTAAGAATGAAATTAAACGGCCCAGTAAAAAAACTTACCGAGAGTGGTACCGAGAAGTTTTAAGTGAAAGTCAAAAGGCGCGATTTGATGAAAAAGGGGATTGCCTCTTCAATATCCTTGGTTTCTTTAATTGCCGTGATGGTAATTACAGTTGTACTTTTGAAAAAAGAGATATAACTCAAAATAAATCATGTTGGGACGAACCTCTTGGTTTTTTCAACAATGAAATCGAAAAAGTTTTTGAGTTAAAAAAGGAACTAGCCAAATAAATAGAATTTCCAATGTTAAATAAGGCAAAAATATCAATAAATTGAGAAAAGGAGAAAACCATGAATCTAATGAGCAATAAAGAAAACGAATTTAAAAAAGAATTTGAAAAGGTTATCGACGAATTAACTGAGAAGCGTTTTGAATCAAGAACAGCATTAGAGAGGCATTTTAATATTACAATCGGCTATTGTAGAAGTATTTTACTAGGCAATATAGAATTTCCTAACAGATTGATAAGTCGATTGGCAAATGAGTACGACGAGTTTTCATCCCTAAAAAGATTTGTGATAGAAAGAAAGTGTTCTGTTTGCGGAGAGTCTTTTTATCCAGTTCGCCAAACAATGACGGCCTGTTCGATTAAGTGTAAACAAATTGAAGCGAGGCATGAGCGTTATAAAAGGAAATTGAATAATAGGATATGTGAAGGATCTAAGCTAGCGAAGGTAGAAGAAATGGCAAGGCAAGAAAGGAAGTCTTACGGACATTATGTTATGGATAAAAGACTCGCCGAGCTTTAGGGCAAAAGTTATTTGAGCGGAGGTAATAAAATAACGTTTAATAAAAAAAGTGGGATGTGCTATAATATTTAGACATATATTTTTGGTGTATGATTTAAGAAAAAGGGGTGTGGAACAAAAAAATGAATGAATTTGTCTTATTATCACTTATCCGTACTGAGGAAAGTCAATGTATGAAAAATAATAACTTTTCTGACTATATAAAATTGAGACGTGTGAGAAATGCTTTTAGTTTTTCATTACCTGAAGAAAAACAGTTGGAAAAATTAATACGAATGGACGTAGGTAAAGAAACAATTCAATTTTTAATAGATAAGATAGAAAAATGGGAAAGACTTTCTGAAGAGGATGTGACGGTTCGAGACGAATTGTATAAATGGCACTCTTTTATTAGCGAAATATCAAAGAATTTAGAGGCAGAAAAAAATACTGAAGAAATAAATTACTGGAAATCATGGGAAAAAATTTCTTTCTCAAAGTTTGAGGTAGAATTAGCTCAGAAGGGGGCAGAGGAATATCTTGCGTCTCAAAGAAATTATTTAAAGTCACCCTCAGCTGTGAATGAAATTACAAACATGAAAGAAATTACCCAGGAAGAGATGGATTTAGTAAAAAAAATACTAATAGATATCCCTTCCTGGGTAGACAAGGAATTTCAGGAAATATCCCAAAAGCTTGATAAAGAAAATAAAGTGATGGGTGTAAACTTTATCAATAATGGTTTAATAGAATTGCAAAGAAGACTGTGCGACAAACTAAATATAGAAGAAATAAACGACATGGAAAAAACAAGTGCTAAACTTTTCATCTTATCAGGAATAACAGTTTGGAATAAAAAATAGAATATCAACCTAAGAGCGTACTTAAAATATCGAGTACGGGTAGTGTAAATAATTTTGTGTTTTCTCGTTTTCCAGATTAATGAAAAATACACAATTGAAAAATTGCAATGAAAATATAAGTTTTAAACTATGAATCCATTTTTGCACATGATTCAAAGGCTGTCAATAGCGATCATTGGCAGCCTTTGATTGAAGCAAGGGTTATTCGACGTCTGTAAGGCTGATTCTTCCATCAAAATAAATGAGAAGCTGCTCCAAAATTCTTGACCATTCCCTTGGACGGCCATTCCATTT